>CALXPT010000012.1 GCA_944390355.1 uncultured Alphaproteobacteria bacterium | reverse complement strand
TACACTCCTTCACAATTTTTCTTAAATCTTATTATTCGACTCACATAACGAGCTTTTGTTTATCTTGTATAACGGGCGACTAATACAGATTTTGCGGGGTGACGACATCCTCACGTACTTCTTTGTACGCTCCGGTGTCGTCCCCCTGAAATCTTATTATTTGCCTCGTTCTCCAACCTTTTTGTAAAGCTCGTATAACAGCACATCTTTATTTTTGCTTAAATCTGAAAAAAGTTCTTGATTTCTTATGCAGAGTTGTGTATCAAAGTATATGAAATTTATTAGGGGTATAGCTCAGTTGGTAGAGCATCGGTCTCCAAAACCGAGTGTCGAGGGTTCGAATCCTTCTGCCCCTGCCAATAACCAAAGAGCCGTCCGAATGGGCGGCTTTTTTGTTGTTGAGAAAAAGGCGAAGGTTCGAAACCGGAAAGAGGGTTCGACGTCAAGTGAAAGGCGGGCTTAAAGAACGCCGGTGAGCGTAGCGAATGAGCGAGAAGGAACAAGCATTGCGGAACGCAATGTCGCGGACAATCCTTCTGCCCCTGCCAATAAAAAAAGGTCACCGTTAAGGTGGCCTTTTTTTGTTGGCATTTAGGGGAGGTTGATGAGAACTAACAACTTAACGATGGATTTGTTCTTGTTTGTTTTCCAGTTTCTTAAATCCGTTCGATATTTCAAGCAAAGTATTTAATGATAAATTTGAAGTTTTTAACTTCTTTATGCTTGAATAGAGAGAAGCATAGCTCTCTTGTATGTGCGAATTGGCTTCTGATACGGCGTTAAGGCATATATCATGTTTTGATCCAAAATTATGATCCACTAATAGCTTATTTTGTATTATTTCAAGCGAACGTTCCGTTCGACCTATTTCGATCAAGTTTAAACCATGGAATTGTGAAACATACCATTCGTCATCAAATAACTTATCCATATTGCATTCTATCAGACGGGTTACAGAGTGAGATAATAAAATAAGAGTTTCGTGTATCTTATTTAAAGACCGGTTAACGCTGTTTCCTAATCCAATTACAGCTTCAGCAATTGGAGTTGTTAATTCCAAAACATTGTCTGTGTAAAATACCGGAAACTTGGGATTATGAATATGCAGATTAAAATAATTGTTTTCACCGTGAAACTTTTTTCCGCTGGAGTCATCTAATACTTTATAGAATTCTGCGCAATTATAAGATTTATTGCCCATCAAAATTGCTTTGATTGTAGCATTTGCCTCTTCTTGCGATTCAAAACATATCTCCCAACCTTCATCCATGAAAGATTGCTCTATTTTATTTTTTTCATCAGTCATATTGTATAATATACTGAATGGATCAAAAAGATTGCGCAAATTAATATTCATCGTACACATATAGTTTGAGATACTGGAACAGTCTCTGGCATAGCTATAATGGTACTTTAAAATCTTTGGCTGATCATATATTCCATAATATAACTGATTATCCAGTTTAAAGAAAGATGGGAATTCTTCGAACTCTGAAATTGTATCGTCATGTTCAACAAAACATTCATTAGAAATATCAAAATAAATGTTTTTGTAGATAAGATTTTTCATCAAGTTTGGACCGCTAACAGAAGTAACTCTTCGTCCTTGCCAGGAGGTTCTTCGTCCAAAATTAACATCAGGAACCTTATATACCGTGAATTTATACACTATGTTATAACCATGATTGTTTTGCATGAGTATTGGTTGTTTAAAGTTTTTATATGTCAACTTTCCAAAAGTAAAATCTGACATAATCCAACCATCTTTTTTACACAATGAATTTATGAGTTTATACATAAATTCTGGATTAAGATATTCTTCCCTAATCATAATAAATACATTTAATAGTTAAACATTATAATTTTTATTAGCGAATTGATAATAGTATGTTTTCGTCAATCTGTCAAGTATTTTTATCTATCTTGTCGGAAAAAAATATAATTTTGCAGATGATCTTGACTTACTCTGCTATTCAAGAAATTAATTGAGACCGTATGTATTGCATTTTTTTGTTTAATTGTTTTATAAAAACCTTGTTAAGAGATTATTATAGATATTTTTTTATTTTTCAGTTCTTTTTTTTGAAATAGTCGTAATAATTATTTGTCGAACTTAAAAATATTTTTTATGAAAGAATTTATCACCTTTGTAATAGCCGATTTACGAGCTCATTCAGAGATATTAATTGTTATAGGAGTGTTTAAGGAATTAAAAGTTTTGCGGAATAGATAATTTTTTTCTATTTGTCGCTTATTGAGATTTGTTTTAGGTGAAGTTTTTCAACATATATTATGTTGAGCTTTCATAAAATGGCAATGATTTTTATAAGATAGTAGTCCGTATATTATCCTATATCCCCTGCCAGCAACAAAAGAGCCGTCCGAATGGGCGGCTTTTTTTTAGAGCTTTTGGGTTCGATGAATTATCAATATAAATACTGACATTCTTAATAATCGCCGTGAAAGTGTTTCCTGACGGTATCTTCTACGCTCAGTGGAGCAGATTTTTTGTGGCGATTCATCTTAATAATCTCAAGGACATAACTTTCCGTTGTCAGGCCAGAACTTCCGGCATTTGCACGTTGCAATGCTAATTGTTCCTCTAGATAGCCGTTTTTCTCGGCCTTAAGTAAAGCTGAAAGATTCAAATAATCTGTTTTTACAGGGCCTTTTTTTTCCATAATTCTTAATTTTAATAGTTAAACATAATTATTTTATTTTGCAAACATTATATCGGGATTTTGTAAAAAGTAAATGATTTTGTGTTGATAGTAGTCCGTGGGGCGTCTTGACGCCCCTGCCAACAACAAAAGAGCCGTCCGAATGGGCGGCTCTTTGGGGGTATATTAAGGTATTGGAGTTGCTGTACGATCCGGTCGACATGAAATGATTTTTAGTTCATCATTTTGAAAAACTAATGCGACACAGTCATCGATACTCCAGCCTTTAATATTTTTATCTTTAAGTTTATCATTTATTTTTTTCTTTTCTTTCGGTGTCAGGCAATTATAATGAGGTACGCCAAAACCTTTAATAAAAGATAATCCGGAAATGATGTCCAGTTGTTCTATATTATCAATATCATCTCCATTATCATAATATTCAAACCAACAAATTGCTCCTGCGGATATCCCAGATAAAATAATTCCCTTGTTGTAAGCTTCAAATAAAAGCTTATCAACACCAAGTTCTTTCCATATCTTTAGCATTGTTGTGGTGTCGCCGCCTCCAACATATATAATATCGGCTGAAAATATTTTGCGTCTTATCTCTTCAAAGGAAATATTTGTTCCTACCAAATTTAGCGGTTCTACGCATGAACAGCCTAATCTATCTTTGAAATGTGTTGTTATCACATCAAGATAACTAGCTTTATCATTTGAAGCCGTTCCGATAAAAAGCATTTTGGGATTTTTTTTGCCAGATGCTTCAACAATAAATTTATCTATTAATGTCGTTTCTATTTCTGTTTGATAAGTTGTTCCATCAGGCAAAATTTTTATTCTGCCAATTTCTCCACCGCCAACGGCAACTATTGTTTTCTTATTCATTCGTTCTTCTCTTTTTGGTCCTATATCTTAATTTTATTTGTGCTTGTATTATAAAAAGGGGGAGAAGAATGTAAAGAACTTTTGGGCGGCAAAGCAAAAAATGATTACGCTTGATTTTAGAAAAGAAGTTTGTTAGGCTGAGTATGTTAGATAATATAATTTTGTTAAACTTAAAATATAATTTTGTATGAAGATTTATATTTTTGCTGCTGTTTGGGCAGTTTTTATTATCGCCGTGTTCTATGCCTTGATTGTATGGTGTATAAAATATTATTTTATCCGCAAGGCAAAGAAAATGACTGATATGGAGCTGGTAAAAGCTCAAATTAAGGAATGGGAAGAAGGTTGGTTTCATAAATTGAAATATGAAATTTATGTTAAAGAGTTTGAAAGCAGACCTCGGATTATCCCTCCTTCGCATATTGATTGATTTTATTCGCTGTGCGGCCGAAACGCTACATGGCGATTTTTTTGTGTGTTTTGTTGGCGGGGTCTTCCTTTGAACTTGACTTTATGCGGGATTTCTGCTATCAGCTAGGCAGAAAACTTATTATTAATCTATTAAATTTGTTTATTATGTGTGTTAGAGAATTTGAAAAAATTATTACGTTACATCGCTTATCTAAAGAACAGGCTTTAGCGGCGGTAGAAGAGGTGTTTGCCAAAAAAACGGCAGAGGCTCAAAAAGCTAATTTCAGAAGATATCTTTTCGTTGATAAAGATTTGAAATGCTCGTGTTTTGATGATGCGGTTGCTGTGGCGGCTCTTCTTCATAGAGATGACCCGATTGCTGAATCTATTTTTCTTGATGATGAGTTTTTTGATAGGTTTCATTTTAACAAGCCTTTTATCAATATCGCTTTCTTAGAACCTATCGCTCATGATGCCGGATTGCGCGAAAGTATTTTTTTAATCCAAGAATGGGCAAAAACGCATTATCCTCAATATCATGCGACATTGATTTCTAGCGCTTTTACCTCTATGTCCGATGATTTTGGTTTTGAATCTTTTCATGACTGTTGGTGGCGCGAACTTGAAAACGATGGCTATCCGCAATATCGGGATCATGTGACGTTTGATCATTTTCCTCAGCGTTCTACTCCTGATAAGTTGCCCAATGTTTATGCGTCGTTAGTGATGAGGGGGGAGGAGTTTGAAAAACTCAACCCAGAAAAATCTCGTCTAATGGCTTTCTAGAGCCGTTTGTTCAGGTCGAAAGTGTCCTCACCTACTACTATGTAGGCTGTGGTACTTTCGCCTTTCAAACAACTCTATAAATTCCATTATCCGAGATTTTTAAGTGCGGAATGGTTTTCTAGAGCCGTTTGTTCAGGTCGAAAGTGTCCTCACGTACTTCTATGTACGCTGCGTACTTTCGCCTTTCAAACAACTCTATAAATTCCATTATCCGAGATTTTTAAGGGAGGAATGGTTTTCTAGAGCCGTTTGTTCAGGTCGATATAAAAAAACTCGTTGTCGTTTGTGGGCAGCGAGTTTTTTGTTGCTTGTTTGGGGATATATGTTTGGGGATATATAAAAAGCCTCGAAGAATATGTGTTCTTCGAGGTAAATTAAAGCTCTTTCAAGTTATCTTGTTTTTCCCATTATTTTAGTCATTAATTGAGGAGAAAGCATTGTGTTTTTTGTGTTTGATGAAGCTTTCTGTTTCGTAATTTCTAAATTGGCATATTTTTCAAGCCTTGTTTCGGTTTTTTCTGCAAGTTTTTTATCAAAATTAGGTTCTGAAATAGGGTTTATATATTTAGCATTAGCTTCACGAGAATTGATATAATCATAAACAAAACTAAACAATTCTTTTTTTAGAGGGTGGTTACGCAAAACATTTAACCATTTTGCTTTTCCTTCTAGTGCGTCTCCTCCATACGTTAGAGATTTTTGAAATTCTTGGTCTTCTTGGTATATTTTTTCGAGTGAGCCTTTGGGTGTTTTTTTATTGTTGAAATTTTGTTCGCTCATCCGTTCTAATGCGTCAAGGCTATGAAGGTTTCCGGTTGTTTCATATAGCCATGTAGCCATTACTAAAACATTATCTTGTTGTTCAGCTGATAGTGAGTTAAGTTCTTTAGCGTGGTTCTCTTTGATAAAACCTCGGCAAGTATCAATAATATCGTCTGTATCTTCTGTAGACTCATCATTAAAATAATAGTCCTCCGTAAACTTATAATCTTCTTTGGGAAATAAATCAAAGGCTTTTCCTGCTTCTATAGCTTCTGTCCATAATGTATCGTTTTTTTCCGTTTTAGTGTTAGGCGTCATGTAATTTCTCCTTAGTAAGGCACTCTATTATTGTCTGAATAATATCATAATTTTCTGTTGAGTGCAATATGTTTTTTTTGTTGTTTTTTAGGTGGTATACGTTTATAGTAAAATCGTTGGGATAGCCCAAATCTCAACAAGGGATTACAAAACCTGGTCATTATGGGCAAAGAAGAACTTCTGTTGAATTTTTTATACAGGGGTGTCTTTGTTGTGTGGGCATTTGCCGTAAGGTGGATGCCGCGAGATAAGGCTTGCGCGAATAAGCGGGCTACCACTCATAATGACCGTAGTTTGTAACATCCACCGCCTTTTTTTATCCTGCGCTTGGTCGGGGCGGCGGCGGGGGATTATTTATTTCATTATGGAAATATAGTTATTGACATATCTAAAATAATTTAATATGTTGTCGTCATTGGGTGGACGCGTTGGCTTTGTTGTCAGGCGTCTGTCGTTTGTGGTTTTTATTTTATGGATAAGTTCATGGCAAAAGTTAGTCCGATACAGTTCTTCAGACAGGTTAAACAAGAAGTTAAAAAGGTTACCTGGCCGACCAGAAAAGAAGTTATGCAGACCTCTTTGGTGGTGATTGTTTTGGTCGCTATTGCGGCTACCTTCTTTTTCTTTGTCGATCAAATTCTGGGTTGGATTGTGAAAATCGTTTTGGATTTGGGAGTTTAGTTGATGGAAGCCCGTTGGTATGTTGTGAATGTCTACTCCGGTTCGGAGAAAAAAGTGGCCGAATCTATTCGAGAGCAGATTGTTCAAAAGCATTTGGAAGATAAAATTTTGGATGTTATGGTTCCGACTGAGGAAGTCGTGGATGTTAAAAAAGGTGCTAAGGTTAGCAGCGAACGCAAGTTTTTCCCCGGTTATGTGCTGGTGAAAATGGTTATGTCTGATGATGTGTGGCACATTATTAAAAGTACTTCACGCGTTAGCGGTTTTTTGGGTAGTCGTAATAAACCTCAACCTATTACTGAGGCCGAGGTGGAGCGGATTATGAAACAGCTGACCGAAGGTGTTGAACGGCCGCGTACTGCCGCTGATTTTGAGGTCGGTGAACAAATCCGCGTTATTGACGGACCGTTTGCTTCCTTTATCGGGTTCGTGGAAGATGTGGATACCGAAAAAATGCGCGTTAAGGTTTCGGTTTCTATCTTCGGACGCTCTACACCGGTTGAACTTGAGTTTTCTCAAGTCGAAAAAATTAAGTAAGTTTTTGGTGATTAGTTTGAAAGGGTTCGGGTTTTCGAGCCCTTTTTGTTAAGTTTGCGGGGGGTGTTTTATGTTGAAAAATTTTGTGAATGAGTTCAAAAAATTTGCCATGCGCGGCAATGTGATTGATATGGCTGTCGGTATTATTATCGGTGCGGCGTTCGGGAAAATTGTCGACTCACTCGTAAAAGACGTGATTATGCCGCCTATCGGGTTGCTCTTGGGAAAAGTGGATTTTTCAAACCTTTATTTGGTGCTGAAATCCGGTGCAACCGAAGCTCCTTATAATTCTTTGGCTGCTGCTCAGGCTGCCGGTGCGGTTACGCTGAATTATGGTTTGTTTATCAATGCGGTTATCAGTTTTGTTATCGTGGCGTTTGCGGTTTTTATCCTCATTAAGGGGATTAATAATTTGCAGGCTAAAATTGATAAAAAAGAGGCGCAAGACGCGGCCAAGGCTGCGCCGAAAACCAAGACTTGTCCTTATTGCTGTTCGGAAATTCCGGAGGCGGCGGTTAAATGCCCGAACTGCACTAGCGATTTGAAAAAGTAGGCTTTGGGGTTTGCAGAAATTGAAAAACGGAGGTGTAAAAACCTCCGTTTGCTTTTTTTTCTTAAAGTTTAGCCAGAATCAATGAACAATCATCGTCTTCATAATAGGTGTAGCGTTTGGGATGATTAATATTATATCCATCGTAATCACCGGTGGAAATCATCCAGTGTTTGAAGCGGATTTGCGGAACATCGGCCTCTTCCATCATTGAATTTAAGGTATCGAAATGTTTTTCAACAAGTTTGCTGTCGGTTTTGGTTAACAGCGATTTGCGCCAACTTTTCACAATATTGCCGATATGAGAGGCATAGACCAAGAGTGATGTTGTGCCGTCTATGATAAGTTTTTGACTAAGCGCAAAACCGACAAGCTGACGATTTTTTCTTAGTACATAAGCCGGAATTTTTTGGGTCGTATTCCATTTATCGGCTACGGCTTTTTTTATTTCCTCATCTGTTGCGAGGGTTTCAACCCAGATTATCTCTGAATTATGCTTTTGTATAAATTCATCTGATAATATCGGGTGCTCGGTTTGGCACAAGCGGTCGGTCAGCATCTTCCATATTTGCTTGTCATGTTGGGAGCCTGCTCTCTTTATAAAGGTTTTAACAATATTGAATATAGCTTTCCAGTCCGATTTTTTTATGAAAGCTGCTACGTCGTCCAATGAGGCTCTATAAAGCCACTCGGATGTGGACTCCTTTATCAAATCTTGCTTTCTTTCCGTTTTGTTTTGCGGTTTCTCAAAAGTAGGGGCATCACTTGTCTTGGGCGTTGTTTGCTTAGACGGAGATGTTTTTTTGATTATCAGCACAACGAGCAAAATGAGCAAGACGACATTGCCTGCTAAACTTAAATAAAATAATTGTTCCATAAGCATAAATTTATTAGTTTGACAAAATTATATTGTTTGTGCGGATTGTATAACATAATTTTTGTTTTTGTAAAGTGTTTTGTGTGTAAGGGGCGATTTTTATTTTGATTTTTTGTCAAAAATGTGGTATGGTATTGTTAAGTCGGCGGATTTGGCGGAGGATAATATGACTGAAAAAGAAAATCAAAATGCGGCGGCGGATGAGGCGATGGAAAATTCTCACGTCCAGAGGAAAAATGATGCAATCGGGCGAGACAGCGATTTGAGCCAATTTTATTTTTCTCCCGAAGATAAAAAAAATCGCAGCGAGGTTTATAAAGACATTCCTTATTTGCAGAAAGTTAAATTGATGCTGCCAAAAGCTCAACATGCCAGCAAAAAAATGAATGTTATCCGCAAAGTGTTGCTTGCCAAAAGAAAAATTTTGCAAAGCAAAGTCAATAAAGCGCAAGGAGGCAATACCGCATCGCAAATGCAAAATCCTCGGCAAAAGAAAAGCTTGCTTGAACAGGATTTGGAGTTTGTGGATTTGGCTTTGCAGCAGTGGGGAACGGTTAAAACGATAATAGACAGCGGCGTGCAAAAGCTTGAACGTATTATCGAAACCGGAAAAAAAGAAGATATCAGCGATGTGTGGCAAGATGTCGGATTGGTGCCCATGCCCAGCGATTGCCCCGAAAATCAGCAACAAAAAGAAGACGAAGAAAAGGCCAGAGGAAAACAAGATAATAATAAGCAGGTTGATGGCGTGGATAAAGGCAGCAGCGATGATAACTCCAAAATACAAAAGCTGCGCGGTGCGAATGCAGCCATTAATACATCCATCAAAAGTGATGATAAATCACAATCTGCAAAAAAATCTATTTACTGGATTACCAATGATGATGTTAAGTCTTTGCGTAACGGAAAAACAATTGCTGAGGGGCGGCAAAAGAAAGCTCCCGCAAAGCCGCAACAAAAAGTTCGCAACGGCCGCGAGCAAAACATCAATCATATCATACAGGAAAGATTGTCAAGAGAACGCGAGGAGAGAATGCACCATTAGTCTTTTTAGACAGAATTATAATTGCAAAAATGGGCTGAAATGAATCTGTTCAGCCCTTTTTTTGATTTTTTTGCGAAAAAATACTTGTAAAATAAAATTATTGTGGTATATAAAAGCGACTCTTAAGGGGGATTTGTATCTGTACTTAAGAGCGAATCTTGTATTTTAACGTAATTTCGTGGGAGGCGAGCCATCGTCTAATTCAACCACGATCCTATTAAAGAGGTTTTTGAAATGGCTAAGTCTAAAAAGAAAATTTTAGGTTTAATCAAGCTTCAAATTCCGGCGGGAAAAGCTAACCCTTCTCCTCCGGTTGGTCCTGCTTTGGGGCAAAAAGGCTTGAATATTATGGATTTCTGCAAACAGTTTAATGCTGCTACGCAAAAAATGGAACCGGGGATTCCCGTGCCGGTTATTATTACCGCTTATGAGGATAAGTCTTTTGTTTTCGTTACAAAACTTCCTCCGGTTTCTTATTTCATTAAAAAAGCGGCTAATGTTAAGTCTGCTTCTAAAGAACCGGGGAAAACTTTTGCCGGTCAAATTACTATGGCTCAGGTTAAAGAAATTGCTACCACCAAATTGCCGGATTTGAACTGTTCTACAGTTGAATCTGCTATGAATATGGTTAAAGGTCAAGCCGTTTCTATGGGCATTAAGGTTGTGGAGTAAGACTATGACTGGAAAAAGAATTGTAAACGCTTATAAAACAGTTGATAAAACAAAGTCTTATTCTTTGAAAGAAGCTGTTAAAATCGTTAAAGAAAATGCTACCGCAAAATTTGACGAAACAATTGATTTGGCAGTTAACCTCGGTGTTGATCCGAAATATGCCGACCAAATGGTGCGCGGTGTTTGCGCTCTTCCACACGGAAACGGTAAAACCGTTCGCGTTGCTGTTTTGGCAAGAGGCGAAAAGGCTGATGAAGCTAAAGCTGCCGGTGCTGATTTGGTTGGTGCCGAAAACCTTATCGACTCTATTTTGAGCGGTAAAATTGATTTCGACAGATGCATCGCAACCCCTGATATGATGGGGTTGGCCGGTAAAGTTGCTCGCGTTTTGGGGCCGAAAGGCTTGATGCCAAACCCGAAACTCGGCACGGTTACTGCCGATGTTGCCAATGCAGTTGCTAAAGCTAAGGCCGGTGAAGTTCAATATCGTGTTGAGAAAAACGGTATTGTTCATGCCGGTGTTGCTAAAGCTAGCTTTTCTGAAGATAAAATTTATGATAATGCTAAAGCATTTATGGATGCCATTATCAAAGCTAAACCGGCCGGTGCTAAAGGTACTTATGTTAAGAAAATTTCTTTGAGCAGTACCATGGGTGTCGGTGTTAAGGTTGATGCAACTCAACTCTAGTGTTGGGTAAAAGGTGCGGTCGGTGTTATGCCTCTTTGGTATTTTATGTTTTTCGACTGCGTCTTTGTTTGAAAGTTTGGGGAGGGGCGTTTGTTTGGCGTCCTTCCCAACTCAAAAAGCAATTATTGTTGACATGGTTATAAATTTGTTTTATCTATTGTGGCGTAATTGCTTTTTAGAACTGTCCAAGACCGTAGGTGGCGGGCGTTTGGGATAAAGGCTTGGGAGTTAAGACATTGGTCTTAAAAATGGAGCTTTATCAAATGCTTTTCTTAAATATCCTACGCAGACGGGAGTAGAGAATTTTTTCTATAAATGTCTTTTTTCTCCTGGACAGATTAGGTCTTGCTTGGTTGCGGTTTTGCGGCCTTGCAATTGTGTAAAAAAAATGGCATTGCTCTTGCGATGTTCTGTTTATGCATTTTGTCTTTCAGAATGTATGTTCTGTTTGAAAAAAAATGGAGCTATTTGGAAAGAGTTGAATTCTGTTTTATAAAACAAGATATTGTTTTGTAAGAGAGGTTTGAGTGAAATGTGTGGGAACTTTGTTTGTGAGTGGTGCTTAAAATTGGAGACAACAAGTGAATCGCGAAGAAAAATCTCAGTTGCTCAGCGAATTGAATGAATTGCTTTCTGGTTCTGAACTCATTGTCGTTGCTCACTACAAGGGCTTGACTGTTAAAGAAGTTTCTGAACTCAGAGATAAAATCAGAGAAGCTGGTGCTGGTTTTAAGGTTACTAAAAATCGCATTACTCGTCTTGCTCTTAAAGGCACGAAGTTTGAAGGTATTGCCGACCTCTTTACCGGTCCGACGGCCATTGCTTTTGCTAATGACCCGATTTCTGCCTGCAAAGCTTGTGTCAACTTCGCTAAAGATAACGAAAAGTTGGTTATTGTCGGTGGTGCTAATACTGCCGGTGTTCTTTCCGTTAACGATATCAAAACTTTGGCAAGCATTCCTTCTATGGACGAACTGCGCGCCAAAATTATCGGTCTTTTGCAAGCTCCGGGAGCTCAATTGGCTCGCCTTGCAAAAGCTTACAGCGAAAAAGAAGCTGCTTAGTCTTTTGGTCTTTCAAGCGTGTGGGCTTAAGGTTTCGCGCTTGAGGATAGAGCCTAAGTTAAGAGCAAAATTTTGTGATTTTTGAAAATTTTTTAGATTTAATTTATTTTTTGGAGAAAAATTATGGCCGATTTAGCCAAGTTAGTTGATGAATTGTCAGCTCTTACCGTTATGGAAGCTGCTGATCTTGCTAAAATGTTGGAAGAAAAATGGGGAGTTTCTGCCGCTGCTGCCGTTGCTGTTGCCGGTGCTGCTGGTGGTGCTGCCGCTGCTGAAGAAAAAGACGAATTCACAGTCGTTCTTGCTGAAGCTGGTGCTAACAAGATTAATGTTATTAAAGAAATCCGTGCTATCACTCAATTGGGCTTGAAAGAAGCTAAAGATTTGGTTGATGGTGCTCCTAAAACTGTTAAAGAAGGTGTTGCTAAGGCTGAAGCTGAAGAAATCAAGAAGAAACTTGAAGAAGCTGGTGCTAAAGTTGAATTGAAGTAATTCTTCTTTTTAGTTTTCTGAGAATTAATCAGAATTTAAAATCCCGATTATGCTATGATAAGTGGCTGGTCGGGATTTTTTTTGTTTGGAATAGATGGGGGGAATAAAGAGGAGATGTATCGCGTGAGTATAGCGATGTGTGATGGGGCTTTAGGAGAGTCGAAGTGCAAGTGGCGAGAAGGAGTGGTCGATGTGCGAGAGGGCGAGAAGGTGTGCTGAAGTAAAAGGTAGCGTTTGGTAGTTATCTTTTTACTGTGGCTAATTTTATCTAAAGATTAAAGGTAAGGTGTTAAGAGAGACAGGGTGGAGTGGGAGAGATAAATGGGAGGATTGAGAGGAGGTAAAGGAAGGGATGGAAAGAGAGGAGAAACATGGGAAGGAGAGGATTGCGAGTAGAGGTAGAGGAAAGATAATAAGAGTAAGGAAAGGAGGGAGAGATGGTGTGGGGAGGGGGAGGAGAATAATATGAGAGATAGGAGGAGTGGATAAGCAAGATAAGAGGAGAAAGATTGGTCGTGTTGTATTTCAGGTGAAAAAAGTTTTGTAAGAGGAAAATTTTTATATATTTTTGTTGCTTGACAAGCATTTGGGAAGAAAATAGAGTGTTCGTAACGGATGGTGATGTAAAGAAATGAGGAATAAAATGGGGTATGAAATAAGCCTTGCAAAATATGAAGATGTTGAGGAAATTGCTAATTTGGCGCGGCAGAGCGGGGAGCTTCATCAAGAAAAAGAGCCAACCTATTTTCGTAAATGTGCACTCTCAAATAATGCTGAATATATAAAAAATGTTATAGATGATGAATACGCCGAAGTGTTTAAAGCTTGTGACGAAAATAAAAGAATAGTCGGTTATTTAACCCTCTATTTGCATGATTGTTCAAAAGAGTTTTTTGTGTATCCTGACTTTGGATATATCGGTGATTTATGTGTTGATGAAAATTATCGTCGGCAAGGAATTGCGCAAGCTCTGATTGCTGAAGCCGAGAAATATTTAATTTCAAAAAATATTAAGTCGATTGAACTTGATGTTTTTACTTTTAATAACGAAGCAAATAATTTATATGAAAAACTAGGCTACAGAAATCTTAAATATCGCAAAAGAAAGTTACTGTAATAACTGCCATTTGTTTTTGGGGAGAAAAGTTTTGAAAATTAAAGATTTGGCTTTTGAAGTTGTAGACGCTGGTGAATTTTTGCGTTTGGCGATGTTGCCCGATATGGTGCAGAAGTACAATAATTCTGATTGCGGAAAGGCTTTTGTGGCGGTTTTGGATGGGTATGCCAAGGAAGTTGCCGCTTTGCCGTTGAATTATATTAAAAAGCCTATTTTCGGTTTTGTGGTCTTGCCGCAAGGGGAGGTTTTTCAATCTTTAACCACTTGCCCTTTTCCTAAAGGGATGTGCGGAATCAATGCCGATTTGGATGATGTTTATACCAAAGCCTTAGCGGTGGATGAAGTTTGGTTTGAAAAAGGGTTTACAAAAAAGCCTGACAATGAGCAAAAAATAGGTTTGGTACATGAGCTTTCCCACGTTGTTCACGGAGCATATTTTCAAAAAATGGGCTGTCTTGGTGAAGGTTTTGCTGAGTTGCTCCCTCACTATCTTATGGATATTGAAAATGAAAAGCATATAGACGCTATCAAAAATATTAATGCAGAAGTCTTGCCGGTCTTGGGGCTTTTGAATAAAAATGGAATGTTTTCCAACCCTAAAGATAAAGAGTTGCGCGCGCAATATCGTTCGTCTTATTTATCAGCCTATTTATGGATGTTGGCCTATGTGAAACGCTTAGAAAAAATCGAGAATTTTGATAAATTCGGTGCGGTTAATTTTATGTTAGAGCGGTTTGCCGAATTAGATAAACTACCTTGGACGGAAAGAATGAAAGGGGCTACCGAACTTGTCCATCTCTCCGAAGAGGAGTGCTTTGGGGCATTATTGCTGCAAAATGAAGGGATTAGTTATTTTAATCTTAAATTTGTGAGGTAGGATTGGTTTGTGTAATGAATTTGAGGGTGTTTGATGAAGGCGATTACTATTTGGCAGCCTTATGCTCAAGCGATTGCGCTGGGGTTGAAAAAGTTTGAAACACGGTCGTGGGCGACAAAGTATCGCGGCAAGCTTGCCATTCATGCCTCACTCAAGCCGCTTTCTAAAGAGTGCAAGCTCTTGGCGGAAAAGTATAGCATAAAAGATTGTCCTTTGGGTGAGGTGATTGTTGTGGCCGATTTGGTGGATTGTGTTTTGATGACGGAAGAATTTATCCAAGCGCAGAGCGATGCTGAGCGTGATTTCGGGGACTGGCGCGTCGGGCGGTTTGCTTGGAAACTCGAAAACATCAAAGTTTTGAAAAATCCGGTTAAATTATCCGGTAAGCAAGGTTTGTGGAATTTTGTTTATTTTTCGGATTGACAAAAGAGGCTAAATTTTATAGCTTGTGCGATGAATTTTTATTATTGTTTAACAATCATTTTATATGCATTATGGAAAAATTTGTAATCTTAAAAGCTAAGGCTCTGGAACTGGGTTTGAGTGCTGAAGATGTGGTTCGGCATTGGTGGCACGAAAAAGAACTTAGTCAAGATTTTTTGCAATGTTTGTTGTGTGACTCTGAATTGCTTAAAGCCGATAGCGGTAACATTAAAGTTAAAATGTTTTATTACGCCGAAGACAAGACTTTTTCTGAAAAGTTGATCCCTTGCAAGCAGGTGTCCGGTGTGGTTGGTGATGTTGATAAAACCGGCCGACATGGGTTGATTACTATGCTTCATCAAAAAATTTTGCCATGGTCAAGTGATGAATTATCCGTTGGGTTGCCTGATGGACTGAACGGAAAAGAAAATACACGCTTGATTATGGAAACGGCTGGTTTGCAAAAACAAAAAGCTGAGGCTGCCGAGTATTGTGCAAATTATGCTTTGGATGGTATTCAAGCCGGTGAGGCATTTTTTGCCAGTCATTATGAAATGTCTCGTGTTTGTAAAAATTATAAACTGGTTAATGAGACTCTCTGTCAGATAAAAGGGGCTGATGTGCTGCTTGATTCTCATGAATATTGGACGTCTTCCGAAAAACAGTCCGGAAAAGCTATGTTTGTTAACGGAAAACAGGCTTTTGTGGATAGGTCTATCGGTAAGTGGGCTAAATTGTATGTTTGTCCGGTTGTGGCTTTTTAACTTTATAATTCTAATTATTATGATTACTGACAGAAAAGAAGCTTTGTTGCTTTTGAAGCAAAAACAACAAGGAAAGATTAGCGATTTGATTCAGGCGATTGCGCCGAATTTGGTTGAGAGTTTTAAGTCTCTCGGTTTTGTTGTATTGGGTTGCGGTACTTGGCGGATAACCTCTGCCGGTGTTGGGCAATGCGAATTTTATCATGCGTTGACCGGTGATAAGGCCGAAAGTAGTAAGCAATAGAGCAAAACTGAATTTTAAGTTAAGAATGAGTGGTGAAGCTATGCGCTTGCCACTCATTTTTTTGTGTAAAAAAATTGTGTGAGTTATAAAAAATTAAACAGTTTGATTTATCTTTTATATGTCTTTTATTATTCAAAAGGGGAAATGGTTATGAAAAAATATTGCTTGATTTTGGGATTGGCGGTGCTGTTGAACGGATGCGGCCAGCTTGATAAATATATGGTGGTCGGGGCTAATGCAACTCCTCAAGAAAAATTTCGCGCGTGTGCCGTTACCGAGGCTAATTCCATGCTGCAAAACGGAACACTCTTTACCAAAAGTTTGACCGCGACTAAAGATGAAATTGTCAGCACCTGTCTTAAGAAAATGGCTCTTGAGGCGGCGGGGATTGACTCCGAGGCGCAGACAATTGCTACTAATGTGATTAATGCTTTGCGCGCCGCGCAATAATTTCGGGTGTTTTAAAGCTTCGAAAGTCCTTCTTCCTGCTGTGAATGAGGGACTTTTTTGCTAATCGGTCGGCTTGACAATAAGTTAGTTCTTTTGTATGTTTTGTTTGAGATTGTATTATTTTTTTTATATTATTCATTAAAAATTTTTGTGTTATGCAGTTATCGAGAATTACGGTATCCGGTGCAAATGAGTTTACGGATATCAAAGCTTTGCTTCGGATTTGTGAAAAGTATCCTTTGGCTGAAATAGGTATTCAGGTTTCAGGCGAAAAGGCATCTTTCGGAATGGCGCGCTATTGGTGGATTTGGGCTTTGTGTTTTTATGCAACGCCTATGACGCAAATTGCGTTGCATTTGAACAAAGACTGGGTTGAAGATTTTTGTGCGGGAGAGGTACCGAAGGAATTGAAAACTTTTCTTGAGTTTAGGCATCAAAATGGTTTGCCGGTTATTTCACGGGTGCAACTCAACTTTAAGGTCGGACGCGAAAAAACGCCTGATGCGGCGCAAGTGGCCGAGATGATTAGGCTGTTTGATGAACAGAGGTTTATCTTGTCTTATAATGACAGTAACAAGGAAATTATTGAACAGCTGTATCAAGTTGAGGATATTGAATTTGATTGTTTGTATGACGAATCTTTCGGAAAAGGGATTGTTCCAAACAAGCGAAAATCACCTGCTTTTCCCGATGTGGTTCAAGGGTATGCCGGTGGTTTGTCCTCGAAGAATGTGTTGCAAACACTTAATCAAATTAAGCAAGTTTTGCCAGCCAAAGCGGAATTTTATATTGATGCTCAGAAAGGCTTGGAAGATGAGAACGAACATCTTTCTCTTGAAAAATGCCATGCTTATTTGCGTAAAGCCTCAAAATGGGTTGAAAAACAGTTGCTTTGAATTTGAAAAATCCCTGATGTTGATATCTTCAGGGATTTTTTTGTTTTAAGGTTGAATTTGTTGTCCTTGTTTGTTGATATAAAACCAATCATCACTGTCCCAATAGTGATATTCGCCATAGGAATCACCTACGGTTTTAGACTCTCCGGTGTAGGTGACTTTAGCAATGCCGTTTTCAAACGGGTGGGCAAAGGCAAAGCGCGGTTCAATTAACATTTTTCCGTCAGCGGTGGCGTATCCCATCTTGCCGTTCTTGGTATTAATAATGCGGACAGTGCCGTCTTTGACATAATCGTTTCCGTTGTCATATTGATAAATGGCGTAATGTTTGCCTGTACTACATGCGGCGCAGAAAAGGGCAGCTATAAGAAGAATTTTGCTTTTCATTGGTTTATCCTTATCGGTTATGATTTATTATATTATCTGAATTTTTTATTGATATCAATAAAAAAGCCGTGGAGTTAACCACGACTTTGAAGCATTTTTTTAATTTTGCGAGAACAGTAAGAAGATGCCGAGAAAAAGCAATGTAGCCGCAATGGCGCAGGCATATAGTAAAGTTGAATATGCAAGCGGGCTAAATATACAAAGAAGAAGAAGGAGTACTACAAAGATGCCGCCATACCAAGCGACAAATTCGTAGTCGTGCTCTTCTTTGGCTTCGCAAAATCTGTAAGCGATGTCTATCGGAGCCAGTATACCAACAAGCCCCATCACAAATTTGTGTTCAATGGCGAAGTTTATCTCATCATTGATGCCGCTTATTATTCCTAACAGTATTGTTAAGGAAAAAAGAAGGCCAAAGCCTATGAGGTTTCCTAGATAGGCTTTGTTTTTGATTTTATAAGCCCTGATTCCTGTTAGAGTGGCGAAAATGGTGCTGATAATTGTAATAATCATAATTGTATGGTTTTAATGTTAATAATATGTGAATTGGTTAGTTTATATAACAGGACGAAAATTTTGTCAAGTATTTCTTGGCGTTATGCGGCGGATTTAAATGGCTTTAAAATATTTCTTTGGGATAAAAATAAAAAAACTTGACTCATTTTGCAAAAAATACTTGCTTTTTTCGACTCTCGGAGTATAAATAATCGACTTTTTAAAATTTTATTATTGGGCGAATCTGCGCCAAGAGGTTCTCTTTCTATGCCAGCGGTGTGGCGCGGTTCTTACATAAATCTGGATTTTTTTTAACCCTCTGTCGGCGGGATTTGGCTCGTAACCAATAGAATGGCCGCGGATTTTTTTACAACAAGGATGAATGCTTATGAAACAATCTTATGCGAAGAAAAGACGTGTAAGAAGAAGCTTTGGACGAATCGACGCTGTTGCCGATATGCCAAGCTTGATTGAAGTTCAGACCGGTTCTTATAATGACTTTATTCACGGGCAAGACAGTGAGTTTGGCTTGGGTGAAGTCTTCAAATCTATTTTCCCTATCAGAGATTTTTCCGGAAGCGGGGAACTTGAGTTCGTTAAATATGAACTTGAGGCTCCGAAGTATGACGAGGAAGAATGCTTGAAACGCGATATGACCTATGCTGCTCCGGTTAAGGCTACGCTGCGTTTGGTCGTGTGGGATGTTGATGATGCTACCGGTGCAAAATCTATTCACGATATTAAGGAACAAGATGTTTATATGGGCGATATTCCGCTCATGACCGACAAAGGTACCTTCATCTTTAATGGTACAGAACGTGTCGTCGTTTCTCAAATGCACAGATCCCCAGGGGTGTTCTTTGATCATGATAAAGGAAAAACCGTGTCTTCCGGTAAATATTTGTTTGCCGCTCGCGTTATTCCTTATCGCGGCTCTTGGCTCGATTTTGAATTTGATGCCAAAGATTTGCTCTATGCTCGTATCGACCGCAGACGTAAGCTGCCCGTTACTTCTATTCTCTATTCCCTCTATTCAAAAGAAACGGAAGATAAAATCGCCGCTTTGAAAAAAGAAGGAAAACGTATCGATCCTGCCGAAATTAAGGGTATGGATAAAGAAGAAATTTTGAGCTACTTCTATGATATAGATACCGTTACACTGGATAAAAAGAACTGGAAAATTAAGTTTATTCCGGAGCGTATGCGCGGTATTAAGTTTAGCTTTGATTTGGTTAATGCCGCAAACGGTGATGTCGTTCTTGAGGCCGGCAAAAAAATTACACCGAGATTGGCTAAAAAGTTGGCTGATGAAGGGTTGGAATATTTCCGTTTGCCTACCGAGCGTTTAATCGGAAAGTTTTTGGCTGCCGCCGTGGTTGCGCCGAAAACCGGTGAGGTTATTGCCGAGGCTGCCGATGAGATTACCGAAGATGTTTTGCAGAAAATTGCCGAGGCTAAAATCTCTGAAATTAAAATTCTTTATATTGTGGAAGGTGATGCTGGTCCGTATATTCGCAATACTTTGGTCAGCGATAAAAACCACTGTCGCGAAGAGGCCTTGCTCGATATCTATCGTGTGATGCGCCCAGGGGAACCGCCTACCTATGAAACGGCTGATCAACTTTTCCGCGCTTTGTTCTTTGACAATGAGCGTTATGATTTGTCTTCGGTCGGGCGTGTGAAGATGAATTCCGCTTTGGATATTTCTTTTGATGAAGCTCCGGATACGCTCCGTGTTCTTCGCAAAGATGATATTTTGCGCATTGTTAAGCATTTGGTTGAACTCCGCGACGGCAAAGGCGAGGTGGATGATATTGACCACTTGGGCAACCGCCGCGTTCGTTCGGTCGGCGAATTGATGGAAAATCAATATCGCATGGGCTTGCTCCGTATGGAGAGAGCTATTCGCGAGAGAATGTCTTCCGAAAACTTGATGAATGTTAAGCCGCAGGATTTGGTGAATGCTAAGCCGATTGCCTCGGTTATCAGAGAATTTTTCGGGTCTTCTCAATTGTCACAATTTATGGATCAGAACAACCCGTTGTCGGAGATTACGCACAAACGTCGTCTTTCCGCATTGGGTCCAGGGGGCTTGAGCCGCGATCGCGCCGGATTTGAAGTTCGCGATGTGCACCCAACCCACTATGGTCGTATCTGCCCGATTGAAACGCCGGAAGGTCCGAATATCGGTTTGATTAACTCATTGTCAACTTATGCTCGCATTAATAAATATGGCTTTATTGAATGTCCGTACCGCAAAGTTGTCGGCGGGGTGGTTACTTCCGATGTGGTTTATCTTTCTGCCGATGAGGAAGGCAAGCACATTATTGCCGAAGCTAATGCTAAAGTTAAAGATGACGGTCATTTTGAAAATGATTTGATTGCTTGCCGTAAAGCCGGTGAGTTTGAGTTCCATCATCCCGAAGAAATCGACTTCATCGATGTGTCTCCGCAACAGTTGGTTTCGGTGGCAACGGCTCTTATTCCGTTCTTGGAAAATTCCGATGCTAACCGTGCGTTGATGGGGGCAAACATGCAACGTCAAGGCGTGCCTTTGCTTCGTTCCGAGGCTCCGCTTGTCGGTACAGGTATGGAAGCTTGTGTGGCTCGTGATTCAGGCGCAACCGTTGTTGCTAAATTTGATGGTGTGGTCGATGCCGTTGATGCTAAACGTATTGTGGTTCGTTCTGAATCCAGCGATGTTGTCGATGCCGGTGTCGAAATCTATAAACTGCAAAAATTCCGTCGTTCTAACCAAAATACCTGTATTAACCAAATTCCGTTGGTTAAGGTCGGCGACAAGATTAAGGCCGGTGATATTATTGCCGATGGTCCTTGTACCGATATGGGCGAACTCGCTTTGGGGCGCAACTTGCTCGTCGCATTTATGCCGTGGAACGGTTTGAACTACGAAGATGCTATCTTGTTGTCTGAGAGAATTTCGCGTGATGATGTTTTGACCTCTCTTCATATTGAAGAATTTGAGGTTATGGCTCGCGATACTAAGCTCGGTCAAGAAGAAATTACCCGTGATATTCCTAACGTCGGTGAAGAAGCTTTGCGCAACCTTGATGAGTCCGGTATTGTTTATATCGGTGCCGAAGTTAAGGCCGGCGACATCTTGGTCGGAAAAGTTACGCCGAAAGGTGAATCTCCCGTTACTCCGGAAGAAAAACTTTTGCGCGCTATCTTTGGTGAGAAAGCCAGCGATGTTCGCGACACGTCTTTACGCGTTCAGCCGGGGATTGAAGGTGTTGTCGTTGATGTTCATGTGTTCTCCCGCCGCGGCGTGGAAAAAGATGAACGCGCTCTTTCTATTGAGCAAGAGGAAATCTCTCAGCTTATTAAAGACCGTGAAGACGAGATTGCCATTATTCGCCGCAGCTGTGAAGCTCGTTTGAAGTCTATGCTCTTGGGACAGAAGGTTGTTGATGCACCTAAAGGAATCAGCAAAAATGCAGAGATTACCGAAGATGTATTGGCTGCCGTTCCTTCAGCTCAATGGCGTAAAATCGTTGTGAAAGATGAAGATGTCATGGCTAAAATCGAAGAGTTTTTGGCTGCTTATGACGCTCGTCTGGATAAAATTCACAAGCACTTTGAAGATAAGGTTGAAAAAGTTCAACGCGGCGATGATTTGTTGCCTGGGGTTTTGAAAATGGTTAAGGTTTTCATTGCCACCAAGCGTAAAATCCAAACTGGTGATAAGGTTGCCGGACGCCACGGAAACAAAGGTACTATTTCGCGCGTGTTGCCGCTCCAAGATATGCCTTATATGGAAGATGGTACGCCGGTTGATATCGTATTGAACCCGTTAGGTGTGCCTTCTCGTATGAATATCGGGCAAATCTTGGAAACCCACCTCGGTTGGGCGGCCAAAGAGCTCGGCAAACAGCTTAACGAAATGTGTGAGCAATACAAACGCGGTGAAAAGACCATTGATGAACTTAATGCCAAACTTCTCGAAATCTATGGTGAAAAACAATACAAGAGAGATATTGAACCCTTGAGTATTGAAGAGAAAATGGAGGTTATCTCTAATGAGAAAAACGGTATTCCGACTGCAACACCGGTTTTTGACGGTGCTTCTAATGCCGATATTAACTCCATGCTTGAAAAAGCAGGTTTGCCGGTTTCGGGACAGATTGACCTTTATGACGGTCGTACCGGTGAGAAGTTTGACCGTAAGGTTACCGTCGGTGTCATTTATATGATTAAGTTGCACCACATTGTTGATGAGAAAATGCACGCTCGTTCGGTTGGTCCGTACTCCTTGGTTACACAACAACCTCTCGGCGGTAAGGCTCAATTCGGCGGTCAGCGTTTCGGTGAAATGGAGGTGTGGGCTTTGCAAGCTTATGGTGCTGCCTATACCTTGCAAGAAATGCTTACCGTTAAGTCTGATGATGTCAGCGGACGTACTAAGGTTTATGAAGCTATTGTTCGTGGTGAGGACAGCTTTGAGGCCGGCGTTCCAGAATCATTCAACGTGTTGGTTAAAGAAATTAAGTCTTTGTGCTTGAATGTTGAACTTTTGAACGATGAAGCTTAAGGCTAAGGAGATTTGAAAATATGAATGATATTATGAAATATTTTGGTCAGCAGGTTTCCGGTGAAGAATCCTTTGACAAAATTAAAATTTCCATCGCATCTCCGGAACAAATTCGTTCTTGGTCTTATGGTGAGGTTAAAAAACCTGAAACCATTAACTACCGTACGTTTAAGCCGGAAAGAGATGGTTTGTTCTGTGCACGCATTTTTGGTCCGGTTAAGGATTATGAGTGCTTGTGCGGCAAATATAAGAGAATGAAATACCGTGGCATCGTTTGCGAAAAGTGCGGTGTCGAGGTTACGCTTTCTAAAGTGCGTCGCGAGAGAATGGGACATATCGAACTGGCTGCGCCGGTTGCGCATATTTGGTTCCTCAAATCATTGCCGAGCAGAATTTCGGTTTTGACCGATATTCCGATGAAGGCTTTGGAACGTGTGCTCTATTTTGAAAGCTATATCGTGATTGAACCGGGGTTGACCCCTCTTTCCGTTAATGAGCTTTTGACGGAAGAACAATATCAAGAAGCGATTGATGAGTATGGCGAAGATTCTTTCAGAGCCGGTATCGGTGCCGAGGCTATTCGCGAAATCTTGTCTAATATTGATTTGCAACGCGAGAGAGAGGATATCAGAGCCGAGCTTAAGGATAATGCCTCTGAGGCTAAACGCAAAAAGCTGGTTAAACGTTTGAAGTTAATTGAAAACTTTATTAACTCTAATACTAAACCTGAGTGGATGATTTTGACCGTTTTGCCGGTTATTCCGCCTGAGCTGCGTCCTCTCGTGCCGTTGGACGGCGGTCGTTTTGCTACTTCTGACTTGAACGACTTATACCGCCGCGTTATCAACCGTAACAACCGTTTGAAACGCTTGATGGAATTGCATGCACCGGATATTATTATCCGTAATGAAAAACGTATGCTGCAAGAGGCTGTCGACGCTTTGTTTGATAATGGTCGTCGTGCGCGCGCCATTACCGGTACAAATAAACGCCCGCTCAAGTCTTTGTCCGATATGCTTAAAGGAAAGCAAGGTCGTTTCCGTCAAAACTTGCTCGGAAAACGTGTTGACTATTCCGGTCGTTCGGTTATTACCGTCGGTCCGGAACTCAAGCTTCATCAATGCGGCTTGCCGAAGAAAATGGCTCTCGAGCTCTTTAAGCCTTTCGTTTATGCTAAACTTGAACTCTATGGTATGGCAACAACTATCAAAGCCGCAAAACGTATGGTGGAAAAAGAGCGTCCGGAAGTTTGGGATATCTTGGAAGAAGTTATTCGTGAACATCCGGTTATGCTTAACCGTGCGCCGACTTTGCACAGACTTGGCATTCAAGCTTTTGAGCCTGTTTTGGTCGAAGGAAAAGCTATCCACTTGCATCCGCTTGTTTGTGCGGCATTCAATGCTGACTTCGATGGCGACCAAATGGCCGTTCACGTGCCGTTGTCGGTTGAAGCCCAGCTCGAAGCCCGCGTGTTGATGATGTCTACCAATAATATCTTGTCTCCGGCATCCGGAAAACCGATTATCGTGCCGTCGCAAGATATGGTCTTGGGTATTTATTATCTGACTTATGATGCCGAGGGTATGGTTGGTGAAGGTTCCGTCTTCTCCGATTTTGATGAAGTCGAAATGGCTTTGTTTGCCAAAACGGTTGATATTCACGCTAAAATTAAATGCCGTATGGAATATGTTACCGATGATGGTGAAATCAAAACCGGTATTGTTGAGACAACTCCGGGGCGTATCATCGTTTCTCAGACTTTGCCCAAAAATCCCAAAGTTCCGTTCTCTTTGGTTAACCGCTTGGTTAAAAAGAAAGAAATCGGTGAAATTATTGATACCGTGTATCGTCATTGCGGACAAAAAGAAACCTGCTTGTTCGTTGATAAAATCATGACGCTCGGTTTCACTAATGCTTGTAAAGCCGGTATCTCGTTCGGAAAAGATGACTTGATTATTCCGGAGGCTAAAAAACAACTCGTGGCCGAGACTGAAGCTCAAGTTAAAGAATTTGAACAACAGTATCAAAACGGTTTGATTACCAAGGGTGAAAAATATAATAAAGTTATCGATATTTGGGCTGCTTGTACCGATAAGGTTGCTGATGAAATGATGAAAAACATTTCTAAAGTTGACCACGGTTATATCAACTCTGTTTACATGATGGCACATTCCGGTGCGCGCGGTTCTGCCGCTCAAATGCGTCAGGTCGCCGGTATGCGCGGTTTGATGGCTAAGCCGAATGGTGAAATTATCGAACAACCGATTATTTCAAACTTTAAAGAAGGGTTGACGGTGCTTGAGTACTTTAACTCAACCCACGGTGCTCGTAAAGGTTTGGCTGATACCGCTTTGAAGACAGCTAACTCCGGTTACTTGACCCGTCGTTTGGTTGATGTGGCTCAGGATGTTGTGGTTACCGAAATGAACTGCGGTACCGAAAGAGGTATTATCGTGCGTCCGGTGGTTGACGGCGGAAACGTTATTGTTTCTATCGGCGACAGAATTTTGGGGCGTACAGCTCAAGAAGATGTGTTGCATCCTGAAACCGGCGATGTGATTGTTAAAAAAGGCAAACTCATTGACGAAAATGATGTTGAGGCAATTGAGGCCGCCGGCGTCGAGCAAGTTAAAATTCGTTCGGTTTTGACTTGTGAGTCCGAGCATGGTGTTTGTGCCGCTTGTTATGGTCGCGATTTGGCTCGCGGTACGCCGGTTACCATCGGTGAGGCTGTCGGTGTTATTGCCGCTCAATCAATCGGTGAACCAGGGACACAGCTGACCATGCGTACTTTCCATATCGGTGGTGCAGCGTCTAAGTCTGCCGAGCAATCTTCTATTGAAGTACCGTTTGCCGGTACGCTTAAACTTGATAATGCCCATGTCGTTATCAACTCCGAGGGACATGGTATTGTGCTTTCTCGTAACTGTGAAATCGTTATTGTAGATGCTAATGACCGTGAAAAATCTCGTCACCATATTCCGTATGGTACCAAGATTTTGGTTGCCGAAGGGGCTAAGGTTAAAAAAGGTCAGAAGGTCGCCGAGTGGGATCCGTTTACCGTTCCGGTTATTACCGAAAAGGCCGGAAAGGTTGAATTGGTCGACTTGGTTAATAATTTGTCGGTTAAAGAATCTATTGATGAAACAACTGGTATCAGCTCTAAGGTTGTTATTGATTGGCGTTCTAACTCCGCAAGTTCTAACCTTAAACCGAGTATTATGCTGAAAGATAGTAAAGGAAACTATGTTGCCTATGATAACGGCAAGGAAGTACGCTATTATCTTTCCGTTGATGCAATTTTGACTGTTGACAACGGCAGTGAAGTTCAGGTCGGTGATGTGATTGCCAGAATCCCGAGAGAAAGTTCAAAGACTAAGGATATTACCGGTGGTTTGCCGCGTGTGGCCGAACTCTTTGAAGCTCGGCGTCCGAAAGATCCTGCCATCATCTCCGATGTTGACGGTGTGGTCGAATTTGGCAAAGACTATAAGGCTAAGCAACGTATTACCGTGGTTCCTGCCAAAGGACAGCCGATTGAGTATCTCATTCCAAAAGGACGCCACCTTGTTGTTCAAGAAGGCGATGTGGTGAAGAAAGGTGATATGCTGGTTGAAGGTACACCTGCTCCGCATGATATCTTGCGTGTCTTGGGCGTTGAAAAGTTGGCAGAGTATTTGGTTAAAGAAGTTCAAGATGTTTATCGTTTGCAAGGTGTTAAGATTAACGATAAGCATATTGAGGTTATTGTTTCTCAAATGCTTAAAAAGGTTGAAGTTACTAACCCCGGGGATACAACATTCCTTGTCGGTGAACAGGTTGACAGAGATATCTTTGAACAGGAAAATGCTAAAATTGCTGCCGAGGGTGGCGTTGAGGCTACTGCTGATCCGGTACTCTTGGGTATTACAAAGGCATCTCTGCAGACCAAGTCATTTATCTCTGCCGCGTCATTCCAAGAGACAACTCGTGTCTTGACGGAAGCTGCGGTTGAAGGAAAGGTTGATGATTTGCAAGGTTTGAAAGAAAATGTCATAGTGGGACGTTTGATTCCGGCCGGTACCGGTACGGTTTTGCGCTCCTTGAGACGCGTGGCTGCTCAGAATGACAAAGAAATTCAGACTTTGAAAGCTGAAGAAGAACAAGAAAAAGCTAAACTTAAGGAAGAACAAGCTCAGGCTAAATTAGAAGCTCCACAAGAGACTTCTGCTGAGTAGTTTAGGCTTTAGGTTGCAACTTTGAGGAAGGTGGAGAAATCTGCCTTCCTTTTTTGTAACAAGAAAACTACTGGCTAGGCCGGTAGTTCCAAAGAGCTTACAGCTTTACAGATAAAAAACTCCTTTGCTAAAATAAAGTGACGGTCTGGCAACTGTCTAATAAAAAGCAAAGGAGTTTTTTTATGAACACACATACAATAGCACACACAACATGGAATTGTAAATACCATGTAGTATTTGCACCGAAGTATAGAAGAAAGGCGTTTTACGGAGGACGTCGTCTAGAAATAGGACAAATTCTTAGAGAATTATGTCGGTGGAAAGGAGTAACAATAATAGAAGCGGAAGTATGTACAGATCACGTTCATATGTTACTGGAGATTCCACCTAAGTTTTCGGTAAGCTCAATAATGGGCTATCTCAAAGGTAAAAGCAGTCTCTCGATATATGAACGGTGGGGAAATGCAAAATTTCGATATCGCAACAGGGAATTTTGGTGTCGAGGGTACTATGTTGATACCACAGGGAAGAATACTCAAAAAATTACTGAGTATATACGAAATCAACTTAAAGAAGACGCAGAGCAAAGTCAATTAACTATGGATTTTGACCCGTTTACGGGTAGCAAGTAACATTCGCCCCGTCAGACCGTCATGCGCCCTTTAGGCGTTCGCTGGCACCATTAGGGTTACACCCGCTTATGAAGAACCACCGGCTAAGCCGGTGGGTTACTTTTTTTATTCTATATTTGGAGGGAAATTTTTGTCTTTGTTGCATAATTTGCTTGATTATTTTTTTCTTTGGTATATTCCTATTGTTAGAGTGTTATTTTTATCCCTATTATTAACTTTAAATAAAAAAATATTATGCAGAGAAAAAACTGTGAAGAGCTTTTTTCCAGATATGGAAAGGAGTTCGGTGTGATTTTGGATAAGTCTGATTACAGAGGGCCGGTGTTGGTATTCGATTTGCGCCGCCTGAGTTTGCAGAGTTTGGGTATAACTCTCGGTGAAGAACTTATTCCTTCTTTGATTGAGATGTTTGATTTCTTTATCCGCCAGCAAGAGCAGATGAACAGCTTTATCCTTTGTGATGAGGTCGCGGATTGTCGTTTCTACTCTACAAATCAGATTTTGCGCTTGTTGAGTGAGCCAAATGATAATCCGAATTATAATTGGCACAGAATTTTTAAAAATGTGGAAATTGATGAGAAAATCTCTGATGTTGTTTATGGCAATTTGGCTGACAGTGAAGCTTGTGTGCGGTTCTCTTGTATGACATTTAAGGATATTCCTGAATCTTATCAAAAATTTAATGAAAAGATTTTTGGAGTCGAAAATTATTTGCCGGAAGTGTTGTATTTTGTGATGGAAAACATCAAAAATGGTCGCTATCCAAAGGTAAATTATCCTTATTTGTATAAGCCAAATCCGGTGGCCGGTTTCTTGCCTGAGTTGGTTTATTGGCATTTGGAGACAGGAACAACCAATCGTGAAACAGAAAAAGTACCTCAACAGGCTTTTTATCCTACGCATCATTAAAGAAATTTTTATGTGATTAAAAAGTACCTTCGGTTTGTGCCGAAGGTATTTTTTTTGTTCAAAAAGGGGATTGGTGGCTTGTTTTAGGGCGTTTTATGGGGGGCTTAGGTGGTTTGTAACAAAAAGTTCACAATTTGAGGGGTTGCGTGCGGGGCGAATTTGTGGTATAACTATAATTGTAAAGCATATAATTATAAAAAAAAATAAAAAAAATGAAAAAAAAATCTATTATTCTGGAAGATGAGGTGATAACCTCAATTCCTGATATGTTGGATGCATTTGATGGTCCTCTGACCGCTTAAGCATCTAGCATCGGTAAAACAGAAAAGCCTCGAGTTCTTTACTTTTACTCGGGGCTTTTCCTTTTTTATAATCCAGACATAATCCTTAGCGGCGTCTTAAGAAAGACGGTATCTCCAAGTTGAGTTTGCTGTCATCATTTTCCGCCGAATCAAAGCTCGGTGCCATTTGCTCATAGCGTTCCATGGCTTCTTTCTTTTTGCGGTTGCGCTTGGCTATGGAAAAACCGGTTACACGCTCGATTAAGGTCGGGGTGTATTCTTCGTCTTCATCTTCAACGATTAATTTTTCCGGTTCTTCAGCGGCTGGTTTGGCGGCAAATACAGACGGATTTTGTTTCGGAAATAATTCCGGTTCGGGTTCTACCGCACGCAGAGAGCTCCTTGAGGTAAAGGTGTTTTCATTAGAAGAAAGCGCACTCTCTAACTGCGCACTTGCGCTGGCATCTTCCGGCTTGTTGTTTATAATAGCCTTGAACAAAGAGGAGGCCTTCGGCATCTCGTTGATTACAGCAGAAGTCTCGACAGAGGAAAACTCCGGATCTGTGATGATTGTTTGCGGTGCCGTCGGGGCAGCTGCTGTTTGAACTTGTGATTCAGGTTGTGCTTGTGGTGCCGGTGCGGGGGTTGATGTGAATATTGGAGCGGCCGGTTCTTCCTCTGTTTCAACAATGTTTAACGGTGCAGGAATCTCGACTTTGATTTCTTCTTGTTCTTCAACTTCTACCACTGGTTTGGTGGCTGAAAATTTTTCGAGATTGGAATCTATTTCTGCTGTCGGTACAATCGGTTTTTCTATGGTTCCGATTTGGTAGCTCTGTTCAATGTAGCTGGCTATTTTGGCCGCTTGCGGTTGTTTGGGAAGAGCTTGGGCTTTTTCATCAACACCCGTGGCCACGATTGAAACGCGAATCTTGCCGGTGAGGGATTCATCATAGCTTGAACCAAAGATGATTTCGGCACTTTCGTCGACTTCTTCTTTTATGCGGCTGGCGGCCTCGTCAATTTCAAACAACGTGATGTCCGAACCGCCGGTGATGTTGATTAAAACGCCTTTTGCTCCGTGGATGTTGCAATCATCTAACAGAGGATTAGATAAGGCTTGTTCCGCCGCTTTGATGGCGCGGTCTTCGCCTTCGGCTTCGCCCGTGCCCATTATGGCTTTGCCCTTGTCCTGCATTATTGAGGTGATGTCGGCAAAGTCCAAGTTAATCAATCCGGGGATGGTGATTAAATCCGTGATGGAGCGTACGCCCGAGTACAAAACATTGTCCGCCATGATAAAGGCATCGGCCAAAGTTGTTTTTTTGTCGGCGATACGGAAAAGATTTTGGTTCGGAATAATGATAATGCTGTCAACCGATTTGGTAAATTCTTCAACTGCGGCCTCGGCTGTTTCCATTCTCTTACGGCCTTCAAACTGAAATGGTTTGGTCACGACACCGATGGTTAAAATCCCTTTTTGTTTGGCCAGTTTGGCTACGACCGGCGCGGCTCCCGAACCGGTGCCGCCGCCCATGCCCGCCGTGATGAAGACCATATTTGATCCTTCAAGCTCTTTTTCGATTTCTTCTTTTGCTTCTTCGGCTGCCTGACGACCAATCTCGGGACGGGCTCCGGCTCCAAGTCCTTGTGTCGTTTGCAGACCAAGTTGAATCTTGCGGCTTGCCGATGAATTGGTTAGTGCCTGAGAATCGGTGTTGGCAACGATAAAGTCTACACCTTCCAGATTTTGCGCTATCATGTTGTTTACGGCATTGCCGCCGCCGCCGCCGACACCTATAACTGAAATTCGGGGTTTCAGATGGGTGATGTTGGTTTCAGGTACAGCTAACTTTATGGACATTATCTTTTCTTCTCCAAAAATATGTTTTTCTAAGTTGGAATCAGTATGGCAAAAATTCATTAAATATTGGTTAGCGTTAAAATTTATATTGCGATTTTTTTGTGTTTGACTTTTGATTTTTTTTATATTATACCTTTTTTGTCTAATCTATTATTCTTAAATATTTTTTATTATGGAAAATTTTACATTATCTCTCGAAGTTCAAAACAATGAAAAACCTCGTATTGTTTTGCCCGAACTTTTTAAGCCCTTTGTCGGGGCAAGCAAAAAGATTGAAGGTGTTCAATTCGGCAATGTCGTGTTTGCCCTTCATGATGCTCCGAAATTGCTTAATTATAATCAAGCCGTAGATTACTGCCGTTCTTGTCTTATTGACGGAAAACAATGTTCTTTGCTCAAGTCTTTTGACTTGACCCGTAAGATTAATCTTTGGGATAGTCATTTGAACAGGTATTTGGTCTTTTTTGATTTGCTTAATCAGGCATTGCTTGCAAGCGGTGGAAAAACTGTGCTTGGATATTTTTATTGGGTCGATATGCCCGTTGGATATGAAAAAGATTATCTTTGGAATCATACTCGCTGTCTTATGCGGTTGCAAAACGGTACGATTATTTTTTATGATGAGAAGTTTATGGCTAACGTGCGGCCGGTGCTTATGTTGGAAAATGTTTAATTGTTATTGTTCTAAATTATTTTGCTTATGAAAAAATTTTTATCCGGTGTTGCTGTCGGAATCGGTGTTTCGGTTGCTGCAGCTATGGTTTATCGAAAATTGCTGAAAGGTCTTGCCGAGCCGTTGCTCAATTGGGATTGGAATGTTGAGAATCCTCTTAAACCCTATATTTATATGGGGCAAGTTGTAGGAATTCAATTCGGAAACGTGGTGTTTGCTTTGCATGATGCGCCTTCTCAAATGAATTTCTGTGAGGCTTGGGATTATTGCAAGACTCAAAAAATCGGCAACAAAGAATGTTGTTTGCCCAAGGAGGGTATGGAAAAAGTTGTTCCGGCTATGTTTGAGACCTTGAATGCCATGCTGGTGAAATTTGGCGGAGAACCCCTCAAAGCGGTTGAAAACGACGGTTATTGGGCGGTTGATAATTGTGAGCAAGAAAATTCATTGGCATGGATTATCGCGCTTCACAAAAATGCATCCGACTATTATGACAGAACTGAACTTGCTTTTGTGCGACCGGTGGTTTTTCTTGAAGAAGAAATTTAACAATTTAAGCCTTGAGTTTTTTGCTCAAGGCTTTTTTCTTCTTTAAAAATTCTGTTTCATCCAGCCGAAAATCTTGCTGAAATTCGTGCCGCCCGATGAGGGTTTGTTTACGACTTTGGTCGGTTTCTTTTCCGTGTAGTTTATCGCAAAAAGCAATAGGCCTACCGCCGTCGAAAAGGCCGGATCATATAAACTATCCGGTAGGGATATTATATTGCGCGGTTTGCCTAAGCGTACCTGCTTGTCTAAAACCATGGAGGCAACATTTTGTATGCCTGATAAACTACTCGTGCCGCCGGTTAAAACAATGCGGTGGCTTGATATTCCTCTTAATCCCTGTTCATCTAGTTTGTGATTGACAAGCTCAAAGGTTTCTTCTATACGCGGCGTGATGATACTTATTAACTCCGCTTTCGGAACTTGTTTGATTAAGCTGTCATCTTCTTCACCTACAGGATAGACGTTAATTAACTCTTCTTTGTCTTTTGTGGTCATAAACGCGCAGCCGTGCAGGGTTTTTAATCTTTCTGCGTGCGCCGTTGAGGTGGTGAGCCCCCATGCTATGTCGTTGGTGATGTTGTTGCCACCGACCGGAAGAGATGCAAAGTAAGTCGGATGTCCGTGTTTGAAGGAGCAGATGCTCGTTGTGCCGCCGCCAATGTCTACAACCGTGGCTCCGATTTCCATTTCATCTTCTACCAAGCAGGCTAAACCTGATGCGTAGGCCGAGAATGCCTTTTCCGCTATCTCTAAGTGCGCGTTGGCTATGATGGTGTGTTCGTTGCGGAAAACAATGTCGGGGATGAGCCCTAACAAAATGTCTACCGAAAGTTCCGAACCATAAATATTGCGCGGGTCCTTGATTTCTTCTCCGTTGTCGCAGCGATAGCTCATCGGCAGGCAATGTATGAGCTCGTTGCCTTCAACATTGATTTTGTGAATGCCTTTTTCGATTACTTTGTTTATATCATTTTCACTTATCGGGCGATTTTTGTTTATGGAAATTGCCGCTGTTTTAATTACGCTTTTTATCTTGTCTCCCGATACGTTAACTATTACTCGGTCTATCCGCTCGTTGGCCATTTGTTCCGCCGTTTCTACCGCGTTGCAGACCGCTAGGGTGGCTTGATTTAAGTCCGTGATTACCCCGTTCTTTATTCCTTTGGAGGCATTGTATCCATAACCGACAATTTTGATGCGCTTGTCTCGACTGATTTTGGCTATAATGCAGCACACTTTGGAGGAGCCGATATCCAGTGCGGCAAAAGTGGTTAGTCGATTAAATGTATGTGGCACGGTTAAATCTTCCTTTCTTTGCTCTTTAAGCGTTTGGGGCGTTCGGTTTTTTCCAGTTTAACGGTTATCTTTCCCGATAATCTTAAATCTATTTTGGTTAATTTACGTTTAAGAATGTTTTTGCTCTCGTTTAATTTTTCTAATTTTTCCCATGCGGCTTTGACGTTCTTTTCCGGAAGTTGGATGGTGATGCCGTGGTTGATGTCATCTAATATGATGTCCCAGCGTCGTTCTGATATGTAGTTGGCGGCTTTTACTCGTTTGAAAATCTTGGAATCGCTTTCGATTATTTCCAGCAGGGCGTTGATGTTTTCCGGTGCGCCCGCGCCGACGATTAATAATAAGGGTTTGTTGGGTGTGTATGCCGCTTCTATTACTTCACCGTTCTCGTCTATCGGATGAAATTTTTCATTAAACTGCCAGAGACATTTTACGCGATGTTCTTCTATATTAATTTGAATTGTGTTCGGAAAATAAGTACGGCGTACGGCTACGTCTTTGACCCAAGGCAACTGGCTAATCTTATAACGAATCTCCTCGAGGTCTTGTCTTAAGATGTTGTCTCTGCGAGTTAGCTGTAAGGTGTCGGCAATCTCTTGCTTCGTGGTATGGTTGTGGCCGCGAATTATAATGTCTTCTATCGTAAAACCCATATTCGTCGTCAAGTCGTAAAAGGCGTTTTGCAAGTCGACCAGACGTTTGTTGATGAGGTCATTCTTAAATGTGATGGTGAGTGAGGCCAAAAAGAATATTATTCCTAAAATTGCGGCATTGCCTAATAAGCGATAGGGCCAAACTTGCGGCAGACTTACGGATGTCGGAATTGATATTTCTTCCGTTTTTGCCGTTTTTTCTTCCGTTTGGGGAGGCGTTTTTTCGTCTTTAGGCAATGCAGGAGATTCCTGAGACTGCGGTTGTGCCTTTTTTTTGGCCGCAGGGGCTTTTTTCTCGGGAGCTTCCAGAAGGCTTAATAGTGTTTGCTCTTGCTCAGACATTATTCTTTGTTTATTCCTACTTTTTTGACTTCCCATTCCAGCGTGATGCCGGTGTTTGAACGGACGCGCTTTATGATTTCGTCTCCCAAGTCTTCAATATCTCGGGCGGTTGCGTTGTTGCCGTTTACCAGAAAATTGCAATGCTTTTCTGAGACTTTTGCTCCGCCTATGCTTAAGTTATCACAGCCAGACTTTTTGATTAATTCCCATGCTCTTAGTCCTTCCGGATTTTTGAAGGTCGAACCGGCTGTCTTAACATTGTGCGGTTGTGATTTCAGCCGTTTGTTCTTTATTTCATTTAGCTTGGCTAAGATGTTTTCCGGATTGTCTTTTTGGGTTTTGAAGGTGATGGCCGTGATTATCCAATCTTCCGGAAACAGGCTGTTTCGGTATGAAAGTTGAAAATCTTCTGCCGGTACTTCCTTTAATTCTCCCGCGCCGTTAACTACCGTGGCCGATATCATTACGTCTTTAATTTCTTTTCCGTAACAACCGGCGTTGGTTCTTACCGATCCGCCGATGCAACCGGGTATCGTGCTTAAAAACTCTAGTCCGCTCAGCGAGTTTTTGATGAGAATTTTGCCTAGGTCTACGTTATGCATACCTGCCCCGCAGGTTATGGTGTCTTGGTTTATTTTCCAGCTCTTGAATGCCGGCGAATCCAGCTTGATGGTTACGCCTCTTATGCCCCCGTCTCTTACCAGCAAATTTGAACCTCCGCCGATGACAAATAGGGGGATGTTTTCGGGTTTTAGTTCCATGAACAGGCACAAGTCTTTTTCATCTGATGGTATGTACATTACTTCCGCCGGCCCGCCGACACCAAACCATGTATGTCTTTTCAGCGGTTCGTTCTCTATATATCGGCCGTGTACTCGAGGCAATAAATTAATTATTGAATCTTGCTCTTTGAAAAAATTAAACATTGGAACCTGCTTGTTCTTTGGGTTGTTTGATGAGCTCTTCTATCGCATCGGCAAAGCGTATGGCCGCATCTGTCTTGGCGGCTTTTTTGGCGTTTTCCGATAAGGCGGTGCGTCTTTCTCCATCATCCATTAATTCTGATATGAGTTTGCTCATGTCCATGGCCGTGAAATGTTCTTGTTTTACCAGAATACAGCCATTCTCTTTTGCCAAATCAATGGCATTGCCGGTTTGATGATCGTCGGCGGCTGTGGGCAACGGTACTAAAATTGCGGGTATGCCTGCGGCTTCAATTTCACTGACGGATGATGCTCCGGCTCGCGATATTATCAAGTGAGTGCCGGCGTAGATTTGTGCCATATCGGCAAAAAACGGCGATATGGTGATGTCTAGTTCACATCCTTTGTATGCGGCATTCAAATCTTCGATATCATCTGCACGGCACTGCTGATAGATTTTTAATTTTTGTTGTTTTTCTTTATCTAAATGGGCTATCGCATTGGGCAAAACCGAGGAAAAAATTTTGGCTCCCTGTGACCCCCCTAAAATCAACAGTTGGAATTTGTCTTGCGGTAAGCGGCGGTAGTCATTTTCGTGAAGTTTGAGAATGTTCTCTCTCACAGGCATGCCGGTTAACACCGTTTTGATATTACTCGGGGCGTATTTGGTTTGAGAAAAACTCTCGGCTATCATACTTGCATATTTGCTTAAAAACCGATTGGTACGGCTCATTACCGAATTTTGTTCATGGATGATAAGCTCTTTGCCCATCAAGGCGGCGGCAAAGGCGCACGGGAACGATGCGTATCCTCCGAAACCTATGACGCAAGCCGGTTTCTCTTTCCATATAATATACATTGATTGCAAAATTCCTAACGCTAATTTGCAGGCACTTTGCAGCTTAAATAAGATATCTTTGCCGACTAGGGCTCCTGATAGTACCGAAAAGTTCGGCATTTCTCCCAAGGCTCCGTGGTAGTTGTTTTTGCCTCTCTTGTCGGTTACCAGTGCTAAGCGGTATCCTCTTGCTTTGAGTTCTTGGGCTAGGGCTTCGGCCGGATAAACGTGTCCGCCCGTGCCACCAGCGGTTAATATAATCAATGGTTTTTCCGTGGTGGTGTTCTTATTGTCATTGTTATTATTCGAGTTCATCTTTATCCTCCGCGTTAACATTTTTTCTGGTTATGGCTAAAAGCATTCCCATTCCTAAGGCTGTTGCCAATAATGACGAGCCTCCGTAGGATATAAACGGCAAGGTCATGCCCTTGGTGGGCATGAGGTGTAGTGTTGAGGCCATGTTGATTATTGCTTGCAGACCAAATGAGGCTGATAGACCTGCCGCTGACAAGATAATAAACATGGAGCTGTCTCTCATGGATATCATCATCGCGCGTATGACTATGGCCGCATAAAGTCCGACTATTATAATACATAAAAACAGTCCGAATTCTTCGCCGGCTACGGCAAAGATAAAGTCCGTATGGGCGTCGGGGATGTTGTTTTTGACAATGCCTTCTCCGGGGCCACGCCCGAAAATCCTTCCGTTGGCAAATGCTTCCAATGATTTTCTTACTTGATAGCTCAGTTCTCCACCGGAAGCTAAAAATTGGTCAACGCGTGTGTGTACGTGGCTGAAACTGAAATAGGCCAAAACTAACAGTCCAATACCCCCTAAGGCAAATATGCCGACTAAGGTCATGGACAGGCCGCTTAAAAATAGCTGAAAACCCCAAATCGCCGTTACAACAATCGACATTCCGACGTCCGGCTGAAGTGCAAGCAGGCCTATGGTTAAGCAATAAAGTCCGAATGATAAGATGTCTCCGGGGAAGTCTTGATGCTTTTTTTGCCCTTCAAAAAGCCATGCAGCGACAACCGCAAATACCGGTTTTACAAATTCCGAAGGTTGCAAAGAAAAGCCTAATATTCTTATCCAACGAGAGGCTCCTTTGGTTGATTCTCCCCAGAAAAGCGTCATTAACATTAAGCAGATAACTACAACATAGCCGATAATCGATATTCGACGAATCGTCTTTAGGTTTTGCATCGATAAAAATAACATTACTCCATAGGCGATGGGTAGGAAAAACAGCTGGCGTTTGACAAAGTGAAATGTGTCCGCACCTATGCGATTGGCAACAGAGGGGCTGGCTGAAAAGTTTAAAAATACGCCAAAAATTATTAATACGGTTACCATGGCTAACAGCGGTTTATCTACCGTCCAGAGCCATTTGCTGATAATGTTGCGGCTGTTTCTTCTGATGCTTATCAACGGTAGAACTCCCTAGAGGGTTAAGCTTAGCAATCCGAGAATTGCACAGATTAAACCTATAATCCAGAATCTGGTTACAACCGTGGTCTCTTTCCAGCCTAGTTGTTCAAAGTGGTGGTGAATCGGTGCCATTAAAAAAACGCGACGTTTGGTTCTTTTGTACCAAAAAACTTGTATGATGTCCGATAAGGCTTCTATTACAAATATTGCTCCGATTATTGCCAAGAGTATTTCTTGTTTTGCGGCGACGGCAATGGTGCCCAACAAGCCTCCGAGTGCCAATGAACCGGTGTCGCCCATGAAAATTTTGGCAGGTGCGGCATTGAACCACAGAAAGGCTATGCAACCGCCGATGACTGCGGAAATTAATACTGTGATTTCTCCTATGTCAGTGAGGGGGGCGATATTGAATTCTGAAGAGACGGCGGTGCCTGCAATATAAACAATTATGCCAAATGCCGCAAAAGCTATCGTGCACAAACCTCCGGCCAAACCATCCAAGCCGTCGCTTAAGTTGACTGAATTGGCCGTGCCGACAATAACAAACATTGCAAACGGTACATAAAACCAGCTTAAATTTATTATCCAATCTTTGAAATAGGGAATCGTTAAGGCAAATCTCTGTTCTTCTGCCGTAAAGTAGCTTATGATGGCTATGCTTACCAGGCTGGCGGCAAACTCCATCATTAATCTGTGAGGGCCGGTGATGGCGTTTGAACTGTTTTTACTGACTTTTACATAATCATCCGCAAAGCCAATTCCGGCATATATCAGGTATATTATCAGCAGACTCCAGATGAACGGATTGCTTAAATTTGCCCATAGCAATGTTGCGATTAGTGATGAGGCTATTATGAGAATTCCACCCATGGTCGGGGTGCCTTTTTTTGTTTCAAGATGCGATTTGGGGCCGTCTTCTCTTATCGGTTGGCCTTTGCCCTGATGTTGTTTCATTAGTGTGATGAATTTCGAACCACTCGCTAGGCCAATGATTAAGGCGGTGAAAAAGGCCATGAGGCCGCGAATGTATATTGTCTCAGCCGTTTCGGCGGAACCAAACAATGAAGTAAGCATATTTTGTTCCTTAAAAAAATAGAATTTTTATTATGCGTTTCAGCGTAGCAGAAATATCTAAAGCAAAGATTAAAATCCACATAAAAAAATCCCTCTAAATTTTTGTTCAGAGGGATTTGATTTTTTTTTATATCTTGTCAGTTGCTCAACAAGGCGTAGATTTCTTCCTTGCTTTGGGCTTGGCGAAGTTTATCGCACAAGTTGCCATCTTTAAGAATACGCGAGATTTGGGCGAGTGCCGTCAGATGGTCGGCTCCGCTCGAATCGGGCGAAAGTAGTAAAAAAGCTAAATCAATCGGGCGATTATCTATGGCTTCATAGTTAATCGGCGTGTTTAAGCGGGCAAAAATTCCGCAGGGTTTGTCTAAGTTCTCAAGACGGGCGTGCGGAAGAGCCGTGTTGCCGCCAAATCCGGTTGTGCCTAAGCTTTCGCGTTCTAAGAGAGCGTCAAAAATCGTACGGCTGTCTATGCCGGTTATTTTTGAGGCTTTGTCTGACAATTCTTGAAGTAGACCACGTTTACTGCCTGATTTGATGTCCAGAAAAACGCAGCTTTCGTTCATTATATCTGAAATTTTCATTAAAGTTCCTTAATTTGTTTAATTAGGCTTTGGGTTCTACCCAGCCGATGTTGCCATCTTTGCGGCGATAGACCATGCTGATATGCCCGTTTGCAGAATTCTTAAACATAATGGCGCATTCATCTGCCAAATCCATGCGCATTACGGCTTCACTCACGTTGCAGACCGGAATGTTGGCTTCGGTTTCGGCTATGGTCAACGGGGCATTTTCGTTAATGTCAAATTCGCCTTCATTCTCTACCAGCGGGAAAATTGCCTGTTGAGCAATCTCGGCTTCGTCAAGCCCTGATTTGCCTTTATGGTCGCTTAATTTGTTTTTGTGGCGACGCAGGCGGGTCGAAATATGTTGATTGGCCGAATCAAATGCCGAATAGGGGTCGGCGCAACTCTCACTCGTGCCTTTCAATACTATGTTTTTTGCAGGATGAACCGTAACTTCCGCTTTGAACTCATCTCCTTCTTTCGAAAAAGCGATGGAACAAGAAATCGGTGCGGGAAAATATTTGTTTACCGAATTTAATACTCCTTCTTCAACATGTCTGCGCAGTTTTTCGCTGATGTCTACTTGTTTTCCTGAAAATGTTATTTGCATAATTCATTCCTTACAAAATTAAAATAAAACCAGACTTTTTCAACTATCAAATCTAACACTTTTATTTGTTTATATCAAGCTTTATTTTTTGCAAAAGTCAAGAAAAACTTCTTGCTTTTTAGGGCGAATCAGTCGTGTTTGAGCTGTCTCTTTTCCCGCTTGCGTACCGATGATGTCGGGATGTTGAGGCTTTCTCTGTATTTGGCTACCGTGCGGCGCGCTACCTGAAAACCGGCTCGTGCCAATAATTCGGAAAGTTTGTCATCCGATAAAATGTTGTCGGCACTTTCTGCTTCTATCATATTTTTGATTTTATGTTTGATGGCCGTTGATGAGGCGGCTTCGCCTCCGCTGTATGAAACCGTTGCGCCCGAGAAAAAGTATTTTAGTTCAAAAATTCCTAACGGGGTATGCACATATTTGTTGGTGGTTACTCGGCTGACCGTGCTTTCGTGTATTTCCGCCGCATCGGCTATGTCTTTGAGCGATAGGGGTTTTAAGTGTTCTATTCCTTTTTCGAAAAAGTCGTATTGAGCTTTTAGCAATTCTTGGGTTACTCTCTGTATCGTTTCTGCTCTTTGACGGAGGGCTCGTACCAAAAAATCGGCATTGTTTAATTGCGATTTGAGGTATTTTCCGGTGTTTTTATTTGAGTCGGCGGTTTTAATTTGATGATAGTAGTCTTTATTGATAAGCAGGCGCGGTAGTGATGACTGATTTAGTTCGACTTTGTATTCGCCGTGTTTGGTCTTTGTGATAAATACGTCGGGAATGATGTAGTCCGCTTTTTTTTGATTATATTTTGCGGCCGGTTTGGGATCGGTGGATTTGATATCCGTTATCATGGACTGCAAGTCTTCATCCGTGATGTTTAATTTCTTTTTTAAAATCTTGAAATCTTTGTTTCCAAGCAATTCCAGATTGTCTAATAATCCTTCCATCATCGGGTCCAGTCGGTTTTTGTCCCTTAGCTGGATTTTGATGCATTCTTGCAGGCTTTGGGCAAAAATTCCCGATGGTTCAAAGGTTTTAAGCTTATCTAAAACGGGGGTGAGAATTTGCGGTGTTGTATGCAGTTTTTGAGCAATTGTTTCCAAGTCGCCGCGAAAGTATCCGCTTTCATCTAAAAATTCCGTTAATACCGTTGCTAACATGCGTTCTTTGTTGGTGATGAAATTGAGGCTGATTTGTTCTTTGATTATATCATATATTGATTTTTCTTGGCTTAAGCGTTGCTCAAAATAATCAAAGTCCGCCTCTTCCGCGTTTTGCGTGTTTTTTTTCTTGGCGTAGTCCTGCCAGTCGTAATCCGGCGGAATATCGTATCCTTCACGGTCGGAGGCATAGTCATCAAATGTATTATCTATGTCTATATCTGTGCTGAATTCTTCTTCGTTTGTTGCGGAATCATTTATGTTGTCTATTGTTTGTTCCGATGTTTCCTGCGATATTTCTTGTAGTTTGTCGCTTTCTTTTTCCAGCAAAGGGTTGGCGTTGATTTCGTTTTCTATTAATTCGGAAAGTTCCAGATTGTTTAATTGCAAAATTGAAATGGCCTGACGCAGCTGTGGTGTCATTAACAGCGACTGCGATTGTTTTATTTCAAGCTTTGGCGTTATGGCCATTTCTACTGCCTATTATTTTTTTGTTACATGGTGAAATTGTCGCCGAGGTATACTTTTCGAACTTCTTTGCTGGCGACGATTTCTTCCGGATTGCCTTCCATTAAAACCGAACCGCCGTGCAGTATGTAAGCTCTGTCGATGATGTCTAATGTTTCTCTTACGTTGTGGTCGGTGATTAAAACGCCGATACCGCGATTTTTGAGCTGAGATACCAAAGTTCTGATTTCGCCCACGGCTATCGGGTCAATACCTGCCAATGGTTCGTCTAGTAATATGAAATTCGGCTGGCTGGCTAAGGCTCTCGCTATTTCCAGACGACGACGTTCGCCGCCCGAAAGGGCTATTGCCGGTGATTTTCGCAGATGGGCAATCGAAAATTCAGATAATAATTGTTCAAGCATGTTTTCGCGTTCGCTTATATTGTCTACCACAATTTCTAAAATTGATTTTATGTTTTCTTCTACCGTTAATGACCTGAAAATAGAGGCTTCTTGCGGCAAATAACCAATTCCCATCCGTGCGCGGCGGTACATCGGCATGGTCGTGATGTCTTTGCCGTCGATATGGACATCTCCATAGTCTGGAGTGATTAAGCCCGTTACGCAATAAAAACAAGTTGTCTTGCCTGCTCCGTTCGGCCCCAATAAACCTACGGCTTCTCCTCGTTTGACGTTTAGGGATACGTTGCGTAAAACCGGTCGATTTTTGTATTTCTTGCCGATGTTAAATACTTCTAACTTTGAAGTGGACGCATTATTTTCCATTGTCAGTGTCCTTTGTTTTTACTTTTTTTTCTTTTTTTTCGCTTTTGAATACGCCGGAGACACGCTTGCCTTTTTCTCCTGATTTCATTTTGCTTATACCGGTGTTTAAGTCGGTTTCGGCATAGGCTCCGGTGATGATGTTGCCGTTTTGGTTGATTATAACATCTTTTTCAAGTTTGACCAGCCCTTCTTGGGGAAGATAGGTGCCGGTTTTGGCTGTGGCTACCGTGTCTTGCCCGAAAACTTTTACATTGCCGGTGATGTCTACTTTTTGCATCTCGTTTTCGCCTTGGGCATTTTTGCTAAAATAACTTATCATTTTGTCGCCGCGGACTTTGTTGTTTTCTTTTTTGCCGGTGGCAATGACGTTATCTACCGCAACGGCCATGTTCTTTTGTGGATAGTAGGTTATCTTGCCGTCGGCGGTGATGGTGTCTCCGTTTATATTGACTATCTTGGCCGGCTTTCCTTGCAAAACTATTTCGGCTTTTTTGAGGTCATAATCCAATGTTTGGCCGTAGGCTTTGGTGTTGGCACTGTTAACATAAACATTGCCCTTGCCGTGAAAAGAGATAAACTCGTTTTTGCCCTTTGCATTCTTTTGGTAGTATGCCGTTAAGCTGTCTGCTCGGACGCTGTTGCCGTCTTGTTTGGCCGTGGCATTGCCCAGAGCAACCAGCTTTTGTTCGTTTTGATGAACTTCTACCTGTTTGTCGGCGTCTATTGTCAAGTCGCCCGCGTATGAGGGGAGGTTCAGCAACAGTCCAAGTCCAAAAAATATTAAAAATTTTGTTCTCATTGTTGTGCCCTCAATTGTTCTTCTTTGATGACAATATGGGTTTTGCCGGTAAATATCATCAAATTTTTATTCTTGTCAAAGCGGAAACCTTGTGAATTAAGCGTTCCCAAGTCGCTTTCTGCAAAAGTCTTGGTGTCGCTTTGCCCGTAGTTTTTCTTAAAGTCGTAAACAAGGGCTTCCGTGGTGGCGTTTAAACCGTCCGTGTGGCGCAGTTTTACCGTTTGTTCCAAGCGAAGGGTGTTTTTATTTTGGTCATAGTAGCCTACCGGAGATTCCAGATGGTACATTTGGTTGTCCGTGTCGGGCATTTCGCCTTTGGGATTGGTTAATTTGATGAGTTTTGAGCCGGGGGAGGTTTCATCCAGATTATCAGCCGTGAAGTTGTTGACTTGATTGTTTTTGTCGGTAATGAACAGCTCGGAATTCTCAATGTGGAGCTTTTCAAGTTCGCCTTTTTGGGGGCGTGTAATATCAAATTTTATGCTGTCGGCCGTTTCCTTGAAACTTGGGGTGATAATCAGTAATCCAAGCAAAATCGCAGCTATGCTCGGAAAGGCAATCTCAATAATCTTTATCAGGCGTGTACGTTTGTCTACCGATTTGTTTTTATTTTTATTCAAACCGGTTGTGGCAAAGTATGCATCTATGTCAGTTTGGTTTTCCACTATTATCAGGCTGCTCCTGCTTTTAAGCAATCATGCATATGGATGATGCCGATTGGTTTGCCGTTATTTACTACAAAAAGCTGGGTTATGCCTTTGCCGGTGTTGTTCATTATGCGCAAAGCTTCAGCAACCATCGTGTCTTCCGTGATGGTCTTGGGATTTTGGGTCATTATGTCAACGGCTTTTTGCGACATGATGTTATTTGACATTGAGCGGCGCAAGTCGCCGTCCGTTATCATGCCGATTAGGTTGCCGTTGTTATCCAGCACGCCGACGCAGCCCAGCATTTTTGCCGTCATGGTTAAAATGGTTTCTTCCATGGAGGCGTTTTCTTGTACCAAAGGCATTTCCTCGCCTTTATGCATAAGGTCGGATACTCTTTGCAAAAATGCTCCCAGTTTTCCTCCGGGGTGGCGTTGTTTGAAGTCGGTTTTGGTGAATCCCTTGCGCTCTAACAATGCTATGGCCAAAATGTCTCCAAGGACAATCGTTGCGGTTGTTGAGGAAGTTGGCGCCAAACCCAGCGGGCAAGCTTCACCGTCGTCGGGGAGCTGCAATAAGACATTGCCGGCTTTGCCTAAGGCACTTTCGGGATTTTTGGTCATAGCAATTAGAGGAATCCCATAACGTTTGCAATAAACTATTATGTCCGAAAGTTCTTTGGTTTCGCCGGAATTGGAGATAGCTAAAACACAATCTTTTTGTGTTATCATCCCTAAATCTCCGTGAGAGGCTTCTCCGGGGTGTACGAAAAATGACGGTGTGCCGGTGGAGGCCAAAGTCGCCGCTATCTTGGAGCCGACGTGGCCGGATTTGCCCATGCCGGTTACTATCACACGGCCTTCTATCTTTTGCATTAAATCAAGCGCTTCAGTTAAGTTGCCGTTAAGCGAATCTTCCATAATGCGCAGGGCTTCAATTTCTTTGTCTATTGTATGTTTGGCTGAAATAATATCTTTATTTTCCATAGAGTACCTATCCTTAAAATTTAAGGTGTTAATTCTGTTATAATAGCTTAAGATATGACGTTTGTTTTTTAAAAGCAAGTTTTTTTCGGAATTTGGGATAATTTTACTTATTTTAAAACCCTCATAACGTCTCCTTTGATAACCCATGTGTTCTTGCTATACAGAGGGAGTAAGCGGATGGTGTGGTAGCTTATCTCAATGTTGGTCATATAATCTCCTTGATATTTTTGAACCAACTCTTCAACCGCGTTGTCAATTTTGGGGTCATCGCCAATCGGCAATATGAGAAATTGAGATTTTGATACGGATGTGGAAACATTTTCGGCCACTAACTCATTGTTTGCCGTTAAGGTGTACAGATTCATCGGCCGCGAGCTGATGATGCTGTATGTTCCCTCTTTTGAAGTACAGCCGTTCAGCATTACCAGAAATATTAAAGTCAGTACGCGTTTAATCATTTTCCGAATTATCTCCTTTGCCTAAATTGGGAAAAAGCGGGGCGAGGCGGACGGCGTCGGCTGTGAGTTCAATACGATTTTCGCCACGAAACAGATACCATGAACTTATGTAATCAACTTTGATATTAACCAGTATGTCGGCTTGGGTGTTTTCAAGTGCACGGCGTATTGCGTATTCTAAATTCGGATAGCCTTGCGGGAAGATTAAAAAAACAGAAGTGCTGTCTTGGCCTTTAACATCGTGAATAATCTCTGCTGCTTTTAGCTGCTCCGGCTCTATGGCATTAATCTCAGGTGAAATTATGCCTAAATCCGCCATGCGATAGCTGGATGTACAGGCACTTAGGAAAAACAGCGATAATGTTACTAATCTTTTGAGCATTAAACCTTTCCTTATTGGGGTATCATTATAAGTCTGATTGCTTAAAAGTTGGTTAATTGGGGGGGGATTGACAACGTGCTTTGTTGTGTTATAGTGCCGGCAGTTAATTATTATTGTGTTACCATAAAAATTGTGTTCTATGAAAACGAAAAGTAAGAAAATTTTTTGGGTGGTTTCGATTTATGTTTTTTTGTTGCTTGTGTTTGGTTGGTTAACCCTTTCTTGGAAATTTCATGTGCCTCAAGTTGAGAATTACCAAGTTACTACATTGAAGCTTGATAAGTCAAAGCCGACTTATTATGTGGAGCTCAATGGGAAACGCGCAGATGTTTCTTTGGTTAAGTCAATCCCAAAGGGAACGAAAGTTTTGTTGTATGAAGGGCTTGAAGTTACCGGACTTAAAATTGCCGAAGCTGATTGTGTTTATGTCTTTTCGGGAGCTTTATCCGAAGATGAGGTTCTTCAAAGAGTGCACCATGAATTGTGTGCGCCGTGGGCAATGCTTTTTAGTCTTATTTTGTTTTTTGGCGGTATGTTCGTGGTTATCGTGTATAAACATGAAAAACTTTAAAAATGATTTTTTTACTTTTTTTTAAGGGGGCGTTTGCTCCCTTTTACTTTAATTAAATAGACTCAAATTGACTTAAATAAAAAGTGTTAAGGCAAAGTTAATTTTCTTATAAAACGAATCTGGCGTTTTGTTTGCCGAATCTTAAAAATTTATTGCACACTTGCACTGACTCTTATTTAGACTCAAAATGAAAAAAATCTGAAAAAATACTTGACTTTACGATGAAGTGAATCTAGTATTCCGAGACTCAATTAGACAAGGGATGTTTGTGCTATGCACTTTTGGTGTGTTTGCACAAAGGTTTTTTACTGTATGTTCCTTGTCTTATGCGAGATGTTTAATAATTTAATAAGGAAAATAGTGATGCCTACAATTAATCAGTTAATTCGTAAATCACGAACACCAAAAGTTAAGAGAAACAAAGTTCCGGCTTTGAAAGCGTGCCCACAAAAACGCGGTGTTTGTACAAGAGTTTATACTACAACTCCGAAAAAACCAAACTCCGCTTTGCGTAAAGTGGCTCGTATTCGTTTGACAAACGGCTTTGAAGTAATCAGTTATATCCCTGGTGAAGGTCACAACTTACAAGAGCACTCAGTGGTACTGATTAGAGGCGGCCGTGTGAAGGACTTGCCAGGTGTTCGCTATCATATCATTCGTGGTACCTTGGATACTCAAGGTGTGTCTAAACGTCGTCAACGTCGTTCTCTGTACGGCGCTAAGAGACCTAAATAAGGAGTAATCAGATGTCACGTCGTCATACTGCAGAAAAAAGACAAGTTTTGCCCGACGCTAAGTTTAATAACGTCGTGGTCGCTAAGTTTATTAATGGCGTTATGGAAGATGGTAAAAAAGCCGTTGCCGAAAAAATCGTTTATTCGGCTTTTGATATCATTGCACAAAAGTCTAAGCAAGATGCTTTGAACGTCTTTAATGAAGCTATTGAAAATGTTAAGCCTATGGTTGAAGTTCGCTCACGCCGCGTGGGTGGTGCAACCTATCAAGTTCCGTCCGAAGTTAGACCCGAACGTCGCCAGGCATTGGCTATCCGTTGGATTATCGGTGCTGCTGCCAAACGTTCCGAAACTACTATGACCGAGAGATTGGCCAACGAATTGTTGGATGCTTTTGCTAACAAAGGTACAGCCGTTAAAAAACGTGAGGATACTCACAAAATGGCTGAAGCTAACAAAGCTTTCTCTCACTATAAGTTCTAACGTTAAGACAGGAATATTAAAATGGCTCGTACACATAAACTCGAATTGTACAGAAATATCGGTATTATGGCTCATATTGATGCCGGAAAAACTACAACAACCGAACGTATTCTGTACTATACTGGTCAAAGTCACAAAATCGGTGAAGTGCACGAAGGTGCCGCCACCATGGACTGGATGGAACAGGAACAAGAACGCGGTATTACAATTACTTCCGCGGCAACAACCTGTTTTTGGAAAGGCCACAGAATTAATATCATTGATACGCCGGGACACGTGGATTTCACGGTTGAAGTTGAACGCTCTCTTCGTGTACTCGATGGTGCGATTACCGTATTTGATTCAGTTGCCGGTGTTGAACCGCAATCCGAAACCGTTTGGCGTCAAGCCGATAAATACGGTGTTCCTCGTATTTGCTTCTGCAACAAAATGGATAGAATCGGGGCTAACTTCTATCGCTGCCTTGATATGATTGTTGACCGTTTGGGCGCGCGCCCGATGGCTCTGCAACTTCCACTCGGTGTCGAAGCCGACTTCAGAGGCGTTGTTGATTTGTTGAACATGAAAGCTATCGTTTATACCGGCGATACCGCTGATTCTCCGATTGAAATTCAGGATATTCCGGCTGATATGATGGAAAAAGCCGAAAAATATCATCACGAATTGGTCGAAATGGCCGTCGAAGAAGATGAAAATGCCATGAATGATTATCTCGAAGGTAAAGAAGTTTCGGTCGAAACCTTGAAAAAGTGCATCCGCAAGGGTACTATCGCTCAGGATTTCGTGCCGGTCTTCTGCGGAACAGCCTTCAGAAACAAAGGTGTTCAACCTTTGCTCGATGCGGTTATTGATTATTTGCCTTCTCCTTTGGATATTGCTTCCATTAAAGGTATTAATCCTAATACAGATAAGGAAGAAGAGAGAAAGCCTGATGATAATCAACCTTTGGCCGCTTTGGCGTTCAAAATCATGAACGACCCGTTCGTCGGTTCTTTGACGTTTACACGTATTTATTCAGGTACAATGACCGCCGGTTCTTATGTCTATAACTCAGTTAAAGACAAAAAAGAACGCGTTGGTCGTATGCTCTTGATGCACGCTAACAAACGTGAAGATTTGAAAGAGGCTAATGCCGGTGATATTATCGCTTTGGCCGGTTTGAAAGATACAACGACCGGTGATACGCTTTGCGATCAAGCTCATCCTATCATCTTGGAAAATATGGAATTTCCGGATCCGGTTATTGAGTTGGCCGTTGAACCAAAGACTAAAGCCGATGTTGAAAAAATGGGCTTGGCTTTGTCTCGCTTGGCTATGGAAGATCCGTCTTTCAAAGTTTCTTCCGATCCTGATTCCGGACAAACAATCATCAGAGGTATGGGTGAACTTCACCTCGAAATTATTGTTGACCGCTTGAAACGTGAATTCAAAGTCGAATGCAATGTCGGTGAACCGCAAGTGGCTTATCGTGAAACCATCACCAAACCTTGTGATATTGAATATACTCACAAGAAACAATCTGGTGGTGCCGGTCAGTTCGCTAAGGTTAAAATCAAATTTGAACCGATTGAGGGTTATACCGGATTTGAATTTGAAAATACCGTTGTCGGCGGTAATGTTCCTAAGGAATATATTCCGGGTGTTGAAAAAGGTTTGCGTTCCGCTATGGATGCCGGTGTGATTGCCGGATATCCTGTGACCGGTGTTAAATGCAACCTTTATGATGGTGCTTATCACGAGGTCGACTCTAACGTTATGTGCTTCGAAATTGCCGCCCGTGCCGCTTTCCGCGAAGGTATGCGTCAGGCCGATCCGAAGCTCTTGGAGCCGATTATGAAAGTCGAAGTTGTTACCCCTGAAGAATATATGGGTGATATTATCGGAGACTTGAACTCTCGCCGCGGTTTGGTCAATGGTATGGATCAGCGTGCAAACGCCCGTGTTATTGATGCTAACGTGCCTTTGGCAAATATGTTCGGTTATGTTAATACCTTACGTTCTTTGTCTCAAGGTCGTGCTCAATTCACCATGGTGTTTGACCACTATGCTGAAGTGCCAAAGGATGTGGCTGAGAAAGTGAAGGCCAAGAACGCCTAAAATTTCGTTTTTAACGGGAAGTTAGAGCAATTTTACGCTGTCTCGAAAAATTCAATAGACTATGAGTTAAGAGTTTTTGTAAAAAGCGTATGGCTCTATCTTCTTCGTTAAAGACAAAATCGAGTTTGATTGTAAGTTTATTTTTTATTTAATTTTTTTTATTTGGAGTTATTCTAAATGGCAAAAGAGAAATTTGAACGTAGCAAACCGCACTGCAACATCGGTACGATAGGCCACGTTGACCACGGAAAAAC
>CALXPT010000011.1 GCA_944390355.1 uncultured Alphaproteobacteria bacterium | reverse complement strand
AAGATGAGGGCAACTGCCTCAAATGTCCCTTCGGAAACCAATGGGCTTGTCTAAAAAACGATAGCTCCGGTCAAGAAAACACCACTCCGACCCCCGATTACAGCAACTGCAAAATCGGTGATATTTTATACTCGGATATGAGCTGTAATGCTAATGTTGTAGCTTCCAAAACACCAATCGGTGTGGTGTTTGATCAAGCGAATCGTTTAGCGATGGCGTTGGATACGGCACGGAAAGCATGGTCGGATGCATATTTTGATGTACCGGGGTTGAGTGAAATAACATCGTCATCAGAGGTAACAGCAGATTGGCAAGGTAAAAATAATACGCGTTTAGTGTTGGATTATTGCAAGTTGAGTGGGAGAAGTTGTCCTGCATTTGAATATGTGAATAGCTATAAAACAGATGGAACAAAAGCCGGAGACTGGTATTTGCCAGCGGCAGGAGAGTTGAATGCCATATATGGTAATATGGGTGTTTTGAACACGGCTTTAGGGAAAATCGGCGGAACAAAACTATCGACCGGTTGGCATCGGTCTTCTTCCGTGCATTCCTACCACAACGCGTGGGGTTTGAGATTCAGTGACGGTAGCGTGTACGGCTACTATAAGCGCGACGATGACGGTTACGTTCGTCCAGTCCTAGCTTTTTAGGTTCTTCACATATCCCGATACAAATTCGGTGCTGTATAACAACAACGCCCTCTCTCAGAGGGCGTTGGTTTTGTTGTCTTCATTGTTATTTTATGGGCTCGGCGGCTTTGGTTTTGGCCTGCAGGTCTTTTATCAAGCCATCTATTCCGTCTTTGGAATTCTTGATATATGCCGTATATTCATTGCGCGCCGTTATCGCTAAGCTCACATTCTCTATCACGATATCTACTATCTTGAAACTGTCTCCGGTTTGCTTTACCCGCCACAAAACTTTGGCCGGCTGTCCCTCGTTCATCGGGACTTCGGACACGACAAATACCTGATTATCCGAATTAGACTTGTTTGTGCCCTTAAAAATAAACTCTCTGCCCTTGAACTCATCAAAACGCTTCGACCATGTTTGTGTCATCAAATCTCGATAAGCCTTGATAAACTCTTCCCTTTGCGTCGGGGTGGCGGTGCGCCAATATCTGCCTAACACAAACTGACCGATAAACTGCGTATCCAATGCATTGTTAAACAATTTTTCAAAGCGTTTGTTCTTTTCTGCCTGCGATACATCGGCATTAATAATATTCTCTATCCCGTCTTTGGTTACGCCTTCAACAAAAGCTTGTGCCTTGTCTGTGTCTATATCCGCATAGGCCAAATTGCTTAACATCATCCCTAAGGCAATTATCGCCATATAAAGTTTTTTCATTTTGCTCTCCCCTTTATATATTAATATTCGTCCATATTAAAGTCAAAATCATAGTCCGCGGGCGAATCTTCCGTTGCCTCTTTGGCAAAGCACCCCTTGTTCTTGCGGTGCTGCATGAATGCGGATTTGACCGTTGAATAGAAGTCTACCGAATTTTTCTCAAAGTCGTTTAGCATATCCATGTTCTCTTCCATCAAAGAAATAGCCTGTAACGCGGCGTAGCTGTATGCAACTTTGTCGGAAATGTTTTTATCATTATAGGTTGCCCAATATACCGGATCAAGCACAAAACCTAATCCCGTCCCCACGGCATCTCTCGGTGTGGACGGACCTAAAAACGGCAATACTATATAGGGGCCGTCCGGTATACACCACTCGGCAAAAGTGTCATCAAAGTTGGTGGTATTCTTCTCTAACCCCCAGCCTGAGGCTACATCAAACAAACCAAACAAGCCTAATGTTGAATTGATTGCGAATCGCGCTATGGATACGCCCGTATCTTTTAAATTGCCTTGCAAGGCATGGTTGCCGGCCGTTAACGGCTCTCTTAAGTTGCTTAATGAACTCCTTATGCTCGTACGAATCGGCTTCGTGGTTACGGCTCTATACCCCCTTGCTGCCGGCATTAATAAATAGTGGTTAAAGTAATTGTTAAAGCTAAACATTGCCCGATTATAGCTCTCTAACATCGGGTGTTCTTCTTCCGCTCGCACAGTACTTGTGCCGAGTGTTAATGCAACAATCGAACTCAACAATATTGCTTTTTTCACGCTCTATCTTCCTTTCTGCGTTTTATGCTATTTACTTTTCTTTTAGATATAACTTATTATATCTATTCTATTAAATCAACTCTATTTTAATTTATTTTATTAATCCGTATGTATCTTTTAGGAGAGAAACTTTGAATATTTTTCATATTTCGGACTTACACTATAACCCCAAAAATGTTAATGCTTTGCTAAATATCGAATCCGTCCTTAACCATGTCAAAGCGCAAAAAATTAAGGCCGATTTGCTGTTGGTTACAGGGGATATTATCAACCGCGACTATGATAATTATCAACCCGTGTTCGAATTGCTTAAAGCAACAAACCTCCCCTTTTTGTGTATTACAGGAAATCATGATAAATCCCAAAACCTTATCTCGGCTCTTAAACAATTTTATCCAAGCCACCCTATGGGCGATAATCCTTCCAAGCTTGATTATGTTTGTGATGATTTTCCGTGGCGGTTCATCGGCCTTGATTCTTACGCGGCAAATTCTGCCGGCGGAAATATCTCGGACACTCAGCTCTTCTGGCTCGAAGAAAAAATTGCAGAATCCAACAAGCCGGTCGTCATTCTCGTTCATCAATTTACGCTCAAAACCGGATTGTTCTTTTTTGATACTCAATCCCGCGCGCCGTGGTGCGACAAATTTAATGCTCTTGTCTCTCGCTATGCCGATAAAGTGAAACTCGTTGCCTGCGGACATTTGCACAATGCACTTATCTCTCATATATCTTCTGTCCCTGTCATCTCTTGCTTTAGTGCAAACTGGCAGGCTTATCTTGACTTTGAAAAAGTGCCGGAAATGAAAGAAATTTCTCGCCCCGTCGGTTACTTTATTCACCGCCGGATTGATGACCAACTCATCTCTTATGCCGTGGCTGTGTGAGTTTTGTTACAATTCGTAATTTTTTGTGTTTTGCATTCTCTTTGCCTTTGTCTTATTATCCCACTTAGTTGAAACTATTAGAAGGATGTCTGTACTATGATGAATAAACCTAATAAACCGATGAATGTTTTTGATGTTCAATCTTCTCAGAAAGTTATCGGCCAAGAAAAGTTTTTGGATGCTTTCAAAAAAATATTAGACCATGGCGGTTATGCTCAAGGGCCGGAGACCAAAGAACTCGATGAAAAACTTGCTCAATTCTGCGGTGCTAATTACTGCTCTACCTGCGGTTCGGGTACAGATGCCCTCACCTTGGCTTTGATGGCTTGGGATGTTAAACCGGGGGATGCCGTGTTTGTTTCTTCTTTCACCTTTGTTGCTTCTGCCGAATGCATTATCGTTTGCGGGGCTACGCCTGTGTTCGTTGATTCTAAACCGGACACTTATAATATGGATCCAGAAGACCTTAAACGCGCTATTACCGAAGTGAAAGCTCAAGGAAAACTTAATCCTAAAGCCGTTATTGCTGTTGATATTTTCGGTTCTCCCTGCGAGCTTGATGAAATTAAAGCTATTGCGCATACAAACGGTATGAAAGTTTTGTCCGATGCCGCTCAGAGTTTCGGCTCTTCTTACAAAGGTACCCGCACCGGAAACGTGGCTGACATGACCGCTACTTCTTTCTATCCGACAAAACCTCTCGGTGCTTATGGCGACGGCGGCGCGGTCTTTTCTCACACAAACGAAGACAACGAACTTATTAAATCCTGCCGTGTTCACGGTATGAGCCCAGAAGACCATTATGACAACGTGCGTATGGGAATGACGGGGCGTATGAACTCTTTCCAAGCGGCCGTTTTGCTTTTGAAACTCAGTGTGTTTGAGAATGAACTCAAAGTTCGCAAGCAAATCGCCAGCCGTTATGATAACGAACTCAGCCCATACTTCCGTAAACAGAGAGTTTTGGATGGTTGCGAATCTGCTTATGCTCTCTACACCGTTAACTGTGATGACCGCGACGAACTCATGGCTTATCTTAAAGAATGCGGAATCGGCTGCGGGGCTTATTATCCTCGTCCGGTTAATACTCAAACCGCTTATCAGCAATGGAATAATCGTCCGATGCCAGTCTGCGAAAAGCTCTCTAAAACCGTGTTGAGCTTGCCTATGCATCCGTATCTAGAATCTGATGCTCAAGACTACATCATTGAAAAAATGAATGAATTTGCTGCTAAAAAGTTAAACAAAGCGGCCTAGTTCTTCCTTTATTACATTTAAGCCTCCGTTTTTGCGGAGGCTTTTTTTGATGTGCGGTTCTGCTTATTCTATTCTTTCGGCTAAACTCTTTGACTGTCTGATAACCGCGTCCATGTTCAAATACTCAAAAGATCCAAAACGCCCGTTCAAATATATGCCCTGCCTCACAAAATAGTTCTTTATCAAATCCATATTCTTTCGATGATTTAAATCATATATAACATAGGCATACTCAAATCGTTTTATCTCCGCAAAATTTACGTCTTCCTGCGAATCGATAAATCCTATTTGTTCCAGTCCTTCCACAACTTTTTTTACCAACTCCTCATCCGTTTGTTTATCATTCAAATCATTTTTACGATATGTTATTTCTGCCATGTATGTGGCCGTTCCCTCTTTATGATAATTCTTTCCCATAAAATCGAGCTTTGATATCCGGTGAAAAATTACATTCTTATCCGCAACCATGAATGCATAATTATCTCCGGCATAATCCTTTTTCACATTTATAATGCAAACTGCTATCGAATTATAACGCAAATTATCGGCCGCGGTTAAAACTTCTTGCGGTTTATGCTCGTCTTTATATATGTGGCAAAACTCATTTGCCGGAATCGTGGAAATAACCTTATCCGATACATAATTACCTTCATTGGTTCTAGCCTCAAAAATATTTGCCTTTTTTGATACACTTATAACCTTGCTATTGGCATGGATTTTAACCTTGCTCGACAATCTATTTTTCAGAGACTCTATAAGTGCTTCCGTCCCCCCTTGTTTCGGATATGTAAAATAAAGTTGGTGCGTATAGCCATCTACCGTTTCTCCTGATGCTGAACGCAATATATCTTCTTTCGGCGGCTTGGGAATCCGGTTTACCATTTGCGTATCCATCAACGACGGGTCAAATTTCCATATCTTTTCATTATAGGGGCGAAGATATAAATTTGTGATACCTTCTCCGAATGTCTTTAGGAAAAACTGGAGCATGTTCTCCGCGTCATAATCCTCATATGGATTATGCATAAATCCATTTACACAATAATCCTTATCCTCTTTGGGAAGTTTTGATAAATCGTTTTCAAACGGATATTGTACAAATCGGTTCTTATATAAAATTCTATTTGAACGGCGGTGCTCCTCCTTATTTTCTCCCAACAAATTATTCATCCAATCTAAAATTTCTTTATCTTTGGAAAAAATTATATGCGGGCCGACATCATATTCAATACCTTTTTTGTTATATGTACGGCACAAACCTCCTACCTTTTGAGCTTGTTCCAATATATCTATCTGCTCTATTTCTGCTCTGTCCTGTAAAAAATATGCCAGCGATAAGGCCGACAGCCCTCCGCCCAGAATCGTTATCTTCATTATTTTTCCTTTCTTCGATAAACTAAAATATTTTTGAAAAGATAATATGACACAATGCCGTTTTCGGAAATTCGACGCAGCAATGTTATTTTTCTAAAAAGTTTTATGCGCTCTATTTTTCGTCTGCTTTTATCGTATTCTTCAACCGTCTTATTCTCTGAAGTCAAATAACTCCAAAGTTTTTGCGGCTCCGGTGAAAAAGCTGAAAAGTCTCTGTCATCATCTCCCCACTGCCTTACATAAGATTTGGCGCGCTCCCAAAACTGCTTATGTTGCCCCTCTTCTATCCTATTATAATTCCACAAAAGGTGATTTATCGCTGCGGCATAAAAATATTTTTTAACTCGCGGAAAAATTTCTAAATCTTTAATCCTTTGATAGCCGTATTCGTCGGCTAAAATTCCATCCAATACTTTCTTTTTCGATTTTACTGACTGCTCCGGATTATCACAATTATAATAATATAAAAATTTATTTAAAAATGCTATTCGCTCCGCTTTTAATAAGACTTCCATATAAAACGGGGTATCTATAAAGGACAGGCGTTCTTCCATGAAGAAAATTTTATTTTTCAATAAAAAGTCTCTTTTATATAATCCTGCCCAGATAGATGGCGTATATGATATCAACTCTGGATATTCATCCAATCTGAATACTCGTTCTCCGATTTCCAAACATTTTGATTTTTTATGTTTGCGGTTAACTACCGATACAAAGCCTGACTTTACGACATCGGCCTTAGTTTGTGATGCTGCTTTCTTATACAGTTCCTCATACATGTCCTCTGAGCACCAATCATCGCTCTCTACTATGCCAATATATTCTCCTTGCGCTATTTTTATTCCTTCATTCACGGATTTTCCGTATCCGCCCAAGTCTTTAATCACGACTATTCTCCTGTCTCTTGCGGCATATTCATCGCAAATATCGTGACAATCTTGCGGACCGTCCGTTGCTAAAATTATTTCTATATCCTGCAGTGTCTGGTTCACCAAACTGTCTATACACTTCGGCAAATATTCTGCAACATTATATATTGGAACAATTATTGAGATTTTAGGCATGAGGTTATTTTCTATCATTATACGTAATTTGTTTTTTTGATTTCTTCATATACTGAAGGATTTTGATATTTTTACATATCAGTCTATACAACAATTAATTAAGAATACAAACATTGTACATTATATCAATTCTCTACAAATTTAGAGTGTCGGTAATCTTCTAAAGAGCCTTCACTCCATACAATATTTTGTTTTATTATTTTTGCAGGATTTCCGGCAATAATTGTATATTTTTCAATAAAAGAGCTAGTGATAAGGCTTCTCGCTCCAACAATACTACATTCTGGAATTCGAGCATTTTTTAATAACATACATTCAGTAGCTAACCATGAATTTGCTCCTATAATAATATGTCCAGGTTCTTCATTTAATCTTTTTTCAGAATCCGCATCTATAAGAGGATGAGCATCAGAAGTCCAAATTGTCACATCAGATAACACACATCCTTTTCCAATTTCAATTGAAGAATTTTCTTGACATAAATAAAATCTAGCAAATCTCAATGATCCTATACCAGAATGCCATATAAATTTTTGATGATTGCCATTCCATATTGAAATAACCCCCATAACACTTTGAACATCCTCAATTTCTATTAAGCAATTAGATGCATTCACTTCAATAAGTGTATTATGAAATTTAGCTTTAGCAGAAAATTTTAAAATATTATCATTTCCATTTATTCTAAGATTTAATCCACTAATTTGTTTATCTTTTTCTAAAAAATGTTCTGCTCCATCTGGTTCAACAATAATAATTGTATTGTTTCCCAAATTATTATTTTGTTTGTCGCGAGATTTTTCTTTATGAAAAAAATGGTTCAAAATTTTAGTTATCATTTATAGCTCCAATTGAAAAAACAATGTTATAAAATTTTCCAAATTTAATTTCTAATTTGAATATATTTTTTTGTAATCCTCGTAACAATTCAATGCTTAAATTATCAGAATTTATTCTTAATCTATTTGAATGCCAACGTATTTTTTTGACAAAGATTTTTCCTGAGGTTTTTCCAAAGAAATCGTCTCGATCTTGAGCATATTTAGCACATAAAGCTTTTCTTTTTTGCTCAATTGTCATTACAGGGGAGGATTCAATGATGGAATCTTGAACAAACAACAGATTTTCTTGTAAAATTTTAAACTGTTCTTCTGATGGATAAAAATTAAAACATTGTCCTACTGTATTTAAATATTCATCCAAAAATAAATACGGACCGACAATCATGTAATATTCTGAGGGATAACTTTCTGTAAAATTTTTATGTGCTTCTTTCCACCTTTGAAGCATTGTTGATAAATTAAAGTTATTTGTTGTTGACCCTTCTGCATCAATTCTATAATTATAGAAAGGTTTATTTAACCAAGCTATTTTATTTGTCCGTAGCAATGTATCTATGCGAAATTTAACATCAACATAAGCACCTCCCTTTGCTTCTACAAAGCGGATATTTTTATCTTTGATATATGATGTTTTATATAATCCAGACCAAAGAGAGGCATGAAATGACATTTGTTGAGGATAATCTAGAATTGAAAATGTTTTATTTTCAGGAGATGAATTAGTTATAAACTTTGCATAAGGACATAATTGTTTAACATCTTTTTTATTATCCTTTTTGCTCCAGTATTCATAATAAGGAGTTTTGACAACGTCGGCATCCAACTTCTTAGCATAGCTGTACATTTCTTCAAACATATGCAAATCTATGAAATCATCCGATTCAATAATTGAAATATATTCACCTTTTGCTATATCAAAACCTTTGTTAACAGAAGCTCCATAGCCGCCGTTTTTTTCATGAATGGCAATCACGCGGGGGTCTGTTTGTTCATAATGGTCTATGATATAGCGACAAGCATCCATATCACCTTCATCGACTAAAATAATTTCAATATCTTTTAATGTCTGATTAACAATACTATCTAGACATTGCACTAAATATTTTTCAACTTTATAAATTGGTACTATAACACTTACTTTGGGCTGATTTTTCATAATGTTTTTTTCCTACTCAGCTGCTTTTATGTTATCATTAATCATTTGGTTGGTGATGACTTTCATAGAAAGGTGATCCATCATCATATGCAAGTCTTCGCTGATTTGCATGTCATCAACATTCATATTTACGCTATGAGTGCACATTTGTTTGAGCTTGCCTCCGTTATAGCCGGTCAAACCTATCGTTATCCCGCCGTTGGCATTGGCATATTCTATGGCTTTCAAAACATTTTTCGAGTTGCCGCTGCCCGAAATGCCAATAACATAATCTCCGGGGGTAAAAAAGTTTTTCAACTGCTCTACAAAAACATCATCATAGCTGACATCATTGGCATACGCCATCATTCCGGGGACATTATCATTTAGGCAGATAAATTTAAAACGTTTGTCAAATCCGTAGCTGCTCCCTTTGTTAAAATCACAGCAAAAGTGCGAGGCCGTCGAGGCACTGCCACCATTGCCCATGATAAATATTTGCTTATTATTATCCCTTGCGTCCAAGAGCATATTTATAAATTTATTTATTTCTGATTTGTCCAAACGGTTAATCGTATCTTGAAGCCGGTTTAAGTAAAGCGATATATCGGTATTAAAATCGTATCTCATCGTGTGCCTCCTCGCAAAGCATGTTTGTTATAGTGGATTATCGTTGAGCCTTTATTATCAAACTTAAAGGGTAGTTCTTTTAAGTCCCTTAGTGCATAGCGTAGTCTTTGGTGGTTTTCTTCTTTGACATAAAACAATAAAAATCCGCCGCCTCCGGCACCGAGTAACTTGCCCCCGCTTGCGCCGTTTTTCATTGCCAAATCGTAATATTGATTGATAAACTCGTTACTGATACTACCGGCCAGTTCTTTTTTATACATCCAGCCTTGATGCAAAATCTCGCCCATAGCATCTATATTGTTATGCAACAGTTCCTGCCTTAAATCCTTTGCCAATTGAACCATTTTGTGCAGATTGTTGATTTTGGCCTCATCATCCGTCGTATTCTTTTTTTGCTCCTTCAGGATATCTCCGGCCGCTCGCGTTTGGCCGGTATAAAACATCATCAAGTTGTTTTCCAGCCGTTTATATCCCTCTGTTGTCAAAAATACTTTTTCGACATTTACTCGGCCGCTCGGCTCAAACTCTATAAAATTCAATCCGCCGCAAGCACATGCGTATTGGTCCTGTTTGCCGATTGGCTCATGTAGCAAGTCGATTTCAACATGGCAAGCTTGTTCGGCGATTTCTTCTTTACTCAGATAGGTTTCATTATACGCGTTACAAAGCGTGATTAATCCTGCCGTAAATGCTGATGACGAGGCTAAGCCCGTGCCGGATGGTATATCCGCACTTGAATTGAAATCAACTCCTCTAATGTCATAGAGTTTGAACACCTCCTTTATTATCCGATGTTTTATTTCTTCTATGTTATGGACATCTTCGACTTCCTTATATTTCAAAAAATATCCATCCTGAAAAAAATACGGATGCATTGACAAATATACATATTTATCTATTGCCGTACTTAAAACCGCTCCGCCAAATTTTTCGTAATAATTGGCTAAATCGCTGCCTCCGCCGGCAAAGCTCACCCTAAACGGCGTTCGTGCTATTATCATTTCTGTTGTTCCAATATATAATTAACGGCTGCCGATAAATTTTTATACTGATAGTTTGCTTTTTCAGATGATTGCATATCTCCAACCAAAATTGTCTTACAGCCAGCCGCTCGTCCCGCCTTTATGTCTGTTTCTCTATCGCCTATCATCCATGATTTTTCTAAATCTATATGATAATCTTGTGCCGCTTTTAGCAGCATTCCTGGCTTTGGCTTCCGACAATCGCATACTATTTTGAGTTCGGGAATTTCTCCTTCATAACCTTTATCCGGATGATGCGGGCAAAAATATATATCATCCAAATACGCTCCGCTCTTTCCAAGCTGTGTTTCTAACTTTTTGTGAACATCATCAACATCCGAAAATGTTACAAAGCCTTTGGCTATCATCGGTTGATTGGTTACGACTATTGCTAAATAACCGCTTTGGTTGATTTTCTTTATCGCGTCCTCCACGTCTTCCAGTAACTCAAAATTCTCCACTACCGGATTTTTATCCATATCTTTAATCAAAACGCCGTCCCTATCCAAAAAGATGGCCGGACGCGGATTTTTCTTGTTTAACCGTTTGACTCTTCCCTTGGCTACATCTTCACATATTTTAGGCAAACGGTCTTTGGTTCCCATATCTTTTATGTATTCCGCTGATTTATAACCTCGCAAAATTTTTCCCGATTGCAAAACCTTCGGAAATATATCTTTGCCAAAATCCTGCTGTTTTCCATTCTCTATAAATTCAAAAATTTCCGGCGATAAAATATAGACCGCTGCATTGACCAAATTATGATAATTTTTTTGAGAATCGTGCGGCTTGGTGTGAAAAGCTATTATCTTGTCATCTTTTACTTCCAGCAAATCGCTGTCGTAGGGGTGATTATTCGGATGAATCAGCAATGTTCCTACCGATGGCTCTTGTTCATCAAACTTTTGCATGCTCTCTATGTCAAAATCCATTACCACATCGCCGTAAAAAACCATAAACCTGTTTGTGAGCTTATCTTTAATAAGGCTCAAAGCTCCGGCTGTTCCTAAGGGGGCTTGTTCAACTATATGATGTATTTTAACGCCAAAGCGTTCTCCGTTCCCAAAGTAATCCGATATTACGTGTGCCAAATATCCCTCGAGCAAAAATATCTCTTCTATTCCATATTTCTTGGCTAACAAAATTTGTCTTTCAAGTTGGGGAATGCCCTCAATCGGGCACATCGGCTTAGGTATATCCGTCAACCCTAAGCGTGTCCCTTTGCCTCCCGCTAAAATTACAAGCTGCATGCATCTTGCTCCAAAATATTTTTGATGGCTTGTTTAACCGCTTCATCGGAAGAGTAAGATGCTTTCCAACCCAATTGATGAATTTTATCTAAATTATATGCAAACTTAGGCACATCGCCGACCCAACCTCTGTCTCCTCCGGTATATCTGATTTTGGCGTGCAGATTCATTGCCTCTATCACAAACTCGGCTATTTTACTAACGGAAGTTTGTCCCTCTACCCCTAAATTGTAATAATTTATTTTTTCATCCGAATGACTCATTACAAAAAGAATCGCATCTATCAAGTCTTTAACATAGAGATATGGCTTGGCTTGTTTGCCATCGCCTAAAACTTCCAATTCTTCAGGAGTTTTTTTCAATTTTTTTACAAAATCATGCAAAATGCCATGTGTTGTCCTCTCACCACAAACATTCGGAAAACGTGTAATCCATGCTTGTATTCCATAATTTTCCGCAAAGCTTGAAATAAAAGCTTCACTGGCTAATTTTCCCGCACCATAATGAGATGCAGGAAATAATGGACCGTAAGTTTCTTTGACTTCTACTCCGCCGGTTTGCCCATATATCGCTGAAGTTGAGGCAAACATTAATTTTTTTACGCCATATTGACGCATTTTTTGCAAAATCGCATAAGTTGTTAAAAACGTCATATCCAAATCAACATTAGGATTTGCATAACTTCTGGCAATATCTGAATTTGCCGCCAGATGAAAAATTATATTAAATTTATGTTGCTCGAATAAAGACTTGAGTAATTCTTCATTCAATATATCTCCTTCTACAAAGGTGCAATTAGGATCTTGTAAAGCCTGTTTTAAATTGCTTTTACGACCTAAGGAAAGGTTATCAAAAACAACGACCTTATTTTTCTCTGCCAGTAATCTATCAGTTAAGTGGCTACCTATGAATCCGGCTCCTCCGGTAACTAATATTGTATTCATCTTATTTCTCTTTGTTTTGTTGTTTTTATGCTTACATATTCTAGTTGTTTAGATAAAATTAGTTCAACTTTAGATTTCTTTATGCATTTGTATTATCAAATATTAACTACGTCAAGTTGTTTTTATCAAATTTTATTTTTATGTTTACAACTATACTACTAATAAAAGAAAATTTACTTATTGCTTGTTTCGTACGCTTTCGCATACTCACTCGGCAAGCGTTTACGTTGCTCTTGCAGACACAAATCAAAATGCTTTGATTAGCTCCTCTTTGGCATCTAATTTCGCTGCTGTCGCTATCGCTCCCTTGCTCAATAAGATGTTACAAAGAGTTTGCAGAGATAAAAACAACACACGTTGTTTTTATCCTTAGCACTCCTTATGGGTTCGATTCCGTTACTCTTTATTCTCCACAAAAAAAGCACCCCGAAGGGTGCTGTTTTTGTTGGAGCGAGTAACGGGAATGCGCAAATTGCATTTGCTCGTTTCAACGGCCGCTAGCCTTGTTTCGTACGCTGTCGCGTACTCACTCGGCAAGCGTTTACGTTGCTCTTGCAGACACAAAAACAACATTTGTTGTTTTTGTGCTTAGCGAGCCCTTATGGGTTCGATTCCGTTACTCTTTATTCTCCACAAAAAAAGCACCTCGAAGGGTGCTGTTTTTGTTGGAGCGAGTAACGGGAATCGAACCCGCATTTTAAGCTTGGGAAGCTCACATTCTACCATTGAATTATACTCGCATTATCGTCGTTATAATAACCTCTATTTTTTATTTTGCAATCTTTTTTATTTTAATTCGTATAATCTACTTCATATAGTCTATCATAAACCGTGCACGGGTACTCCAAACAATCCTTCTTGATATACCCTCTCAAGACACCGTAAGCTACTCGATATCCTCCATAAGTTATTTCTTCATCCGCCACGCCTGCTCTATCAAAACAATAATTTGCTATATCGTTTGCCAAACCTTCGGTGTTTGATGAAAATAGTCTTCCATCTTTATAAACTTTGCTCGCCTCTATATTTACGCATTGCTTAAATCTATCGTCCGGTCCCGCACCAAAATCTATCCTCATGTCATAAGGAAAATGGCATGCACATAAACTCAGAATCGAAAAAATTATTGTTTTTCTTTTTAACATGACGTTTTTTTTAGATGGAAATTATCATCCCTTCCAAATATTAATCTTTCTTTCCAGTATAAGAAAAATTTGTGTAAACGCAACAGCTTTTATTGGTTTTTAATAAAAAATCCCAAAAGTAGCTTAGGCAACTTTCGGGAAAATTTTTAGAGTTTAAATTTACGATAAAGTCCATAGCTTAAGCCACAGAAAATAATTGCCATGAACAAATTTATCGTTTTTAGTATTATGTTGCTTGGCGACACCCAAAGGCAGGCACAAACTAAATACACCACAAATAAAATGTTTACCACCACCCAAATTCGCAGATATCTTATTGATTTGGTTATCTGTTGCATTTCTTTGTCATCTTCGGAAATTGCGCAAGCAACCCGATATTTTAACGACAAGGGTACGCTATTGAGGTTTTCAGCCAGCCACATGCAATAGGGGGTGAAATTTTTGAACGGAGGACGATGGATATTCAATGCCATTTCCCGCGTAAAAAAATCCTTCATCGTTTGCGCACTAACCTCTTTAGGACGATATTTGACAGCAAAATGCAACAAATCACCTATTGAATCAAACATCACATTATGAATATTCAGCAAAGCATAGCAAAACCACGCAAGCTTATCTTCATCCTGATATTCACGAATATATTCGGCGGCTTCTTCCTCATTCAAGGTCATATAGGCAAACATACCGGAGATATCTTCTTGTTTTTCTTCAACCCATGTTGCAAAATCTGAAAAATCAAGCGATTTTTTTCGGGAAAACAGCCGTCTTTTTATGTTAATGTCAATCTTATTTTCATTAAAAAAAACAGAACGTTTTGTTCGCTCTGTTTTTTTCTTTCATAATACTTAGTCTTTCAATCCGATATGAATATGTAAACCGGCTACTACCAATATGACGGCAATAATCAGATTTAAAATTCCTATTACAGGAAAAACCGAAAAGACGATTATGCTGTTCATTAACAAAAAAATAAAACACATAATTAGCACAAACGACCATAACTTTTTATTATTCGCAGGCAGACAGATTTCCTTTAATGCGAGATCATCGGGATGTTGGGAAGTGTTTAATATTGCGACCACCTTAATCTTTTCCAATGGTTTCAAACATTCATGATGTTCCCAAAGCCATTTGCTGTATGGGGCAAAACCGTCTTTTGGCATTTTGTGCAGATGTTTTACCATCAAAGCCGTGAATATGCGCATCATCTGCTTTTTATTGAGATTAGCAGGAGGACAATTCAGGCAAAGATTGATCAAATTTTCAATTCTGGGCAAATCTTGTCCTAAAGTTGCCAGCAAGCAATAAGTAAAACAAAAGAGCTTGTTTTCCAGCTTTTTGCCTTTGATAAACGTTTTAAACTCATTTTCATAACCTGAGGCAAAATACACTAAGCCTTTTGCATCTTCTTCCTCTCTTTTAAAAAAACTACTTATAACCTCCATTTTGCAGTTTTTTTCCAGATAAAGTGGTTTTCGCGGCAAAATATCAAGTGCAATACTTTTGCCGGATGCGCCATAGAACTCCGCATAAAAGACTTTTATAATGCTTTCAAAACCTTGTTTTAACGCTTCAACTTTTTCTTGCGGTTCTTCAATACTAATACCGTCATTCTGCTCAAATTTTTCATAATATTCTTTCATAATTGTATAATTTAAATATGACATAATAATTATAAAATCTTTGGTACTATAGCTGCTTAGACAAAAATGTCAAGCTATTTTCGGGAGCTGACTTTTTTGTTGCCATACTTGCTTTTTTTGATGGATTTTTGAATCTTTTAATGCTATAAATCCCGCAGAGAGAATCTTTGGTTCTATCGACAGCTCTTGTTTGGGCTCGTCAATTAAATGTTTTTGTTAACTAATTTTAAGGATAATCAATAACATGTCTGAAGTTAAGATGAAAATGATGGATGGAAACGAAGCTGCCGCTTCCGTTGCCCACCGCATGAATGAAGTCTGCGTCATCTATCCGATTACTCCGTCTTCTCCGATGGGGGAATGGGCCGATGCGTGGTCTGCCGCTAAACAGAAAAACCTTTGGGGCGTTATTCCCGAAGTACAGGAAATGCAGTCCGAAGCCGGTGCCGCCGGTGCTTGCCACGGCTCTCTTCAAGCCGGTTCTTTAACAACCACTTTTACCGCTTCTCAAGGCTTGCTCCTCATGATCCCGAACATGTATAAAATCGCCGGCGAACTTTGCCCGTTTGTTATGCATGTTGCTGCTCGTTCTTTGGCTTATCATGCCCTGTCTATTTTCGGCGACCACTCCGATGTGATGTCTTGCCGTCAGACTGGTTTTGCCATGCTTTGCTCGAACTCCGTGCAAGAAGTTCATGACTTTGCAGCCATCGCTCAGACATCTACTTTGCGTTCCCGCGTGCCGTTTATGCACTTCTTTGACGGGTTCCGTACCTCTCACGAAATTAAGAAAATCAAGCTCCTCTCCGATGATGATTTGAGAGCTATGCTTGAAGGTATTGATACGAACATCAACTCTAAACATGCTCTGCGTCCGGAAGCTCCGGTTATTCGCGGCACGGCTCAAAACCCTGATGTCTTCTTCCAAGGGCGTGAGGCTTGCAATAAATATTATGATGCCGTTGAAGGTATTGTTCAGGAAGAAATGGACAAGTTCGCTAAAATCTCCGGCCGTCAATATCATGTGGTTGACTATGTCGGACCGAAAGATGCCGAACAAGTTATCGTTATTATGGGCTCGGGTGCCGAAACAGTTGAAGAAACTATCAACTACCTCAATAACAACGGTTATAAAGTCGGTTTGGTTAAAGTTCATCTTTATCGTCCGTTCCCGACAAAGTCTTTCCTCAAAGCTTTGCCCGAATCCGTTAAAGTGGTTAACGTTCTTGACCGCACAAAAGAATCGGGGTCTATCGGTGAACCTTTATACTTGGATGTCGTTGCAACCTTAACTCAAGCTTTTGCTAACGGCGAAATTAAATCTATGCCGAAAATCTTTGGCGGCCGCTATGGTTTGTCTTCAAAAGAATTTACCCCTGGTATGGTCAGAGCCGTTTATGATAATGGCGTTTCTGCGAAACCAATCAATGGTTTCTCGGTCGGTATCGAAGATGATGTAACTCACAAATCTTTGAAATACAGTGATGATATTGATACTGAAGGCAAAGATGTTGTTCGTGCCGTGTTCTTTGGTTTGGGTGCAGACGGTACCGTCGGTGCTAACAAAAACTCGATTAAGATTATTGCCGAAGATGCCGGAAAATATGGTCAGGGTTATTTTGTTTATGACTCTCGTAAGTCCGGTTCAATGACAACTTCTCACCTGCGTTTTTCCGACAATCCGATTAAAGCTGCTTATCTCATTAATAAGGCAGATTTCGTGGCTTGTCACCAATTCCCATTCATGTCTAAGGTTGATATTTTGAAAATCGCCAAACCGGGAGCAACTTTCTTATTAAATGCTCCTTATGAAGGACAAGAAGTTTGGAACCACTTGCCGGTTGAAGTTCAAAAACAAATTATTGATAAGAAGATTAACTTCTATTCTATCAATGCTGTTGATGTTGCTCGTAAGACAGGTATGGGTCAACGCATTAATACCATTATGCAGACCTGCTTCTTTGCAATTTCTAACATCTTGCCGAAAGATGAGGCTATTGCTCAGATTAAAAACGCAATTAAGAAAACTTACAGCAAGAAAGGCGATGCCATTGTTCAAAAGAACTTTGAAGCGGTTGATGCTTCTTTGGCTCACTTGGTTAAAATTAATGTTCCGGCTCAAGCTGACTCTCAATTGCATATGTTGCCGCCGGTTCCGGCCGATGCTCCTGAGTTCGTTAAGAAATTGACTGCTGAGTTAATTGCCGACCGTGGCGACCAGCTCCCTGTTTCTGCTTTTGCCGAAGTGGCGGATGGTACTTGGCCGACAGGAACAACTCAATACGAAAAACGTTGCATTGCAACCGAAATTCCGGTTTGGGATGCTGACACTTGTATTCAATGCGGCAAGTGCTCTATTGTTTGCCCGCACGGTGTTATCCGTATGAAAGTTGCTTCTGAAGAAGAGCTCAAAAATGCGCCGAAAGGCTTTAAGTCTGCTCCGTATAAAGGAAAAGAATTTGCAGGCAAACAGTTTATTTGGCAAATGTCTCCTGAAGACTGCACAGGTTGCGGAATCTGCGTCAGTGCTTGTCCTGCTAAGAACAAAGCCGACCCGAGCCGCAAAGCTATTAATATGGATCATATTGAAAATCATTTGGAAGAACAGAAAGCTTGCTGGAAGTTCTTTGAAACTTTGCCTTATGTAAAACGCACGGAAGTTGCCAAGAATTTGCCAAAGACAACTCAGATGATTCAACCGTTGTTTGAATTCTCCGGTGCTTGTGCCGGCTGTGGTGAAACACCTTACATCAAGTTGTTAACTCAGCTCTTTGGCGACAGAATGGTTGTTGCCAATGCGACCGGATGTTCGTCAATCTACTCCGGCAACCTGCCGACCACGCCTTATGCCAAAGACGAAAAAGGACATGGTCCGGCTTGGGCTAACTCTTTGTTTGAAGACAACGCAGAATTTGGTTTGGGTATGCGTTTCTCAATCGACCAACAGCACAATGTTGCTTTGAGCCTGTTGAACAGCCTCAAGGACAAGATTGGTGCCGACTTGGTTGAAAAGATTGTTTCTAACCCGCAATCTAATGATGTTGAAATTGATACTCAGCGCGACAATGTTAAAGCTCTTCGTGCAAAACTCGCTTCTATCAATGATGCAGAGGCTAAGCACTTGGACAGCGTTGCCGACTACCTGATTAAAAAATCCGTATGGATTATCGGCGGCGACGGTTGGGCTTATGATATCGGATTCGGCGGCTTAGACCATGCGATTGCTTCCGGCAAGAACATCAATATCTTGGTAATTGATACCGGCGTTTACTCTAACACCGGTGGTCAGCAGTCTAAGGCTACACCGATGGGTGCTTCCGCTAAATTTGCAACAGCCGGTAAAGAGCTTCCGAAGAAAGATTTGGCTATGATTGCGATGTCTTACGGCAATGTTTATGTGGCTCAGGTTTCTATGGGGGCTAATGACTCTCAAGTTATCAAGGCTATGAACGAGGCTGAGGCTTTTGATGGTCCGTCAATCATCATTGCATACTCGCACTGTATTGCACAAGGCTTTAACTTGGCAGATGGTTTGGAACACCAAAAGATGGCGGTTGAAACCGGTAGCTGGCCGTTGTATCGTTATAATCCGGACAACATCAAGGCTGGAAAGGCTCCTCTGGTTCTTGACTCTAAGGCTCCTTCTCGTCCGTTGTCTGATTATATGTCAAACGAGGTTCGTTTCCAGATTGTCAATAAGGCTAATCCGGAACGCTACCAGACTTTGATGAACAAGTCAGAAGAAAACCTTAAGAACAAACGCGATTTGCTCGAGCATATGGCGGAGTTCAAAGGTCAGGAATAATTCATTATCCTGCTTTACAGAAAGCTCTTGATGAAAATCAGGAGCTTTTTTTTTGTTAAAGGTTGATTTTATTTTTTAGTTGAATTTTAAGAAATATTATTTATATTTGCTGTCAGGCGTGGGTTGAAAGCCTGCGCTTAGCACCGTGAGTGCGGTGCGGGATTTTCATCAATCCTTTTATTCTGAGCGGCAAGATGTTACCGTTAGACGTTTTTTGTCACATCATCCTCGACCTTCGGTCGGGGAGCTTGTGGCGTATGTCCAAAAGCTAACTGACTGTAGTGGTTTTAAAGGCCACAAGAATCATTTCTCAGAATATGATTGATGAACTTCCCGACCGCTTTTCAGCGGTCTTTATTTTGTTGCTATTTAATACGGGGAGTTGGTTAAAATGATTTATCAATACAAAAAAAATCTCAAAAATTCGGATAACGATTCACCTAACCCTATCGATGCCTATGTCGGGCAACGTATCCGAATTCGACGGCAGATGCTTAAATTGTCTCAGGCTAAAGTCGCTAGTATTCTCGGCATCACTCCTCAACAAGTGCAAAAATATGAACAGGGAAATACACGCGTCGGCTCCAGCAGACTTTGGGATTTATCTAAAATACTGCAAGTATCAATTTCTTTTTTCTTTGACGGAGTTGTCGAACAGGCCTCTTCCCAATCCTTATGCAAACTTTATGATTGCGAAAATGTGGCTGCGCCCCTCTCCCTCAATTCTCTCGATATTCCTCAACTTTTTGATAATGACGACCTTGAGCTTATCGTTGCTTTACATAAAATTAAATCTCCAGAACTTAGGCTTACTATTCGAAAGCTCATCCACTATGCCGTCGATTAATTTTTGTGAGGGGGGTGATTTTCTTTCTTTTTTACCGGAAGTTTTTCCGGCTCAACTATCCCGCAGGATATAACCAGCTTTAACCCCTCCTCTACACTCATATCTAAAGGAATCGTATCTTTTTTGGGTACAAATATTAAAAATCCGGATGTCGGGTTCGGCGTGGTCGGTACAAAAACACTCAACAATTTTTCATCAAGCCTTTTCTTAACCTCGCCTTGCGTTTCCGCTCCGACAAAACCTATCACCCACAAGCCTTTTCGCGGGTATTCCAGAAGTACGCATTTGCTAAAGGCTTTGTCCTGCGATGAAAAAAATGTTTCAAATACTTGTTTGAGTAATGAATATATGCTCGAAATAACCGGAAGTTTGCGAACTACCCAATCTCCTAAATGCACAAAAAATTTGCCGACAAAACCCGCCGCAAACATTCCGATTACCGTTAACAACAAAAACAACAATAAAATCCCAAGTCCGGGGATGGTCATCGGTATATTGTATTTTTCTATCAACTCCGGCGGAATTAACTTATTGGCGGATGTGTCTATCCACAAAAATATGTAATATGCCAGATAAAACGTTATTGCTACCGGCGCCGTTACCAAAACGCCGGTGAAAAAATAGGCTCTTATCTTGCCGCCCAAACGCATGAAGACATCTGCCTCTTTGCCTTGATTTTTGCTCTTTTTCAATTCCTTTTCCGACATTATGATACCCTCATCGCATCTTCTATTATAAACTGTACACCATTGCGCCCCTGCCAATTGTCTTTATGCAAAACACCAACGATATTATACAAACCACTGCCCGCTGTTAACAATGCTTGTCCGAGGTTGGTATCGGCACTCCGAAAGGCCATCGCCTTGATTGAGCCGCCGTTGTCTCCACTCAAAAAACAACGCACATGCCCCGAACCTACTAATGACGATTTTTTGATTTGGACATTGGTTAACATTAACCTCGGCTCAGCATTGCCCGAACCATACGGCTCCAAACGAGACAAAGAATCCGCCAGTTCATAGCTCGCCCCCATAACACTCAGGCAACCGTCAATTTCTAATACAGGAACTATCTCTTCATCGCCCAATTTGTTTTTAACATATTCTCCGACAAAGCGGCGAAAATCTTCAATTTTATCTTCTCGCAAAGAAAAACCCGCCGCCATGGTGTGCCCGCCGCCTTTGGTTAAAACCCCTTCTTCTTTGGCCGCTATTATCAACGCTCCCAAATCTACCCCCGCGATAGAACGGGCTGAACCTTTGACTTCATCTGCTTCAATCGACATCACAAATGCGGGGACATTGTAGCGTTCTTTGAGTTTGCCGGCGACAATGCCTATCACGCCCTGATGCCAATCATTGCCGGCGACAAAGGCTATCGGATACTCCTGCGGCTTGCTCTCCAATATTTCTATCGCTTTGAGCAATACATATGACTCTATTTCTTTGCGTTGGTCGTTAAATCCATTTAACTTGTCGGCAAGCATTGCGGCTTCCGCTTCCGAATTTGAACACAGCAAGCGGTTGCCCAATGACGCCTCTCCGACACGACCGCATGCATTTATTCTCGGACCCAACATGTAGCCTAAGTGAAATGCTGACGGGGCTTCGGTTATGTTTGACTTGTCTATTAAGGTTTTAAGCCCGATGTTTTGGCGTTGCGCCATTACTTTAAGCCCCTGCCGAACAAAGGCGCGGTTTAACCCCAGCAACGGAACTACATCACACACCGTTCCCAAGGCAACTAAATCCAGCCAGTTCATCAATTTCGGTTCGGGGTGATTTTTATAAAACCCGTCTTCCCTCAAAATTCGATTCACGGCTACTATTGTCATAAACACAACGCCGACGGCCGCCATGTACTGCAAATAGGGATAGTCATTATCTTCGTCCAAGCGTTTGGGATTAACCAATGCATAGATATTCGGCAATTTGGCTTCGGCTTCATGGTGGTCTAATGTTACGATTTCGAATCCTCTTTGAACCGCATCCGCAAAAACATCAAACGCCGACGTGCCGCAGTCTACCGTTATCACAAAGTTTATGTCCTGCACGGCAAACTCATCAAATGCAAGTTTACTCGGGCCGTAGCCTTCTTCTCGCTCGGGAATGTGGACATAAGGTTTAAGGCCGTTAAATTCCAAAAATAAACGCAATACCGAGGTTGAGGTTGCGCCGTCAACATCATAGTCGCCGATAATACCTACCTTCTCAGAATTTTTAATCGCTTGGGCTATCCTTCCGGCCGCCTTTTCCATATCTTTCAGGCAATAGGGATCAGGCATCAGGCGTTGCAACTTCGGGTCAATAAAATCTTCAACCGAATCTGCGCTTATTTGCTTGGCCGCCAAAACGGAGGATACCAAATACGGCAACGAAAATCTCTGCGATATCAGCTCAGCGGTGCGCTCCGAAAATGCGCGCATTTTCCAGATATTGCCACCCAAAGATTTTTCGTTTTGATTATTTAAGATATTTTCAGCTTCCATTTATACCTTGACTTTTAGTAGCTGATATATATCTCGGCACGACGGTTTAAACGCTCGCCTTCCGGCATAACCTCAAGATATGCGGGCGCACTATCCGACAAGGCCTCAACTGAAATCTTGGATGCGGGAATCCCCGTTTTTCTCAGTGCCGCGGCTACGGCTTCCGCACGCTGCTGCGAAACTTTGAAATTCGCAAGTTTGTGGCTGGCGATATCCGTATCTCGGGTGCGGCTCGAAGCATGTCCTAAAACGCGAATCCGATAATCTTTATGTTTTTTGGCTTTTGCCGCAACCTTTTTAATTTGGGCTTGCCCTTCTTGCGTTAATGAGGCTCCGCCGTTAGAAAAATAAACCGTTTCCAACAAATAACTTACACTCGGTGAGAAAACTGCCGTTTCCAATTCTTGCTTCGGTGATTTTTTTTCTACCTTGCTTGCTGTGTTTTTTGCTTTATGCGATGGCGCAGGCAATTCTTCTTCCATCACAGGAATCGTGCGTGAGGCTTCTCTTTTTTCAACCGAGGCTATGAACTCTTCATCCGTCATATAGTGTATGGCTGTTGCCTCATCGCTCTTGCTCGGCTCTTTTTTTAAGGTAATCGTGTCGGCCAAAGTTTCAGCCTCTTTTTCTTTCGGGGCGGTTGCTTCTTTCGGCTTTGTTTCCGCCTTCGAGGCTGCGGTTGCTTTTTCTGTTTTCTCTGCGGCTTTTTGCTCTTGTTTATCTACCGAATTTTGCTCTTCCCCTTTATCTGAAGAAAGGCCGCTCCCCGCCGCTATTTCCTGTTTGCCCGAATCTTGCGAATAATCCGGCAGCAACGTACTCGTGCACGCGCCTAAAAGTAATACTAAACACGAAAAAACACATCTTTTGACTGTCAACATTGCTTCTTCCTTTTGATATCTGAGCTTTTTATAGTCATATAATATTATATCGGCATAGACAAGCACAAATCTCATGATAAAAACAAAAAATTATAAAATGTTTGTTTTTTTGCTTTTATTTGATTATAATTCGGTATGTTTTAATTTCGGGAGCTACTGTCATGGTTTATCCTCAGGTCGAATCCGCCGTCGATGTCGCTTATTGGTTCTTTGATAAGGCCAGCGACGAAAATAAAATTTTGGATGAAAACAAAATGCAAGCGTTGTTGTTTTGGTCGCTCCTGACTTATGCCAAAGCCTATAATCGGGAAATGTTGTTCCCTGCTCTTTTTGTTTGTGATGACGAGGGTTTTTATGAACCGAATTTGAAAAAAATTTTGGAACTCGGACGCCCCTTTTTGCCACGGGGCAAATTTACACCCAAAATTACCGATTTCTTGAATGAAATGTGGAAAAAATACTCTGCAAAAAGCTTTGCCGAACTGCAAAAAATAATCAGAACCTCCTGTGTCTATAAGGAAAACGCCAAAAACGGTGCAAAAGTCCTTGTGGATTTTCATTCTATTGTTGAATCTTTAAATAAGTCTAGTATAATTGCCGATGATGATGGGAATAGAAACAAACCAAAAGTTTTGCTTTCTCAACACGGACCTGTGATTGTTTCTCCGTGGAAACCTCGCAAGGTCTCGAGTCATTCCAAAAGTTAAGGAGTTTTTTGAATATGTCGAAATTTTTGAAATTATTTGTTGTTGCCCTCCTTTTGGTCAGCTGCTCCAAAAAAGACGAAAATCAAGTTGTTAACACTAATGAGTTGACAATTGTTTCTCAAGATGGTGCGAAAACATCTTTTTTTGTTGAGGAAGCGGTTACAAAAGAGCAATTAACCAAAGGGTTGATGGGGAGAGAATCTTTGCCCGAGAAAAATGGTATGATTTTTAATCTCGGCGGATTTACGAATATTGCCATGTGGATGAAGGATACCAAAATTCCTTTGGATATGATTTTTGTTAACAGCGGCAATATTGTTTGGATTTATGAAAATGCCGAGCCGCTATCGACAAAAACCATTCTTTGCCCTGAAGAAGCTGATTCCGTTATTGAAATCAATGCCGGCGAAGTTAAGAAATTTAACATAAAGGTCGGCGACAAGGTTGAATACACATTTAAGACTACGGCGGAGAGTGTTGAGGCGGCTCAGGCTGCAGAAAATGCGAATGCGGCGGAAGAGCCGGCTCCGGTTGCTGAACCCGCTCCGGTTGCAGAGCCCGCTCCGGTTGCAGAGCCCGCTCCGGTTGCTGAACCTGCTCCGGTGGCTGAGACTGCTCCGGCGGCTGAACCCGCTCCGGCTGCTGAGGCTGCTCCGGTGGCTGAACCCGCTCCGGTGGCTGAACCCGCTCCGGTTGCAGAGCCTGCTCCTGTTGCAGAGCCCGCTCCGGTTGCAGAGCCTGCTCCTGTTGCAGAGCCCGCTCCGGCGGCTGAGGCTGCTCCGGTGGCTGAACCCGCTCCGGCTGCTGAGACTGCTCCGGCGGCTGAATAAGCCTTTAGTTTTCAAAAATTTTAAGCCGCTCCCTAGAGAGCGGCTTTTTTTTTGTTAATTTAAGAACTTTCAACCAGTTCAAATTTGAGTTTATGGTTATAAATTGCCGCCACCACGGCGACACGCCTTAAGTCAAAGCCTTTGCCTTGCTCTAAGTGTTCTATTCTAAGCTTCGACAGACCGCTGATTTGACATACTTCATCTATACTTAAGCCGTATTCTTGTCGGAGTTCATAAAGTTTATGCCCGACTTCTTGTCTGTTATCCCTCAAATAGCTGATTTGTTTTGCTTTTATTCCCATTTTTAGCTCCTGTTTTTTTTATCTATAAACAAAAAAGCCTGCCCTTAAATTGTGTTTAATGGTCTTTTTCTTACCATTCTCCCCAATTTAACAGATTAGGCAGGCGGAGCTCAAAAACTGTCACAGTACAGTCGCCGTTATTCAATATATTACCGGCACTCCGCCTTTTCCAGCGGAGGATTTATCACTGTGAAGGTGTTTTTGAGGCACCGCCGGCTACCTCTAACCGGCTCTTGAAGTATATTAAACTATGGGGGTGATTGTCAATCTTGTTTTTGCTTCTTCGGAATTTAATCCATGCGGCTATTAGAAAAAAAACTTGACAAAAAAGTATTTTATGGTATTGTCGGGATAGATTTATTTTATTATTGTTTAATTTAAAAATATTCTTTATGGAAAGTATTATTAATCTCATTAAGACAACAAAGTGTAGAATCATTGCTGTTGCAGTTGCTTTGTTTTTTTGTGTGGCGGCTTGGAGTGCTGTTGACGGAAAACAAATTACTCAAGATGCAAGCGTAGAAACTCAAGCTGAAATCAAACGTAATTTTGTTCAAGATTTCCTTTATTTCTTTAGCTATGAAGGAAATTTGGAACGTGCTATGGAGAAAAGGCGTATAGCTTGCAATAAGCTCTTACCTCGATTTCATGAAATAGAAGAGGCTATTCAAAAGGCCGAAGCTGTCGGTGATGAAACTGAGGTGATGGTGCAAAAGGCTCTTTTTCAAAATTTTAATAATAAATTGAATGAAGATATTTGCAATTTTGATAAAGATTGGAAAACCTTGATAGCAATATATTTGTTTTTTAGCATCAGTCTTGTTGTTTTATATCTTTACTTTGTTTTTAGCAAGCCTGTACGGAAAAAATGTTGGTCTATGGACTTTGCTACTGTGATTGGCGGGTTTGGTTGTGTGCTTCTTGTAGTGGGACAAATTTCATGGGCGCATTTGATTTTCTGGATTATCATGGCTCTGTGGATTGTTGTTATTTGTAAAAATTGGAAAAAACTTCACCAGTCTTAAAATACGTTGGTATGAAGAAAAAGCGTTGTTCGTGAAGAGCAACGCTTTTTTTTGTTTCTATATCGCTTCTTTGACTGCGTTATAAGCGTCATTGAGCTTATTGGCATTCGGGCCGCCGGCTTGCGCCATGTCCGGTCTGCCGCCGCCGCCCTGTCCGCCGACAGCTTGCGAGGCTAATTTGACCAAATCAACCGCGGAATATTTGCCGGTCAAATCTTGGGTTACGCCGACAACTATCGAAGCTTTGCTGTCTTTATCCGTACCCAAAACAACAATCCCCGAACCCAAGCTCTTATTAATCTCATCAATAAAGGCTTTCAACTCCTTCGGGTGGACGTTCGGAATGGTTCTGGCCACAAATTTTATGCCGTTTACCGTCTCAATCTTGTCTTGATTGTCTGTTGCTTTGGCGTTGGCAAAGGCTTTTTTCAAATTAAAGATATCGGCCTCAAGTTTTTTCTTATCTTCAATCAGCTGTTTGATTCTTTCTTCCAAAGTATTGAAATCAGATTTCAAAATCTGGCCGACAGCATGAAGTTTGTCTTCCATGTGTTGGACATATTCCTCCGCGCCTCTGCCGGTTACGCACTCAATACGTCTTACGCCGGCGGCAACCGCACTCTCGGAAACAATATTAAAATAGCCGATTTCGCCCGTGCTTTTAACGTGCGTACCGCCGCAAAGCTCACGCGAAAAGGTGTTTTCTTCATCGCCCATGGAAACCACACGGACTTCATCACCGTATTTTTCGCCGAACAAAGCCATCGCTCCGGTTTTAATCGCTTCTTCTTGTGTCATCAAAACCGTGGTAACTTTGTAGTCTTTACGAATGGCTTGGTTGACAATATTTTCAACTTGTCTTAATTCCTCAGCCGTGATTTGTTTGTGGTGCGAAATGTCAAAGCGCATCCTATCCGGTGTAACCAAAGAACCTTTTTGCGTGACGTGTTCGCCCAAAACCTCTCTTAACGCCTTATGCGCCAAGTGGGTAACCGAGTGGTTGGCGCAGATGTCTTTGCGGCGTTGTTCCTGAACTTGGAATGTTAAGGTATCGCCAACTTTGACCGTGCCTTTTATCAGTTTGCAGCAATGAACCGATATGCCGTCCAACTTGTGCTTGGTGTCGGTTACCTGAATGGTGGTATCTTTGTTTTGCAAAATACCCGTATCGCCGACTTGACCGCCCATTTCGGCATAAAACGGGGTTTGGTTGGCAACCAAATAAAACTCGCCGCCGGTGATGGTGTTTATCATTTGTCCGTCTTTGACCAAAGCCGTAACTTGTCCGTCAGCTCTCAAGGTGTTATAGCCCAAAAATTCGGTGCTGCCGACTTTTTCTTGGACTTCAAACCAGACTTTTTCTGTTCCTTCATCTCCCGAACCTGCCCAGTTCTTTCTGGCTTCGGCACGCTGTTTTTCCATAGCGGCGTCAAAACCCTTGGTATCAACACTAATATTCTTGGCTCTCAAGGCATCTTGAGTCAAATCCAACGGAAAGCCATAAGTGTCATACAGCTTAAACGCCGTTTCTCCTGATAAAACGTCGCCTTCTTTCAAATCTGCCGACGCGTCGTCCAACAGGCGGATACCTTTATCCAACGTACGCAAGAAACGTGTTTCTTCTGCCTTAATGGTTTCGGTAATCAAAGCCTCGGCACGATAAAGCTCAGGATAAGCTTCACCCATTTCTCTTTGCAAGGAGGGGAGCAATTTATACATCATCGGTTCTTTAACGCCCAGCATATAAGCGTGCCGCATGGCTCTTCTCATGATACGTCTTAAGACATAGCCTCTTCCTTCATTTGAAGGCAAAACACCATCCGCTATCAAAAACGAAGTTGAGCGCAAGTGGTCGGCTATCACGTTAAATGATGATTTAAACGGCCCTTCAGGGTCTTCTTTAGGTGCTAATTTTGAAATATCATTAATCAAATTGCGGAACAAATCTATGTCATAATTTGAGTGCACACCTTGCAAAACAGCCGAAACTCTCTCCAGTCCCATACCGGTATCAATACACTTTTTCTTCAACGGAATTCTTGTTCCATCCGGCAAGTCTTCAAACTGGTCAAAAACCAAGTTCCAAATCTCAATCCAGCGGTCGCCGTCTTCTTCCGGTGTCCCCGGTAAACCACCCCAAACCTCGGGGCCGTGGTCATAGAAAATCTCAGAACAAGGACCGCAGGGGCCGGTGTCGCCCATTTGCCAAAAATTGTCTTTGGTCGGAATACGGATAATCCTGTCATCGGGCAAGCCTGACACCTTTTTCCAGATATTCCATGCTTCATCATCATTATAATATACCGTTACGGCTAATTTGTCTTTCGGCAGGCAGAACTCTTTGGTTACTAATTCCCACGCCCAGTTAATCGCGTCATCCTTAAAATAATCGCCAAACGAAAAGTTGCCCAGCATTTCAAAAAACGTGTGGTGTCTCACCGTATAACCAACGTTGTCCAAATCATTGTGCTTGCCTCCGGCGCGAACGGATTTTTGGGAAGTGGCGGCTCGTGTGTAGTCGCGGGTTTCTGCACCGGTAAATATATTCTTGAATTGAACCATGCCCGAGTTAGTGAACATCAAGGTCGGGTCATTATCCGGCACCAAAGATGATGACGGTATTATCTTATGCCCGTGTTTGGCAAAAAAATCTAAATACGTTTTGCGAATGTCTTTTAATGTTACAGTCATTTTTTTTACTTCCCAAATTAAATAAAAAAACGTTTATATCCGTTCGTCAAAATAAGTCAAAATAAACTGAAAGTCCAGCAAAAAAGCTACCGGACTTTCAAAAAAATGTTTCTCTTTCCTGCCGTTATTGATAAATTTCGACTTTGAGACCGTGTTCATTAACCATCGCTAAGGACACAAGTGCCATATACAAAGTTATGATGAACGGAACATAACTGATTTTGGCTGCAATCGGGTCGCCGTCTTTATATATGATTATGGTCTTGAATGTTAAAATAACCATCGGTATTACAATAAACATTGCCCAGCCTACTTGGCGACACCAGAAAAATGAATAGCTCCACAGAAACTCTAAAATCAAATTTGCCAAATAGGGATAGTTGTATTTCGGAAACTCTATCGAATCCAACTCCAGAATAATTTTGATGAATGCCGCTCCTACCGCTATGTTATAAATCATCCAGATTATCGAATAAAGCGAATCGGGTGGCGTTACCGAGGGTTGGTATACAAAATGGTACCACTCGGCAACGCCGTTGGTGATGAAATATTTGGTATAATAAGTTGCGAGGATTGAGGTTACAAATACATATGCAATGACTATCAATTTCATGCTGTCTGAGGTTTTTTTGACCATTTTTCTCTCCCGTTTTACACATTTTCTTTAGCTTAGCGTTTTTGTGAGAAAATGCAAGACATGAAAATTTCTGGTGCAAAATTTATAAAGACAAAATTTTTCGAAAATAAAGCTTGATTTTTGTCAAAATATATGTTCTATTATTGGAAATATTTTATTAGGAGTTTTTGATGAAAAAGGCAAAAGAACAAATCTCCGCCGGTACTAAAATCGAATTTATCGGCGGTATGAATGAAGACCGTATCGGCGGAAACTGCTCAATAATTGAGCATACCAATGAAAAAGGCGAAACAACGCGCGCCATGTTTGACTTGGGGGCGATGTTTGCTCCGTTTGAATCCGGTTTTGAGGCGGCTTATCCCGATGTGTCGGCTTATTTTGACCGCGTTAACCCCATTACGGGCGAAAAAACACCTGCTCAAAAACCTGTTAATGCACTGTTTATTACCCATGCGCATGAAGATCATATCGGTGCGTTGGTCAATTATGTCAGAATGGGCTACCAACTTCCGCCAATCAAGACAACACGCTTTACCAAAAATCTGATTAAAATCGTGTTTACGCAAAACGGTGTGAAAGTTCCCGATATGGAACGCATTAAAGCCGGCGATAATATTCAACTCAGTCCCGATATGGTGGTTGAGCCGTTTACCGTCAGCCACTCGATTTTGGAGCCAATCGGTTTTCATACTCTGACATTTGTTGATGACAAACCTAATGCCGGTATTATGAATTTCGGCGACTTTTTGACCGAAGAAAATATGCCTTTGGGGCAATCTTTTGATTCTCAGGAAGTTAAAGATTTGCTTTCTCGAAAACTAACCACAACCTTTTTAATCGATTCAACTTCAATTAATACGAAAGGCGGCAAACGTATCGGCTTTGACAAAGCGGTGGAAAATACCGTTGATGTCATAAATCGCAATGCCGACAGGAGTATCATTATTTCTCCGGTTATTTCCCGCAGCTTTCAGAATGTGGCGGTCGATATTGAGGCGGCACGCAAAATAGGCGCAAAAGTTTGTTTGGAAGGAGCGTGGCTCAACTTGGTGTATAAGGCCATGCTATTGAGTGATTATCATGATTTTGATGATGTTATTTATAAAGGCCGCATTGACAAGTTTGTTGAAGATAAAAAAATTGCTAAAAAATATGTGGTTTGTACCGGTGCTTTTGCGCAAGGGCTAAATGAATACAAACAAAACGAAGCAAACAATGGGTTTAATGCTATTCCAATGGCTGCCGCTACTAAAATGGCTTTGGGATTGCACCCGTCATTTAAAATCAATTCAGATTGTTTAGTAATTGAGCGTCAGCGCATAATTGATGAAATTAATGGTAAAACTGGGCCGGAAATGTTGCAGCTTTTAGCGGCGCAAGGAGCTAAAGTTGTGGTAACGCCAAGTGGAAAACAGATTGCTAATTTTGAGCAAGTACAGATGCAAGATTCCGGACATTTGAATGCTGAGGCATTTTCTCAGATGTTGGATTTTACTAGACAATATGCTCCGAATGCTGTTTATATTCCTATTCATGGCAACATAAAACAATGTGAGGAAACTTCTCAGGTTGCGCAAAACAACGGTTGCAAAACTCTTCAAGCCGAAAATATGGATGCTGTTTGGGTTCAAGGAAATGAAACCAAGCTTGTTCAAGCCAAAAATCATGACTATCAATGGATTGGGGTTAAGCACGTTTATTATAATCCTTTGGAGCCGGATAATGTTATTCCGCCCGAAGGAAAACTTGAATTTTGGGTGATTGATAAAAACTATCAGCCGCTTGATAATGAACCGATTTTTGATACTTCTATGACCAAAACTTCTAACCCAGGGGATAAAGACTACTATGCAAACTATGAGAGAATGTTTGATGACACATTTGAAAAGGAAACAAAAGAGTCTAATCGTGAGCGAAAAGCTAAACTCTCTCGAAAAGAGAAGAAAAAACTTGATAGAGAGGAAAAAAACGCTCGAATCAAAAATAAAGCAAATGACCATAAACAAGAGCGAAAAGCAAAATCTGAGTTTATGAGCTTTGTGGATGGAATGGGGGTTGAACATATCCGCACGACAAAATCAGGCAAACCACGCAAAATTAATCCGCTGAAATTCAAAAGCAAAGGTGGTAATGAATATTAAAAAGAGCAAAGCCCGTTCTTTATGAGCGGGCTTTTGCCTAAACTAAAATTTAATTTCCTCTCCATTCTCCATAATTTATAACAGGCCTAACAAACGGCGTATAACCATAATTATTTTGAAACTTAATAAAATCGCCATAATAAAAGGCCAATCCCCAAGCTCCCCAATCCTCATATTTGGTAGAAGATAAGTGTCCATAATTTAACTCTCCCGTAGGTATTTTTTTAGGTAATTCTGTACCTCCAATTATTAGCAAAGTTCTGTTTAATGTATCAGAAAGAGTATATATTTTTTTCAGCTCACCGAGAGCAGGTAAATACCAATCACCAGCTTGTGTGCCAGCCGTTATATAAGAGTTAACATACTCAAAAGCAGGACAGCTATATCCATTAGCATTACAATATTCAATTGTTTTTTTTGTATTTTCTTTTCCATTTAAATCAGCTTCAGCCTGAGATTGATTTTCATAGGCAGGGACACCAGAAACAATAAAACTATTTACCGCGTAAGTGTAATTATTGGTATAAAGACCAATCGCTAAATTATTTGTATTGTCAAAAACAACCCCAATTGGAGACTTATTATCTGAAAGCGTAGGATTGCAAGTTTTATCCGAATACAATATATCTCCGATTTGACATGTGCCATAATCCGGCGTTTCTTCCCCGCCACTTTCACTACTAGTAGGGCAAAACCATGCGTTACCCCACGGGCATTTTAAGCCACCTTCGCAGGCCGTGGTGGAGGTATAGCCCAGTGTGGTACAATTCGGTGTCTGTATGCAGGCTGCCTCAGCCGTGCCGCTCAAACCTAACACAGCCAAAGCCGAAGTTAAAAGTAAATATTGTTTCATAATCTTTCTCCTTGATAATAATTTCAGTTCTTGGTTATTGTTCAAAAGCGCAGAAGTCGCAATAATCCGTACACCCCGTTTTGCAACCGCTGACGATGTATAAATTCGAGCATTCTTCAAATGTGCAAACCGTGCACGGCGGGCATTCACTCTCCGTACCTAAGTTCGGACAAGGTTCGCACTCCGAACACTTAATCTGACTGCCGCTTTGGCAAGTCGGTGTTCCCGATTTGCACCCCGATAGGCCGCAGTCAACAAACCCCGTACAATCTTTTTCTTCAATGTCTTTGTATTTTGCTTTTGAGCCGCCGTCTTCACAGGCCATGCAAGGCTCGCCGACCAACTCATAACCGGCCGGAACATTGCTTGCATCATATTTATATTCATCACCGCAAGTCGGGGTACAGCAATCTTCATACATATTTCCGGCGCAAACCGTGCCGACTCCTTGCTGGGGCGATTGACAAGTCTTGTAATCACTCGGGCAATCGGGAATACATTCGGCAAAGTAGGTGCTGTTTAACGGGCAATATTTATTTGGCTTATAATCTTGTTGGCAGGCGGTCTTTTTATATCCCATTTTGATACAGCTATCACCATCCCCCGGAGGAAGAGCGTCCGGCGGTGTGCCTTGCGTTCCATCGGTACCGACAAAATCCGCCCCGCCGCAATCTTCGGTATCGGTGATAAAGCACACCTGCGCAACCTTGATTTCTTGTCTCTCGCTAAAACTTGGCGAAGACAAATGTCGAGCCATGAGGTGTGAAGTGTGTGATGTGTGTAATTTAGCATAGCTCGGAACCGGAGGTGCTTTCAGATTAAAACCAATTGATGCTTGAGCTTGATTATCCAACCAAGCCAAGCTTAATGCTGTTGCACACAGCAAAAGGCAACCCTTTTTCATCATAATACACCTCGCATAAAGTTCTAATTACATTTGTCTTCACGACTCGTATTATAACACAAAAGAAAATTCCTTTCAATAGAAATTTTCAAGGTTTTCCGCGGGTTTGGGCGAATGCTTTTGATACTTTTTTGTAGCTAAATCCTATTAAAAAAACCCCGCTTGGGGAGATTGCGGGGTTTGATTACTTTAGGGGAAACATAATTATATTCTAAATTCTTACCATGACTTCCTGTCCTTTTGGTTCCCTCCTACTATACCATATTCGTTAACTCTTGGAGCATTTCATCAGCCGTCGTAATAATATTGGTTGCTGCTGAATATGCTCTTTGTGTTACTATCATGTTTGAGAATTCTGTCGCTAAATCTACCGTTGAACTCTCCAATGCATTGGAGGATATTTCTCCGGCTCCGTTCGTTCCGGCTCTCTTCAACAGTGCCTGTCCGGAATAATCCGTCTCTATCCATGCATTTCCCGTTAACGCCTCCATGCCGTTCGGATTTGAAAATGTTGCTAACGGCAATATCGCTATCGGACGTGTCTCACCGTTATCGAACAATGCGGTTACAACACCACTTTCGTCAATGTAGACTCCTGAATAACTTCCGAACTTAGCACCGTCTTGGTTAATGTAATCTGTGGTGAAATCTCCCGCCAGACTGGTCAATCCATCATTTGTTCCCGTGTTGCCCATGAAAAGCTGTATCATGTTGCCGCTGTTGGCTCCGTCATCCATGTTTTGTGCGCCGTTAGCCCAGACTATCGACATTTCATCAACATTGAAATATTTTGGCGTTCCGTCCGCATTAAAACATACTCCGGGGGCTTTCGAGCCTTCTTCTATCATTTCCGGACCGGTCTGAAATTGGTAACCGATTGTATCATTATAATTTTTAACCTTTATCCAGCCTCTATCCGCATCTCTTACCGTACCAGAAATCAATGCGTTTAACCCCGTGGTATTCAAATCAATATCACCTCCGGTCGAGGTCGGCAAAATCTCTAAACTCGTGCCGCTTACAACAAATCTGCTCGGCTCATTTGCATTGGCTTGAAACGTATTTCCTAATATTGTTAACATATCGGCTACGCTTGTTGCCGTCGAAATATTTACGTTTATTGTCTTTTGTGCATTAGGTATATCCGTATTTACGAAATTATATGTAATTCCATCCAATACAAAACTCGTACCAACATAGGCTGCTGCGTCATCCCCCGTGAAGTCTATTCTCGCTCCGTTCTTAATGTCATTATCTATTTGCGGTATCTCAAATATTCCTGACGGAATTCCGGTTGCAAAATCAGGATTAGCCGCTCTTTGTACGCATGATAACGTTTTGCTGGCGTCTATCGTTAATCCGGCACCCATCGTGGATTGGGTTATGGTTATTCTATCCGAACCGGCTTGGAATCTATCTCCACAGGGCATATTATTCTGTAATGCTTCCGCAAAGGCCTCCGTAAAATCACTCAAACTTACTATATTTGCGCTTAAATCTACGGCTATATTATTTGCTCCCTTTACTCCCGCCGGATTGTTCGTAAATACAAAGGTGTAGGTTGTTCCCGTGCCGGCATCCGTTATCGCTATACTCGAACCGTTTTCCGGTATTGATGTAAACTCCAATTGTCCTGAGGCTGAAAATACATCCGGATCGGCATCTAACGTATTGCTATTTCCGTAGAGAATTGAAGTTGCTGCCCCGTCCGGTACTGATGAGGTCATGTTCCATCCGCTTGTGCTTACTTTTTGAAAATCTAAGCTCATATTGCTCGGATTGCCTAAGCTGTCATAAATCAAGGCGGATATCTTACGGTTTGTTCCGATGGCATCATCGCTCGGCAAGTTGGCTCCAAAGTTAATTTGGCGCGTCGGGGTGGCCGTGCCACCTATATTTTTCAAGTTAACCGGTTGCAAGTTGCGGTTGTCTATAATGTTATCATTGATAATTACAACTTCTCCTGCCTCGTTGTAATAGGCCTTCATATAGGTGATGCCATTAATGTTAACTGTTGATGCTTGGGTATTACCATTCCATGGCAATAAACTCCAGCCTTGAGCATAAAAACCTCCGGTGTTTTTTAAATATCCGTTTTGGTCGACATCAAAACTTCCCGCTCTCGTATATGCCCAAAGGTCTCCTTCTCCAGGGTTGGCCGCCTGATTTACCACAAAGTAGCCGTTGCCGCTGATGGCTATATCCGTTGATGACGAAGTTGATGATAGTAAACCTTGTGCATTAATGCTTTGTTTACTTACCGGTTGTACACCTCCCGGTGAATAATAATTACTTGAAACTTGTTTGGTTACTAATGTTTGGAATGCTACATTTGTATTTTTATAGCCAACCGTATTGATGTTGGTGATATTATCCGAAATGGCTCCCATCGCGTTAGATTGGGCGGCCAATCCTGATATACCTGATTGCATTGCTCCGAATATACTCATTGTTTTTCTCCCTAAAGTGCTTAAATAATAGCCAAAGCTGAACCGGCAATTGTGGCGGCCGTCTCGGCGGCATCAATTATATCGTCAACTATGGATGTGTCTTCTGTGCTGTCTTCATCTTCACCTGAAGCGTTATCTTCCCCTACGCCATCGGTTTTATCTGAAGACCCTTTGTTAAAATAATCATCGGCTCGTACCGTTAATATATCATTCAAGTTCGCGGTTACGGCATCTCCTAAACCTATGTAAACCCCTTCACTATCACTCGCTACACCAGTTACCTTACCAAAAATGGTGGTCGTAACATTGGCTGCCGTTTCTCCGGTTGCTGTCTGGGCACTTACGATGATTTGATAGGCTCCGTCTTCCAATTGTTGACCTCCGGATGTTTTTCCGTCCCAGTCAAACTCGTGCGTGCCTGATGAAGTCTCACCATTGGTCGAATAAACCGTGTTGCCGTTTAAATCCTTTACATAAATGGTTACGCTCTTTACATCTTTATCCAATGTATAAGCGGCTTTTGCCTGACCGTCTTGTAAGGGCATTACATCTCCTAAAACCTGTGCTACCTTGCCGATATATGATACGGCTTGCGCTCCTAAGTTCGACGTATATAAAGACAACAAACTATCAAGTTTGGAATTGGTTTGTATTGCCTGTTCAACACTAGAATACTGTACCAACTGGTTTGTAAAATCTGCCGTATCCATCGGATCAAGAGGATCTTGATATTTTAACTGTGTTGTCAGCAGAGTCAAAAATGTGTTCATGTCCGCCGACAAGGTTTGCGACGATGAAGAAGTTGAAGCGGAACTGCTTCCCGTCAGGGTATAACCATTGATTGCATTTACATCTGTCATGGCTTTACTCCTTTATAACTATACTCTGATGTTAAGAGCGGATGTTCCGTCCCAACTCTCAGGTAATTGGGTTGTTAGTTTATAATTTTCATTGTCATTTTCTTGTTCTAAGACGTTGCCAATGAAATTTCTTAGCTCAGATGCTTGTTCTTTGCTTGCTTGATCTTCTTGGCGGTGGCTAAAACTCAAACTCCCGCTGTCTAACGAGAAGCCTGCATCTGAAAATGCTTTTTCCAAACTGGGGATTTCTTTTTGCAATATATCCAAGGTTTCGGCTCGGCTCGTTACTATATGTGCCTGCAATTTGCCGTCTTTGGCTATTTGCATTTTAATCTCTATATGCCCCAGTTCTTCCGGTTTTAATTTTATTTCGATATTATCTACACCTTTCACCGCTGATTTGGTGATATTTATTTTAACTTGGTCGACAACTTCGCGGCTCATCCCCTTAAATACATCTTTAAATGTTGTCTTGTTATCTCCTTGCACCGCGGTCTCGGCTTTAGCACTCTGGGCTGCAACGTTTGTTCCGGCCATGTTAGAAAGGTTTGTTGTATTGGTTTCCGCTGTTGTTTTTACTACTGCTACATTTATTTGCTGGATATTTTTGCTTGCTTGAGCTGCCGATTGGACTTCCACGGCGGCTACAGCCTGCATATTAACCGGATTATTCCCTGTTGTTACTTGCGGTTTAACTTCTTTTTCTCCTGCCGACTGCGACGCAATCGCGCTCAAATTGCCATTCTCTTTAACATCGGCATTTACTAATGTTTCCTTGACCGATACTTTGGCTGTCGTATAGGCAAAATTTTCCTCTTTGACATCTACTTTTATATTAAGTTTTTTATCCGAACCGACTGCCTCTGCCAGTTTATCGGCTTGTCGGATAAGCGTTTCTTCCGCTGCCGGAGTTGTTTGTTTTTCTACACTTTGCATTCCGGCCAACATCATATCTTTTTCGGGCAAAACTTTTTCAAAACCTTGCAGTTCGACGCCCTGCTTATCTAATGGTTTAGATAAGTCAACCAGCGTGATATCCGATTTTGAATCCTTACTTGTAAAGGCTAACAAATTTGAATCTGCCGAGGAGATAAAATCGGATAATTCTTCGCCGCTCATAACCGAATATGTGTTTTCGCTTACATTATATACAGTTACAGCACCAATTCCTTGTAAATCCATAACTCCGAGCAAGTCGGAAATATCAAATTCAATTTTATCACTTTCTTCTATGTCCGCCACATCTTCCGAAACTGTTTCAGGATTTGTTGCATCTGCTATTTCCGGTGCCGATGCGACTATCTCTTCTTGTTTTTCTTCCGAGCCATTTTTTGTTTCTTCTGCTTTCGTCGGGTTTTGAACATCACTTTGCTCCGTTTCCGACACAGATGTATTTGAGCTATCTTCTGTTTGTGATGATGTTACCTGCTCTTCCTTATTATTTTTTTCAGGTTTTTGCGTTTTTTTATCTTTTACTTTTTCTGTATTTGAAACGGAATCCTCTTCTATGGGGTTTTCTTGTTTATTATTTATTTTTTGAGACGAAAAATCTTCATCCATTTGGGATGTTGTTGACATGGATATTTGTGATCCGCCGGAAGTTTTTTCCATTGACGAGAAGTTAAATAACTTGTCCCCCGTAATCATTGACTTAAAATCTTGGACTGCATTCATTGCTCCCATGTTCATATCGTTTTTTTGAGAACGTTTGCCCACGAGCATGTTTGTCAACGTATTTATATCTTTTACTTCCATTGCGGAACTCCATATATTAAAATTTTCCTGCATATTGATATGCAAATAACATGCCAAAATTTTATTCAAAACAAAAAAGCCTGAAATTCATCAGGCTTTTTTCTTAGTTTGTGGGCAAATTTACAGTTCTTGTTTCGTTCCTACCGCTTCCGCTTGCTGCTGTGCAATTCCTTCCGATAACCCTCTTGCAATATTCATGTTTATGTCAATTAAAATGTCTAACTGCTCAGGTTTCGGATCTGTTGACGCCAACAACATATTTATTCTCTTAAAAATAAATATTGATAAATTTATTATATTGACCTTTATACTATTGTCTTGTGGACAATCCGGTTCTCCCATTGCCGAGGCTATGATTGTCCACAAGCGACGCTCCTTTTCTAGAGCCTGCGGTAATTCTGACTTCTTCTCATCCCAATTTTCTTTGATTGAATTTAATGCTGATGCCGTGCGAATTAACGCTCTGGTTTCAAGTTCTTTTTCTGACAGCCCAGACATTTGAACTTCAGCATAAGTTTGAGTCGAGTTCATTTTAGTCCCTACATATAATTAATATATTTTTTATCGTTTTTATTATAATATATTTTTTATTAAAATTGTATAAATTTTTGCGGAGTTTATTATGCTCAAAAAACTTTTGTTTTTGTCTCTTTGCTTATGCCTTTGCTCAAACTCTATTGCTCAGGTCAATTTCTCTAAGGACGATACGGAATCTCGTAAAAATATTACCGCATCCGGTTTTATTGATTATCCTCCTTTCGGTAGTGTGTTAACAACCCGTGATTCAATGAATTACAAAAATATTTTCTCCGAAATGCTTGAAGATTATGCTAAAGATTACAATTTTAATGTCTCTTACAGATATCGCGATAAATATCGCAAAATTTTACAATCTCTTCGTGCCGGTGATATTGACATTATGCTTGGCGTTTACAGCGGAACCGATGACTACCGCGGTCTTGAACTCATTTATCCTGCCATTATTTCTAATCCAATCGTAATCGTTACTCTACCTAAAAATTCTGCCAAAATTAAAAATATTGATGATTTGGGCAATCTTAAAGGCGCTATCGGCTCTTTTGAGTATTTGAGTGATTTTGTTAAAAGTGAAGTAAAAAAACGCAATGTTTTGTTTGTTGAAACGCCTTTTGATTTATACAAAAAACTTTATACCGGAGATGTTGATTATATTTTAGCTTCGGCTTATAACGCTCGCATCGTTATTGCTAAACTCGGGTTAACCGGAAAATTCAGCATTTCTCAGAATGCTGTTTGGGATATTCCTATCTTTCTCGGCATATCTAAATTCTCTCCTTACCGCGACCAGCTCAGACGCGGTTTAACCAAAATTTCAGAGAATCCTGACTCTAAAGTAGCCTTGGAAAACTTAATCAAAAAGGAAATTTCTCAAAACGAATCTCTATACAGCGGGGTCGTCGCTCCTGATTTTTTTGAAAAACAATAGTATATATTTTTCTCGTTCATCTTGACCTATTTAATTTGCCTTGCTAGTATTGTCTTACTATTTTATTTTCTGGAGCTATCATGGTTTTACTCGTACATCATCCCGTTTCTGCTTTTTCTCGCAAAATCCGCATCATCCTTAATGAAAAAAAAATGTTGTTCGTTTTGCGGGAAGAAGAGCCGTGGGCTTTGTCTGATGAAGCATATCAACTTAATCCCTCCGGCTCTTTGCCTATCTTTGTTTATGACGGAAAAGCTATTTCCGGAAATTATGCTATCTCCGAATTTTTGGAGGAAGCCAGCCCTGATGTCCCTCTTTTGCCTAAAAATATTGAAAAACGCGCTGAAACAAGGCGTTTGTGCGAATGGTTTGATGAAAAGTTTTATCACGAAGTGTTCCTGCAAATTGTTACCGAAAAGGTTTTTAAACGCTTTTCTAACGGCGGAGCTCCAAACGCTAAAGTCATTAATATCGGCCTAAATAATCTGGCTTTTCACTTGGAATATGTTGATTGGCTTGCCGAACGTCGCAACTATCTGGCCGGTGATGAATTTTCTTTGGCCGATATTGCCGCCGCCGCCCAGATTTCCGTTATTGATTACTTGGGCGATGTGCCTTGGGACGGATATAAAAATGCAAAAATTTGGTATTCTAAAATTAAATCCAGACCTTCTTTTAAAGATATTTTAAAAGATAATATTCGGGGTATCTTGCCGGCTAAGCATTATGCCAATTTAGATTTTTAGGAATTGATTATGAACAAAGCATTGTGGCTGTCTTTATCTTTATGTTGCTTAGCTTCTTGCTCGTGGTTTAACCAAGGTCACGGGCAGGTTATTTTTCATTGGGAAAAAGAAAATACCGGCGTGGAAAAATTTGCTCGCGACCATTCGGAATGTTTGCGAAAAGCTGAGTATTTTCAAATTATTCCCGATGTTAAAAATTGGTTCTATTCTGAAGAAACTAAATTAGACATCCGCGCCGACTGGCATAATGAACGTGGTATTTGGGCCTCTTATATTCCTTACCCAGGGGCTCAGCCTATTGTCGTTAATTCCATTCGCGATGATTCTAATATCGACCCCGCCGATTATCGCATTTGCATGGAAAAAAGAGGTTATTGGAATCGCCGTTATGATATCCCGACCATAACTAACATCTTTATGTACAAACCGCAAAGAAGATTACAAAATGAATTCTTTATTGAAGAAGTCTATTAGCTTTCTTTTATGGATATTCCCTGTGAACTCGGGGCTCTGTAAGCCAACTCATAAAAAAGAGTGCTTTTCTTTGCTCTCCTTTCTGTATTTATTTATCAAAACTAATTTTATGCACAGAACCTGATCCCAATGGTCTTAAATTTTCCGGTCGGACAAATTTCGGTAGAGCCGGTGCTTCTACGCTCTTTGTTCCTTCTCCGCTTTGCTCGGCTTTTTCTCTTTTTTCTTCATTTAATACCTTTGCTTGATATAAACAACGCATTCCTTTTACCTGATCATAATACGCATTCAATGCCGGAATATTTTCTCTAACGCCCAAATATAAAAATCCTCCGGGGATTTGGTTTTTATGGATTGTTTCCAATACCTCTTGTTGTTTCTCTTCGGCAAAAAATCTTAAAACATTTCGGCAAAATATAACATCAAACGGATCATAAAATGTTACGTCATCCAGAAGATTGTAGCGGCGAAACTCAACCATCTTCTTGATATTGCTATTTATTTGCCACATTTCTCCTTCTTGATGAAAGTTATCTATTATGCTTTTGGCATTTAACCCCATCTGAACTTCAAAATTGTTATATAGACCTTTCTGCGCTTTGCTTATGGAGGCTGTTGATATATCTGTACCTATAATCTTTATGTCCCAATCAGATACGGCAAACATTCGGTTCTTAACCGACATTGCTATGGAATATGCCTCTTGTCCTGATGAACAACCTAAGCTCCAAATTCTTAGCTTTTGCGAGCTACGGTTGGCTTCTCTTAAATGCGGCAAAATTCTATTTTCGAATCCGGCAAATACCTTATAATCCCTAAAAAAACTTGTATCCGATAAAGCCAATGCTTCGACTACCTGCCAGATTAGTGTTTTTTGCCCTGTCCTTAGGGCTTCAACCAAATCTTCTACTGAGGCATAATTTTTCTCCCGAACAAAATTGTATATTTTGCGATCGACTATAAAATATTTGTCTTCACCTAATTCCCAGCCAACATATTTTTTGAGCAGACCCAATAAAAATTCAAAATCATTTTTTCTCATTGTTGTCTCCTATAACAAATCCAAAATATCGAGTTTACTGGTTATTATCTCTTCATCAAATGGCTTCATTATATAATCGTCAGCTCCCCCGATTAGAGCCTCTTTAATTCGTTCCGGATCCGTGATTGATGAGCAGAATATTATTTTGGGCTGGTTTATTCTCAACATATCTCTGATTTTGTACATTGCATCCAAGCCATCTAAAATCGGCAGCTTTGTATCCATTATTATCAATGTCGGCTCTAGTTTCTCGCATAATGAGACTACTTTTTCTCCGTCTTCCGCCTCGATAATTTCATACTGCAAATTTTCCATAATCTTGGCCAGCAGCATTCGAATTATTGCCGAATCGTCGGCTATGATACATTTTTTCATGACTATTCCTCTCTACCTTATCAATACTGCCAAGCCTTCCATATCTTTGAGCTCTATCTTTTTCCCTTTGCCTTGAACCCTTGTTGCCAGATAGATAAACGGTGCATATAAAGAAAGATTTTCCGGTAAATTTCCTTTTAATATTTCTTTCATCGTATTTATTTTTTCCTCTGACAAGGTATATTCCGATGAAACAACTGCGGCTATTGAATTTTGCGCTGTTTCAATCTCTATTTTGCCTCCCTTTATGATTGTGTCAGCTAATGACATAATTGTCAACATTGCTTCTCGGTTTAGCCCATTTTCTTGCAAATGCGCTTCTAACTTTATCGGGCTTTGTTTGGCATTGCCCAATGTATTGAGGTAGTTTTGCGATATTTCTCTTACTTTGGCTGTATCTTTCAAGTCGCTGTTACCCAAACCAAAACTTAAGCGAAAAAACTTCATCCTTGCCGATAATACCGATGAACTGACTTTTAATATTGACTTGATATCCGATAAAAAGTCCATATCTCCTTCTTCCAGCAACTCTACGGCATTTGATACCGCTCCGATATTGCCTACCATATCGTGGCTTATGCGGGTGCTGATTATTTCTGAAATTTTTTCAATCGGCAAATTCATCGTTCGTTTCCTTTTTATTAAAATGTATATAATCCGGTATTTAGAAATCTCTGATCTTCTTGACTCATTCGAGAAAAATCCAACTCTCTTAACATCGGGTCTTCCAACACCAGCATGCCCGTACCTGCCTGTAAGTAGGGCTTTTTATTTCCCAAACCCCAAGTCGCGTTTTCTTTATTATCCGGTGCGCCGTATTTGCGGTTGACCTGTTTCCAAAAATCATAAATCTTGATATTGCGCAAATATATTGCTTTCGGACTTGAGCCTTTTAACGATGTGGACATACTTTTGTATGATATTTTATATACTTTGTTGCCGCTAAAGTTACTTGTAAAATTCACAGTGATTTCTTCTTGTGTTTTATACTTCATGTAGCGTGCCAGGGAAAGATATTGATAATTATTTTTCTTGGCCATCGTTACGATGCAGTTTTCCAATCGCTCGTAGCCGACAACGCCGTTGTTGCGACATTTTTCTTCATTGCGCCAGCGAATAAAGTTTGGAATATCAAAGGTATCTTTGACTTTTTGATAGCCGCGTTTGCGCAGATTGTCTTCTACCTCTTCTTTATTCATTCTCAGCATGACTCCGGCTATATCAAAAACCGCCGCATTGGAACGAGCATAAACATTTTGGCTATCTTCGGTTAACTCTTCCAACGTGGCTATATCCTTTGACGAATCGTTACCTATGTCGGCTCCGATTTTTTTGAGCGTATTTTTTAGTCCCTCCGACCAATTTTCTTCTTTTTCGTTCTTTTGTTCCGCTTCTTTTGTATCCGGTTCTTCTTCCTTATTTTTATCTTCTTTTACTTCTGGCTCTTCTTCCGATACGATGTTGGCTTTGTTTTGCAATACATCGGTTAGGCTTTTTTCTTTCATGTTTGAGGATTGAGAATCTTGCTCTTGTTTTGGATTTGTTTTGGTTTGCAGTTCTGCTTTTGTCGGAACAACATCCGGCAAAGGGGCACTCTTATTGCTATTTTCCATATTCTCTATTGTGGTAGGCGATTTTTCACTCAGCGATTGAGGGCCTGTTTCCGGCAACATTCCCCAATCCGGCTCGTTAAAATCCAAGCTGTCAAAGTCTATAAACTTCGGCGAAGCTATTGTTTGGGTTTGGGGAGGTGTCGGCGTTTTGTTTTTGATAGCGTCTTTTGTCTCCGCCGTTTCCGGTGAATAAAGTATAGCCGAGGTACTTTGAGCGCAGACATCACCCAAAGTCAGACAACCGACGATTATTCCCCATATCCAACGGCTTTTGTTCATTAAAACTTTCCTTTTCGGGGTGATTATATACTTTTTTCTAAAATAATAAACACTTACCTCTTACTTATCCGCAATATCAAAAGCCCGCTCTGTTATGAACGGGCTACCTTCTCTCTTCTTTCTAGAAATTCGCTATGCGCTCAAGTGCCGCTTCAACCTTCGCTTTATTGGCTTCCGCTTCACTTTGACGACGGCGTTCCTCTTCTACAACCGCCGCAGGTGCGCGCTCTACAAAATTCGGATTGCTCAACTTTTTCGCATAGCCTTCCAAATATTTGTTCAAGTTCGCCAATTCTTTACTCAGTCTCTCCTTTTCTGCCGCAAAATCAACAACACCTTTTAACGGCATCAATAAGACACTTTCTCTGAAAACACTTTGAACCATGTCCGGACTGATTTCTCCTTCGTACGATGACAAATCTTCAAGCCGCGCCAATGAACATACTATCTTTTGATATTGCTCTATGTGCTTTATACTTTCCGCATTTGCTCCCTTTAGATAAACTATCGGTTTGGCATTTGCCGGTATATTCATTTCCGCTCTCAAGGAACGTATCGTCGAGATTAACTCTATCACCCAATCTATATCATTTATTGCATTTAGGTCTATTCTTTCTTCCATCGGCCATGCGGCATGTATCAATTTTACTTCCCTTTGAGCCGTGTTATTCCACAACTCGGTGGTGATAAACGGCATAAACGGATGCAATATTATCAATATTCTACCCAAAACCCATGCAAATGTTGCTCGGGTCTCTGCTTTTTCTAATTCATCTTCTCCATAGAGAATCGGCTTTATCATCTCTATATACCAATCGCAGAATGAACCCCAGACAAACTGATAAACCGCATTCGCCGCATCCGAAAAACGAAACGCGTTCAAATTTTCGGTTACCTGCTTTGTGGCTTCTTGTGCCTTGGCTATAATCCATTTGTTTATGGCTAATCGACTTTGCTCTGGCTTGAAATTTGTATCCAGTTTGCAGTCATTCATTTCACCAAAACGCGCCGCATTCCACAACTTTGTCGCAAAATTGCGATAGCCTGCTATACGGGCTTCACTCAGGTTTATGTCCCGTCCTTGCGTTTCCATTGAGGCCATGAAAAAGCGCAACGCATCCGCTCCGTATTTTTCTATGGTTTCCATCGGATCGACCGTGTTGCCTTTTGATTTGGACATCTTGCGCCCTTGCTCATCTCTCACCAAGCCGTGTATATAACATTTCTTGAACGGTATTCTCTTCATCTGGTACATGCTCATCATCATCATTCTTGCGACCCAGAAGAAAATAATATCAAACGCCGTTACCAAAACAGAAGTCGGATAAAACGTATCCAAATATTTGCTGTCATCCGGCCAACCTAATGTCGAAAATGCCCACAACCCCGATGAAAACCATGTATCCAAAACATCTGTCTCTCGACGCAGGTTTTCATGATGCCCGTAATATTTATCCGCAGCGGCCTGTGCCGCTTCTTCATTCTCTTCACAGAAAATATGCTCATCCGGACCATACCATATCGGCATGCGGTGTCCCCACCAAAGCTGACGAGATATACACCACGGCTGTATGTTCCTCATCCATTCAAAATATGTCTTCTCATATGATTTCGGGACAAACTGCATTTCGCCGTTTTCTACCACTCTTATCGCCTCTTTGGCTAAAACCGGTGCGTCGACAAACCACTGATCCGTCATTAAAGGCTCGATTACCGCTCCAGAACGATCGCCATACGGAATAACCATCGGGTGGTCTTCTATCTTGTCCATTAAACCCAATTCCGTTAAGGTCTCTATGGTCTTTACTCTTGCCTCTTGTGTGGTTAGCCCCTCATAAGGCGTGTTTTCATTCATTGTTGCATCTTTATTCAACACATTAACCAACGGCAAATTGTGTCTCTTGCCAACCTCAAAGTCATTAAAGTCATGTGCCGGCGTAATCTTAACAGCGCCCGTTCCCTTCTCCGGATCTGCATGTTCGTCCGCTATAATCGGTATTACTTTATTGATTATTGGTATAATACAATTCTTTCCTATCAAATGCTTCAATTTCTCGTTATCTTTTGATATTGCTACTGCCGTATCTCCAAACATGGTTTCCGGACGGGTCGTGGCTATATGTACATATTCTCCGCTCTCGCCTTCTATCGGATATTTATAATAGTACATCTTACCTACGGTCTCTTTTTGAATAACTTCCAAATCCGAAACCGCCGTCCCGAATTTCGGGTCCCAGTTAACCAGCTTCTTGGCTTTATAAATCAAGCCGTCTTTATACATTTTTACAAATATCTTGATAACCGCATGGCTCAAGCCTTCATCCATCGTGAAACGCTCTCTTGACCAGTCGCAGGAAGCACCTAAACGGCGGAGTTGTCTTGTTATCGTTCCGCCGGAGTGCTCCCGCCATTTCCAGACCGTTTCGATAAATTTTTCTCGTCCCAAGTCATGTTTGGTTATTCCGTCTTTGGCTAAGTTTCTCTCAACAACCATTTGTGTTGCTATTCCGGCATGGTCTGTCCCAGGTTGCCACAAGACTTTTTTGCCCTGCATACGATTATAACGTACCAAGATATCCTGCAAAGTATTATTTAAGGCGTGTCCCATATGCAAAATGCCCGTTACGTTCGGCGGCGGTATCACTACTGAAAACGCATCCTTATCCGAACGCATATCCGGCTTAAAATCGCCGCTGTTTTCCCAATCGGCATATATCTTTTCTTCAAAATCTTTCGGATTATAATTTTTCTCTAACATTGTTTTATCCACTTTTTAATTGTTTTTCAAATTAACAAACTATTAACATCTTTTCTTTCAGATGTAAACCATAAAAATGCCCTCGAATCCAAAGATTTGAGAGCACACAGCTTGAGGTCGGTTCAGGTTGCCCGTTAGGAACCAACCTTTTCCGTAACTCGAGGTCCGTTATCTTGAAAATTTTGTTCAACTTCTTTGCTCAAATTATTGTTTATCCATGCTTTTGCTTGAGCCGCAACTTCCGCCCTGACTACTTCCAAAATCTTTTCATCCATTTTTGAAATTGCTTCTTTAATAACCGGACGCAGACTTTCCGCGATGACTTCTTTTACCATTTCTTCCATCGTTTTTCCGCTGTTTCCTATGGTAGTGCTTGCTTTTGCCTCCTCTACCTGCTTTTGCGGTGTCGTATTGGACGTAAACATCTCGGCAAAATTATCTATTATATCTTCTGATATATCCTCTGGTTTTGCCGTTTCTTGTAATTTTTTTTCTTCCTGACTCGGAAGTGGTATTTCTTCGGGTTCCGAAATTTCAAATTTTTTTTCCGTTTCTTCTTCCAATATTTCTGAAAATTCATCCATATGCATATCTGCCGGATCAAAATTTTCATCAACCGGAATCGAGCTTGAGGCCTGTGTTTCCGTGATTGGCTGCTCCTTATTTTTTTCTGTCGCCGAAACTACCCCTTCATTTATTTGCGCCAATATATCATCTACTGATGTCGGGCTTACACCGTTTTCGGGAATTTCCTTATTTATGACAGAATCGGTATTTTCTTCACTCATCAACTGAGTTAATTCATCTAAGCTCTTGTCTGAAATATCTTTTTCTTCTTCCTTTTCTTTTGCAAAATCGGTGGAGAATATCTCATTATCTTCAGACTTGGAATTGATATCTATCTCCGAATCGGCTATTGACGGTAACTCCGGCAATTCGTCATCTTCCTTACTTTTATCATCTCCACCCCAAAATTCAGAATCTGAATCTTCTATTTCCGGCAAGCCTAAATTTGCCGTCGGCTCATGTGAAGTATCCGGTATGTCGTCTACTATCATTGAGGAAGACAAATCAAAAACATCATCATTTTCCGCTTTTTCCTCTGCTTGAGCCGGAGCACCTATGTTTTGAATACTTTCCGATTTTTGTTCTGCCTCATTTTCCGAAAGTATGCCTTTAATCGAAGATAATATATCTTCCATTGACATTTCACTTTGATTTTCTAGATTTTCCGTCATACCTGATACTTCCCCAGCTTAAAGGTTATTTTACTTTTCTACCGAAATTGAGAACCATTTGCCTCTCGTATCTTTATAATGTTTTTTTGCATCATACAGATTTACGTTCAAATTTAAATCCTGTGCCGTTAATTTTCCCATAGCCATTAAAAGTGCCATTGATGAAACATAATAGTCCCTTCTCGCTTTAACTTCTTCAACGTTTGAATTAAGAAGTTCTTGGTAGGCATTCAAAACATCCAATATTGTACGATTTCCCAATGCTTCTTCCTTCTGCACGCCGTCCAGGGCTATCTCATTTGCTTTAACTTGATCTTTGATTGATGATATGCGGGCTTTGTTGGTACTCATATATTCCCAAGCAGATTTCAAATCCGAACGCAATTGCCGCTCGGCTTCCAAAACCTGTTCTTGTGCCTGCCACTTCTGATATTTACTTTGGCGAATCTTTGCTCGGGTCTCGCCTCCATTATACAACGGAACATTTACGTTTACGCCCCACTCAACATTATCTGTTGTATGTTCACCATAAATACCGGCCGGATTATTATTGCTTTTAGCAACAGAGCCATCTAAGCTCACAACAGGGAACAAGCCACCGGTTTGCGCCGAAACATTGTACTCTTTGGAATCCAAATTATGCTTTGCCTGTTGAATTGAGTAATTATGCTCTTTGGCATATTCATAGGCCTCACGGAATCCAGCGGGCAAAAACTTGTTTATATCTCCAGGTTCCGTCAAATCTTTGGGTTCGTTGCCTACAATACGGGCATATTCCGCCTTTGAGGCTTCCAACGTTCCCTCTGAGCTTATTCTATCCGACTGGGCACTCGAGTAACGCGCTTTGGCCTGCGACACGTCCGTTCTGGTTACTTCACCAACCTTAAAACGTTCTAATGTTTCATCCAATCTCTTCTTTAACAACTTTTCATTATTCTTTTGCAAATCAACGATTGCCTTGTTCTGTACAACATCAAAATATGCCGTCGAGGCCTCCAGCAATATACTTTGTTCCACATTCATCAAATTATTTTGCTCTGCCCTAATGGCACTATCCGTTGATTTTACCGTATTTACCGTTGAAAGTCCCGAAAAAATCGGCTGTGTTATATTTGCCGAAATATTCTTACTGGTACTTCCATCCGAGCCACTCTGATTCAAATCATCATTTGAATTTACCTCTCCGTAAGAACCATTCAACGATAAATTCGGACGGAATCCAGAACGAGCGATTGCTGCATTCTCATCAATCGAACGCAAATAAGCGCGCTGCGACTGCAATGTCGGGTTATTTTCGTAAGCAGCGCTCATTGCCTCAAAAATCGTTTCTGCACTTGCCGTTGTTGAAAGTGCACTTGCCAGAAGTAATGCGCTAAAAAAATTTTTTTTCATTTTATTCCCCATTATCTTTCAATACTTATTTTTTTAATCTAGTATATTAAACTTTTGCCATTATGCAATGAAATTTCTAAACAAAATAATAACAAAAACATCTATTCGCAAAAATAATAAATATTAACCATATTTCAAACAATTCCATTTTATCTTGGGATAAAGTTGCAGGTTAAACATAGAGGAGGTTGTTTCGTGAAAAAGAAAGATACCGCGGTTGCTATTTTGAATGAAATAGATAAAGCCAGACTTAAACTTTCCATAGAACACTACATCAAATATTTTATCGGAAAGAGGACTTGTGAGCTCACCAAAGATGAAATTCTAGACTCTATTGCCATGGCGGTCAGAGAATTTGCCATGGATAAGATGTATGACACCATGGAACGCTACAATAAAGAAAATGCTAAACGCGTCTATTATCTTTCCATTGAATATCTTATTGGTCGTTCTTTGGAGAATAATCTTCATAATCTTGGGTTATACGATATCTTAAGAGATATTAAAATTGAAGGGATGCCTGATATTTCTTTACAAGAGATTTTTGATACCGAATATGACCCCGCTCTCGGAAACGGCGGTTTGGGACGTTTGGCGGCCTGCTATCTGGACTCAATGGCATCTCTCGGAATCCCCGGTTTCGGCTACGGTATAAACTATCAATTCGGCTTATTTAAACAAAAATTCGAAAACGGTTATCAAATCGAACAAGCCGACAGTTGGCAAGGTGAAGACTCTCCTTGGCAATTTGCCAGAAATGACCGAAAAGTGCTTGTTCCTATTTACGGTGATGTCGAAGTCGTTAAAAATGCCGACGGAAAAGATAATTTCGTGTGGATGAACACTCAACATGTTTATGGCGTGCCTTTTGATTTTCCGGTTGTCGGATACAAAGGAAAATCCGTTAATTACCTACGTTTGTTTTCCGCTAAAACCGACGATGAATTGGATATCAATATCTTTAACGAAGGCGGTTATATGGAAGCCGTTAAAGATAAAATCGGTACCGAAACCATTTCTCGCGTGCTTTATCCTTCAGATTCAGTCGAATCGGGAAAAGCCTTACGTTTGGTTCAGCAATATTTCTTTGTTTCTTGCGCCATTCAAGATATTTTACGACGTTTTCTGGAAAAGAGCAATGATTTCCATAAATTGCCTGATTATGTTTGTATTCAACTCAATGATACACACCCTGCTCTCGCCATTGTCGAGATGATGCGTCTGCTGATGGATGTTTACGGGCAAGACTGGGACACTTCTTGGGAAATTGTTACTCACGTGTTCGCTTATACAAACCACACTTTATTGCCGGAAGCATTGGAAACATGGCAGACTAGGATTATGCAAAAAATTATCCCGAGGCACGTGCAGATTATTTATGAAATTAACCGTCGCTTTATGGATTTTGCCCGTTCCAGATTTGGGGAAGATAACGCAAAACTCAGTCGGATGTCTATTGTGGTTGGAGATGGCGACAACCAAATCATTCGGATGTCTAACTTATCTATTGTGGGTTCTTTCTCCGTCAACGGTGTGGCTAAGTTGCACTCTGAGCTCATTAAGCATAATTTGGTTCCTGATTTTTATGAACTTTGGCCCGAAAAATTCATCAATATTACGAACGGTATCACTCCGAGACGCTGGTTATTGCATGCTAATTCTGGATTGTCAAATCTTATTTCTTCCAGAATCGGCGATGATTGGATTATTAATCTTGATGAACTGCACAAAATAGAATCGCTTAAAAACGATGCTCACTTTGTTGAAGAATTTCGTCGGGTTAAACGCGAAAATAAAAAACGCTTGATTAAGGTTATCTCCAGAACAAACGGCGTTTTGGTAGACCCTGACAGTATGTTTATCGTGCATGCAAAGAGAATCCATGAATATAAGCGGCAATTGCTTACTATTTTACAGGTTATCGGAGATTATCTTGCCATTATCAAAGATAACAAAAAGTTTACCACGCCAAGAACTTATATCTTTGCCGGAAAAGCCGCTCCTTCTTATAACTTTGCCAAGCTCATTATCAAACTCATTAACAATGTGGCCGAAGTTGTTAACAATGATCCGCTCGTTAATGACATGATTAAAGTTATCTTTATTCCCGATTATAAGGTGTCTTTGGCCGAAGTTATGATTCCGGCTGCCGATGTCAGCTTGCAGATTTCTACGGCCGGTTTTGAGGCTTCCGGCACCGGTAATATGAAGTTTGCTCTTAACGGGGCTTTGACTATCGGTACTTTGGACGGTGCTAATATTGAAATCAGGGATGAAGTCGGCGAAGATAACTTCTACCTATTCGGTCTCACAAATGATGAAATTTTAGCACGCAGAAGTTCTTATAATCCGCGTAGTATTTACGAAAAAAGTGATTATATCAAACGTATTTTGAATGCCATTAATTCAAATATGTTCTGCGCTAAAGACTATGTTTTGCTCTTTAAGCCGATTTTTGATGAATTGGTTAACCGCGATTACTTCTTTGTTTTGGCTGATTTGGAAGCTTTTGATAAAACGATGCAAAAGGTTTGCGAAGATTTCCAAAACAAGGATAAGTGGGCTAAAAAAGCTATCGAAAATGTGGCTAACGTTGGGGTCTTTTCTTCCGACAGGGCAGTGCTGGAATATGATAAATATATTTGGCACACAGAAGAAAGTCGACAGAAAGCAAGAAAAGCAAAGACAGAGGCTAAAACTGACGATAATTTACAGTCGGCATAGTTTTACTTTTCTCTTTAGATTTGGAAAACTCTCTGATAATTTCAGAGAGTTTTTTTATGCAAAAAAAAATCGTGCAAACCCGCGGAAAACCTCGAAAATTTCTATTGAAAGGATTTTTTTCTTGTGGTATAATACGAGTCGTGGAG
>CALXPT010000010.1 GCA_944390355.1 uncultured Alphaproteobacteria bacterium | reverse complement strand
TGACAGCAAACGACAGATTGCGCATCAATTCCATTAGTCGGAATTGAACGAACCCGCGAGCGGGTTTGAATCCCGCCTAACAAAAAAAGCGCCCTCTCAAAGAGAAGACGCTTTCCACAACTGGTGAGCTCGGCGGATGGCCGATAAAAAAAGTGCTTAAACGCACTTTTTTTGAGGAGACACAATGAGACTTGGAATTGACAGCAAACGACAGATTGCGCATCAATTCCATTAGTCGGAATTGAACGAACCCGCGAGCGGGTTTGAATCCCGCCCTCTATAACTTCAAACACAAAAAAGCGCCCTCTCAAAGAGAAGACGCTTTCCACAACTGGTGAGCTCGGCGGGATTCGAACCCGCGACCCTTTGATTAAAAGTCAAATGCTCTACCGACTGAGCTACGAACCCGATATCTTATCAACAAGACGAATATGCTTATAGATGATAAAAAACAGATAGTCAACAAAAAAAAATACTTTTTTGTGAAAAAAAAACAATTTTATAATTTATTTATTAATAATTGTATGGTAGTATACCAATCAGTTTTAATGAAACAAAACAGGAAAAAGGTAAGAGATAATGGTTACAAGTAGCACAACAAATCAAGATGAAGGCCAGTACGACATACTGGAAAACTCTGCAGGAGAAATTCTCATCATCATAAAATACCGCAACGGCGGACCTGAAAATCCACGGTTGGTATATGATGGAGGTGCTCAAGCCTTGCTTTATCGCAGCAGAGAAAGCGCGGTTATGCTTGATGGCATTGCGGAAGAAGCGCGCCAACCGTTAAAATCGGTTAATGAGGTTTTGATGGTAGAGTTGGAAGATGACGATGTAGCCCGTGAATATAAAGTTCCGGTCAGAACCGTTAAGAATCTTGATGCATTAATAAAATAACACCATTATATTTTCAATCAACGGAGCCAGATTTTATGGCTCTGTTTTTTTGTGCGTACCACATCATAAATATCACGAATATCGACAATACCGACGACCTTGCGATATTTATCAAAGACAACGGCGCAATCATGGTCATCATCGAGCATATAAAAATATAAACTAAACAAATCAAGATTAAGATTTGCACATAAAGGACTCGGATTCATAACCATATCGACCCGAATCGATTCGGAATAATCTTCAATCAAAGCTTTTTCTACATCACGAAAAGAGAGTATACCGGAGAGTCGATTACGATTATCCCTCACCAAACAAAAAGCAGCTTGAGACTTTTTCATCAAATAAAAGGCTTGAATTAAATACATGGAAGCATCAACAAACAACACATCACGACGAATAATATTTTTAACTTTTTGATGTGCAAGAACTTTAGCCTCGAAAGAATGGCTCATTTCAGAAAATTCCAACATAGTATAAATAGGCTTATGCCCAAGACGTCCGGCCACCAAATCAGCCATGGCGACACAAACCATAATCGGCAAAACATAATGATAAGCACCGGTCATTTCAAACACCATGACAACCGAAGTAATCGGGGTACGCGCCACGGCAGCCATAAAAGCCGCCATACCGGCCAATGCCATAGCCAAAGAATTAGGATTAATTCCGAGCAAAGCTCCCCCTTCTCCGCAAGCAAAACCCAAGAAAGACCCAATCATTAACATCGGCAAAAAGATACCGCCGGCCGCACCGGATGAAAAACAAAAGGAAGTTAAAAAGAAGCGCAAAATGAGCAAGAGCAAAACATCTTGCAAATTCAAATGCCCAAACAAAAGCAATTCAACGGCCTGATTTCCGCTTCCGGTAACACGAGGTTCCCAAAGAGCCAAAAGTCCGACTCCCAATCCTGCAAGAGCAGGCTTAGCCCAGTTAGGGATAAAATGAAGGCGAGCAAACAAATCTTTGCAAAGAAAAATACATTTTGAAAAACAAACCCCCAAAACACCAGCCGCCACGCCGAGCAATAAACAAAACCCAAGCGTAGAAACATTAATTGGCGTCAAATCTGAGGGCACATCAAAAGAAGGAAAATCGCCCAAAAAAGCTCGAGCCAAAGACGCAGCCACAACGGTAGCCACCAATACCGGAAACAATAATGCGGCCGAAAACTTATGCAATAACTCCTCAAAAACAAAAATCGTACCGGCAATCGGAGCATTAAACACAGCCCCGAGAGCAGAACCGGAACCAGCCGCAATAAGCTTATTCATATGCGTACCTGTTTCTCTGAAAAACTTAGCCACGACCATACCGGCACCGGCACCGAGTTGAACACTGGGGCCTTCACGCCCCAAGGGCATTCCCGTACCGATTCCGGCTACGCCGGCCAAAAATTTCACCCAAATTGAACGAAAGCGCACAACAGAGCCAATTCGAGCCAAGACTAATTTGATATAAGGGATTCCGCTGCCGGAAGTTTCTGGAGCAACTCCAAACACCAAAATACCGGCAATCAAACCTCCGATTGAAGTCAATAAAGGAATAAGGACCCACTTTCCGGAAGAATGCCAAACCTGACTCTGCAAAACCCCGCCCCAAAAAGATTCCACCGCAGACTTAAAAAGCACAACCAACATACCGGATAACAGACCGACCAATACAGCCTGAAACAAGAGCCTCGCGCCCCACCCTTGACGTACTTCGACAATCCTGATTTTCTTTTTCATTTAAACCTCGCATTTTTTATGTAATAAATAATGCATTAGGAGAAAATTTAAATCCGAGGCATAAAAAAAAAGCGATACCAAATAGATACCGCTAAAAACGATGGTAGCGAGGGGGGGATTCGAACCCTCGACACAAGGATTATGATTCCTCTGCTCTAACCAACTGAGCTACCCCGCCATCAACGAGAATATTTAATAATATGTATCGCGTTTAATGTCAACAACAAAATTCAAAAACTAATATTTTTTTGAATAATCATTATCAACAACCTCATAATCAACATCAATAACCTTGCCGTGAGTCTTTTTAGAAGCCGTTTTTTGGGCATTGATATCATTCAAAATATCACTGGCGGCATTCATCACTTTATTTTTAAGATACCAATAGCGCAAAAGATTAGCCAAGAACAGCACGCCGATAATCACCAAAACAAACGGCAACAAAAAAGCAAATACATAAAAAGAAAGCACCAACCCAAAAGCACTTACGACAACCCAAATAATCCAAGACAACATCCCGTTAAAATTATTATTCATATTTTATATCCTTAGTAAAAAAAAATTTACCACTATTGTTATATAGTTCGCACATAAAACTTACGCAACCCTTAAGGACTGATTTTTATCATGAAATATTTATTTTTAGGCTATCCGAAGTGCAATACCTGCACAAAAGCGATTAAATGGCTGGAAGACCACAGCATAGATTTTATTTGCCGTAACATAGTTGAAAACCCGCCGAGTGAAAAGGAACTCCGCAGTTGGATAAAGCATAGCAGCTATACGGCAAAAAATTTTTTCAACACCAGCGGATTAGTCTATAAGGAATTGCATTTAAAAGACAAAATGGATTCGCTTTCCGAAGCAGAAAAACTCAAATTACTTTCAAGCAACGGAAAACTCGTAAAACGCCCTTTACTTATCGGCGAAAATATTGTTTTAATTGGTTTCAAAGCTCCCGAATGGGAAAAAGTAAAATAACCCGAACTAAAGAGGATAAAATGTTTACAAATTTTAATATACAAGATTTTGTCAGTTGTTTTTTCGTTTTATTCGCAATCATCGACTTACCGGGAGCCATACCGATAATCCTAAATTTAAGAAAGAAAGGCAAATCCATAAAACCCAAGAAGACATCTCTTCTTTCATTGCTGATGTTTTTTGTTTTCTTTTACGTCGGAGACGCATTTTTGTCATTGTTCAGCGTAGACATTACATCATTTGCCATTGCAGGCTCATTAATTATTTTTGTCATGGCGATTGAAATGATTTTGGATATAGAGATATTCAAGAGCAACGCCGATGCCCCGAAAGACAGTAGCTTTTTTCCGGTTGTGTTTCCGTTGCTGGCAGGAGCAGGAGCCTTAACGACAATTCTGTCATTAAATTCACAGTACGCGGCAATTAACATTCTGTTGGCAATCGTTTTAAACTGTGTTTGTATTTACATAGCCCTAAAACTGACCAAGTATATTGAACGCTTACTCGGTGCCGGTGGTATTTATTTGATGAAAAAGTTTTTCGGCATCATATTGCTGGCAATTTCGGTCAAATTGTTCACCACGAATATGACATTTTTGATAGAAAAAATACTTGATGTCAAAATCATCTAGAAAAGAAACGAGCGGGAGAAAATCCCGCTTATTTTTTTGTGTAAAACAAAGCATTATCACACATATATTGCAGGCGTTTCTGAAGATTTTCATATTGGCAGGATATTTTGACTTGAAGCAACAATTCATGAGTTTCGCAAGGCAAAAAACCAATAGCGGGAATATCAGCCTCGCCAAATTGATGAGACAAAAAAACCTTTATGACATTAGAAGGCATCCCTTTTTTAAGAGAGCGTCCAAAAAGCAAAAAATCATGTAAAAACCGCTGATAAAAGCCCTCAAAATCATCTTGAAAAGCACACCATTGGAAAGCCCTGTCGCCAGAATTTTCTTGAAAAACTTCATAGCACAAATGATAGCGATTTTCACCCTCATTAAACAACCTCTGTATCAAAAAAAGCAATACGGGATACAACATAAGCTGCCGTCGTTCAACAAAAGCTTTAAGTTTAGCAATATCCAAATAAAAAATCTCAGCCATGTTTTTAAGCATCTTTCATACCGATTCTTCCAAAGAACGGAAGTTTAAGAGCCGGCCGTAAAACATCGACACCAAAGACCATTCCCAAAAGATTAATTTCCAAACCTTCGCGCTTGCCAAGAGTAATGCCGAGAATTCCCAAGACCGAAAATTGATAGCCGGTACCGGATTCCGAAGGAGCCATAAAATCGGTAAAACCGATAAAATCCTTTCCGAGAGCCACGGGCGGCAATTCGACCGTAAAAGCGGGTACGTTGCGAATAATATAAGAAATAAAGGTGTTGCTGTTAGGCCCAGGGAATGCCGTATACAAATGTCCGTAAGGATAAGAATTGACGGCTTTTTTGATTTGAGAGATAGCCTCTTCAGCTTGTTTTCCTTTTAAGGTTTGCAAAAGTTCGGGAGTAGCTCCGTACCATTTTCGGTCAGGAATGTCTTTTTTGATATCGACGGCATTTCCGGTACGCCATTGTTTAAATCCCAAGACTTGAACAACGGTATAAGCGTCAGCATTTTTTTCTTTAAAAGCAATCCAAGAATGGACGGCAAAATATTTTCGCCAATTATAGGTACGAGCGGCATAGAGCTGCACGACGGCTTCTTTTTCCTCTGAGGGCAAAGGAGCTTGATGAGAAGAAGACATATCCGCCTCCCGCCAGTCCACATAATTAAAAGTCGCATCATAAGCGAGCATCCCCCAAGCCAACAAGAGCCACAAATAAGGATACCATTTTTTCTGCCGCAACATTTTTCCCCCTAATAAACACCCGCAAGTTTAATGATAACACAATTTGAGCCAAAATAAAACCAACAATTTAACATTTTGTAAAAGGAAAACAAAAAAAGAGACAGACCTAGCGGCCTATCTCTTAAAGTGGCGGAGAGTACTGGACTCGAACCAGTGCATCCTTATTCGGGATGACGGATTAGCAATCCGCTGCATTACCGCTCTGCCAACTCTCCGTAAGAAAGATTACCCTCACCACCCGAATATATTTATATGAAGAATAGCAACTCGTCAATACTAAAAAAACAATAAATCAAAGAAATTTTTATATTTGACAAAATTTAACAAATAAGCTATTTTAAATACATAAAATTAAAAATTATGAAAAAATTAAAAGTATTTTTCTGTGCAGGAATATTGAGCCTAACGCTCTCCTCCTGCTATGTCTGCAAGACCACGTTGTATTACATCTCGCAGCCGATGGATTTGATTTACGGGATTCCATCCCGCCAACTAACGCGCTATTATTTTTCGGAAGATGAATATCCGAAGGATAATCCCGCAGAAAAAAAAATTTATGAAACTGTTACTTATGAGGAGCTCCGTCACCAACAAAAGAAGTACCAGTAGAATAAAAAGCAACAAAAAACGACACCGTGGAATTCAACACGCTGCCGTTTTTTTTATATTTACTTCCCGACCTAAAAAGCTAGGACTGGACGAACGTAACTGGTCCAGAACTGCTTATAGCCGTAGTACACACTACCACCATCGTAGAAGGCCATCCCCCAAGCTTCTTCATTAGAACCCTCGGAAGAAGACCAATACCAATGTGACGGTAGTTCTGTTCTGCCGATTTTCCCTAAAGCCGTGTCCAAAACATCTTTATTTTGATATATGGCATTCAACTCACCCAAAGCAGGCAAATACCAATCTCCGGCTAACGTTCCTTCCGTTTTATAGCTATTCACATATTCAAATGCAGGACAACTTCTCCCTATCTCCTTGCAATATTCCAACACCAAACGCGTATTATTTTTACCTTGCCAATCTGCTATTGCCTCTGATTCTGTGGTAATATTTGGTAATGACGGTACATCCAAATATTTATCCGACCATAGTTTCTTCTCTGTATCCAACGCTATCGCTAAACGATTCTCTTCATCAAACACCACACCGATTGGTGTTTTATCAGAAATAACGTCAGGTGAGCAACTTCTGTCCGAATATAATATATCTCCGATTTTGCAATCGCAGTAATCGGCGGTTATGATGTATAAATTTGAGCATTCTTCATAAGTGCAGACCATGCACGGCGGACATTCGCTCTCTGTGCCGAGGTTCGGGCATGGTTCACATTCCGAACACAGGGTTGTATTGCCGCTTTGACAAGTGCTAGCGCCGTCCTCGCAGCCCATTTCCCCGCAATCCAAATATCCGGTGCAGTCTTTCTCTTTGATTTTGTATAAGTCGCCATCACAAGATTTGCATGGTTCACCGTCTGCTTCATAACCATCGGGAATAGAACCCAATGTATATTGGTATTCTGCCGGACAAGTCGGCGTGCAGCAGTCTTTGTATAAACCATTGCCGCAAACCTCTCCGACACCTTTTAATGGCGGTTCGCAGGTCTTGTAATCACTCGGACAGTCCGGAATACATTCGGCAAAATATTTGTTATTCAGCGGACAATATTTATTAGGCTTATAACCGCTCGGACATGAGGTTTTGGTAAAACCCATTTCAATACAACTGTTATCACCGCCACCGCCCCCTGGGGGAAGTACGTCCGGCGGTGTGCCGCCTTCCAAATCCGTGCCGACAAAGTCCGCCCCGCCGCAATCTTCCGTATCAGTTATCCAGCACACCTGTGCAACTTTAATCTCTTGCCGCTCACTAAAACTCGGCGGAGACAAGTAAACTTCAGAAAAGAGGTGTGTGTGAAGTGTGTGAACAAATGTAATTTTTTCTGAAGGAAGGGAAATATCGGCTCTCACATCCGGCGCAAAAATCGCAACCGAAGATAATAGCCCAAACAACAAATAAACCTTGTTCATGATAAAAGTCCTTTCGATATTACTTATCTCCACGACTCGTATTATACCACAAGAAAAAAATCCTTTCAATAGAAATTTTCTATATTTTCCGCGGGTTTGCACGATTTTTTTTTGCATAAAAATGCCCGAGTTTTTATCTTCGAGCACTTACGGTAAACATCAAATGATTAGGTTTAATCTAAAACCATACACAAATACGTCATAACAATAAAACCGGAAAATACAGCAAAAGCTGAGCGATTAGATTTTTTGACATCATAGGTTTCCGGCAAAATCTCATTAATCACTACAAACAACAGCGTTCCACCGGCCACCGCCATTCCTAAAGGAATAACTTTTTCATCGGCATGAATGAGTAAAACCCCGATGAGAGCCCCCAAAGGCTGTACAAATCCGATTGCCAACGCACAAAGAGCGGCCTTGATACGTGAATAATGCGCCGCAACCAGCGAAATTGCAATTGTTAACCCTTCGGGAATATTATGTAAAGCAATTCCCAAAGTCAAACTTTCAGGATTAGCCAAATTCCCTGCCCCATAAGCAATCCCCATAGCCAAACCTTCGGGAATTTTATGAATGGTAATGGCAATAATAAAAAGCCAAGCCGCCTTAGAACTCATACCCCAACCATGATGCCCCATATGAGCATGTTCATGCGGAAGTACCTCATTCAAAATCCAAACCAAAGCCACCCCGACAAACACGGCACCGGCATACCAAAATCCCGCGACATGAATATCCTCGACCAACGCCGCAATTTGCTTCTGCGCCGGCACCAACAAAGCAAAGAAAGCCGCCGCCAGCATAACACCTGCCGCAATAGACAGCATGGTATTAATATACTCTTGAGAATACTTCTTTTTTATAAAAATCATAAATCCGCCGACACCGGTAATCATACCGGCCAAGCAAGAAGACAAAAGAGCTTCAACAAACAAATGATTAACCATACTCCCCCCCTTATCACAAATGACTTTTGGAACTTTGCAAAACCGACGCTGCACAATTTTGCCCGAGAGCCACTGATTTTGAAATATTAAAAGTTCTCAAATACCCAAACAAAAAACCACCGGCAAAAGCATCACCGGCACCGGTTGTTGAAACAACGTTTTGAACGGAAGGCGCATCATAATGAACAATTCTGCCGTTTAGATAAACATCCACACCGTTTGCACCTCTGGTTTTGAGTTGTAACATTTTGCGATGACGCACAAAACCGCCCAAAGCTTTAAATTCTGCCTCATTTCCAAACAAAATTGAAACATAGGGCAAAATCATGGCCAAAGTTTTGGTTCGCTCCGAAACAATTTTCTCATCAGACAAACTCAAGGCAATTTTAACACCTGCCACATAAGCCAACTGAACGATTCGCCGTAACAACGCATTATTGCCGTCGAGCCAATATCCCTCCGCCAAGAGCCAACCGGCACTAATAACCTGCACCCAATCAATATCGGCATTTTGGATATGTCCACCGGCCAGCCGCTTGGCGGCAATGGTCTTTTCGCCGTTTTCATCCACCCAAACGACAGAACAACCGGTTGGCAAATCCGGATTTTGAGCCAAACAGGGCCTAACGCCTCGTTCGGATAACGAAAGAGCAAAAGCCTCACCGCGAGCATCATCCCCGACCTTGCCGATAAAAGCACACTCACCGCCGCAATGTGCATAAGCCTTCAAGGCATTGGCCGTAGAACCACCGCAGGAAAACTTAGTACCTTCTGTTAAAGCCAACATATTCAAAAAGTCATCTTGCGAAGTATGAAAAAAGCCGCCTTTATTTTCTTGAATTTGTGCAAAAAAGGGATTATCCGCTTTGAGCGGTAGCGCATAATCGACGAGAGCATTTCCCAAACCGACCATCATCAAGATTAGCCCAGTTTTTTCTTCAACAATTCGTTAACCACCACGGGGTTAGCTTTGCCTTTGCTTGCTTTCATGACCTGCCCGACAAACCAACCGAACAAACCTTGCTTTCCGCCTTGATAAGCCGCAACATTTGCCGGAGATGAGGCAATAACATCATCGACGATTTTTTCAATTTCGGAAGTATCGGTTACTTGCTTCAAACCTTTTTCTTCCACGATTTTCTCAGGATTTTCACCGGTTTTGACCATAAGAGCAAACACATCTTTAGCGGTTTTGCCGTTAATCACGTTTGAAGAAATCAGCTCCACCAAAGCCCCTAAATTTTCGGCGGAAACAGGAGAATCTTTGAGTTCGATTTTCTTTTCATTAAGCATGGCAAAAAAATCGCCCATCAGCCAGTTTGCCACCTTTTTGGCATCATGTCCGGCCGCAGCTTTTTCAAAAAACGCGGCTGTTTCTTTGTTTTCACAAATCACAATGGCGTCATAGGTTGTCAAGCCGAGTTCTTTAACAAAACGTTCTTTTTTCTCATCCGGCAGTTCGGGAATTTCATCGCGCACGCTTTGGATATATTCATCCGAAAGCACTAAGGGAGCCAAATCCGGCTCGGGAAAATAGCGATAATCATCCGAAAATTCTTTTAAACGCAAAAACTTGGTCCCGCCGGTAGCCGGATCAAAATGGCGTGTCTGCTGAGGCATATCTTCACCGTTTTCATAAAGCTCGACTTGCCGTTTGGCTTCGGATTCAATCGCCTGCATCACAAACTTAACGGAATTAACGTTTTTCACCTCAGCTCTGGCACGCAGTTCCGAACTACCCAAAGGCCGGACGGAAATACTTGCATCACAGCGCATGGATCCTTCATCCATATTTCCGTCGCAAGTACCGAGATAGCGAACAATCGAACGCAGCTTTTTAAGGAAAGCCCCTGCCTCTTCCGGAGAACGAAAATCAGGTTTGGTAACAATTTCCATCAACCCGACGCCGGCACGGTTTAAATCAATATAGCTCTTTGTCGGGCTCAAATCATGAATAGACTTTCCGGCATCTTGCTCGATGTGAATTCTCTCGATTCCGATTTCGCGCGTAGAACCGTCGGCCAAATCGACAATAACTTTTCCTTCTCCCACGATAGGATATTCAAATTGCGTAATCTGATAGCCTTGGGGCAAATCGGCATAAAAATAATTTTTACGAGAAAAATTAGAATACTTGTTAATTTTGGCGTTTAAGCCGATACCTGTTTTAACCGCTTGGCGCACACATTTTTGGTTAAGCACGGGCAGCATCCCCGGCATACCTGCATCAACAAAAGACACGTTAACATTGGGGTCGGCACCAAATTCGGTAGACGCCCCACTATAAATTTTGGATTTTGAGATAATCTGGCAGTGAATTTCCAACCCGCAAACAATTTCCCATTTTCCCTTAGGTGTTTCGATAACAAATTCAGCCATAATCTTACTTCCTTACAAAACAAATATCATTTTCCAACGCGCTTGCGGCCTTAAACATAGTCATTTCATCAAAGGCGCGGCCGATAACTTGAAGGCCGAGAGGCAACCCTTGAGCAGACAAACCTGCAGGCAAGCTGATAGCAGGTAATCCGGCCAAGTTGACTGATACGGTAAACACATCATTAAGCCACATATTAATCGGATTTTCGAGCATAGATTTGTCCCCGATGGGAAACGCACCGGTCGGAGCGGTCGGCGTTAAGATGACATCACATTTTTCAAAAGCCCTGTTAAAATCATCGCGAATAAGACGGCGAACTTTTTGTGCTTTCACATAATAAGCATCATAGTAACCGGCAGATAAAACATAAGTTCCGATCATAATGCGGCGTTTAACTTCCTTGCCGAAACCTTCGGTACGAGTGTTAAAATAGATGTCTTCCAAATGCGCACCATCGACACGCAAACCATAACGCACACCGTCATAGCGCGCCAAATTGGCACTGGCTTCCGCCGGCGCGATAATATAATAAGTTGCCAAAGCATATTTGGTATGTGGCAAAGAAATATTGACGATTTCAGCCCCTCTGGCTTTAAGCATTTCAACCCCTTTGTCCCAGCAAGCGGCAATATCGGCGTTTAAGCCTTCGGGACGATATTCGGCAGGAATTCCGATTCTAAGCCCTTTAATATCTTGCCCCAAAGCGGCGCAAAAATCAGGCACTTCTTTAAGAGAAGAAGTTGAATCTTTGGCATCATACCCAGCCATAACCTTAAGGAGCAAAGCGCAGTCCTCAACATTCTGCGCAATCGGCCCCGCTTGGTCGAGAGAAGACGCAAAAGCAATAATCCCATAACGAGAACAACGTCCGTAAGTCGGTTTAACACCGGTAACACCGCAAAAAGCGGAAGGTTGACGAATAGACCCGCCGGTATCGGTTGCCGTAGCCACCGCGCATAAATGCGCCGAAACGGCAGCAGCCGACCCTCCGGAAGACCCTCCAGCCACAAGGTTGGCATCGGAATTTTTTGCTTTCCAAGGATTAACGGCCGGCCCGTAATAACTTGTTTCGTTGCTCCCCCCCATTGCGAACTCATCCATATTGAGCTTGCCTAAAACATTAATACCGGCATCAAGCAATTTTTGTGTAACGGTTGATTCATAAGGCGGCACAAAACCATCCAAAATATGAGAACAAGCGGTCGTGCGAATACCTTTGGTGCAGAACAAATCTTTAATCCCCATCGGGATTCCTTCCAAAGCTCCAGCAGTATTGGCGGCATATTTTGCATCGGAAATTTCCGCTTGTTTCAAAGCGATATCCGGCGTTTCCAAAACATAAGCATTAAGATTTCGGTTATTTTCCATTTGAGCAACATAAGCTTTTGTGAGTTCAACCGAACTAATTTTCTTATCATCCAAAGCTTTTTTAGCCTGAGTGACAGTTAACTTTACCAAATCTGACATTTTCAAACCTCTCTAAGCCTACTCAACCACTTTAGGCACCACAAAATAGCCATAAGAACTCATTGGTGCATTAGCCAACACAGCATCGCGTTGATTTCCGTCGGAAACCTTATCCTCACGCAATCTCAAATTTTCATCATTAACGGAAAGCAGAGGCTCGACATGATTGGTATCCACCTCATTAAGTTGTTCAATCCAGTCTAAAATTTTATTAAATTCGCCTTCAACATCCTCAACTTTATCATCATCAATCTTTAGTTTAGCCAAAGATGCAATTCTTTTAACCGTTTGGGTATCGACAACCATGATATATTACACTCCTTATAAAATCTTGAGATAAGATAAAACAATTCTCAGATTTTGCAACGAAAAAGACAAGATAAGCCAAAATTTTTCACAACAAAAAGGGTCGGACAACGCCGACCCAACAAAAAAATCAGAAAAAGCTTTTAACGAAACGCCATAAACGAAAATGTTTCAGCAACAACCAATGCTGTTTGTGCTTAACAAGGAAGTCCCATTTTTGAACCATAGCAGCATGTATTGAAGCCTCCTTTTTACTTTTAGCCATCCAATTTTCCCAGTCAATCAAATCATACTGCTTATAATTAGCGAGCATAGCCCAATATTTTTTCTCGACATAAGGTGCCCAAATTTCATGTCTTCGTAAAAAATTTGTTTCAACACGCAAAAAGTCGATTTGACCATTGTCATAAAGATATTGATACAAGTCATCCAGTTCCTCAAACCCTAAGCGGACAGCCAACTTCTGTTTTGCATTCACGCTAAAAATCGACAAAATTTTGCAAGACTTTTCAACATCATGCTCCAACAAATAGCGCATCATTTCCGTACTGTAAAAATAATCAGACTTTGACCACTTATCATCAAGAGCCAACACATCTTCAAATCGCTTTTGAGCAACCAAAGCAGAAAAAACACGCGATGTATCATACGACGCATCCGGATTTTGAAAAAACTCCAAAGGAGCATGTTCAGCAAGGAGTTCATACGCCTCTCGTTCCAACAATTCATTCCAACGCTGATGCCGCACAAGAGCTTCGTTACTCAACTTTTCAGCAACACGTTCTTTATCTGCATGCTGGATCCAATAATCTTCAGCCTTTTCTCTGCCCCAATAGATGACCAGAAAATCAAACATATCACTCGTCCAGCATTTACAGGATGAAAGGATCTCTTCGATTTTGCCTTCATAGCCATAATTAAGCATAGCCGTCAACACAAATGCGGTTAAACCATAACCTTCTTTGATACGTTGACAAAAGATTTCAAACTTCCCTTCTTTGATTAAATCATAAAGAAGCAAATTATTCTCATCTTTACTCAACGGATACACATTTTCCAATTTCTGTTCTTTTTCCATAATATTAAAGAATTATAGTTAATAATAATAGTTAATTGCCGTCATACTACAAACAAACAAACATTTTGTCAACTTTTTTTCACAACAAAAAAGGCCGGACAACGCCGACCCAACAAAAAAAATCAGAAAAAACTTTTAACGAAACACCATAAACGAAAATGTTTCAGCAACAACCAATGCTGTTTGTGCTTAAGTCTTCGTAAAAAATCTGTTTCAACACGCAAAAAGTCGATTTGACCATTGTCATAAAGATATTGATATAAGTCATCCAGCTTTTCAAACCCTAAGCGGACAGCCAACTTCTGTTTTGCATTCACGCTAAAAATCGACAAAATTTTGCAAGACTTTTCAACATCATGCTCCAACAAATAGCGCATCATTTCCGTACTGTAAAAATAATCAGACTTTGACCACTTATCATCAAGAGCCAACACATCTTCAAATCGCTTTTGAGCAACCAAAGCAGAAAAAACACGCGATGTATCATACGACGCATCCGGATTTTGAAAAAACTCCAAAGGAGCATGTTCAGCAAGGAGTTCATACGCCTCTCGTTCCAACAATTCATTCCAACGCTGATGCCGCACAAGAGCTTCGTTACTCAACTTTTCAGCAACACGTTCTTTATCTGCATGCTGGATCCAATAATCTTCAGCCTTTTCTCTGCCCCAATAGATGACCAGAAAATCAAACATATCACTCGTCCAGCATTTACAGGATGAAAGGATCTCTTCGATTTTGCCTTCATAGCCATAATTAAGCATAGCCGTCAACACAAATGCGGTTAAACCATAACCTTCTTTGATACGTTGACAAAAGATTTCAAACTTCCCTTCTTTGATTAAATCATAAAGAAGCAAATTATTCTCATCTTTACTCAACGGATACACATTTTCCAATTTCTGTTCTTTTTCCATAATATTAAAGAATTATAGTTAATAATAATAGTTAATTGCCGTCATACTACAAACAAACAAACATTTTGTCAACATTTTTTCAAGCAAAAAAAATCGCCGTCCAAAAGAACAGCGATTTTCCGTAAAGCAAACTCTTTAGAATTAGAACTCGAGCAAAACTTGTCCCGATTCGTGAGCATTGTCCAAAGACACCATCGCAATGGAATTGTATCCGGCATCGACATGCAAAACTTCACCGGTAATTGCCGAGCCTAAAGGAGACAACAGAGCCAAAGCTGCCCCGCCGACCTCATCTTGAGTAACATTGCGGCGCAACGGAGCATTGAGTTCATTCCAACGCAAAATTTTGCGAAAATCACCGATTCCGGAAGCGGCCAAAGTCTTAATCGGACCGGCGGAAATAGCATTAACGCGAACTCCTTGCGCTCCCATATCAACGGCGGCATAACGCACGGCAGCATCCAAAGCAGCTTTAGCCACGCCCATAATGTTATAATTAGGCAAAGTCCTCTCACCGCCAAGATAAGTCAAGGTAAGAATTGAACCGTTTTCACTCATATAAGGAGCGGCACATCTGCAAGTTTCCAAAAAGGAGTAGCAAGAAATATGCATGGTGTTCAAAAAGTTCTGCAAAGTAGTATTGATTGTCTTGCCCTTAAGCTCATTTTTATCGGAAAAAGCAATGGCATGAACCACAAAGTCAATTTTGCCCCACTTTTCACCGAGTTCTTTAAAACAAGCTTCAACGCTGGCAGAATCAGTAACATCGCACTTAATCAACATCGGCGGAAAAGCGAGCTGTTCAGCCAAAGGCTTAACTCTTTTTTCCAAGGTTTCACCCTGATAAGAGATAGCGATTTGAGCACCTTGAGCATTCAAAGCCTGAGCAATACCCCAAGCAATAGACTTGTCATTGGCAAGGCCCATAATTAAGCCCTTTTTGCCTTCCATCAACGGAGCAACAGTAGTCATAACATTTTCCTTTGTTTAATTAAAAAAAATTAATTTACAATCGATTTTGTTTGTATAAATCTATATATAATAAAAGAAACATTGTAAACCATTTTTTTAAGGATAAGCGAATGTATTGGAAAACTTTGTTTAGTAAATGGGGAACGACTGCCCGCAAATTCACCTATTTTTTAATTCGCCGCACCAAGAACGACACCATATTTCGAGTAGCATCCGCCTTAAGTTATACATCGCTAATCGCAATAGTTCCGTTGTTTGCAATTGGCCTGTCGATATTTTCGGCCTTTCCTGCATTTGAAAACATTCGAGGTCAGGTTCAGGACTTTATTGTGCAAAACATGGCACCTGCCTTAGGGCACGAGGTTAGCAATTACCTGAGCGAATTTCTAAAAGCCTCGGCAGGATTAACTGCAATAGGCGTTATATCAATAGTGGTTACGTCAATCATGATGCTTTCCACGATAGAAAATAGTTTTAATTTCATTTTCAGAGTCTCACGCCCGAGAAGAATAACGACCAAAATCACCTTATATTGGACAGTCATCACCCTAGGTCCGTTATTGCTCGGCGCGGCCTTTTCCATTCGCAGCTACGTTTTCGCACTGGCGGCCAAGAGCGTCGACGGAACGATTCTAAATAACGTCTACCTAAGTTCACTGTTGCCCTCATTAATAACCATGCTGATGCTCATCATTGTTTACACGCTTGTTCCCAACAAAAAAGTCAGATTCTCAAATGCCACGGTCGGAGCATTTATAGCCGTTTTGCTTTTTGGGCTTTTGCGTAAGATTTTTGCAATGGCGGTTTTAACCAGTGCCACCTACCAAACCTTATACGGAGCTTTAGCAATAATTCCGGTTTTTCTAATCTGGATGTATCTGGCATGGGCAGTTGTGATTTTTGGCGCGGTAATCACGGCGGCCTTAGAAGATTTTCAAACGTTTGATGAAAAATTATTAAAGAAAATCATAATATTAGACGCGCCGGAAAACCGCGGATTAAAGAAAAATGAACACCTCCGCAAAAAACACTTGCAAAAAGAACAAAAATAGTACATTATTCTTTTCATAGGATAACCGTTTAACATCCGTTGCACGAACTTGCAAAGCATGGCAAAACTGTTTTTACAAAGACTAACTCTAATTATTTGAAAGAAAAAACATGGAAAAAGATAAAGCTCTGGATGCGGCCTTAAGCCAAATAGAACGCGCCTTTGGCAAAGGTTCGATTATGCGCCTCGGACAACAATCGAATATAGATATAGAAGCAATATCAACCGGCTCTTTGGGAATAGATATCGCGTTGGGCATCGGCGGCTTGCCCAAAGGCCGTATTATCGAAATCTTCGGTCCCGAAAGTTCGGGCAAAACCACATTGGCGTTGAGTGTAATTGCCCAAGCACAAAAGAAAGGCGGCACTTGCGCGTTTATTGATGCCGAACACGCACTCGACCCGTCTTACGCCAAAAAGATTGGTGTTGATATCGACAATTTGCTGATTTCACAACCGGACGCCGGTGAACAGGCTTTGGAAATTGCCGATACTTTGGTTCGCTCGGGCGCAATAGATGTCTTGGTCGTTGACTCGGTCGCAGCCTTGGTACCAAAGGCAGAATTGGAAGGCGAAATGGGCGATTCGCACATGGGATTGCAGGCCAGATTGATGAGTCAGGCCTTGCGCAAATTAACCGCCACGGTTTCCCGTTCAAATACCTTAATCATTTTCATCAACCAAATCCGTATGAAAATCGGTGTTATGTTCGGCAACCCCGAAACCACAACCGGTGGTAATGCATTGAAATTCTATGCTTCTGTCAGAATAGACATTCGCCGCACCGGTTCAATTAAGGATAAAGATGATGTTATCGGCAGCCAAACCAGAGTAAAGATAGTCAAAAACAAAGTCGCCCCTCCGTTCAAAGTTGTTGACTTTGACATCATGTACGGCGAAGGCATTTCAAAAACCGGTGAGCTGATTGACTTGGGTGTTAAAGCGGGCATTGTCGAAAAGGCCGGTGCATGGTTCTCTTACAAGGGCGACAAAATCGGTCAAGGCCGAGAAAATGCCAAAATCTTTTTAAGAGAACATCCCGAAATTGCCGATGAAATTGAAAGCAAAATCAGAGCCGACGCGGGACATTTAACCACCGAAATGATAGGTGATAACGAACCGATTGAAGAAGAATAATCAATCAACTCCAACCACAAAAAAGATGGTGTAAAAAATAAACACCATCTTTTTTTTGCCTTTCAAAAAAACAAAAGCTTAATTTCTGGCCCAAAAAGATTTGGTAAAAACGGTAACCACCGTAATCACTTCCAAACGACCTAGCATCATGGTTGCGCTTAACACCCATTTAGTAAAATCAGACAAAGAACCATAGTTTCCGGCTGGTCCGACCAAGCTCCCTGCCCCAGGACCGGAGTTAGAAATACAAGCAACAACAGAAGACAACGCAATCTCCAAATCATATCCATCCAAAGTCACCAAACAAGACATGAAAGCAATCGTTAAAATAAATCCGACAAACAACACAAAAACCGAAGATACAACGCCCATATCCGACGGAGCATTTCCAACTTTGAGAGGAACAACACGATTCGGCTCGGTAGACACCACAAACGCACGTTTGATATAAGCAAACAACACTTGCCAACGCAAAATCTTAATTGAACCGGAGGTTGAACCAGTACATCCGCCAGTCAAAGCAAAAATCATAAATGGAATAACAACCCAACTTCCCCACAAACTATAATCAATAGAAACAAATCCCGTTGTAGTAACGACAGAAATAATATTAAAAGAAGAATACCTGACCGCACGCCACCAATCATAAACACCGATATACGTCAAATAAACGGATGTCGCAAAAATATAAATAAACAGTATTTTCAAAAAAGCCCAAATTTGAGAAGTACCATATTCTTTCCAATCCTTACGCTGCCACAAAACAATATAAAAAGTCATCGGCAAAGACCCCAAAATCATAAACAGAGAAACAATCATCTCAATAGAAACAGAATCAAAATAGCCAATTGAAGCATTTTTGGTAGACAATCCACCGGTAGCAATTGTCGCCATAGCATGATTAAGGGCATCAAATTTTCCCATTCCGGCCCAGCAAAGACACAAAAAGCAAACAAAGATTAAAATAACTTGTACAATAACAATACGTTTTGCAATGTAACTAAACTTAGGCATAAACTTTTCATTCACATCAGAATTCTCACGTTGAAAAATCTGCATACCGCCGATTCCAAGAAACGGAAGCATCGCCACGGCAAAAATAACAATCCCCAAGCCTCCAACGGCATTAAGTATCGAACGCCATAACAAAATAGATTTTGGAAGAGCCTCAACATCAGAAAAAATAGTTCCTCCGGTAGTCGTCAAACCGGAAACAGTTTCAAAAAAAGCATCCGCAGCAGAAGAACAAACCCCATAAAGAAAAAAAGGAAAAGAAGCAAAAAAAGAAACGCTGAACCAACCAACAACAGTAATCAAAAAACCTTGTTTAAGAGAAATTTTATCAATTCGCATACGGTTTCCAAGAAACATTGCTAACCCCAAAAACAAAGAAATAAGAGCCGCAGTCAAAAAGGGAGACCAAATAACATTAGTAAACACAACATCATATATAGCCGGCAACAACATAGCCAAACCGATAATAATAACCAAAAATCCGTTAATCATGAGAACCGGCTGCCACATATTTTTTCTCCTTCAAGAAAAATAATACCTACAAAGCAACATTTTGCGACAAACTTTGCAAAACCAACAACTTATTCAGATTAATATTTCCCAAATAGCAAATTCCGGTCGGAACGCCCTCTTTGGTATAAGCAACAATTTTGCAATTAACCGTGTGATTTTCAATAATCCGCGACAGCAAAGCATCGGCAATTTTGCCTTTTTCGGTTTCGGGATTGGCATATATACCAAACAAAATCACATATACCCCGCCCACATCAATCGCATTGGCATTATAAACCATGGCTGAGCCATTAACAAATTGAGGTTCGGCAACATAGACCAAAGAACCGACATCCCGTCGATAATCATTATCATCTTTTTCGAGCAAAGCTTTTTCTTCGTCAGAAAACACGGGAGCCTCGGGTTGAGCTTGTTGAGCGGCAATAACATCGGCAAGGCTCATCTGCATAGTATTGTTTTCCAAAACGGGAACAATTCCCTCCAAATTTTGATTAGGAGTGTTTTTAACATCCACACCTTTGGGCATTTCATTACTTTTAGCAAAAGTTTTGCGAGAAGAAACCTGTTTTTCGGATTCGCTTGTGGCAACGAGTTTATCCACACCTTCAACGGCAAAAGGGCTTTCAAAATCAAAAGAGATATCCGCCTTAGAAACGATATTTTTAGCCCCCGAAGAAACACGGTTATAAACATCCGTTGAAACAGATTTAATTTTGTTCCAATACCATTGATGAACAATCGCCGGCCGCACGCCGTTAAAGGTAGGAGCAAGGAACAAAATAATCAGCATCAAGAGCCATACCCACCATTGTTTAAAAGGATAAGTAACGGCACGCCAAGTCCAAAAGGCCACGCGTTTCAAACTGATTTTAACCTTCACCCAGTTCCAAGAAAATTTAATATACTTAGGTTTTTTAAGAAATTTCATTATTTATGACTTCCATATTTTTCTTTAAGTTCCTCACACTTTTCAGGAGTAATACGCTCAAAAAGAGCCTCCCCGACTTCAAACTTATGCGTCGGTTTCAAAAATTCAATCTCTCTCCTGACATTAAAATTTTGCAAAGACGGCATATCTTGCGAGGTTAACCCGAATTTTGCAAGCATATTTTCAGAAATTTTCGGCATAATCGGATAAGAAAGTATGGCATAAATACGGATAAGATTCAGACAAACCCGCAAGATAGCAGCAGCTCGTTCAGGATTTTCTTTAATAACGACCCAAGGTTCAGCAGCAGAAATATAGTTGTTTCCATCAACCCAAATTGCCCGAAGCTCGCTTAAAGCCTTACGGAATTCCATTTCTTCCAAATACTTAAAATAGTTATTGATTTTTATTTGCAAAGCATCAATCAACTCATTTTCTTGAGTTTCAAGAGCACCACCGACCGGAACTTCGGAAGAGAATTTAGAAGCCGTCATTTTCAACACGCGCGAGGCAAAATTTCCCAACACACCGTTTAAGTCTTTATTCACGGTAGAAACAAAACCATCAAACGTGAAACTGGCATCGGAAGATTCGGGAGCATTAGCCATCAACCAATAGCGCCAATAATCGGCCGGAAATTCTTCGACAGCCTTATCTGCAAACACGCCTCTGTGTTCTGATTTTGAAAATTTTCCACCTTCAAAGGTCAAATAACTCATACCTTTCAGATAATCAACAAAGGTCCAGTTTTCACCGGTACCGAGTAAAGTGGCGGGAAACATAATGGAATGGAACGGCACATTATCTTTGCCCATAAATTCGACATAGCGCACATCTTGAGCATCGAGCCACCACTTTTTCCAGTCTCTTTCTAAAGGCTTTTCATCGGCCCATTGTTTAGTAATCCCGATATAGCCGATAGGCGCATCAAACCACACATAAAAGACCTTATCTTCATAGCCTGCTTTATTAACCGGAAAGCCCCATTTAAGATCACGGGTAATACAGCGTTCCTGCAAACCTTCCTTGAGCCATTTTTGGGCAATGGAATAAGCAACATCCGGCCAAAAAGGCTCTTTAGACTTAACCCATTCAGCCAAACGTTTTTCGATTTTGGGCAAATTAAGGAATAAATGTTTGGTTTCCCGAATTTCCAAATGAGTAGAACCGGAAATAGTGCTTCTGGGATTAATCAGCTGGGTCGGTTCCAAAACTTTAGTGCAATTTTCGCATTGGTCGCCTCGAGCTTTATCATAACCGCAATAAGGACAAGTACCGGTAATATAGCGGTCCGCTAAGAATTGTTTATCATCAACGGAATAAACCTGTTTAATGGTTTTTTCCTCGATATAACCGTTTTCATCGAGTTTAGAAAAGATATGATAAGTAATTTCTTTATTTTGCGAGCTTGATGTACGACCGAAACAATCAAAAGAGAGTTCAAAAGCATCATAAGTAGCTTTGTGCTGAGCATGATATTTATCGCAATATTCTTCAACGGACATACCTTCTTTCAAAGCCCCCACCTCAGAGGTTGTGCCGTGTTCATCCGTACCGGCGATATAGAGGACTTCATGTCCCATCATCCGCATAAAGCGAGCATATACGTCGGAAGGCAGCAAGCAACCGACCATATGACCGAGATGAGGAACCCCGTTAATATACGGCAAAGCGGATGTAATTAAAATTTTGGCCATGAAGTTTAACTCCTTTATTAATTATTATTTAGATTTTGAGATATTTTATAACGTTTTCTTAAATTCTCAAGCAAAATTTGACATCGCCGCACAGAGATAAGAATTTATGCAAAACACTTCGCCCAAAGCCGCGGAAAACCTCGAAAATTTCTATTGAAAGGATTTTTTTCTTGTGGTATAATACGAGTCGTGGAGACAAATGTAATTAGAACTTTTTACGAGGTGTATTATGATGAAAAAGGGTTGCCTTTTGCTGTGTGCTACAGCATTAAGCTTGGCTTGTTTGGATAATCAAGTTCAGGCATCAATTAATTTTAATCTAAAAGCACCTCCCGTTCCGAGCTATGCTAAATTACACACATCGCATACTTCACACCTCATAGCTCGACATTTGTCTCCCGAGAGTTTTGGTGAGCGGCCGGAAGTTAAAGTCGCTCAAGTTTGTTGGATAACTGATACCGAAGATTGCGGCGGGGCGGACTTTGTCGGTACGGATTTGGAAGGCGGCACACCGGAAGTTATACCCCCTGGGGGAGGAGATGCCGAAAGCTGTATCCGAATGGGGTATACTTTATCATCATGTCCGAGCGGTTATAAGCCTAATAAATATTGTCCGCTGAATAACAAATATTTTGCCGAATGTATTCCGGACTGCCCGAGTAATTACGTAACTTGTGAAGCACCGTTAAAAGGTGTCGGTGAGGTTTGCGGCAATGGTTTATACAAAGACTGCTGTACCCCGACGTGTCCGGCGGAATACAAGTACACATTGGGTTCTATTCCCGACGGTTATGAAGCGGACGGCGAACCATGTGTAGAATGCGACGAAGGCGGATTGAAAATCAAGGAAAAATACAAAATCAAAGAGAAAGACTGCACCGGCTATCTTGATTGCGGGGAAATGGGCTGTGCGGATGGCGCAACCGCTTGTCAAAGCGGCAATACAACCTTGTGTTCGGAATGCAAAAAATGCCCGAACTTAGGTACGGAGAGCGAATGCCCTCCGTGCACGGTTTGCACGTTTGAAGAATGCTCGAATTTATATGTTGTAACCGGCTGTGCAACAAATTGTACCGACTGGTGCGACTATTGTGCTTTTGAACAATAGTTCAAAGTCAAGAGAGAGGGAAAAATAACCATAATTATTAACAATGCGGCGGTCTGGGCACAATGCAAAATTGATGGCGGTAGGCCCCGCCTACAGGAGAAAGAAAATGAAAAAATACTTATTTTTAACATCAGCTTTGGTGGTGTTGAGTGGAACAGCTGAGGCTGCCTGCATCCAGACACCAAGTTGTTCATCTTTGGGGTATGAAAGTACCTCATCTTGCTCTGGCGGTATTAAATGCCCGTTTGGTAATGCTTGGAACTGCACGGGGCCGAATAATACAACCGAAATTAACAAGCTCAAAACTGAAATCAGCGGCATTAAAACTGACATCAGCAATATCAAAACGAATATCACCAATTTAACCAATCGCATTACCAATATAGAGAATAACTCTGGTTCAGGCTCAGATTCAGGTTTGCTTTGTGCAGAATGTGAGGTTGGTGACTATGTTTGCGGTGGAAAATGTTATAGCTATCAAGTTGCTATGCCTGACGGGGAATATAGTCTTAATCCAGAATGTACGGATTTTGTTGTTGAAAAAAAAGTTGAAATTGGAAAAAATACTTGCAAAAAAGCCCCTACAAAGTACTCTAAAAATCCTGTGATTACTCTGACATATGATGAAGCTATGAAATATGCCGACATTAACGAAACTTCTCGTGGGACAACTATAACGCTTACTCAAGTGCGTGATAATACAGAATTGATGTGTAAATACATTAGAGATAATCGCTTTGGATATAGAAAGAATGCTCCAGATGAACAAATGATATGGGATAATTTTGGTATTGAAATTAGTGGAGTTGAGATATATAAAGATATGGATAATGATATAGTATGTAATCCTGAACACATTAATTCAATGTCTTCAGACCCATACGAAGATTTGGAGAATTATGCAGAATATGGGTGGTTAAAAATGCTAAATATTACAACATTTAATTAAAATATAATTGTAAAAAGCCCGTTCATTTAAGAACGGGCTTTAAACTTATAACCATTCAAAACATTATTTATTTTTATATTGCCCGTTTTGCAAAAACTCAGGCAATTCATGGAGAGCCGAAGCACCGGCCGCTTTTTGATGTCCGCCGCCGCCAAACTCCGCCGCTATTTTAGAAACATCCACATTATCTTTGTAAGTATAAAAGGACAAATTCCACTCGTTTTTTTTGTTCATAAAAAAGTTCACCATAAAATCAAAAGTATTGATGTGAGGCAAAGAATCAAAAAACATGGATTTTCCCTGCGGCATATTGGCACAAATGCACTTTAACCCTTTATAATAACTGGTAAAAGACATCCCGCGCACCAAACGATAGTTGCGAATATTAATCCACGACATAATCGCCTTGCCTTTTTCAACGGTACGCTCAATATCTAGAGTAGAATTAAGCACCTCATCCCAAATCGGCTCATCGGGACGATTAACACCAAACGACTGAAAAGCAAACTCAAACGGAAAAACTCTTTCATCGGACAAATCATAAATATCATTCATACCCAAAAGTTTAACCCCGACAGGAACTTCTTCGTTGGGATGAAAATATTCCCACGTCAGCACAATGGCTGCCGTTCCCGAGCGGCGCAAACCTTTAATCGGTTCATGTTCACCGTTTGCCATAATTTCATCATACTCGTTAATAACCGAAATATGGTGGTCAATCCAGGTAAAGTCTTTTGTCTCAGAGAGCTTAAACATATATTCCACGGGAAGCGAAATATCGCATACAACAATTTTATCATGACTTTCAATCACATCATAAGGAATTTCCATATCATGATTAAGTCCCAGCAACTCCGTCTCGGGAAATATTCTTTTAACAATCGCTGCCGACCCTTTTCCATCATGATCGGCCACATGATAAATACAAAGCATTTTCTACCTCATCAACAATAAAACTAAAACTCAATTTTCAATCCGTCATAAGCGGGAAGAACATTGTCATCGGTTGCGGCATTAACCTCATCATAATCACATTCGCTTGCCATATGGTTAATCACAACCCTCTCGGGATTAAAACGCCCGATAACATTTCTAACCTCATCCAAACCGGCGTGCTGAATCGCCCCGTAAGGAGTTGTCAAAGGAATACTCATCAACTTAGGTCTCCCCAAAACAGCCTTAAAAGCACTATCGGCCACACGTTTAAAATCAGCAATATGAACATATTCGCCATCGTTAAACACATAGCCCAAACACTCGGGACAATGTTGTAACAGCTTAATCGGCATAACCTTAACCCCTTTAATAAAGAAAGGATGGTTAGCCTTCACCACACAAGGCACCAAAGACGGTGTTCGTACCACATTTTTCACTTTATCGGCTTTGGCAATCAAATAAGAAAAATTGTGTTTGATATAGCGAATAGTCTTAGCACCGCCATAAATACACAAATTAGTTCCCATAATCCGGTTAACTTCGCGCAAATCATCAATTCCATGTACATGGTCGGCATGAGCATGCGTATAAAGCACGGCATCAAGATAGCGAATATTATTTCGCACCATTTGCCCGCGAATATCGGGACAAGTATCAATTAAAATCCGTACACCGCCAATTTCCACAAAGGTAGATGTTCTGGTTCTAAAATTTTTAGGATTATCGGCCCGACAATGCCCCCAACCGAAACTAAGCGACGGCACGCCGGGGGCAGCACCGGCACCAAGCCAAATAACTTTTCCGCCCATCAGTAATCATATCTCCCTTTATCACTGGCTTTACGAAACAAGCGATAAAAATTATTGGAAGTAATTTCGGCAAGTTCGTGAGCATCAACATCCTTAATCTGAGCAAGTTTCTCAAGCGTATGTACCACAAAAGCAGATTCGTTGCGACGCCCGCGTAAAGGCACGGGAGCCAAATAAGGAGCATCGGTCTCAACTAACAGCATATCTAAAGGAACACGCTTAAACACATCGCGAATATCAGCCGACTTATTAAAAGTAATAATCCCCGAAGCCGAAATATAAAACCCGATTTCCAAAGCAAAATCAGCTAATTTTTGCGACGAAGAGAAACAATGGATAACCCCCGAAAATGCTTTCTTCTTATAGGCCTCGCCCAAAATTTTCATCATATCATCATCGGAATCACGATTATGAATAATCAAGGGCAAACCGGTTTCCTGAGCTGCCTCAATCTGAATTTTCAACACTCTGAATTGCTCCTCTTTGGGGGAATAATCATAATAGTAATCCAAACCGCACTCACCGATTGCCACAACTTTTTTATGCTGAGTTGCCTCAATAATATCGTAAGCGGAAATGTTCGGATATTCGGAAGCATTGTGAGGATGCACACCGACTGCAGTATAAATGAACGGATATTTTTCAGAAATTTCGAGCTGATGGGCAAGCTCTTTGATATTATTTCCGGCATTAAGCATAGCGGTAACCCCATTTTCACGGGCGCGCGCCAACATCTCTTCAAAATCATCCTCAAAATCATTAAAATCCAAATGGCAATGGCTGTCGACTATCATTTTATACCTTAACTAACTTTACACAAACTAAATAACACATTCAAAAGCGTCTGTTTTTTATCCATATTAATACGAGAAACATCATCAAACATTTTAATCGTTTTCTCCCAAACCTCAAGCATATTTTCAACCTGAGAAAACAATTTTATCTGCTCGCTGATATATTTCAACACCAATTCTTGCACCAAATCAAAACGCGCATCATTCAAAAGAGCATCATCACAAAAACGCAGCATATCAGACAATTTGAATTTTCCGCCACATTTAAGTAAATCATGTAAATTTTGATATATTTCCAAAGCATTTTGATCGGCATAAACGATAGCCTTACCGATACTCCCCGAAGAAATCTGAGCCAAAGCCTTAACTTCGCCCTCCCCTAATTGCGGACGATAACGCCGAAGCAAAGAAGCCACGACGTTTTCATTTAACGGCTCCAAATTAAGCTTGGAACATCTGGACTTTATGGTAGCCAACAAGCGATTCGGATTATGAGAAATCAAAATCATCATAGCCTTGTAAGGCGGCTCTTCCAAAATTTTCAAAATAGCATTGGCACTGGCCGAGTTCATATCATCAATACTGTCGACAATAACCACGCGCCACCCGTCATGAGAAGATTTTTTACTCAAAAACTCACTAATCGTGCGCACATCATCCACCCGAATAAAAGCCGATTTTTTCAAACCGCTGAGCTCATCTTGACTCATAGCCTCGCCGCTTTGAATAGCTTTAAGAATTTTGCGTCGCTCGGTATCGGTATAATCTCTGGCCAAAATTTTCAAATCAGGGTGAGCATCGGTAGCCACAAGACGAAAGACTTGAGAATTAACATCAACATTAAGCGATTGATAATCCGCGCGGCGACTTTCATCGGCTGCCAACAAAAAGCGTGCAAAACGATAAGCCAAAGTCGCTTTTCCGATTCCCTCCATCCCCGAAATCAACCAAGAATTATGCAAGGAATTATTTTTCCAAGCATCCAGCAAAACTTTTTCCGCTTTTTCATGTCCGAGCAAAATCGAATTTGCCGCCGGCACCACCGCACTTTCACAATTCTGAGCTATATTTTCCGACGCCTCAGCCATATTTTCCTAGAGTTTAAACCTTTCCTTAATTGTCTGAACAATTTCAATATGAAGCTGTTCGATATTTTTATTTGCATCCAAAACGACAAAACGCTCCGGCTCAAGTTGAGCCATTTCCAAATAACCGTTGCGTAAATTGTTATGAAATTCAAGTCCGCGGCTTTCGTGTCTGGTTTCTTTAACATCCATATTAATAGCTTTTTTAAACGACCGTTCCAAACCGATTTTCGGCTCCAAATCCAACAAGATAGTTAAGTCGGGCTTAAAATCCCCCACTGCGATTTGGTATAAATCATCCAAAAGCTCTTTAGAAACTTTTTTATCATAACCGTAATATTGATAAGCCACGGTTGAATCGGCAAACCGATCACTCAGCACCCAAGTTCCCTCGTTTAGTGCCGGCCAAATTTTATTGGTCAAATGAATACGCCGGTCTGCATAATAGAGCAAAGCTTCCGCCACGGCATCAAACTTGTCTTTGTCTCCGGTTACGAGCAAACTTCTGAGCTCCTGCCCGATTTCTGTCCCCCCAGGTTCTTTGGTTTGAATATTATTGATTTGAATGGAGTGCAAATAATCGGACAACAACTTAATCTGTGTTGACTTTCCTGTACCTTCACCGCCTTCAAAAGTAACAAACATACCTCTGGGCGACGGCTTACGGCACTCTGGAAAAAGCTCAAGTTGAAACTCCCTTTCTTCGATACCGACAATACCTTCCGGCGTAGCGACCTGACCTTTGAGAGATGGCATTAATTTTCACCCCAAATCAGATATTTAAGGTTACGTTTAATTCTCCCGAACACGCCAACTTCATCAACATCTTTATCGGCATAAAGCGGTACATCAAACTTTTCCCTATCGGGAATTTCAACTTTAACAATTCCGAGTTGATCACCTTTTTTAATCGGCGCACGCACGGGCTTATCAAAAACGACCGTCATTTTCGTGTCAATAACCTTTCCGCGTGCAATTGTCTTAACCACGTCCTCATTAACAATTAAGCCGACATTATCTTCCTTACCCATCCAAACCGGAACTTCTGCAACCATCTGCCCTTGTTCCAAAATTTTATAATTATCAAACTCTCTAAATCCCCAGTTAATAAGCTTTTCAGCCTCTTCGGAGCGTTCTTTGTTACTTTTCATTCCGCCCATAGCTTCAATCAAACGACGATCACCGCGTTTAACCGTCGCCGTCAAGCTAAAGCCGGCCTCTTCGGTATGCCCTGTCTTCATACCATCGGCATTGCGCATGGTATACAGCAAAGGATTCCGATTACCTTGTTTAATGCCGTTAAACGTAAATTCTTTCTCGGAAAAAATATGGAAAAACTCCGGAAACTCGGAGATAATGGCTTTACTGAGCAACGCCAAATCTTCCATAGACATTTTCTGATTCGGATCGGGCAAACCGGTAGAATTTGCAAAAGAACTGTTCATCAATCCAATACGCTTTGCTTTAATATTCATCTGCTGAGCAAATTCCTCTTCGGAACCTGCAATATTTTCGGCCGCAACGATACAAGCGTCATTTCCGGATTGGATAAGGATTCCCTTAATCAAATCCTCCACGCGTACTTTTTGGCCGATTTTCAAAAACATGGTTGAACCGCCGGTTGCAGCACCGCCTTTACGCCAAGCATTCTCACTCACCGTAAACACATCATCAAGAGAGAGCGTGCCATCCTTGAGTTTTTCAAACACCATATAGATTGTCATCAACTTGCTCATAGAGGCGGGAGCAACCATTTTTTTATGGTCTTTGGCAAACAAAATCTCACCGGTATCATAATCCATCAATACCGCCGTACGCGCTTTTGTTTCGATAGCCCATGCATTTCCGACAGCCAACAATAAAGCACCACCGAAAATTCCCAACCGAAGAGATAATTTAAAATTCATAATTTTCCACCTCAAATAAAACCTTAATCTTTAACAATACGAGCATCATTAATACCATAATTATACAACTTCTCTGCCGTTTCGGCGGCATCGCTTTGAGCATTGTAAGGGCCTAAACGCACACGATAGAAAGTCTTTCCGTCAACCTCGACGGTTGTCATCAAAACCTCACCGACTTTTCCCAATTGTCTGGAAAGATTCTGCGCGGATTCCTGCTTTGAAAAAGCCCCGACTTGAACATAAAATTTCTTTCCGCCGGCAGCCACATAGCGATTAACCTGACTTTTATTTTCCGCCTGCGCAACCTGCACGGGCTTTTGATTTGAAATATTGACATTCGAATACTCTTGGATAGGTTGTGCATTTAAGCTGGCACCGACAATATAATTGCGATCATATTCGTTATAATTGGGATTCATGGAAACCGGCGGCGGCACGGAAGAATCAAAGCTCTCATCACGAGCATTAGCCAAAGAATAACCGGCCTTCAAATTAGGCTCCGTCAACGCTTGCTTCAAAGCCAAACTTTCCTTAGGCAAAATTTCGACTCTGACTTTAGCCGTTCCCTTAGTTTTAAACCCGAGCAACTCTGCCGCACGTTTAGAAACATCAATAATTCGGTTTTTAACATAAGGACCGCGGTCATTCACGCGCAAGACCAAGGATCGCCCGTTTTCCATATTTGTAACGCGCACAATTGAAGGCAGAGGCAAAGTCCGATGAGCCGCAGTTAAAGTATTCATATTATACGCTTCACCGTTAGCAGTTGTTTTGGCATGAAAATCTTCACCATACCATGAAGCCACACCTTCCTCAACATAGTCATAATCCTCTTTAGGATAATACCACTGTCCCATAATCTGATAAGGATTACCGATTTTATAAGAACCGCCCATATCTTTTATGGTAGCGGCCTGAGTATAAGGAGATGAGCTCAAATCGACTTCTTTTGAAGCACAACCGGCCACCAAGAACAATAAAACACCTAAGCCAACAGTTTTTAATTTAAGCATAGCCCGACAATTATCCCGACTTTTTTGAGTTTCAAACAAAATTCGGACACAGCATACTCTGTTTTTATACCGACGTAAAGAGCGTTTCTACTTTTTATCCGCATTTTTTTGAGTTTTCGGGATAGGCACGGGAATGGCAAAACCGATTTCGGGATTATAGCTGTTAATTTTTTCCAACAACTGATAGTCAGGATAACCGTCTTGAGGAAGTTTAGCTTGTTTCTGAACTTTTTTGATAGCCTCGCGGGTTTCCGGTCCCAACTGTCCGTCGGCAACCAGTTTAAACAAACCGAGTTTATTAATAAAGTCCTGAATTTTAAGCACATCATCCGTTTTGATTCGCACGGCCGGATGCTGTTCGAAACGCTGCCATTTTTTTCCGTTTTTAATATAATCGGATAAAACCCCGACTCCCAAAGCATAATTTTCGGAACGATTCCATACCAAAATTTTCTTAAAGTTTTCGGTAATCAAATAAGCTCGCCCTTTTTTCCCTTCGGGAACAATAATGGCGACCTGAAGTTTATCATCAAGAGGCAAAGTTTGGTTTGCAATGGTTTTCACGCCGCTTTTTTTCCACTCTGCAACAGATTTTAGATTGTTACGCCCCGTAAGAGCATAATCAAAATCCCACGGCAAGCTAACCTCCATCCCCCAAGGAATATCTTTCTGCCAACCGAGTTTAGAAATATAGTTGGCGGCAGAAGCGGCGGCATCTTCAAAAGAGTGCCAAATATCTATTTTGCCGTCAACATTATAATCAATGGCATAAGCATTAATGGTTGAAGGCATAAATTGAAAATGCCCCATTGCACCGGCCCAAGAGCCTTGCATTTTGGTATAATCGATACCCCAGTTATCAATCATTTTAAGAGCCTCAAACAATTGTTCCCGAAAGAACAACGGACGCCTTTTGTCATAACTCATCTGCACCAAGGATTCGATAATGTTAAATTTGCCGAAGTTAACCCCATAATTTGTTTCCATTCCCCAAAACGCAACAATATACTCAAACGGCACACCGTATTTTTCTTCCATATCATAAAACAACGGATAGAGTTCTTTGTATTTTTGTTGTCCTTTGCGAACTTTATTAGCATCAATCATACGGTTCAAATAATCCGTAGAAGTAAGAACGAACTCGATTTGACGCCTGTCGATTTTCACGACCTCCGGCTTGGGATGATAATAATTTTTGCCTAAAGCGGTATCAACGGTTTTGGCAGAAATACCTTTATCAAGCATTTCTTTTTTCAAACTTTTGAACCAAGACAAATATTCTTCGGGAACTTCAAAATTTTCATTTTCCGGCGTTTCATCTTTTTTTTCAATCACATTTTTTGTATGAAGCTCGGCAGCATAAGACACGCCTTTGCTCCCCCACAAAAACGCAACGCCCACACCCAGCAACAACAAATTTCTAAAAAACATTCAGCCTCCCGATTCTGAAAACAGATAATAGCATAAGTCTTTTTAAAAACGGTTAATTTTAAACAACTTCTGTCTTTTTTGTTGCTAAAAAAAACAACGATATTATATATGTAAAAAGAAAGTGATTCCAAAAATTAAAGAAGGGAGACAGAAATGAACGCAACCACGGCAACAAAAAAAATCAAGCATTTTTGGCTTTATATTATCGCCGGTGTCGCATCATTTGGCGGACTTTTATCCGGTTTTGACACAGGGGTTATTTCCGGAGCTTTGCTGTTTATAAACGACACATGGCCGCTGACAACGCTAGAGCAAGGCTGGGTTGTTTCCTCCGCATTGATAGGTGCCGTATTCGGAGCCGCATTTAACGGTATTTTTGCCGACATCTACGGCCGCAAAAAAGTCATTATAGCAACAGGAACCATTTTTGCAATTGGTTCCATAATATGTGGATTTGCACCTTCGGTATTTTGGCTGATAACCGGCCGCATAATATTGGGTTTTGCCATTGGTATGGTTAATTTTGTAGTACCGCTTTATTTATCGGAACTCTCCCCGCAAAAACTCCGTGGTATGCTGGTATCTTTATACCAACTAGCCATCACGGCCGGCATATTGTTTTCATACCTGATTAACCGCATATTTGCCTTATCGGAATATAATTGGCGTTGGATGCTGGGAGCAGGCTTAATTCCGGCCTTAATATTATTAATAGGCATATCGTTTTTGGGCGACACACCACGTTGGCTTATTAGCAAAAAGAGAGAAGACGAGGCACGCAAAATTTTTGCCAGAATAGAACCGGAAGCTAATCATGAAAAAGCAATTAAAGAGATTCGTTCGGCACTAAAAACGACAGAAGAATTAAAAAAATCATCAAGCGGCAAAATTTTTGAAACATGGATGCTAAAACCGATATTAATCGGCATAGCAATCATGTTCATACAAATTTGTACCGGAATAAACACGATAATATATTACACTGCCACCATATTCAAAGCCGCAGGTTTCACCGACACCATTGGTGCACTTTATGCCACTATCGGGGTTGGCTTTGTGAACTTTGCCTTAACATTCGTCGCCATATTTTTCACGGACAAAATCGGCCGCAAACCATTGCTTTATACCGGTTTGAGCGGAATAACCGTAAGCTTGTTTGCACTTGGCGCATCATTTTATTTCAATGCCTTGACACCTTATGACCTAAAATGGGTATCGGTAGGCTCAATAGTTTTGTTTATTTCTTGCTTTGCCTTTTCCTTAGGGCCTATTGCATGGATTTTAATTTCGGAAATCATGCCGTTAAAGATTCGCGGCACAGCCATGAGTATTGCCACCATGTCAAATTTTGTTTTCAATTTTATTGTGGCTTTAATATTCCCGACATTATTAAAAAATATCGGCGAAGCCTACACATTCTGGATTTTCGGAGTTATCGCCATATTGGGGCTTTATATCATTAAAAGATATATCCCCGAAACCAAAGGACGCTCGCTAGAAGAAATTGAAAAGATATGGCAATCCTCAAGTTCCAAGGAAAAAGCCTAAGCAATTTGAACATGAAAAAATCCCTTTTGAAATCAAACAAAAGGGATTTTTAATTATGTAGAAAAAAAATATTAAATTATTCGGACACATACGCTCTCGACAAATAAAAACCCAACTCCGAATTTTGAAATTTTTTCTGTCCTGAGTGTTGTGATTCCAAATCCAACAAAAATCTTTTCATTTCAACACCGGCGGCATACCCTCCGAGTTGCCCGCCTTTTCCGACAACGCGATGACAAGGAACAATTAGCAAAATCGGGTTCTGATGACAAGCCTGCCCTACCGCCCGAACCGATTTCGCATGACCTATTTTTTGCGCAATATCTTTATAAAAAACAACTTTTCCGTACGGTATATTCAACAATTCGCGCCAAACTTTACGTTGAAATTCAGTTCCATCCAAAATCAAAGGAATATCAAAACAATCACGCATACCGGAAAAATATTCAGACAATTCTTTACATACCCGTTTCAAAAAAGGCGAAACATTTTCTGAGTTTTGAACAACTTCATTTTCTGCAGCAAGGCGCAAAACTCTTAACTTCAAGTTTTCTTCTTTCAAATAAAAAGTATAGTCATTCCAGTTCCAAAAATATTCTGTCATAAATCAATATCCAGTCCAAAAAATTAACTTCCCAACAAACATCAAATTCTAACGCTGCCAATCTACCTCATCAAAAGTTTACGACTCATATATTAGTAATTACTAACAAACAAATACACTTTTTTCAAGAAAAAAATTTAACCTGACTTTTTAATACAAAGTAAAATCAAAACCCCAACCACTTCCCATCTCAACAGATACAAAAAAAACGTATTGGAAAACAAAACCAATACGTTTAACAATTTTAAAGTAGCGACAAGATAATATAGGCTGCTAATAACCCCATATTGAGTATCGCCAGTCCTATGCACAGTGCTGCCACATCACAAGAACGTTGTTTATATCCCAAGGATATTGCCACAACTAAAAAAACAAGATTAAGCACCGCGGCAATCATTCCAACCGCCAAGAGCGAAGTTACATTAATATCCATATACATAAAAATTTAAAAGGTTATAATAATCAAAATTTGACAATATTATACAAAATTAAAAATAAAAATCAAGCCATAATGTTGAACAAAAAAAAGCTTTCGAAATAATCCGAAAGCTTTATCAACTGGTGGGCGCTGAGAGGCCGGAGAGAAAAAATTTCTCCGGTGGAGAAATTTTCAACGACGGCGAAGTGTTGTTAGATTGCTTATGGCGCGACAGCAGCATAAAGCAATCGTTACAACTCGAGTTGACCGCAGCGAGTTAGAGTTTGAGAAACAAACTCTTACGAGCCAGAAGAACTCCCGAGGGAGTTCGAACCTCAAAAGATACAAAAAAAAGCTTTCGAAATAATCCGAAAGCTTTATCAACTGGTGGGCGCTGAGAGGTTCGAACTCCCGACCCTCTCGGTGTAAACGAGATGCTCTTCCAACTGAGCTAAGCGCCCACGAGACCCCCGATTTGAGAAAGAATATACACATATAAATAAAAATAATCAAGCAAAAAAAAACACATTTTTTATTTTTTTGCAACAAAGCATTAAAAAACAATAAGTTATAACAAAAAATTAAAAAACTGTACATTATAATTTTTTCTGTTATACTTACAGAAGTTTAAATTTCAAAGGAAAATCAAATTTGAAAAAAATAATCACGGCAAACATGGCCGGAAATCTGATTCCCAGTGGCGCATCAATCATGATTGGGGGTTTTTTAAGATGTGGGTCACCAACAAAAGTGATAGATGAAATACTATCCCTCCCGACACATGATTTGACATTAATCGCCAACGACACCTGCGTTCCGGACAGCGACCGCGGTAAGCTTATTGTTAATAAGCGCATCAAGAAAGCAATTGTCTCGCACATAGGCACAAATCCAGAGACGGGACATCAAATGCACGAGGGCACGCTGGAAGTAGAACTTGTACCGATGGGAACATTGATTGAGAGGATTCGCGCCGGAGGTTCCGGACTTGGTGGAATATTAACGCCGACCGGTGTAGGAACCATCATCGAAGAAGGAAAACAGAGCCTTGAAATAAATGGCAAAAAATATTTGCTCGAAACACCGCTAAAAGCTGATTTTGCTTTAATCTATGGAACCAAGGTTGACAAATTCGGCAATGTTTATTTAGAAGGCTCAACGCGCAATTTTAATCCGGTAATGGCCACTGCGGCACAAACCGTAATTGTCGAAGCGGATGAAATAGTGGAACAAGCACTTGACCCGAACCTCGTTACAATCCCCGGAATTTTTATTGACTACATAGTCGCGTGAATATAAGGAAAAGCACAATGGAATTAAGCAAAGAACAAATCCGCGAAATCATAGGCAAAAGAGTAGCCAAAGAACTCCACGAAGGAGATTATGTAACATTGGGTATCGGCCTTCCGACTGAAGCTGCCAACTACATTCCGCCGAACATCCATGTAATGATACATTCCGAAAACGGCATTATCGGCATAGGAGCGAAACCTGAAGCCGACAATATCGATTCCAAAATAATCAATGCGGGCGGACAACCGGTTACACTACAAACCGGCGCAGCATTTTTTGATTCGCAAACATCCTTTGTTATGGTTAGAGGCGGACACATTGATGCCACGGTTTTGGGTGCTCTACAAGTAGATGAAGAAGGCAACGTAGCCAATTGGATGATTCCCGGCGTAATGGTCCCCGGCATCGGCGGAGCAATGGATTTGGTTGTCGGAGCAAAGAAAGTCATAGTCGCCATGGAACATTTAGCAAAAAACAAAATCAAGATTCTCAAAAGATGCACTCTGCCGCTAACGGCAGCCCATGAAGTAGATTTGATAATAACCGAACGCTGTGTTCTCCGCGTAACAAAAGAAGGTCTGGTATTGGAAGAAATAAATCCGCTGTTTAGTCTGGAAGAAATCACATCGACGATAGAAGCAAAATTAATCATACCGCCGCACTTACAAAACATAGCAGCTTAAGGAACAAAAAACCTCTCACAAATTTGCGAGAGGTTTAATTTTCAAAACTCAAAAACAAAAGCAAAGGACCGACACAAACGTCAGTCCTTAAAAGCCTTAGTTAACAGAGTCCTGAAGAGCTTTACCGGCTTTAAACTTAGCTTGTTTGCGAGCCGGAATTTTGATGGTATCACCAGTGCGCGGATTACGACCGGTCGTAGCAGAACGCTTAGAAACAGCAAAAGTACCAAAACCGACCAAACGAACTTCATCACCGGCTTTCAAAGCGTTGGTAATAGAAGAAACGAAAGCATCCAAAGCTTTTGCAGAATCAGTTTTTGTTAAACCAGTTTCGTTAGAGATGCTGGCAATCAATTCATTTTTATTCACTGTGAGGACTCCCTCTAAAAAATTAAGTTACAAACTACTGTGAACGGCCCCATTGCGCATTCACAAGGAAATTTAAGGGCGAAAAATCAAGTCTGTCAAACAAAAATTTAAGCTTAGGCGCAGATTTTGTGCATTTTTTTAATTTTAGGCTCATAAATAACGTTTTTTTTGACTTATTCACAAAAAAAAGCTTGAAAACTAAGGGTTTCAAAGCATAATTTTTTTGCTGACAAACAGATTCGGCAAAAGAGTCGTTTTCAGATTCTCAGTTTAAAGATTTAAGATATTTTTTGATATTGAGGCGCATTTTATTGCTGACATGCCCATAAGCAGGAACAATATCAAGAGTTGAAAGAGGCAACGCCCGATTAAGTTGATAAGCCCCCATGAGAGGACACAACAAATCAGCACGATTATGAATAATATGAACCGGAATTTTTTTAAGTTTATGAATATTATTCAAGAGTTCATTATCACTTAAAAAGAATTTGTTTGCCGCATAGTGAATATAAATTTTAGCAGAAGCAATTTCATCATCCGAAACCTCATCCGACATTTTAGGCAATACTAAATAACTGAGATTATACTCATAACGCGCATAAAATTTAACGGCTTTTTCTTGTTTCTGACGATTATTGCTCATAACCAGCTTATAATAATAAGCAGGAATATCTTCGCCCTCAGGAACCGAAGCTACGACTTTTTCCCAAACATCGGGATAAACAAAACCTGCAATTTTTTCCTCCCAAAGTTTGTTATCGGCATTAGCAAGAAAAATTTTAGACAAGACAAGATGTTCTATTTTTTCGGGATAATGCTCGGCGAAATAAAGAGCCAAAGTCGATCCCCAAGAAGTACCGTAAAGAACGATTTTGCCTTTTACATTTAAGAAGTTCAATAAGCGGTTAATATCCTCACACAAATCAGAAATCGAATTTTCTTCGGTTAAACCGGCAGGCACCGACTTTCCACACCCGCGTTGGTCAAACAAAATCACCCGATATTTTTTCAAATTAAAATTCGCAGCTGATGACGCATGAGAATTTCCCCCCGGCCCGCCATGAAGACAAAGAGCAACTTTCCCATGAGGATTGCCATATTGATGATAAAAAATTTTATGTTTGTCAGAAACCTGCAAATATCCTTCATCAAAAGGCTTTGGTGTAAAAACTTTTTCCCAAAAATTCCACATAACATTTTCTCCCGACGATATAAAATCCGTTGCAAAATTCATGTATTAAATTTAATATAAAAAATATCAAAAGATTCGCAAGAAGGAATTATGATGGTATCCGAAATTTGTTTACACAACGCCACGGTATTAAACGGCTATGCCGCCATGAAGAACTGCGCTGTTTTAATCAAGAACCACAAGATTATAGATGTATTTAACGAACGGCGATTTAATCAAAAAAAATTCAAAGACAACGTCAAATTCATAGACATCAAAGGAGCCTATGTAGCCCCCGGATTTATTGACACACATATCCACGGGATAGGAGGATTCGGAACCGACGACCATAAAACGGATTCGATTCTCAAGATGTCGGAACTGTTGCCGCAATACGGCGTAACCTCGTTTATCCCGACACTATATGCCGAAAAGAAGGTAGAATTAATAAAAAGTATCCAAGCCGTAGTCAATGCCATGGGCAAAGAAACGGGAGCGCGCATTTTAGGTCTGCACTTGGAAGGGCCTTTTATCTCCCCTGAAAGACTGGGCGTACAAAATCCGGATTCGGTATACAAACCGGACATAAAGCTCTTTGATGAGCTCTGGAAAGCCTCGCAAGGACATATTATCAGCATGACGGTAGCCCCCGAACTTAAAGGAATGAGAGAATTGGCTTTGCATTGCATTGCCAAAGGCGTTGTATTACAAGCCGGCCACACCAATGCGACCTACGAACAAATGATAGAAGGAATGCAAGCAAGAATAATGCATGTAACCCACCTGTTTAACGCAATGAGCCGCATGCACCACCGCGACCCCGGAGTAGTCGGAGCCGTGTTCATCCATCCGGAACTCTCCTGTGAAATAATAGCCGACGGAATACATATTAATCCCAATATCATCAAATTTTTGCTTCGTTGCAAACCGATAGATAAACTGGTTTTGATTACGGATGCTCTAAAACCGACCAAACAAAAAGCCAAACAGCTCTATGCCAACGGAGAAGAAGTCTATCTTGACAAATGCTTTTATCGCAAATCAGATAACATAATAGCCGGCTCCGCATTAACCATGATAGACGGCGTAAAAAACTTAACCGAATTCGGTTTGACGTTAGAACAAGCCGTACAAATGGCTTCCATCAATCCGGCACAGATTATGCGTCAGGAACATCTGGGCTGGATAGCCCCGGGTTATGATGCCGACCTGACGGTCTTTAATAAAAATTTCAATATATTATACACGATTATTCAAGGCAAAATCTTAGAAAAAGGAACCACACCATGCGCGTTATAATCAAACAAGATGCAGCCCAATGCGCCAAATGGGCAGCCGATTATGTCAGCTACAAAATCAAACGTCATCATCCCACCCCGAACAAGCCGTTTGTGCTTGGTCTTCCAACGGGTTCAACTCCTTTGGGAATGTATCAGGAACTCATAAAGCAATGCGCCTCGGGCAAAGTTTCATTTGAGCACGTCGCCACCTTTAATATGGATGAATACATTGGTTTACCGCCGGAACACCCGCAAAGCTACCACTATTTTATGAAAGAAAATTTCTTTAAGCATATTAACATCCAAACCAAAAACATTCACATATTGAACGGAATGACGCGAGATTACGAAAAAGAATGCACGGAATATGAGAATGCCATCAAAAAACTTGGCGGTATCAATTTGTTTATCGGCGGCATCGGCACGGACGGACACATAGCGTTCAACGAACCGGGGTCTTCCCTAACCTCTCGCACCAGAATAAAAACTTTGCGCCTTGACACCATAAAATCCAACGCACGCTTTTTTGACAACGACATAACCCAAGTTCCGAGAACAGCCCTTACCGTTGGCATTGGCACGATTATGGACGCACAAGAAATTATGATAATAGCCACCGGCAGGAATAAAGCAGAAGCCATAAAACATGGAATAGAAGGTGCCCTCACCCACATGTGGCCGATTAGCGTATTGCAAATGCACCAACACGGCATTATTTTGTGTGATGAAGAAGCCGCCTCTATGTTGGAAGCAGACACCATAAAGTATTTTAAAGAGATAGAAAACAGAACCGACTAGCCCGACAAATCCAACCACAAAAAAGGCGGAGCTAAAAACTCCGCCTTATTAAATCACTTTGCTTATAACTTAACCAAAAGGCTCTGCTAAAGCAATAGCCTTGGCTTCATCATAAACGTAATCTTCCGCATGCCAAAATATATCCCACACAATCGGAATATATTGACAATAGGCTCGCAGCATTTTGAACCCGCCGACACGCTGTTTAATCAAGAACCGATTGCGCAACATGGCATCTGCTTCTTTCAGTTCGGGGAATGGCTCAAACGGCTTTGTCAAAAACTTTCCGTCATACACCTCAAAGCGACGTACGAGTGATGCGTAAAGATGCAAGGCCACACGCCCCTTCCCCGCTTTTTGAAAGTTATACCAGCGCAAAGTTTCTTCCACGTCTTGATGAATGACATACATGTCATAATCCAACGGCTTGCACCCAAATTTATCAGGATGTAAGTTGCATTGAAATTCGGCACTCTGTTTAAACACCATCGCCAATCGCTGAGTTGAAACCACCAACATTTTGGCAGGCTTTCCATCCACATACGGCAGATTAGAAATTTCCTGCAGATTCTGCGTGGTGTTTTTACCCTTATCCAAAAGGATAATGTCTTTTTCCGGCACACCCAAGGCCATCGCCACACGTTTGAGACGTTGCCCTTCAGATTCTTTGTGTAAAGAGGCCGCTTTTTGACGCCCAAACCTTAACCGCAACGCCAAGCGCATAACCTTAAAGGCCGTGGATAACAGCCCCTCGCCTCCAACAGTCACCAACTTTGCCTGCGGATTGTTCAGCTTTATCCGCCAAAATGTCTGCATAGACTTTAACACAGCGGTAATGTCATCATCATACACCACCATGTAGTCATATTTTTTGTGGCTATCATACGTTGAAGGAACATCGTATGCCTGATTGATAATGTTGGCCGCAGCCAAAAATTTTGAATCCATAATAAAAAAATAAAAAAGTTACACATAAATATATTTTCTCAGACCGCAATTTATAACACAGTTTTACCCCTCTGTCAAGTAACTCTAGACAAATTTTTTCCTTATTTGTCTTTTGAAACTAAAAAAATTTACACATTACTTTTATGAAATGGTGCGAGTTGGGATGAAGAACAAGAAAAATACTATTTTTCTGTTATTGATGTTATAGCCGTTTTAACCGATTCTGATTATCAAACAGCACGCAATTATTGGAAAGTGTTAAAACATAGACTCCAAAATGAAGGGGCTAGCCAAACGGTTACAAATTGTAACCAGTTGAAAATGATGGCCTCAGACGGAAAAATGCGTAACACAGACGTTGCAGATACGGAAGAACTATTGCGTATTATTCAAAGTATCCCCTCCCCAAAAGCTGAACCGTTTAAATTATGGCTTGCTAAAGTTGGGCGTGAACGACTGGACGAATTGGCTGATCCCGAAATCACAATCAATCGCGCATTACAAACTTATCTTGATAAAGGATATTCCGAAAACTGGGTTAATCAAAGACTTAAAACTATTGAAGTCCGTAAAGAGCTAACAAATGAATGGGAACGTGTCGGTATTAAAAAAGGTCTCGAATATACAATTTTAACAGATGAAATAACTAAAGCTTGGGCTGATATGACGACCAAAGAATATAAAAAATTCAAAGACCTAAAAAAAGAAAATTTGCGGGACAATATGACGAATGTAGAGCTTGTACTAAATATGTTAGCAGAGGTTTCTACAACAGAATTTTCTAAAGAACATAATCCAGAAACTTTTGAGGAAAGTAAAACGATTGCAAGAAAAGGTGGTGAAGTAGCAAAAAGCGCACGACAAAACATCGAAAAACAACTCGGACATAAAGTTGTTACCCCTAAAAATGCAAAAGATATTAAAGAAATTGAAAATCAAAAACAATAATTATCAATAATGTCATTTCCCTTCGTTTTCCTGCGTTTTGAGTATAGGAATTAATTTTTACGATAAATTTATCATAAAAAAACGTATACGCATTGGCTGACAAGGAAAACGCACAAAACAAAATAATTGTCATCAAGCCTATTTTTCTACCGCTCAACAATTATGTAAGCGAAAAAATATAAAAAAAGCCCGAAAAAAGTTTAATCAAATCGGGCTTATTTCAGTATGATCATAATCTATACTGGTTAGAATCTAAAATAGATAAACGGATTATAGGTTGAAGCAGCCATAACAGATACAGACAAGACAAACAAGCACATCAGCCAAATATTGACCAAAGTTCTTTTAATTTTGTGCTTAAACCCGATTTCCGTTAATTTATTAAAGATAGGCATAGCACAGATAATGGCCGCAACAAAAGCAATAATCTCTATATTATCTATGTAATAGAAGCGCTTGTAAATAATGTCATGCTCTGGAATCAAGCCAAACATATTTTTAATATAATTAAAAGCATAAGAAAGATTTTCAGCTCTGAAAATGACCCAACCGATAACAAAGGCAAAAATTGTGTAGAGATGGTGAGCCAAACTAAGCTTGAAGCCACCTTCTTTTTTATGCCAACCGGTTAGTTTTTCAAAAATAATGAAAGCGCCATGCCACAAACCCCAAACAACAAAAGTCCACTCGGCACCATGCCAAATGCCGGTCGCTAAAAAGACAACAAACAAGTTAAATATATTGCGCTGCTTGGTGACACGGTTTCCTCCCAAAGGAATATACAGATATTCCTTAAACCACGTTGATAAAGAAATGTGCCACCTACGCCAAAACTCGGTAATGGATTTTGAAATATACGGATAGTTGAAGTTTTCTAAGAATTTGAATCCAAAGATTGCGCCCAAACCAATCGCCATATCAGAATAACCGCTGAAGTCATAATAAAGCTGGAAACTATAGGCAAACGCTCCGAGCCAAGCGGTGAAGACATCAAACTGTTCAACCGGTTGAGCAAAAATCTTATCAGCGACAGCGCCAAGAGTGTTGGCAATCAGCATTTTCTTGGCCAAGCCCATGATAAAGCACTTTACACCGTAGTTTACCTTATCAAAAGTCACCGTGCGGTTATCAATTTGCTCGGCCACATCGTGGTATTTAACAATCGGGCCGGCCACGAGCTGCGGAAACAGACTGATATATAACGCTAATTTATAAACATTTTTCTGGACCTTTGCTTCCCCGCGATAAACATCGACTACATAGCTCAAAGCTTGGAAAGTGTAAAAAGAAATACCAATCGGCATAATAACGTTGATAAAATTAAATTGTGCGTCAAACGCATCATTTATATTACGCATAACAAAGTTGAAATATTTAAAATAAAACAGAAAGCCTAAGTTAGCGATAATCGTCGCTGCCAAAATCCATTTTTTATGATGGTTGCTGCGACTAATGAAATAAGCCCCATAATAGTTGATAACAATGGTTAAAATCATAATAGCCAAATAACGCGGTTCGCCCCATGCATAAAACAGCATACTGGCAATTAAGAGCACATAGTTTTTTATCTCCGGTCGTACCAATAAATAAATGGAACATACAATCGGTAAAAACATAAATACAAAAGTCATCGATGAAAATAACATGGATTTATTCCTTAAAACATGGTTGGAAGAATCCTAATATGATTCGTATGAATTACAATTATCAAAATATCAGGTTTTTCTTTTAAGATAAGATTCTCCCATCTAGATAATGACAAGTTATCTCCCTCTACATTATTACAACGCAATTTTATGTAATTAGAAAAAGTATAAGCCATAAAAGATGATAAATTTTCAGTAAAGGAATTTCCTATAACAATTGCTTTGAGAGGAGAACCTTCTGGATATTTAATAAATTTATCTTTTTTATCATTTTGAACAACACTTAACTTTTTCTCTTTCTTATGCTTATAATAACGATATTTAGTTTCTAATGGACAATCAGATTCCGATAAATGTAAATTATTACAAAGACTTCCTTGCCAAAATTTTCTATCAAATTCGGCTCTCACTCTTGTATCATAGAAGATATCAAAATCTTTCTCTTCTATGGAGACTACGTCAGGAAAATCCTTTTGAATCTGCTTCATCAAGGCTTGATATCCAATATAAGCCCCCCATTCAGTCCAGTGATGATCTGTTTTAAAATAAACCAAATCTTGTTTATTTGCTTCTAGCATCTCCGGCAAAGGGTAAACAATATCAAAGCCTATTTGCTTTTTTACTTTTTCAGAAACAAGAAAAGCCGGATCGACATCATCTTTTTCATAAGCTCGGTTTCCTTTATCTAAAGCAAATTCACCTCTTCTTGGAACAAGTTCAACATAGCATTTCATTTTATTATTCTGACAAAATTTCTTGAATTGTGAAATATTATTAATAATTTTCTTCATATTCGCATCAGAAATTATTCTTTTATTAAAATCACTAGCACCAAATATCCAATCGTCGTTTCCAGTATATACGCCACCACCAGATAAGTGCTTGTTAACAAAACCATCAAGCCATATCTTTATATTTAACATTAAATTTCTTCCCAAAAATCTATCATTAAACCACTTCTCAAAGTCTGTACCATAAGACTTATTAATCAGTCCATTAACATACAAACTTGGAAATTTGGCTAACATGCGATTTTCTTGTTCTGACTTTTCCGCATTTGAAATATGGCTCATTGGAACAAAGAGTAAAGAAAAAAACAGCGTCAAAAAAACAATCTCTATTCTTGAACGCAGCTCAAAAATCTTAAATTTTGCCAGATAAAACACAAGCACGGAAAATATAAATATGGCGAAAGCCAAGCAAATGAGAAATAGACACCAATCTACATAAGTTCCAGCTAATAAAGCTAACTCTTTCTTATAAGTAAGATGAGGATCTCTTTGATTTGATACAAGAGATAAAACACCGTCATAATAAGAATAATTTTCTATATGATTGTTAAATATCCACAAATCTTCTCCGTCCAATCTAACCGATTTATTTCCGGAAACTGTAATATTAGAAAGTTTCACCTCTCCCGGATTAGAACCGGGATCAATACGAAATCTAATTATATTATTTATCGGCAACTCAAATATAACATTATTATTTCCTGCCTTTAGAAATTGCTTCTGAGATTCTTTTTCACTAAAATTAGTTTTAGATTGCGTTGTATAAAATATTTGGAAAGTCAAATCTTTTGATGTCTTAGCATGAAAGCTGACAATAATACTTTTATTAATCCATATAGATGAACTCAAAAACATTCCAAAACACACCAAAACCAAAACGATTAATACCCTGCGCCATGGTTTTTGTTTAATTTTTTTAACCTTTTTTGATATATTAAATTTATTTATCATTTTCTTATATCCTTTAATATAGACAACAAACACTAATATAAATTCATTAAATAGCAGTGGTTATTATCTATATTGACTTTATGTTCATTTTTTTCGTGTTTCCTCTAAAGCTTCTTTTGTTGCTTCAAGATAAGCGTATCCATATTTTAAATCAGGCTCTAAATGTGCTCCTTCGGCCCATTCATTCCAAGCATTTACAAAAACAATTTGTTCTTCTTTTTTATTATTTTCTTTTGTCCATTGAATGATATCCTTTAACCATTTTTTATATAACTCTGGAGAAGTTCCATAGTAAACCTTAGAACCACTACAATTTCTTGGAGTATTATCCCATCTTGGAAAACATCCTTTTAGTAAAGAATAATTTGACGAATACAAATGTTTTTTTTGCTTTATAAATTTTTCTGTATCATAAATTTTTCCTGTAAAATCAGGATTTTTATACCCCAAAATATTTGTTTCATCCATACTGACTCTACAAGGAGGAAATTCAGCAACTCCATCCATAAAATATTTTAAAACATCTTCTTGTTTTTCTTTGAAACCAACCCAATAAAAAGTGACACCGTCAAAGCCGTCTTGTTTTGCATAAGCATTCATTTTCTTTTTAAATGTATGTAGAAGTTCGGAAGATATAAGTTCCGGATGGTAGATTAATAGCAGTGGTTTATTATTAATTTTTATATATCTTTCATCTGCAAAGAATTGTTTGATATCAACGTAAAAGGAATCTATATCGTTTATTGTAAAATCATAATCCATAATAATTTTATTATTTCCTCCCATCCAATGACTTACCCATGGTGTATTAGCCCAAAATAAACAATATTTTAAGTCTAAACTTTTTTCATTTAACCAGTTGAATAAGGGTTTTTCTAAAAGTCTTACCCCCTGAAACCAATAATAATAAAAACAAAATCCACCAACTCCATACAATTTTGCAAGTTCTACTTGTCGTTTCATTGCATGAATATCTTGAAGATTATAGAAACCTACATCCATTGGAATATGTGGTTGATAATGATTCTCAAATTGAGGAAGAGATTTACTTACATTTGTCCATTCCGTAAAACCTTTTCCAAAATTTTTATTGTTTATCTCGGTTTCATAAAACTGCGTTAAATAATATGCAAGAACTAAAGGATCTTCCTTTTTTTTTATATAAGGATCTGAAGTTATTTCTTTATAGAGAGAATCTTTTCCCCATTGCAATACATCAAAATAACATCTTTCTATAAATTCTTTGTTTTTCCAGTACCCATGTTTGTTATATAAATATTCTTTTGCTTTTGCATAATTTTCAGTTGTTGAAATTCTATCATAACCACTACTAACATCATTGTATAATAATACAACTTTATCTGTTCGCGCTGGAGGATATTTTTTTGTGTATGTTAGAATTAAATCCCAATCAACTAATCTTTTTAAATTAACATCAAATCCACCTAACTCATTATATAGGGACTTGTGATGCATAAAACACCCTAAATCTATAAAGTTTGACTTTAAAAGGTCATTCCAATTAAACTTTTTATTACCTTTTATACTTTGCGTTGAAATATTTTTAAAGCAAGCATAATAAGTTTTAATCTTCCTTTTTTTATTTTCTTCAATACAATTATAGAAAGTTTCTAAATATGTTTTAACAACTTCATTATCAGAATCAACATAAAGTATCCATTCATTTTTTGCCTTCTCGATTCCAAAGTTTCTTGCCCGACAAACACCTTCGTTCTTTTTATAATAGTATCGAATCTTTTCTTTTTTTAATTCCTTAGAATATTTATTTCTTATAAATTGCTGAGTATTATCCGTGGAGCCATCATCAACAATAATTAATTCATAATTATGATTTGTTTGATTTAATATAGAATTAATTGCCTTTTCAATGCAGAACTTTCTATTAAAAGTAGGCATAATTATTGAGAATTTAATATTATTATCAAACACAATTGATAAATCACCATAATCTTGAATAGATTTATATAAATTATAATTACACCGTTTTATGGTTGAAAGTGCTTCCAACTTCGAATCACAATTAAAGTTTTTTTCATAAAAGTATTTTACTTTGATCAATGGCGATTTATGTTTGAGAATATATCCTCCAAATCGTGTAAGATTTTTTGACTCACATATAGGATATGATTGTAAATCTCGGGGGTATTCTATAAATGAATCGTACTTAAAACCTTGGTGACTTAGTAAGTGTGTAAGTTTTGTTTCATATTTGATAATAACTTCTCTAGCGTTAATTTCCTTCTTTACTGATTTTATAAATGAACGGAATGTATTACTTAAAAAAACGTTCTTTTTAAACACTAAAAAATAGCTTTGTATATGTATATTATAATCTACATTCAAAGTTATTCCCCAGAAATCAAGATGTCGTTTTTCCATCTTATCAAACATCTCTTGCATAGAATATCCCGTTAAAAAACAAGAATCATTACATAAAACTAATTCATTATATTTTTTTAATAACTTATTGCGTTCTAACCATAGATAACCTTTTTTGTATGAACCAAAATCATACTCATTATGCCTAACACAATGAATATATATTACCAAAGGCTCAATCTTGCTGATTTCGCTTTCCAATATAGGATTATCTGAAACAAAAATAATATCATCAACAATTTTTTTTAATTCTTTTAAATAATCAATAATATATTCTTTAATAGTCGCATCACGACTGAAAGATGCAAATATTGCAACTTTTTTATTATTGCCATTATTTTCGCTAGGATATCTTTTTATAATATTTTTTGCCTGAATAGGAAAATCAACAGATTTTATATTTTGAACAACTTGATTATCTTGCAAATAGAGATGAAACAATGGACACCAGTTTTTCTCAAGTAATTCAGGATATTCTCTCAAATAATCATTTGTATCAAAATCAGGACCGGGGTTGCGACCTTCTTTCCATCCGTATTTCACATAGTGTTTGGCGGCTCCGATTTTTTGGTTCTTCACATCCGTATTTTGCGCTAAATACCATTTAGCATCAAATAAAGGCGAGTTCTTCACTATCTCTATTTGTCGTTTTTCATTGTAGTTCTTCTTATTGATTAAATGAAAAAATCTTGCCACTTTTAAAAGTTTTAAATTCATTGCAATGTCCTCTGTCAAAGTTCCTTTGATTGTAAAAACTTTATTTAATAAAGTTCATGATATTCCTCATATACTTTCTGCAAATAAGTTTTATAAGTTCCATTTTTTAGTTGATTAATCAGTCCTTTCATTTGTTTGTCATCAATGAAACCGCGCCGATAAGCAATTTCTTCAATACAAGCAATTTTCAGCCCTTGTCTTTTCTCAATAATTTGCACAAAAGCACCGGATTCCATTAGGCTTTCCGGTGTTCCCGCATCAAGCCATGCATTTCCGCGGCGCATAGGAACAACCGACATCCGTCCTTCCTTAAGATACAAATTGTTTAAGTCGGTAATTTCTAATTCTCCACGAGAAGATGGCTGTAAGTTTCGAGCCTTTTCCACAACATCGGGAGGGTAAAAATATAATCCGACTGAGGCATAATTTGACTTTGGCTGTTTGGGCTTTTCCTCAATAGATATTGCGTTCAAGTTTTCATCGAATTCCACAACGCCAAACCGCTCAGGATCCGAAACGTGATAGGCAAATATAGTCGCTCTTTGTCCTTGATTTTTAAGCACTTCTTCTTTGAAAAAGTGGAATTGATCACCCATATAGAAGATATTATCCCCCAAAATTAAGCAAACATCATCATTACCGATAAAATCAGCCCCTATCGTAAAGGCCTGTGCAATACCTTTAGGTTCGTTTTGAATAGCGTAATGAATGGTCAAGCCAAGATGATGTCCATCACCAAAAAGCTCTTCAATATTCGGTGTATCCTTTGGTGTCGAAATAATCAAAATCTCTTTGATTCCAAATAACATTAAGGTCGACAGAGGATAATAAATCATCGGTTTGTCATAGACCGGCAGTAATTGCTTAGACGTTGTCTTGGTGAGCGGATACAAGCGAGTTCCACTCCCTCCTGCTAATATTATTCCTTTCATTCTACATACTCCTCAAATGTAAAACCGGTATTTTGCAGATCTTAATAATAGTGTGTCCTGAACGTGTTTCCTTTTTTTGAAAGAAAAAACGCTTAATTTTTGCTTTTAGGAATTCTTCTTCATATTGATATTGTTTTATTCCCTCTATTTTCTTTCCTTGTGCCAATACCGCGCAACCAAACAGTCGTTCATAAACATGGGCTTTTGTGCCTTCTTTGATTCTGCCGTCAGTTTGTGCAAAATCATCAATACTGACACTTAAAAACGGCTTAAACATTTCTGCACGTGCTAAAAACATAGAACCGGCAACAAATTCTACTTTATCTGTTTGTGGTAAATGGAGTTTCTCTGCTTCTGATTTAATGAGTTCAACCAAGCTCTGATAGGTATGTTTTTCCGAAGTTAAGCAATATTTGCTCCCCATCATACCTATTGTGTCATCTTCTGAAAATTTTGCATAATTTTGTTTGATTTGCTTAGCTGTGCCAACCAAAGTTTCAAAAAGCACCTTTCCCCATAAAGCATTATCCATTCGATTATTATTCAAAATAGTATAATTGCCTTTGTTCTTATTTTTTGTATGCAATTTTAAGATATAATCGTAATCACCTAAGTTTATCTTATGCAAAAAATCAACAAACGGACCGATATCATAACCTCGATTTTCGACCTGCCAAATAACCGCTTTGGGGAATTCTTTTTTTATCTCTGCTTCTGCCGGCTTATTTTCTGCACTCATCGTTACATATAAATCATAATCTATCGCCGCTTTATCCATATTTTTCAATTTCAAGATAATCTCTGGCAGTTGATCCATATAGTATAAATGTAAATGTATAGCTGTTTTCATATCAATCTACCCACGCCAACATAAGGCGAAATTACAGATTTTAAGCAAAAGATTATTCTTTATCGGTAGATGCGTTTTTTGGAGCAATTTTGAAGAATTAATTCTTCCAAACACGGCCGCATTTAGACATCTTTTCTTTAGGTATTTACCGCAAACTTCACTAAACTCTTTTGCCGGAACCAACGGATGTTGTTGATTTGCCAAGTTGATTTTACTTAAAACCGTCTCTATTTTTTCTAATGTTTGGATGTCTTTGATATGGCATTTCCCTTTGGTGACATATTTATCAAAAATTTCTTTTTCTTCCAGTGTTAGCTCAATTCCCGCACAGGCAAACCAATATTTATGAAAATCGCATTGCTCTAAAAATATCTCAGGCTTTCTCTGTTTTGACACCATATCCTTGTGAAAACGATAGCGATACAAAACTTCCGGCATATTTGCCAATTTTGCGTATTGCCCGATATCATAATAAAACTTGCGATCATTTAGACTCACATATTCTTCTTTATAACGAATTTGGTGTTCTTTTATCAGGCTACGACGATACATTGTAGTGGGATGATGTATACTTGACTTAAAAAGCAATAAAGCACGAATTTCTGCATCTTCTTTTGGATTTTTTATTGTCTTGAAACGATTTATCTCTCCAAATTTTTTATAAGCAGTGCCGACAATCCCTACTTCGGGATTATTTTCAATATAAGCAACTTGTTTTTCCAAACGTTCAGGCTTAGAAATATCGTCATGATTCATCATTGCGATAAAATCACCCTCAGCGAGTTCCAGCAAACGATTATAGCTCCTTGCAACGCCTTGTGTTTGTTCGCTTTCAAAATATCTAATACGAGAATCTTGGTACGACGATATTACTTCTTTCAGCGGAAGATTATATGGGCTATCATTTAAAATAATAAACTCAAAATCAGAAAAAGTTTGATTAAGGATACTTTCAATAGCTTCTCTTAAATATTCTTCTTTGGTATTGTAAACCGGCATAATCACCGAAACTTTAGGCATGGGAAGCATCCTTTTCTTCCAGACCGTTTCGTTTGACGAAGCGGAAGACGGTATTACGAGTGACGTTGAAGCGGCGGGCGATTTCGGCTTTGGTGACTTTTTGTGCCAAAAGCTTACGGATTTCTTCTTACTTGCCATCCAAGCGTTTTTTAATAAGTGCGCCAAGTGAGCGACCAAGCTTTACCCCTTCATTTTTTCGTTTTTTTAGAACCTTTTTAACATTTTGCGATATCAAGTTGCTACGAACGTCTATGGCAATATCGATTCCTTTGAAAAAATCATCTGTCAGATTCGTTTCAGTAAAACGATAACCATCTTCAATTGAACAGATTTGTAACTTATGTTCACGGCAGAAAAGTAAATTTTCTTTAATCTGTGTCAGACCATCGCCTAACGCGCTTATATTAAATATAACAATACCTTCTGTTTCCGGCAGAATCATTTCTTTTATATTGGCAAAGGCGTAATCAGAATAAACACAATCAAGCTTTAGCTCCTGTTCTTTGGCAAAAGCCTGAACAGCCTGATACTGGCGCGTCTGCTCTGTTTTATCCTCGTTATTTTGTATATAACCTATGAACATACTTAACCGCTATCTTCAAAAAGCTTCACTTTTGAAGATAAAATTGCTATCTTATTGTAAAAACGATGAAAAATCTTTGTATAACAAGGATTTGCATAAATAAAAAAATATATCTTGAAAATAGAAAAAATATATGTATGATACCTTTATTAATACAACAAATAAACGAACCTTTTTGAACGTTTTTTTTGCGTTTCTGATTGTTCAAATCTGATACTAATAGTTTTTTAGAAAAATAAAAAATTCCTCTCTCAATGTTCTGCAGCGATGTAGTGGTGGTGGCCGGATTTTGATTGTGCGCATTTTCCTCCGTATGGTTGAAGGCTTCTATGCCCACAATATTGACAGATGTATCCCTTCTTTTTTGTGATGTATTTTGTAAGACGCTCCAATATTTTACGAATTGTCGTTAATTCATTCATTTTTTAGCTCCTAAAATAAACTTGGTTTATATGTCAAAATTATTATTTAATTTATTGATTTTCCTTGATTTTTTTTGATTTTAAACTTGCAATTTATGTTAGAATATGTTATAATATATTATATTTGAAGTTGAGTCGATTCGTTTTGACTTCAAATATAAATCACCAAAATTTAGGCCTCTATAGTTCGCTTTTTCATCAGAGCGGATAAGGTTTTGTTTTGGTATGAAAGGAGGACGATATGTCACCAATAACCTACAAATTCAAAAATAAGTTTGTTATCGGGCATATCGTCCACCTAAATTGTAACGTTTTGAGCTTCAACCTAGTGTTGAGGCTCTTTTTTTATTTTAAAGGAGTAAAACAATGACAAAAATCAAACATCCGAAAATTACCGTTCAACTTTCGGGACAAGACGGTAATGCATTTATGATTTTGGGGATATGCAGAAGAGCTATGGAAAGAGCTCATCTCCCACAAGAAGAAATCGACCAATTCATGAAAGAAGCTATGTCCGGTGACTATAACCATTTATTAGCTACAACCATGGCTTGGTTTGATGTTGAGTAAAAAGGAGGTGCAATATGGAAAATAAAATTGATGTGAAAAAAATTGCAGCTCAAAACGACAAGTTCCGTAAGACTTTTGAAGGTGGTAAGGTGCTGTTGACTTGCGGTATATCGGCTTTACCACTGATGCAACAACAAGAGATTATGCAAAAAGTCAGAACCTTCAATAATTTCACGGAAGATAACGATCCGTATGGTGAACACGACTTTGGCTGTTTTGAATATCGTGGGCAACAAATCTTCTGGAAAATTGATATGTATGACTTGAATTATGAGTTTTATTCTCCGCAGCCTGACGATGAGACACAAACCAACCGAGTTCTGACCATTATGTTTGCGGATGAATACTGATATGAAGCCGTTTAATCAAGGATATTTTTCAAGGTATTGTTCGGTTTACTCAACACTTAATGCGCTACAGGCTATCGGACTTAAACTCAAATACAATGAATGGCAGGAGCTCTATGACTATATCATTTTCAGTATAAGTTGTTTTGAGGCTTTGTATGAATTAAACAGTTGCGGCGCCAGCCATAAACGACTTGAGATGATTTTTCATTATGCAAATGAATGGCTGGAGCAATATTTGCATCAAAAATTGATTTATGCACGGCCATATTGGAATGTGAAACTCAATTTAGCTGAGTTGACCGAAAACATAAAGCAACAAGCCTTAAATGCTAAAGTGGCTTTAATACGTGTTAAGAGTGAGTTTATCGACCATTACACGATTGTTAAACGAATAATATAACCGATTGAGATTTTTTTCCATCTCTCCCAGCACGACCGGATTCTTGATAATAAAATTCCAAATTTTGC
>CALXPT010000009.1 GCA_944390355.1 uncultured Alphaproteobacteria bacterium | reverse complement strand
CTGCGTACATATTAAACCATCCAATTTTTATAGATTAAACAAAAATCTTTTGTTTGCAATATACATAACTTTTTCGTGCTGTCAACTAATTTCTGACAAAAAGAGCAAATTTTTCCCTTAGGAAGCAAAAAAAGCGGGGAAAAGCCTCCCCGCAAACAGATTTATCCCCCGATTACATAAATTTGAGACTGGCAATCAGCACCGAGCCGATAGTAACCGGAACGGACCACTTAAGGAACCCCAAGAAAGAAATGGGAGTACCTTCGCGCTGAGCCATACCGGCCACAATCACATTAGCCGATGCGGCAATAAGCGTACCGTTTCCGCCGAAACAAGACCCGAGGGACAAAGCCCACCACACGGGCATCATAGCCTCACGGCCGCCCATTTCAACCTCCATAGACTTCAACACGGGAATCATAGTCGCAACAAAAGGGATATTATCAATGGCCGCCGACACGACTGCCGACACCCACAACACCAAGAACACGGCTTTATCAATACTCCCTTCGGAAAACTCAACGAATTTTTGCCCCAAAAGAACCAAAACACCGGCCTCTTCCAAACCATAAACAATGGCAAACAAACCGGCGAAGAAGAAAATCGTCGTCCAATCCACCAGCGTAAAGATTTCAGCCGTTTTGGCTTCTCTCTCATCATGACGATTTCCCCAAGTGTAGAGCAAAATCATAATCACGGCTCCCGTCATGGCGATTGTACCGTTTGCAATATGGAAATGCTCGGCACACACAAAACCCAAAATCACACAAAAAAGCACCACCAAACATTTGATAAGCAAAACCTTGTCGGTAATGGTGGAGTTTTTATCAATCGACATCACCTCTGCTCGACAACGCTTATTGGTTTTCAAATGACGTCCGTAAGCAAAATCAAACACAACCAGCAAAGCAACCATGGTTAAAGCCACAATCAACGTAAGCTCTCTGACAAAATCCATAAAGGAGAGATTCAAGGCCGAACCGAGCAAAATATTAGGCGGGTCGCCGATAAGTGTTGCCGTACCGCCGATATTGGAAGCAAAAATCTCCAAAATCAAATACGGATAAGGCGAAATTTTAAGCTTCCGCGTAATCTGAAACGTAACCGGCACCAAAAGTAAAACCGTCGTAACATTGTCGAGCAAAGCCGAGAACATGGCAGTAACGACGGCCAACACCACCATCATCCCGCGAGGGCTGGCCTTCACTTGTTGAGCTCCCCAAATAGCCACATATTGAAACATTCCTGATTTTTCACAAATACCGACCACAATCATCATCCCGATAAGCAGTGCCAACGTATTAAAATCGATTCCCTTAATCGCTTGAGCTTGAGTTAAAACCCCGCAAATAATCATCACCCCCGCACCGATTAAAGCAATCACGGCACGATTAAGCTTTTCGGTAAACAAGATAATATAGCTGATGATAAGGATAACGCTTGAAACCACCATCGGATTCCAACCAAAAATCACCTCGGCAGAGTGCATATTTTTTCTCCCACTAACATAAAAAACAATTCCATTCTCAAACAAAATATAAAATTTTTAGTTAATTCGAGAAAAAATAAATAACAAAAACAATTGTTAGTGACCTGATAAAAAGTTTATAACGCCATAAAGAGAGTTAAGCTCCGGCTCGGTTAATTCACCGCGCAAAAAAATATTTTGAAGATTAATCATCATTTTAGGATGTTTTTCATCATCCTGAAAAGCTTTACAATCAGAGAGCTTATTTTCAAGAAAATCAAAAAAACGATAAAGCTTTTCTTTTTCCACAAAGGGAGCACCGTTGGTAACCATCTGAGCATCGGGCGCAACCGCTTGGGTCTTATACCATTCATAACAAACGAGCAAAACCGCTTGAGAGAGATTAAGCGAGCAATGTTCGGGGTTGAGAGGAATTTCAATAATTTTATCAGCCAAAGCCACATCATCATTATGCAGCCCCGTGCGCTCCGGCCCGAAGAGAATACCGGCATGAATACCGCCCAAAGCTTTTTGAGAAATTTCACCTCCCGCGCCCTGTGCGGTTAAAACCTCTTTAATCATATTGCGCTTTCTGGCTGTTGAGGCATAAACAATATTCAAATCAGCCACTGCCTCTCTGGTTGAGGAAAAAACCTTCGCCGCCTGCAAAATTTTCTCCGCACCCGAAGAAGCGGCAATCGCCTTTTCGGATAAGTGATTTTCTCTGGGCGCCACCAAACGCATTTCGGAAACACCGCAGTTCATCATCGCGCGCGCCGCCATACCGACATTTTCACACATCTGCGGATTAACCAAAATCACGACCGGAGCCAACATAGCATATCTCCCCCAAAAACATAAATCTAGGGGAGTTAATAACATCTTGCCCGCTTGAGTCAACAAATATTTTTCATCCGACGAGAAATATTCTCAAATCGGCAGACATCATCGAGTCAAATCTTTGACCGCTCCGCTCAGTTCATTTTTAATTGAAATTGTCTCGGAAGAAAGCCTTTGCATACCGGAATTTGCCCAGTTAAGACATTTTTGAGCAAAACCATCAAGCAAATCGCAAAACCAATCCCACATAGCAGAGAGTTTACCGACAAATTTATCCCATAAATCGGAAAAATCAAACTGAAAGGAAGAAGAAGATGTTTTTTCTTTTTTAAGTTTTCCGAAAGCCATATCCGACGTTTGAATGTCCGAAGATTTCTGAGCATCCAATCTATCGACCAAAGCATCAAATTCGGCATCAACGGCAGCTTTACTGTCAACAGCATTATCAAACATTTCCTCTTTCCATGCCGAGAGCTTATCCGTCCAAGAATCAGTCTCCTCATCCACGGTTGCATCATTTTCCTGCAAATAATCCTGAGACTGGACAGCCCACGGGTCAGCGGGTAAAGCATAAGAGTTACAAGCTAGTCCGAACCCCATCAACAACGCCGAAATATACCATAAACTTTTCATGACGAGAATCTCCCTCTGTTTAAAATAATTATAGCACATCCGACCCTTAAAAAAAGTTACAATTCCATGACATTTAGCTTAAGGCAAAATAAACCCGCCGCCCAAAACGCGGTTCTCTTGATAGAAACAACATCCTTGTCCGGCCGCTGCACCGTAAAACTCATCTAAAAGTTTAACTTTTGCACGATTTTCAGATAAAAACTCGACCTCCGCCTTAACCAAATTCTGTCTGGAACGAAGTTTAACATCACAATACAAAACTTCGGGTCTATCCTCACCGAGCCAGTTAACATTGCCAATAAGCACTCCGCGACACTTCAAATCTTCATGAGAGCCGACAATAACTTGATTTTTAAGAGCATCAATTCCGATTACATAATAGATAGCCCCCCCGCCGATTCCCAAACCTCTGCGTTGTCCGATGGTGTAATGAATAATGCCGTTATGCTGCCCCAAGACATTTCCGCCCAAATCAACAATATCGCCTTTTTTCAAAAGATAATCCGGCCTGAGCTGATTAATCAAATCAACATACTTTCCCTTTTGCACAAAACAAATATCTTGACTGTCCGGTTTATCAAAAATCTCAAGACCGGCCTCTTGCACAATTTTTCGCGTATCATCTTTTGACAATTCAGCCAGCGGACAACGCAGCATATTTAAATATTTCTTCTCCACATTAAACAAAAAATAACTCTGGTCGCGCACTAAGTCTCTAGCCCGCCGCAATTCGACCTGCCCATTAACAACGCGCACATCGGCATAATGACCTGTAACCATAACGTCCGCCCCACGCTTTTTGGCCTCTTCGGCCAAAGCACCGAGTTTAATAAAACGATTGCACATCACACAAGGAGTAGGCGTCAACCCCTGAATATAAGCATCGGCAAAATAATCCACTACTTTTGTTTTAAAATCTTGAGTAAAATCCAAATACTCATGAGTAATTCCGAGCTTTTGAGCAACTTTGCCGGCATCGTTAACCGATTCGTTTTCAAAAACATAAGGCTTTTGGAGCAAACGCATGGTCAAACCAAACACGTCATAACCGGCATTTTTAAGCATAACCACCGCGGCAGAACTGTCCACCCCGCCGGACATCGCTACACAAATACGCGTTTGAGAAGGCTTTTTATCAGCAAACAAAGGCATCATTTTTTGAGTTCTTTCAAACGAGTGATTTCGGTTTTAAGGTCATTGACTTCTTGAGTTAAAAGCCTAATTTTCTCCTCGAGCGGATCTTCGAGATTTTCCACCAAACCATAAGCAGCAAAACGCTCTTTTCTGCGTTTATTGCGACCGTTAATTTCCGCCACATGATGAGCGGCCATACCAACCACCGTAGTATCAGGAGCCACATCTTTGGTAACAATGGCATTTGAACCGATTTTAACATTATCACCGATATTAATCGGCCCCAAGACCTGTGCCCCCGACCCGATAATCACATTATTTCCGACGGTCGGATGACGTTTGCTGGTAACTTTTCCGTCTTTGGAAAACACGGTTGTTCCGCCCAGCGTAACATCATGATACAAAGTAACATTATCACCGATTTGAGTTGTTTCGCCGATAACAACCCCCATACCATGGTCAATAAAAAAGCCTTTTCCGATTCGCGCTGCCGGATGGATTTCAATACCGGTCAAAAAACGCGTAAATTGAGATAAGACACGCGCCGTCAGCTTAAAATTTTTTTTCCAAAGCCAATGATTCATCCGATGCATTAAAATAGCGTGAAAGCCGGAAGAACAAAGCACAGCCTCGAGTTTGGAGCCGGTTGCAGGGTCTCTGTCCAACACGGCCTGAACCTCTTGACGAATCATCTTGAAATTTTTGTTCATTTTGTGTTATATTTCCTCAAATTATTCCGAAATTAAGAATTTATACAAGATTCTTAAAATAAGATACAAGTATATTAATAAAATTAATGTTAAAATAACAGAGATAAAAAGAGATAAAAGTATAATGAGCGAAGTTTTATTCAATGGCCACGCCGGCCGCTTAGAGGGACGCTATCACCAAAGTGAACGTCCCAACGCACCGGTAGCCTTAATTTTACACCCCAACCCGCAGTACGGTGGCACAATGAACAACAAAGTTGTTTATACACTGTTTAACTGTTTTCAAAATCTGGGTTTTTCGGTACTACGTTTCAACTTCAGGGGCGTCGGCCGTTCGCAAGGCGAATTTGAAGACGGCCCAGGAGAATTATCCGATGCCACGGTCGCACTGGATTGGCTGCAGTCGGTTAACCCCGATGCCCGCCAGTGCTGGATAGCCGGCTATTCGTTCGGAGCATGGATAGGTTTACAGCTATTAATGCGCCGCCCTGACATTAACAATTTCATAGCCGTTTCGCCTCCATCAAACGAAAAAGATTTTTCATTTCTGGCTCCCTGCCCCACATCAGGATTAATCATTCAGGGCGGCAAGGACGAAATCGGCAATCCGGCCTCTGTTGCCACAATGGCGCGGAGACTAAATACCTTGCGCAATGTTGAGGTCGATTTTGCCGAGATAGAAGACGCCGACCACATGTATAACAATCATTTGGTTGACTTATACAAGATTACCGGCAACTACATTATCAATGCCGCCACCAAAAAAAGCCCGCAGAAAAAACGCCGTGGCCGCCGTCGCAAATCCGAGATAGAGGATTCTACCGATGAAACCTTATTGTTGGAAGACGATTCTCAAGATATGGATGAAGATTTCAACGACGACGATTCTTTCTTGGATGATGAAGAATAGTTAAAAAACATATTTCAAGCAAATTCAAGCATATAAAGGAGCATAATTCAATGAATGGATTATGCTTTTTATATAATTTTACAAAAATTAATACAATTTTAGCTTATGACGGTTATATGTGAGGGTGTAAAAAGTATTTTTTAACATAAATGAAGGAAGTTTATCATGGACGCAGCAACTGCATCACATTTAATTTTTGGATTAAATCCGCAGATAGTTGCCACAATAATCGTCGTCGTATGTTATTTAATATTGTTCTCTGAAAAATTAAACCGTGCCGTTGTCGCCTTATTGGCTGCAGCCATCATGATTTTCACAGGCATATTAACACAAACAACGGCTTTAAAAGGAATAGACTTTAACACTTTGGCTTTGCTTATCGGCATGATGACCATCGTCGGTATTTGTGAAAAGTCAGGCATGTTCCAATACGTGGCTTTCTGGGGAGCCAAAAAAGTACACGCCAACCCAAGAGGATTATTGGCAGTTTTGGCAATCGTAACCGCATTTTTTTCAGCCTTTTTGGATAATGTTACCACCGTTTTGTTAATCGTGCCGGTAACTTTCCAAATAACAGAAAAATTAAAAGTTAATCCGTATCCCTACCTGATATTGGAGATTTTTGCTGCCAACATCGGTGGTACGGCAACCTTAATTGGTGACCCTCCCAACATCTTGATTGGCTCATCTCTAAACTTGTCATTTATGGACTTTGTTAGAGAGTTGACACCTGTTGTAATATTCACGATGTTTGTCATCATCATGATATTTGACTTTTTCTGGGGACGTCACTTAAAGACCGACAGTAGAAGACGCGCGGAAGTTATGAAAATAGATGAAAGCAAATCCATCACCGACAAAGCACTTTTGGCCAAATGCTTAAGCGTTTTGTTTGTTGTCATACTGGGTTTCATCATGGCGGAACACATTCATCTAAACAACGGCACAATCGCAATCTGCGGTGCGGCAGTTTTGCTGATGCTATACACATGGGGCAATCGCCACGACGAACGAGAAGCCAAAACGGCAGAAGCTTTAGCGTTAGTTGATTGGACAACGATATTTTTCTTCACCGGCTTGTTTGTCGTGGTATATGGATTGGAAGAAACCGGCGTGTTAAAACTTTTGGGACAAGAGTTTATAAAGTTGACGGAGGGCTCAATCTCCAAGACCATGTTGCTGATTGTCTGGGTATCGGCCATTGTTTCAAGCGTGATTGATAACATCCCGTTTGTGGCCACGATGATACCGATGATAAAATCGATGGAAGCCGAGCTTGGCGGCCGTGAAGCCATGATGCCTGTATGGTGGGCATTATCACTTGGCGCTTGCTTTGGCGGCAACGGAACATTAATTGGCGCATCAGCCAACGTGATTGTGGCAGGCTTGGCGCAACGCCACGGCAACCACATCAACTTCATCCGTTTCTTGAAGTGGTCAATACCCGTGATGTTAATCAGCGTTGGCATAAGCTGCGCATGGTTATACATCCAGTATTTTGAATAGCCCGCCACGCTTAATGCAAAAAAACAGTCTTGAAAAAAAAATCAAGACTGTTTTTTTTCATCCGCTACCTTAGAAAAACATTAATCTCTTTCAAAAGCTTTTTTAGCAATATAAGCTTTGGCTGCCTCATCTGCCGCAACTGCACCATGCTTTGGCTTTTCTTGTCCGTGAATTTCTGTCATCCGATTAATAATTTCATCATTTTTAGCACTGACATCAACTCGTTTTCCAAAAGATTTCTGCCCTTCTTCTAACTTATATCTTTGCATCACACTAGAACGAGTATAAGCAGAAAAAGACGGAATTATACTGCCCCAAGTTTCGGGAATAAAAAAGTAATAGAGTCTTTGGAGAAAATTGTTTTGAAAAGTGTTGACTGGCTGCATTCAAATAATGTTCAAGATAGTCTTAACCAAGTTTTGGAAGAAGGAGCTGACAAACTCACGCTTGCCGATATGAACGAAGAATCCGCCAATATACTGGCACTCCGAACCCGCCAAAACCTCGCAACCAATGCCCTCTCCCTTGCCTCCCAAGCCAACCAAGCTATTTTGAAATTATTCTGAAAGCTATACCCTACAGTCAAACAATTTACACTTTATAGCAAATTCACCCATATACAATAACCATAAAAAAACCGGTGGCATAAAACCAACCGGATAAAAAAAATTAAAATAATAAATCAAAACGCAATGACCGGACAAACATAGACATCATTATTATCTTTCAACGCCAAATCCCAATCATCATCATCGAAAATCAAAGCAAAAGATAAATTAAACAAAAATTGGGAAGAAGACCAATACGCCCCCTTTTCCAACAAATCTTTTCCTTTTATCGAACGCCATTTTTCATTCAACAATGAAATATTAGGCCCAATAGCTTTTTCCCATTCTTCCATACTTGGCAAAAATGCTTCTCCGGCTTTAATACCATCAAAAGCATACGTTGCGCAATACTCTGCCGCCTCAGCCTTTTTGGCTTGCATAGCAGCAGCTTCCAAAATCAAGCGCGTACGTTCTTTTCCCCTCGAATCACGAGGCAACCTGACAGATAACTTATCACTCGACCACTGCATTTTTTTAGGATGCAAAAGAACAATTAAGCCATGCTCTCCTGTTTCATCGACATAAGCAACAATGCCTGACATTGTCTTGCCCCAAAGACGCTTTTCGGAAAAGAAATTCTTTTTGGCATAATAAAACATCCCGACTTTCTTTTTCCGGATTTTCTTTTCTGATTCAGAATTCCCTCTCCCTGGCAACCACCAAAGCCTCAGCTCTCGGCACAACGACCGAAAATCCAAAGAAATTTCCTTCCAAATTTCCTTTTTTGATTTCTTTTCCTGTTTTTCCATAATGATATAGATTTAAAATGATAAACTAAAATAATAAACACTCGCCCACAAGCTATTAAACTTATAATACTTTGTCAATCTCTAATATTGATGATAATTTTATACAGCCTCTTATAGATCCACCAAATCAATATACTGTCCCTCAGCCCCAATCCCCGCTCCCGCCCTTAATCTCCGCACTCCCCTCTCCCAATTCACGTCCGCCCTCAATTTCCGCGCTTTCTCCTCACCCCAATCTCCACTCAGCCCTCAATCTCCGCGCTCTCCTCACCTCACTCCCAATTCACGACCGCCCTCAATCTCCGCGCTCCCCTCAGCCCCAATCCCCGCTGATTTTTTTCCCTCTTTTCTTCCCCTCGCTTCCCACAAACACCTTTTCTTTCCCTCTCTCAATCTAGACAAAATTAGACACAGCACATTAAAAAACTACCTTCTCCACCCCTAACAAATATAAAAGAAAATTCTTTTACTTGATTTTCTGAGATAAATAATCTACGATTGATAAAACATTAAATAATTATGTCTAACTATTAAAAAATTATGATTTATGAACAAGAACGATTTTACAAGTTTTGCCAAACGGCACTTTGCCCAAAAGCTGAATATTGATGAAAATAAAGTCGAAGAGCTCTACGAGTTTGTAAATACCCACTTCGCTATTGAGGTAACAGATAACCAATTCTGTTCTCCGAACAAACAGCTAAGATATACGGCCACGCTAGTTTACGAGGAATCGGGCGATTATGGACGGGATATGCGATTAATGTCTTTCGGCAACAAAGAGCTCGGCGGCGAAGGAGCATTTTATGATGAATTCCCAACCAAAGAAGCCGCTTTGCAAGCTGCTTATCAACGTGTAAATTCGGTAGAATTTACCTCACATAACTGGGTATTGAGCCACGATAAACCGCTTAATTTGCTCATATTGTTTGATAAGGATTATAAAAAACAATCAAAGTAACTGCAACAAACCAATCCCACCTCACAACTTCCATATTGTGAGGTTTTTTATTTTTACGCCCGCCCCGCGCATCACCTTATTTGACCACTTATCTCGAAACACCCTCTCACAAGCTTATTCAAGCCTTCTCGACGCCTCCCTCACCTCTAAAAAAGCCCCTCCATTTTAGACAGAATCAGCCACAACATATATGAATAAATCTGCTCTTCTAATTAAATACAAAAAATTAAAAACACTTTTTCACAAAGAATGATTTCTAAGAAAATTTCGATTAGACAAGAAAAGATTCTCCGGCAGTTTATCAACATCAAACCACTGCCATTGAACGCATTTATTAGGTTCCATCAACTCCGGCGTTCCCTTAAAATCATGACAAAAGAAGTGTAGAGTAATGTAATGACGATTGTTTTCAGGAAAAAAGTCATTTGTCAATCCACACAATTTGATATTTTGCGGATTCAAATCAAGATTCGTCTCTTCTTTGGCTTCTCTTATGGCAGCTTGTTCATTCGTTTCACCAAATTCCATATGGCCGCCGGGAGGACACCAAGTATTTTCGCCATGTTTGCTTTTTCTTAAACCCAACAATACCTGTTTTTTTTGGTTAAAAATATAAACCCCAACCCCGACACGAACCACATTTTCCATATTAATGCCTTTCAGATTAAACATAATATAATACTAGGAAATTCCCCCCCTAAAGTAAAGCAAAAAAAACACTTTTCCTTCCAAAACTTGGGACAGTACAAAGCGCAGACAACAACATACATTCATTTAGCTAATTCTTATACCTCACCAAATCTTCCCCTTGTTTTCCACTTTCACAAATCATCTTATCTTCAGACTCCTCTCTATAGACAGAATTAGCCGGAATTTAAAAGAGAAGTTCGCATCTTTTACAATTCATCCGGCAAAAACTTCTTGACAAAATTATGTTTTTTTACATAATTAAGCTGACATTTTATTTTTATAAACTTAAAACATATCATTATGGAAAAAAAACAAAATCAGGGGTACACACCAAATAATGATTATGACCCCACCAAGCATGAATATTTTGATGCCAACACACATGATGTAACCCCATGTTCACATCGAGTAAAAGTGCTGGCACAAATTCTCTTAACATTGATTATCTTAGCCTTTGCCACACTTGTTTGGTATAACTGGAAAGAATTTTCAATGTTCTTTTTATAAAAACTTAACAAAAAGACCAAAGCCCATTCTTAACGAACGGGCTTTGATATATTAAGAGAACTCCCCTAAAAAGCTAGGACCGGGCGAACGAAAAGTTTAGCATACACAGTGCTGTTGTCGACAACACCATCATAGAAATCCTGAATCCAAACAAGGCCGCTAGGACTCTCGGAAGAAGACCAATGCTCACTGTATAGTTCTGTTCCGCCGATTGTCCCTAAAGCCATGTTCAAAACATCTTTATTTTGATATATGGCATTCAACTCTCCCATAGCTGGCACATACCAATCTCCTGCTTGTGTTCCTTCCGTTTTATAGCGATTCACATATTCAACTGCAGGACAACCTCTCCTCTCATTCGTCTTGCAATACTCCAACACCAAACGCGTATTATTTTTACCTTGCCAATCTGCTGTTGCCTCTGATGGTGAACTATAATTTGATAATGTCGGTACATCAAAAGGATTATCAACCCACCATTTTACCGCCTCTGGATCCAACGCTATCGCTAAACGATTCGCTTGATCAAACACCACACCGATTGGCTTTTTAGACGCTACAACATTCGGATCACAACTCATATCCGAATACAAGATAGCCCCGACAGTACAATTACTCGACGATGCTCCGCTTTCTATTGTTACAATTTTTTCCTCTATTGTTGTTATCTTATTAGTAACCTCCGTTATCTTGTTCGTTTGTTCGGTTATTTTGTTAGTTAGCTCCGTTATTTGAGTGCTTAAATCGCTTGCTGTGCAGTTCCATGCATTGCCGAACGGGCATTTAATACCGCCGTCGCAGGATGAACTTGAGGTATAACCCAAGCTTGAACAAGTCGGAGTTTGAATACACGCTGCATTTGCCGCCCCGCCGCTCATCGTAAAAGCCACCAAAATTGTTGAATATAATAAAAACTTTCTCATTTTCTTTCTCCTGTAGGCGGGGTCTACCGCCATCAATTTTGCATTGTGCCCAGACCGCCGCATTGTTAATAATTATGGTTATTTTTCCCTCTCTCTTGACTTTGAACTATTGTTCAAAAGCACAATAGTCGCACCAGTCGGTACAATTTGTTGCACAGCCGGTTACAACATATAAATTCGAGCATTCTTCAAACGTGCAGACCGTACACGGCGGGCATTCACTCTCCGTGCCGAGGTTCGGGCATTTTTTGCACTCCGAACACAGGGTTGTATTGCCGCTTTGACAAGTCGTTGCTCTGTCCTCACAGCCCATTTCCCCGCAATCCAAATATCCCGAACAGTCTTTCTCTTTAATTTTGTATTTTTCCTTGATTTTCAATCCGCCTTCGTCGCATTCCATACAAGGCTCGCCGTCCGCTTCATAACCATCGGGAATAGAACCCAATGTGTACTTGTATTCCGCCGGACACGTCGGGGTACAGCAATCTTGATACAAGCCGTCACCACAAACCTCTCCGACTCCTTGCTGTGGTGATTGACAAGTTACGTAACTGCTCGGACAATCCGAAATACATTCGGCAAAATATTTATTATTCAGCGGGCAATATTTGTTGCCTTTATAGCCGTTCGGACATGAGGTTTTATCATACCCCATTTTGATACAGCTTTCGGCATCTCCTCCCCCTGGGGGTATAACTTCCGGTGTGCCGCCTTCCAAATCCGTGCCGACAAAGTCCGCCCCGCCGCAATCTTCGGTATCGGTGATAAAGCATACCTGCGCAACCTTGATTTCTTGCCGCTCCCTAAAACTCTCGGGAGATAAATAATCTTCAGAAAAGAGGTGTGTGTGAAGTGTGTGAACAAATGTAATTTTTTCTGAAGGAAGGGAAATATCGGCTCTCACATCCGGCGCAAAAATCGCCGCCGAAGATAACAGCCCAAACAACAAATAAACCTTGTTCATGATAAAAGTCCTTTCGATATTACTTATCTCCACGACTCGTATTATACCACAAGAAAAAAATCCTTTCAATAGAAATTTTCGAGGTTTTCCGCGGGTTTGCACGAACTCTTTTGCATAAAAAAATGACCTGTTTTTTAACAAACAGGCCGTACTAATTATTGAAATCTAATTTTTTTGTGTAATCGGAAATACTTTTACATTCGAATTAACTGCTCCACTATAATTTTGCGGAACTTCTTGCTGTAATAATTGTTCTCCGAGACGGCTAACTTTAGAATTTTTCGGAGCCTTTAAATTAGGGGCTAAAGGATAAGCATCTTTAGGCATACGAATAAGCATATATCCGGTACCGCCACCATACGTCGGTCCTGACAAACCTATAGAATAGTATCCTCCAATATAACCATAATCCAAATCTATATAATCAATCGAAAAAACGGTTTTAACAGAAGTCTGGCCGATAGCATTCATTTGGCAGCTATACCCGGGGTCTTCCCATATGATATTAGACGGCGACTTGGCAAAAACAATCGTTCGCGAGGCCAAACAATCCGGCGTTTGTCCGTTATAAGTTATTCCGTAATTTAACACAAGACTGATTTGTGAATTTCCTTTAGTAACCGAAACATCCGTAATTTTTGCAGAATCAAGATAAAAATACCCAGGGGTAATCCCTATTTTTATCGGAAGTTGAACATAGTTTTCAATACAAGCGTGACTGCTCGGATCAGCTTCACAAATTAAAGCGGTCTTTCGACTGTTATTTTGCAGCAAATGCAATAAAGAATTGTGAATATATTCTTTAGACATTGATAAATGTGCCGGAGCGCATTGTTTATTGCGACAAAAGATAATGGAACTCGGCCGGTATAATTTTGCATTTTCAACTTCGACATGTTCATTCAGCGGATCATTTATAATATCCTTAAAACTACGCGTACGCAAATCGCAACTGCTCAGAAACAGCGCAAGCACCGATAAGACTAACTTGGAACCAATTTGTCCGGACACTTTATTTATCCTTATGTTTATTAATAGTTGTTTATATAAACTACGAGTAGTTTATTACAATCTTTTACAAACGACAAAGTTTTTTTTGAGGTTATTAAACATATTTTTATTTTAATGAAATATCCTCTCGTGGGTAGAGGTTAGCAATGAGAAAAAAATCCTTTGTTTGGGTGCTTTGTTTTCTATTTTTAGGACACAACTTGGCCGCCCGAGATATGCAGCATATTAAAGTCATAGACGGTGATAGTATTGTGCTGAATGGTACGGAAATTCGCCTTGAAGGGATAGATGCCCCCGAATACAAACAAATTTGCCATGATAAAAATAATCAAAAATATCGCTGTGGCATTAAAGCGCGAGAATTTTTGGTAGATTTTATTAAAGGGAAAGATGTTGTCTGTAAAAAAATATCGCTTGATCGCTACAAAAGACAAGTTTCATTTTGCTATGCCAACGGCGAAGATATTAATAAGGCAATGATAAAAAGCGGCTGGGCTGTTGCCTATGACCATTATGACGATAAATACATAAAAGATGAAGAAATTGCCCGAAAACAAAAGAGAGGAATCTGGCAGGGGCGTTTCATGAGACCCGAAATCTGGCGAGCGCTGAACCGTAGGCAAAAATAGTTTTTTTTCAAAAAGAAAAGCCCGCTTTACAACGGGCTTAACCATTATAAAAGACGATGCTTATTTAGCTTCGCCGATATACATACCCAATGCTTGAGCTGCCTTGACAAAGTCAGAATTTGTATCCAGCAAGGTTGTACCTTTCTTAACCACTTCATCAATAGAAACAGCCTCAACTTTCCCACCTTTCCAAACCACCATTTTGTTGGTTTCGCCATTTGCAAGTAATTCGATTGCTCTTGCCCCGAATAATGCCGCCAACAAACGGTCAAAACAACTCGGAACGCCTGAGCGTTGAATATGTCCGAGCGTGGTTACACGGGTCTGAAATTCCGAATAACGCTTATTGATTTCTGATGAAAGGTATTGTCCGACACCGCCGTAAACCGCTTCACCGATTAAGTTTTTGGCAGCAGAAAGATGTTCGCCCGTTTCGGTTTTAATTCCCTCGGAAACAACAATTACGGCATGATTGCGCCCGCTGGCTTTAATTGATTTTAGTTTATCGATAACATGGTCAATCTTATAAGGAATTTCGGGAACCAAACAAACATCGGCTTGTCCGGCTAGAGCAGATTGCATGGCCAGATGTCCTGCGTCGCGCCCCATAACTTCGCAAATCAAAGCACGGTGATGAGAACGAGCCGTTAATTCCAAGCTATCAATTGCAGTCGTGCAAACCTGACAAGCTGAATTAAATCCTACCGAAAATTCAGTAATCGGAGTATCATTGTCAATTGTTTTAGGAATGCCAATCATTTTAATACCGGCACCTTTGCAATAATTTCCGGTAATATTCATACTGCCGTCTCCGCCGACAACAATAACGGCATCAAGCCCCAATTCCCGCACACCGTCGCCAAAACGTTTAGACATTTCGGCCAATGATTCCATTTTAACCCCTTTATTTAATGAACCAAGGTATGAACCGCTTAATCTGGGCCATGGTGTGTCAGAAAAATTGTGCACCGTTAAAATTTCATAAGAAAGCGGTTTTTCGGTCAATCCGTCAGTACCGTTGTGGATTCCGTAAACCGTCCAGCCTTTTTGAGAAGCTCCGTTAACAACTGCACGAATAACCGCATTCAAACCGGCACAATCACCGCCGCTGGTCAAAATACCAATTTTCTTTGATTCACTCATAAAATAACTCCTAAATATTCTTTTTTTGTTGCATAAATTATCCAAATGCTGTATAATTTATTACAGATTTTATTGGAGGATTTCCAGTAAAATTTTTGTTTATCATACAATTTTTTGTAAAAAGGAAATAAAATCAGATGTTTAGAGATGACAATCTGGGTAAACTCCAGCATCAATTATGTGAGCTTAAGCTTGAAGAAAGACGAGTCAGCTCCGATATAAGACATTTGGTTGCAAGAAATAAAACCATTGACTTTTTTAAGGCGAAACAACTGAACTCCAGCCGCGTCGGTTTGCAAAGCAAAATTAAACGCGTCGAATCTAAAATTACGCCGAATATTATTGCCTAAAAATTTTGCTTGCAATAATAAATTTCATGTGTTATTTATTGCACAACTTTTTAGGTTTTAAGTTTTTTTTATTGATGAAATGAGGTGATATAAGTGGTTCAAGTTACTGTTATCGGTAATGACGTTAACCAATCTTTGAAAGTTTTGAAAAAGAAAATGCAAAGAGAAGGTATTTTCCGTGAGATGAAATTGCGTCGTTGTCATGAAAAGAACTCTGAAAAGAAGGCACGTCGTCAGGCGGAGGCCATTCGTCGTGCTCGTAAACAGCTACGCAAACGCTTAGATACCGAAGGTTTCTAATAAGAAATTTTTTAATGATTAAACGTCCGAATTTTTCGGGCGTTTTTTTGATTTTAAAACTTTTTTCTAAATAATTTTTTTATGCAAAAGAGTTCGTGCAAACCCGCGGAAAACCTCGAAAATTTCTATTGAAAGGATTTTTTTCTTGTGGTATAATACGAGTCGTGGAGATAAGTAATATCGAAAGGACTTTTATCATGAACAAGGTTTATTTATTGTTTGGGCTGTTATCATCGGTTGCGATTTTTGCGCCGGATGTGAGAGCCGATATTTCCCTTCCTTCAGAAAAAATTACATTTGTTCACACACTTCACACACACCTCTTTTCTGAAGATTATTTATCTCCCGAGAGTTTTAGTGAGCGGCAAGAAATCAAGGTTGCACAGGTGTGCTGGATAACGGATACGGAAGATTGCGGCGGCGCGGATTTTGTCGGCACGGACAGAGACCCGACCACGCCGAGCGGCGGAGGCGGAGGTGGTGATGATGATGGTGATGACTACAAAGAAAGCTGTGCTCAAATGGGTTATGACAAAACTTCATGCCCTGAAGGTTATTCGCCAGATAAATTCTGCCCGTTAGATGAAAAATATTTTGCTGAATGTATTCCGGATTGTCCGAGTAATTATGTAACTTGTGAAGCTCCGTTAAAAGGCGTCGGAGAGGTTTGTGGTGACGGCTTGTATCAAGATTGCTGTACCCCGACGTGTTCGTCAGATTATAAATATACGTTGGGTTCTATTCCCGATGGTTATGAAGCGAACGGCGAGCCTTGTATGGAATGCGACGAAGGCGGATTGAAAATCAAGGAAAAATACAAAATTAAAGAGAAAGACTGCACCGGATATTTGGATTGCGGGGAAATGGGCTGTGAGGACAGAGCGACGACCTGCCAAAGCGGCAATACAACCCTGTGTTCGGAGTGCAAAAAATGCCCGAACTTAGGTACGGAGAGCGAATGTCCGCCGTGTACGGTCTGCACTTATGAAGAATGCTCGAATTTATATGTTGTAACCGGCTGTGCAACAAATTGTACCGACTGGTGCGACTATTGTGCTTTTGAACAATAGTTCAAAGTCAAGAGAGAGGGAAAAATAACCATAATTATTAACAATGCGGCGGTCTGGGCACAATGCAAAATTGATGGCGGTAGACCCCGCCTACAGGAGAAAGAAAATGAGAAAGATTTTATTATATTCATCGGCTTTGGTGGTGAGTGGTTTGTTGAGCGGTGTGGCGGAGGCTGCCTGTATCCAAACCCCGAGTTGTTCAAGTTTGGGGTATACTTCCAGTCAATCATGTAACGGCGGTATTAAATGCCCGTTCGGCAATGCATGGAACTGCACAGCAAGCGATTTAAGCACTCAAATAACGGAGCTAACTAACAAAATAACCGAACAAACGAATAAGATAACGGAAATCACTAATAAAATAACAACAATAGAGGAAAAAATTGTAACAATAGAAAACGGAGCATCGTCGAGTAATTGTACTGTCGGGGCTATCTTGTATTCGGATATGAGTTGTGATCCGAGTGTTGTAGTGTCTAAAAAGCCAATCGGTGTGGTGTTTGATCGAGCGAATCGTTTAGCGATAGCGTTGGATACGGCACGGAGACCATGGTTGAATGAACATAAATTTTTGGATGTACCGTCATTACCAAATATCGCCTCAGAATCGGTGGCTGTTGCAGATTGGCAAGGTAAAAATAATACGCGTTTAGCGTTTGAATATTGTAAAGCGAATAGGTATGATTGTCCTGCATTTTGGTATGTAAATAGATATAAAACAGAAGGAACGTTAGCCGGAGATTGGTATTTGCCAGCTATGGGAGAGTTGAATGCCATATATCAAAATATAGATGTTTTGAACACGGCTTTAGGGACAATCGGCGGAACAAAACTACCGTTATATGGGCATTGGTCTTCTTCCGAGAGTTCTAACTACGGTGCTTGGAGTCTGGATTTCGATAATGGTAATGCGGGCAACGGCGATAAGATTGGTGACTGGTACGTTCGTCCAGTCCTAGCTTTTTAGGTTTGTTTTTTCAATATGTCAAAGCCCGCTCTTTATTAGAACGGGCTTTATAGTTAGCGAATATAACTAAAATAACGCGGCACTTCATAACAAACGATTTTTTGAACACCACTGAAATTCATTCGTTTAAAACCATAACACAAAGCACCGTTTGGCGTTGGCAGCTTTCCGTTACGAAGTTGATATTCTTTAACATCACACATTCCCATAACGACACCGGAATCAAAAATCACCGACCACCCATAATCAGAATTTCCGGCATTTATTTGGATAGAATTCTGCACATCATCTGCTACAAACTGTTCAGGTAAATCATGCGCCGTTACTTGCAAATAATTTTCTAAAGAACCAAGACTATAAGATTGAGCTGCCAAATTTTCCAAATAAATCGCTGATTGATTTGAGCTTTGAGTATTTACGAACTCAGCCTCACCCACGGCCTCCGATTCCGCCTCATCGAACGTAACATTTTGAGCCACCTCACTTGCAACCTCCGGCTCCGCCTCTTCGAACGTAACATCTTGAGCCACCTCACTTGCAACCTCCGGCTCCGCCTCTTCGAACGTAACATCTTGAGCCACCTCACTTGCAGCCTCCGGCTCCGCCTCTTCGAACGTAACCTCCTGCCCTACCTCACTTGCAACCTCCGGCTCTGTTTCATCAAACGTAACCTCCTGCACGGTTTCCGGCTCTGTTTCAATCGCATCCGCAAGCCCGCTCTCCTCCGCAACTTCCGCCGCCTCCTGTACGGCCTCCGGCTCAATAGCCAAATCATCATCTATAAAAGAATGTGCCTCACCGGTTTCATCTATCCCGACCAAATCATCTACCGAAATCGGCTCAGCTGTTTCTTTTCCCAAATCATCAAATACATGGTCATCATCATCCGGCTCTAAAAACATAACTTCATTTTCATTTCCGACCGGACCATCCAATTGCGTCGCATTCACTTTTTGAGAAACATCTTTCCCATCGTCCGCTGTATCCACATTTTCATCATCCAAACTAAACTTCGGAATAGTATGCATATTAACCGCCCCGCCGGATGCAAAAAGCGTGTCATCAGAGGACAAATCCTTTACTTCAACCTCTTCTTCATGCGGTGTATGTGCGGCAATAATCGCATCCAAATTTTCTAAATCAATTTCCCCATTTTCAGTCACTTCAAAAGATTGAGTAGCTGCAGGCTCTTTCATAACCGAAACCTCGCCCCCCAAAACTTCCTTATTATTCACAATCGCATCATCATTAACAGAAACATTATCGACACCGGAATTTTCATCTCCTGCATGAACATACTCAACCGGAGCATCATTATCCAACGCCTCATTAACGGCCTCATCAATCTCAGCCGCTGAATTATCATCTTGCCAAGTTTTTAAAAAATCAGGTGTATCTGCAACTGCTTCCATATCAACACGCTCTCCCTCATAGTTTGGAGAATCAGAAATCTTGTACCTTGACTGAGGCAAATTCATCTGAGACTTATCATAAGTGGGAGGAATCATATGTTCCACGCCATCTTCATCCACATAAGTCTCCGAATGAAAAACCGGCACGGCCTTACCCTTAGACAAAGGTTCGGGTTTAACTTTCGCATAAGGATTGGGCTTTTTAGGCTTAGGAACGGAAATATATTTTTGAGGAATAGACAACTCCACTTTTCCGGCTTCAAAATCAGGAATTTCGGACACAACGTCAACCTCCCCCAAAGCATCGTCATAAGACGAGCCGGAAGATAACGCCGTATTATTTTCCAAAGTTTCCATATTTCAACCTGTTTTTTCAAGTTCCGACAATCCATACACTTGCATCATTATAGTGCAATAATATTAAAATGCCTTTAACAAAAAACTCCGGTTTCACAAAAAAATCCGGAGTTTTTTTATCATGAAAGAAAATACCGATACGGACAATTATAAGGGAATACTGATGAGTACCCTCAAGCCTCCCATATCACTATCACCCAAAGTAATTTTGCCGCCATGAGAAGAAATAATATCTTTGGCGATTGACAAACCAAGCCCCACACCGCCGGTTTCCTTATTGCGAGATTCCTCAATGCGATAAAATGCCTTAAAAACATCTTCACGCTTATCTTCGGGAATCCCAGGGCCATCATCATCCACAGTAATCTCCAAACGATTATTATTGCTCTCAAGACGAACGGCAACGGTCTGAGCATAATCAAAAGCATTTGAAATAATGTTTGTCAAAGCGCGTTTTAAGCTCTGCTCACGCCCTTGAATAGCACTGACTTGATCATTGGTCGCATAACGAATAAGAGCATTTTTATTGCGGAATTTATTCAAAATACTCAAAATCAATTCGTTCATATCAACGAAGGTAGATTTTTCGCCAGCCTCACCGCTGACAAAATCCAAATAACCATCGAGCATTTTTTCCATTTCGGAAATATCTTGCATAAGGTCATCTCTATCCTGTCCCTGAGGCATCATCTCAGCCTGCAGACGCATACGGGTTAAAGGCGTGCGCAAATCATGAGAAACACCGGCCAACATCTGCGTGCGTTCACTCATCTGCCGTTGGATTCTCTCTTTCATTTTAATAAAGGCGAAACCGGCCTTACGTACTTCCGAAGAGCCGTAAGGTTTAAAATTTTTAATATCGATTCCGCGCCCGAAATCATCCGAAAACTTAGCCAAATCGGCAATAGAGCGCACTTGAATACGAAGGAAGAGAACCGCCACCAAGAACAACAAAAAAGATGTACCGACCATCCAAGCCACAAAGCCGAACACTGCCGTTGTAAAAATATTTTTGGCAGGAGTTTCAAACTTATACAAACCGTTATCCGTATCAACAAACACCCACAAAGTCTCGCGGTCTTTGGTCAGATAAATTTGACTTTCATATTGCGGAAATTTATGTTTGAGTGATTCCTCCAAAAATCCGGTAATAAATTCATGATGTTTGCTGGCCTTGTTCATAACCTGATGTTTGCTGGCATTATCATAGAAAGAAACTTTCAAATTCCAATTTTTTTCGGAAAGCTTATCAAACTCGGCAATTTTTTTAGGTTTTCCTTGAGAATAATCAATAACCATAGCAATATCAGCAGTCAAATTATCCGACAATTTTTTGCCCATTCTCGACCAGTTTCCGTTAAAGAAAGCCACAATCGAAACGACCTGCACCACGATAAGCGGAATAAAGATTAACAACATTGTCCGAAAGAACAAAGTCTTAGGCAAGAATTTCAACTTCAAAAACCGTAGCGTATTATCCACCGACTTTGGAAATGTAACATGCATAATATATAACTCCTCCAAAAAAACAACTAGCCCGATAATAGAACGAAACAAAAATAAATTCCAGTAAAAATTTACGACTTAAACGGCGCGTTTAACCGCCTCGCGAATATGATGAGCGGCCTTTTTAACCAAGTTTTCGTCTTTGCCGCCGACCCAAATACGCACGACCGGCTCGGTGCCCGAAGCCCTGAAAACAACCCGACCGATTTTTTTAACCATGTCATCAGCCTCTTGAGCGGCTTTAGAAACATTTTCATCCGCCATAATTTTGCGTACCGTATCATTGTCTTCAAAATGCATATTAACGGCCTCAGTCGGCTCCGGCGCAAATATCGGAAAAATCTCACTCACCTTTTTGCCGCTTTGAACCATGGCCAAAGCCAAATAAAGCCCCACCATCAAGGCATCGCCTGTTTTGGAATAATCCCCGAGCACGATATGACCAGATTCTTCACCGCCGACAGCCCCGTTTTCGGAAAGCATTTTTTCAATCACATACCGCTCGCCGACCTTAGTCGCAAAATATTGAACACCGAGAGATTGAATATAGCCGTCCAGCCCCGTGTTTGAAACAATGGTCGAAACCACGGGACGCCCGTTAAGGGTGGAATTTTCCGACATAACTTTGGCCAAATAAGCAATAATTTGCTCACAAGGCACTTTTTCTCCCAAATCATCAACCACCACAATTCGATCGCCGTCTCCATCACAGGCAATTCCCATTTGAGCATGTGACTCTTTAACCACCTTTTGCAAATTTTCAATATGTTGAGAACCGCAATCATGATTGACGTTAACACCGTCAGGCTCACAAGCAAGAGCAATGACGCCTGCGCCTAAAGATTTAAAGATTTCGGGCATAATTTTAGAAAAAGCACCATTTGCACAGTCTAATACGATTCGCAAACTCTTGAGCGGCTGTTTTTTATCGCCGACCAATTTCAAAACATCATCAAGATACAAGGCAACGGCATCCGGCACATTTACAAGCACACCGATTTTATCTTTATTAAGCACAATATCATTCTGAAAAATTTTTTCCTCGATTTTAGCGGTATCCGCATCGGAAAATTTATTTCCGTCTTTATTAATCAGCTTAATCCCGTTATCATAATAAGGATTGTGGGAAGCGGTAATCATCACGGCCATATCGACATCAAGCTTTGGCGTAACGCAAGTCAACGCCGGCGTCGGCAAAACGCCAAGCAGCAAGACATCGACCCCTGCAGCCATAAAGCCGGCAGCCAAAGCCGATTCGAGCATTGGAGAAGAAATTCTGGTATCTCTGGCAATAGCCACCCTCTTTTTTTCGGAACAAATGAGAACACCGGCCGCCATAGCCAACTTCAAAGCAAACTCGGCCGTCATCGGATATTGATTAGCCACGCCGCGTACACCGTCCGTTCCAAACAACTTATCACTCATAATCAACAAAACTCCCAAATTTATAAAAAAGATAAGACATCATAAGCTTAAAAGCAAAAGCAAGCAACCCCCTCAATGCACTTTATCAATAACAAGATGTTAACAAATGTAACAAAAAAAAAGGAGAAAGGTTATTCCTTTCTCCTTATGTATTACCACAAGAGACCTGCTTTTTTGAGTTCCTTGGTTTTTTCTTGCAAAACATTTATAGCTCTGTTTATGCTGTCCTCGTTTAAGGAATAAAGCGCACCGACAGAAAACTCAAAATAAAAAGTTGAACAATTTACATTTCGAAAAATCTCCAAAGCCACCTTTTGACAACCATAATAAAACGCGTTATTAGGAGTAAGAATTAACACATTAACAAAATGCTGCAGCCAAAACACACGGTCTAATATCGGCAAAAAAAGTTCAAAATCACAATTTTTAACCGGATAATTCCACCGTATTATGAGATAATCATTGCTTTTTGTTACATTTTTCAATGCTTCACTCACGGCCAACTCTGCCAAATGTTCGGCTTGTTCATCAATCCCCAACGCCAAACGATTCTCAGCCTGCATCTTTTGAACATAAGTCTTAGCATAGCCGATCTGAACAAAACGGCGCAAATTAGCCGACCAATCCCATGTATATGTCCCCACACAAAACATCATCGCATCATAATGAGTGTCAGACATCACACATCTTTTTTCAAGCAATTGGTAAAGCTTATACAGAAATGAATCATTAATTTGATAATAAACATCACAAGAGGAGCGATAAGCCACATTAACATAATAAGGTACATACCCTTGACGCATCAGCTCGTCTTCTTCGTTTTTATCAAAGATGTAAGGATCATCCAAACACTTAAAAGGAACATGATGCTCTTGCAAAAGCTTGATTGCTTCAGCCACCATAATACTCTTTTTCCCGATAACAAAATAATAATTTTTATTCATAAAAATATGTTTTAAGAGTTAATAATAAAGTTAACACACCGAGACTATTAAATTTAGCCCTGCTTGTCAACCCAAAATTTAGACACAAAAAAAGCGTTGCCCTTTCGAACAACGCTTTTTCTACATTAATTTTCAATAAAAATAAAAAAATAGCACAAACTCAAAAGTGTCAAAATAATCCCGATAACATCCCTGAGGCCGAAAATCATGTCGCCTTGAAACGATTGAAAAACAGCGAAAGGCCACGCAACTCCGACAATCACGGCCAAAAGAGACAAAATTCCGGCTATAGAACGCCAATTGTCATCATCTTTAGCAACAGAATACAAAATAAAACCGTTTACCAAAAAAAGTATTAACAAAAGCCAGTTCAAATTTACATATTTTTTCCAATCACTTGGAACATATTTAAAACTGTCCAAATCTTTTTTGATACGATCAACTTTAGCTTTAGCCTCATCCAAATATGCTTTATGAATGGTTATACCTTCACTATCTTGCTTTTGCTGGGCTTGTTTTAAAGCTTGTTCACATTCTCTGTATTCTGCCAAAGCATCTTGATAATCAGCCTGTTTTTGCCTCAAATCATACCGCATCGCTTTTTGACTACTAAAATAAGTAGCAAAATAGTCCCAAATTGACAACGAATAATCATCCACCTCGGTTGCAGGAACTTCGGTTTCGACCTTGCTTTCCGAAGAAAAAAAAGATTTCCACTCGCCCAGCCATTGGTCTTTAAAGTTAACAAACACAATTGATGCCACCCCCAAAAATACAATGAGTGCCCAAAGCACATATTTAATTTTTCGGGTTCGCAATTGCTCAGCTTCGCTTTTATCCTTTGCCTTTCCGCCATAATAGACCTGATCAACCGCAGAAGCAATATCTTCACCACTTTGGAGCTCCGCCTTTAGCTTAAAAAGTCGCATATGCCGCCGCTCGAAGTATTCAACCCCGAACACCAGAGCCGCACAAATTAAACAAATAATAATTACACTCATAAAAAATAATTTAATGTTTTACAATAATAAAATTTCACGCGCCTAACTTAACACCCTTTTTCCTTTTGTCAACAATTTTGTTTATAGATACAAAAAAAGCGTTGCCCTTTCGAACAACGCTTTTGATTTGTTTTAAGTTACTTTTCGGTTTGTACACGGAAAAGTCTTTCCTCTTTATCTTTTCCGATAGCCGTAAGGGTAACGCTCTTTTGAATTTTAGCCCCTACCCAAGTATAAACTTCGCGGTAGATAACCTTACGCCCCTTTTGCAACTCCTTCGGAATGATGTCAAAACTACGCGGCTCAAGGGTCAATTTTCCTCTTTCGGTAAAGACGCTCAGCGCAAAAGTTCCGTCTTCATTCTTGTCAACAGTAACATCATGGATTTCCAGTTCCTGCTCAACATCATTTTGAGCAGCTTCTTTGATTTTCTCTTTGCCGTAGGTAAAAATATCAACAAAGGCTTCTTTCACAAAAGCAAAAAACTTTTCCTCACCCATGTCGACAATATACCACAAGGCAACAACAAACGCTAACGCGATTAAAAGTTTCCAAGAAACACAGGCTACCACAATTCCTATGAACAGCAGAGCCAACACAACCAAAGTCTTATTTTTCTTCATGGTCATCTGATTTTAAATCCGACATACTTTTAACAACCGATTTGGCAGCTTTGTAGCTGCTTTCGCGAAGTGCGGCGGTTTTTTCATCAAGAACACCGCGGACGGCACTGGTTCTGACTTCAGCAATCATACCGTCAAGATGATCAAGCATCCCTAAGATATACACATGATGCCTTGCTTCCAGCATCCTTTTCTGATGTTCCAGCCACCGCGCATCATTTTGATGTACTTCATCCGTAACTGCTTTCAAATCATCGATAGTTTGTTTCAATGCATCGTTTGTTTCTGAACTTGTAGTTTGAAGTTTGCCAATGTCGTCTGACATCAAAGCATTTTTTTCCCGCAAATCCTTCCAATTGCGATAAATCACAACACCCGCGGCAATAACCAACACAAAAAGCACACCAACTGCCCAAATTAGGGCAATTCCTGCATTCAAAGATAAACTTTCCATTTCCATAAAACAAAAAATTTAAGTTAATAATATAGATAAATATACAAAATTCGGAAGTAGGTATATAACACCCTTCTATGTTTGTCAAGACAAAAAAATATTTTTTTCGACACAAAAAAAATACTATTGACGAAAATTTTTTTTTGTGTTAACGTCATGCCGAAATTTGTATTATTTTAAATAAAAAACAATTATGGGAAAAGAATTATTACCTGCATTAATTAATGTCGATCCCTTTGATTTTACACCAAAAACAAAGGATGAGCATTTGATCTTTGAAGAAAGAGTGTGGGGATTAAAACAAGGCGAAAAGTTTGTTTTTGATCCTGAACATTACGGAATCAGAGATTTTATGTCGTTAGAAACATTTCCGAAAGAACCAATTATGAGTGATACCATCATTCAATATTATTCTTCGGGAAGACGAGAGGTTGTTCCGACAAAGGACATAAAAATGTTTCAAGTCGGGAAGAACTTGTGGAGCAGAAGACGTTTTTGCTACGCCAATAATATCCATTGGGCAACTATGGAACAAATGTTAACCATGTTTCCGAATGATAAAAACTTGCAAATGTTGAATGAAAAATATCCTTATTTGCAGTACAACGGGCGTTTTGCAATAAATCTTGACACTGAACATTATGAACTCGCCATGCCGATTGAAGGTCAGTCGTGTGTCGCTGGCAACATTTTTGATATTAAAGAAAAGCTGGCGTACTCTGATTTGGGAAATCTGCAAAAATACTTTGGCGGTTATGCCCAGTGGCTGAGTACCGGCATCAATAAAAATGACAGCAAGATTTGTGAACAGCTTGATGAAAAGATGTCCAAATCTCCGATTACGGTACACTTCTACAAAAAAGGAAATTGTTCTGTTAAAACTGTCTGCCAAATGTATGCCGGCTACACGGACGTACCATACTCCCGTGCCGAAACAATGTTGATGATCGCCAAGAAGGACATCAAACCGCTTCGCGAGGAATACATAAAAAGCGGAGATCCGTTTAATTTAACACGAGGATTGAAAATTTTTTCGGTAGGAACGTGTAACGATTATACAAAATATAATCCGCAGACAGGTTGTCCGGAAGGAATATTTTTGGTTTTGCCGGAAGTTCTGTGCGCATGGGGACAGCGATTTACTCTAAACGAAATGACAACAATCTGCCGCGATAGGTTCTTTTATTATTGGAATCCGGATATGGCCCAAAATAATAAGGACTATGATAAGCAAAAAAAACTTATCTATCGCAAAATGACGTCTCAAAGAACAACCAACCTGATTACTAACATCATAAATCTATTCTGAGTATGAAACTCTTGCTTTTTATAATCATCGTGGGTGCAACGATTGTATCAATCCTTAAACGCGCCCAAAAGCTCGGGCAAAACCTTGAAAAAATCCGCAAAAATGCGATTGTCGTCCAAACTCATGAACGAGAGGAAGCTGAAAAAATCGTCGGAACCGAAATTCAACTGTACGGACAAGATCCGAAACTTCCGGTTTTTATTTGCGGGAAAAGCGAAAAAGCAGAAAAAGAAACTGACAACAGCTTTATCAAATTTTTGCTTGAGGTTATCGGAATTTTAATTATCGCAATCGTGCTTATGCTACTGATTGCGTAATCAACAACAAAAAAAGCGTTGCTCTTTCGGAGCAGCGCTTTTTTTGTTGATTTGAATGAGCATTATTAATCACTGTTTTTAGCCATAAACAAAATCAAAAAAACAAGACTCCCAATCATAAAAGCAATATTAAGTCCGTCTCGCACAGTGAACAAAAACTCACCTTTATAATCATCCCTCAACACATCCTCCAAAACAAGTCCCACTACAAAACAAATGACTGAACCAAAAATAGCATATCCAAGATAAGGTCGTTTTAGATTTTTGTTCAAAACATAAAAATTGAAGGAAAAACATAAAAGAAAAATCGGGAATATCCAATTTAATCTGGAATTAACTTCCCAGTTATTGGAAAAATAAACCAAATTTTCAAAATCTTTTTTCGCCTTTTCCAAATTAGTTTTAGCTTTCGCTTTACGAGCTAATTGCACGCCGATTTCAGGATTAACCTGCCTTTCTTGAGCTTGTTTCAAAGTTTCCTCACATTTTTGCAACTCAGCCATAGCCTTATTATAAGCCAAGCCTCTCTTAGTTCCATAATACTCAAGAGCTTTTTCATGACTGAAATAGGCCGCAAAACAATCCCAAACAGATAATGAATAATCATCCGCCTCGGTTGCAGAAGCCTTGACTTCAACCTTGTTTTCCGAAGAGAAAAAAGATTTCCACTCGCCCAGCCATTGGTCTTTAAAGTTGACAAACACAATCGATGCCGCCCCCAAAAATATAATGAGTACCCAAAGCACATACTTAATTTTTCGGGTTCGCAATTGCTCAGCTTCGCGTTTATCGGACTCTTTTCCGCCATAATAGACTTGCTCAACTGCGGTAGCAATATCTTCACCACTTTGGTGCTCCGCCTTTAGCTTAAAAAGCCGCATGTGCCGCCGCTCGAAGTATTCAACCCCGAACAACAGAGCCACACAAACTAAACAAATAATAATTGTACTCATAGAAAAATAATTTAATTTAATTTAATATTAAACAATAATAAAATTTCACGCGCCTAACTTAACATCTTTTCCTCTTTTGTCAACAATTTTGTTTATAAACACAAAATCTATCTTACCGCAAAAACAAACAAAGAATAAAATAAGAAGAGAAAAGCCGTTATACAAACTTTTAGTTGACAAACAGCCACATTTTTTCCTATACTCCTTCTGTCGGTTAGAGGTAGCCGACGGTGTCTAAACAACACCTTATAGCAATAAAACCCTCCGCTGGAAAAGGCGGAGTGCCGGTAATATATTGAATAACGGCGACTGTGCTATAACAGTTGTTTAGCTCCGCCTGCCTTATTTATTAAATTGGGGAGAATGAGTCAAATAGTAGGCGTCAAGGGCGAGAAAAATTTTAGCCTACATAGAAGTAGGTGAATTTTTTAAGACCCGCAGACAACACCCTAGTTGACCATTAAACACAATTTAAGGGCAGGCTTTGTTTTAACCTAGAACAAAGGAGCTGAAAATGAATCCAACTAAAAATACGGCAGACAAAATTTTTTTGATGCGACGCATAATCGGCCTTGAATTACGCTTATTAAGAACCGAGAAAAAATTAACTCTTTCGGAAGCCGCCAGCCAAAGCGGTGTATCAATAAAAAATATCAAGTTAATTGAAAGCGGAAAAACTTTTTCATTATATCAAGTCGCCATCCTCTCCGCCATATACGAACATGAGTTGCGCTTTGAACTTATCAAAACTTCTTAAACCAAGAAAAGAGATTGCTAAGCAATCTCTTTTTTTATAAACTATGAGCATTTTTCCTATCCGCAAAATCTGTATTAGTTGCCCGTTATACAAACTTTCCAAAAGTTCGATATGTGAGTCGAATAATAAGATTTAAGGAAGAAAAAAGCGCAGTGTACACAGAAGTACATGAGCATTTTTTCTATCCGCAAAATCTGTATTAGTCGACCACAGAGCGAACTTTACAAAACTGGGAAGAACAGTACAGATAGAGGCATTTCTAGTTGCGAGAAAAATTTTAGCCTACATAGAAGTAGGTGAATTTTTCGAGACCCGCAGACAACGCACTAATCGACCATTACATTATACGAACTTTTCAAAAAGTTCGATATGTGAGTCGAATAATAAGATTTAAGGAAGAAAAAAGCGCAGTGTACACAGAAGTACATGAGCATTTTTTCTATCCGCAAAATCTGTATTAGTCGACCACAGAGCGAACTTTACAAAACTGGGAAGAACAGTACAGATAGAGGCATTTCTAGTTGCGAGAAAAATTTTAGCCTACATAGAAGTAGGTGAATTTTTCGAGACAACGTAAAATGCCTCTAGATGTGCTGTTATGCACAGTTTTTTTTATAGCTCGGGAACAGAAGCCTGTGTCCTCTTCTCTTCCGGCACCGGCGCATCACGATTAACATCGATTGGCTCACCTTTGATAACTTTGTCGATATCTTCACCGGTAAGGGTTTCATATTCCATGAGGGCTTGCGCCAAACGCTCCCACTCTTCGCTTTTTTCTTGCAAGAGTTTAAGGGCTTTCTCATGACCTTCGGTAACAAGAGCTTTGATTTCGGCATCCACAAGCCGCGCCGTATCTTCGCTCATATTTTTGTTTTGCGTAACCGACTTGCCCAAAAAGACTTCACCGGAATTTTCAGCATAGAGAACCGGACCGAGCTTGTCGCTCATCCCCCACTCGGTAACCATAGAACGTGCCAGATTGGTGGCAGCGGCAATATCCGAAGATGCACCGGAAGTAACTTCCTCATGCCCAAATTTGAGTTCTTCGGCCACACGTCCACCCATAAGGGAAATCAAGCGAGCCAACATCTGCTGACGGGTGAAAGAATAACGATCTTTCTCCGGCAAATATTGCACCATACCCAAGGCACGTCCGCGCGGAATAATGGTTGCTTTGTGAATAGGGTCGGCCCCAGGGGTAAACAACCCACAAATAGCGTGTCCTGCTTCGTGATAAGCGGTGAGTTTTTTCTCTTTTTCATCCATCGCCATAGACTTGCGCTCATTTCCCATAAGTACTTTATCTTTGGCATCATCAAAATCGTGAGAAGTAACTTTGCGCTTATTTTTACGCGCGGCCAAAAGAGCCGCTTCGTTCACAAGGTTAGCCAAATCCGCACCGGAAAATCCTGGGGTACCGCGAGCAATAACCGAGAGGTTAACATCTTTGGCAAGCGGGACTTTGCGCACATGCACTTTCAAGATTTCCTCACGCCCTTTAATATCGGGATTCGCCACCGTAACCTGACGGTCAAAACGCCCCGGACGGAGCAAAGCCGGATCCAAAACATCGGGACGGTTGGTAGCGGCAATCAAAATAACATTTTCATTGGCATCAAAACCATCCATCTCAACAAGGAGCTGGTTAAGGGTCTGCTCACGCTCATCATTTCCGCCGCCAAGCCCTGCGCCGCGATGACGCCCCACGGCATCAATTTCATCAATAAACAAGAGGCAAGGAGCATTTTTCTTGGCTTGAGCGAACATATCACGCACGCGAGACGCACCGACGCCGACAAACATCTCAACAAAATCCGAACCCGAAATTGAGAAAAACGGCACATCCGCCTCCCCTGCAACGGCTTTTGCCAATAGGGTTTTTCCCGTTCCCGGAGGTCCTACCAGCAAAACACCCTTAGGAATTTTCCCGCCCAAACGTTGGAACTTAGCCGGATCTTTCAAAAAGTCGATAATCTCTTCGAGTTCTTGTTTAGATTCGTCGCAACCGGCCACATCGGCGAAAGTAACCTTCTTATTATTTTCAATCAGGCGGGCGCGAGACTTTCCGAAACTCATAGCTTTATTGTTGCCGGAATTAGCCTGCCGCATAAAATAAACCCACACGCCGACCAAAAGAATCATCGGAAACCAAGAGACAAACACATTCCAAAACGTGGAAGAAGAGGTATCCATCGGTCTGGCCTCAACCTTAACCCCGTTTTTGCGTAAAGTTTCAACCATGGAAGGATCATAAGGCGAATAAGAATTAAAGCGCGTACCATCAGTCAAAACGCCGCTTATTTCGGGACCTTCGATAGTAACGGAAGCAACTTTTTTATTCTCAGCCATATTCATAAAATCAGAAAAAGCGAGCGATTCTCCGCCGCGAAATTTAGCCTTATCACCGACGCCGCCCATCATCAAAGAGAGCAAAATTAAGGCAACCAGCCAAACGACCATGGACTTAAATTGTTTCATCTTACATCCTTATCACTTTAATAACCAAAAATATATATAGGGCGAATTGGAGCAAAACTCAAGAGCGATTTTGATTCATACACTTTTCAACAATCGCCACACGCAATTTATAAGGCAGTTCCAAACGGCGATATTGTCGATGATATAAAACAAACTCATCCCATGCTGATTTAGACAAGACAGTGGGATTTTTAGCTTCTTTAACCACCCAAATACTTTGCTGAGCCACAAAGATTTCACATCCGCCAAGCGTACGCCCCTGATAATTTTCAGAATTCAGAGTCTGACACACACGCGAAATCTCCTCTGATTCGGGAGCATAAGCCTGCTCTCCGACAATCTTTATCATGGCCGACAGCAACCGAAATTGAAGTTCTTTATGTAAAGACTTAAACTGAGAACAAAGAATTTTCATGCCGACATCATCATAATTTTGCACATACCGAAACATAATATCACCAATTTCGGATTCGATAAAATTTCTGGTATTAGCAAGAGTAGCACAAGTTGAAGCCAAACGCTTGCCGTCAAGCCCCAAAGCCTGTTCCAAAGTAGGCAAGAACTTGCGGATTTTCACCCGCAAAAAATCATCACATCGGTTTGAAGGATCTTCCACCCAGCAAACGGCACATTCGGTTAAATAGGCTCGTAAATCTTCGGGATTATCATCAAGCTGCGGCCGAATAATCGTAACGCCTTGCATGGAAGAAACCGGCAGCATTCCGCTTAGGCCATACACGCCGCTCCCGCGAATAAGCCTGAGCAAAAAAGTCTCTGCTTGGTCGCGCATGTGATGTCCGGTCGCATAACAAGAAACACCGTTTTCGCGGCACCATCCCAGCACCAAATCATAACGTGCACGTCTTGCCGCTTCTTCGATTCCCTTTTGAGGCTTTTCACCCAACCATGTCAAGATATGATGTTCGATACCGAACTTAGCCATAAGCTCGGCCACATATTCGACTTCCGAACGAGATTCGGGACGCAAACCATGGTCAACACTTAAAGCTACAACTTTCTTGCCGTTTTTCTTTGCCCAGTCATTAAGACGCAACGCCAGTGCGAGTGAATCAGCCCCGCCGGACACCCCGACGGCAATTTTATCTGCCGCCACCTGATATTTTTCAAAAAAAGCCTCCATAACGCGCCCAAATCACCCACACGGCAAATTACTTGCACTTAAGTGTAGTTAAAGCTTTTTTAGACTTAGCAAGAAGTTCTTTATCCGCCTTTGGGAATTCTGTCGGCAAAGACTTATAAGCGGCACAAGCCTCGGCATTTTTTCCTAACTGTTGCATGGAGACACCGAGTTTATACAAACTATCGGCACCTTTATTGCCGCTTTTATAATTTTTATACCCCTTACCAAACGCCACGGCCGCTTTTTTATAATCGCCGAAGTTATAAGAAATTTCGCCCAACCAATATTGTGCATTGCTGGCAAGCTTATCTTTCGGATACTTACTCAAAATCTGGTTAAACCCAAGTTCCGCCTCTGCATATTTTTTAGCATAATAAGCATCCAAAGCACGTTTATAGATACTATTAACATCTTGAGGAGCAGCTGCTTTGGGTTTAGGAGCAGGCTCGGCTTTTTTAGGCATATCCAAAGGAGCCAGCTCTTCACCTTGGACTTGTTCTCCGGCAACGAATTTAGCCGGATTCGAAGCCACCGGGGCATCAAACTTTTGCGCTTTATTTTCAACGCCCAAACCGCCACTGATAGGTTTTCCCTCAAGCATTTTAAAGCGAACATCGATATCCTTATTAAGGACATTAAAACGCTCATCAATTTGCTTAAATTTATAATCAATTTCATCCATCCGCCCCGAAACTTTGCGCACAGTTTCTTCCAGTTGGCTCAAACGCTGTTGTACAGTACCGGAATACTCTCCGGGGTCATTACTGACTTGCCCGCGGTACATTTGCCGTTGCAAAACGCGCAAATCTTCTCTCAGTTCCTCAATTTCCTGACTGAGAGCCGCTGTTGATTGAGCAAACGCCGGCGCGCAACAAACCCAAAGAGCCAAAGCGGCAGTTGAAATTTTCCAATTTCTCATCTTATCCTCATAAAAAAAACACATGGTTAGATAAATCTGTTTACCAGAGGGTAGCCCATATTTGCATCAATAACAAGAAATATTTACACACACTTGAATAAAAGAGCAAAATTGTCCCTAAAAATCACCCAACCACCATTGAATAAAAACGCGCTCACCGATTCGCTGTTTTCTCCATTGAACAAATATCAACATCACCACAACAAAAAAACACCCTCAAATAAGAGAGCGTTTTTGTTAATCAGCACAGTGCCAAAATTACTCAGCGGCTTTAACCACGGTAACGGCGCGACGATTTTGAGCCCAAGCGGTTTCGTTGTTGCCCAAAACGGCCGGTCTTTCTTTGCCATAAGAGATAGTAGAGATTCTGTCAGCGGCAATACCCTGAGAAACAAGATATTGTTTAACGGCATTAGCACGACGTTCACCCAAAGCTAAGTTGTACTCTCTGGTACCTCTTTCATCGCAGTAACCTTGAACGATGACATCAACATTTTCATGGCTTTCCAACCATTCAACTTGAGTCTGCAAAACTTCGATAGCATTGTTAGACAAAGCAGAGCTATCGAAAGCAAAGAATACTCTGTCTTCGGCAGAAGCGGCAAAATCGCGAGCTTCCATAGATTCGCATTCAGCACCGCTGAACAAACCGCCGTTAGAATCAAAGGCAGAGCAGCCGGCCAAGAAAGCGAAAGCGCAGAACAAACTTAAAAGTTTTTTCATAATATTTTCTCCATATGGTTTAAAAATTTTTTAATTGTTAAACAACTAATACAACATCTAACTTAGCAACAAAAAAATAATTTTCAACCATAAAAAGCTAATAGACCTCAATTTTTTTGTCCCGACAAAAAAGAGAGTGCGTTGGCACTCTCTCTGAATAGAAATTAATAATTAAACGGTAATGGCAAAATCCGCTGTGGAAGTAGATGTCCGCTTGAGATAAACAAAGTTTGTCATCACGGTCATTCTTTCGGACATATCCTCCCGAATAATGACATTTTCTTCATCCAGCACCCAGAATTTTCCGGAGTTAAGGGATAAGACGATGTACTTCACGGTATTATTCCTGAAAGTCAGCTTCTGGATTCGGGCAATTTTCAGTTCCAGAGAACGTCCGCCTCCCAATAGAAGCTGTACATTTTTGAGTTCCAAATCTCCAACCTCTGTCAGAAACTTATTGGCGGTAGCCAGCACGCGAAGCCCCGAAACGGGTCGCCCAAACAATTTTTCCCGCAGATTGTCAAAAGCCTTTTTAGACCGGTATTCTTTGAGCCAATCTTGGTTTTTCAAGAGTAACTCTAATCTGAACCGACCAAGCGCATCTTGCGACACCAAATAGGTATCGGATTCTTTGACGCGCACCGCCAAGTTTTGGTACCGTCCGGAGTTTTTGCTCTGGTCAAGATTGGCCACATAATGGTGCAATCCCTTGGTGTTTCCAGCTACAAGAATAACATCTTGCAGATACTGGCGTTCACCGTTACCTTTAACACCCACCTCAAGCGCATACACACCAATCTGAGACGGGCGTTGCAACTGGACAGTATCACCATTTCTAATACCGTTTTCCGCGCAGACATAATTTACCTGCGTGTAATCATTTAGAAAACGTTCTATTTTTTTCGAATAAGGCTCTTTTTCCACTCTGAAATAACTTGCTCTTGATGAACGGCCACCGATTTCTTCAACTGCCAGTGAACGATACGTGCCGTTTTTTGAATAAAAATTCTCCATACAATATAATTTTAAGTTAATAATAGCTTTATCGCCAAGCAAAGTAACACATTTGTACATTTTTGTCAAACATTTTTTTAACAAAAAAAATACCACTCACACACAAACATTTTTTTCGCCCTACCTATAGAATTTTTAAGTACAAAAAAAAGGTGTCCAAAGACACCTTTTCCAATTAAGAATAATTTTTTTCAGCTCTTAATGCGCTCCAGCTTTCCACCGCCGATATTGCGGAAGTGATTAAACTTTGTGCGCAAAATGCGGTTCTCGTCTAGATTCACCGGCACGAAAGACACCTCGCCTTTCGGCAAATCCTTAACATCTGCCGCATCGAGTGAAGTCAGCAATTCCCTTGCATTGCCTTCCTTGTCGAACACCGAGCCCACCCAATAGAGTCTTTCGCCCGATGCAGCTAAAGCAAGCTTGCTGACTTGATAACCACGCATTTCGGCCAAGATTTTAAATCCAACCCAAACACGCCCCCTATCAAGCTGAGCTTCATTGGCAAGCAGCATTTCAGCCCGCCACAAGCCGTCCTGCTTCCACACGAAGAACACATCACTATGCGTAACAATGCGCTCTTTCAAAGCCGGCTTATTAATAAATTTCACCGTCTTTGCCTGATAGTACTTCTCTCCGCCCTCTTGGGTAATGCGATACCCCTCGAGGTAGGCATCAAAATTATCCAGCTCATACACCGGACAATCCTTGCCACAACAAATTCGCAAGATGGTTGAACTCTCAACCCCCTGCACTTCGCAGAAACGTTGAAAATCTTTTGACTTCACAAACTTCGCAACCTTTTGCGACAAGTTTGCATACGCATACCTGTTTGCTTTTTTTCCACATCCCAAATCTGTCGAATAATGCAGATTGGCTGTCACAATACTGTTATCCATAATATAATAAATTATAATTTTACGAATCAGGAATATACCATATAGCCAAAATTTTGTCAACAACAAAAAAAACAAAAAGGCCGAGCAAACTGCCCAGCCTTCAAAACATAATTTTTAATTGTCAAATACGTTGGTAGAGATAATGCCCTGCTACCGTATTTTCCGCCTGCAAGCAAACAAAACCTGTTCGCACAGTCGCATAACCTTTCGCCAGCTCAAAAGCAACATCCGCCATATTCAAAACACGGATAGCTCCCAAGCTCAAATCACACGCCAGCAATTTGTCCCCCTCGTCAATTTCCTGACAAAAGGCAAAAATCACCGTTTTGTAATGATTAAGCAAAGTTACCTTTGCCCGAAAAAGATTGCCGCAAAGTTTTCTTTGGCGCAACAAGCTCCAAACTTTGAATGCCTCCGCCGCTTTATCCGAGTCGAGCCAATCATCGAAACCAAGGAGCTTTTCAAATTCGTATTCCCCCTCAGGAGAACACTTCACCAAATAAGTTTCTGCATATCTGAACCGCTTGGCGCAACGTGTATACTTTGGCTCAACGTGTCTGGCATCGTTGGAAACATAATGGAAAAACACCTTAGACATTTTGGCGCAATCCAAAATTTCGATTCCCGCGCATCCCTTACCGGCACAAATTTCGGTATAAGCTTGGATTCTTTTGGCCGGAACGCAAATTTGCAAAACCGCTCCGTCATGAACATTGTGAAAAACACAATAGTCCGTAAGATACATTTTCACAAAATCCGCCACCAGCTCATGTGATTTCAGAAAAACTTCATTTTCTTTTTTAATCGCTTTGCCAATCTTGCCGGATAAACTCACTGCAGAATTTCCATAACAGACATGTCTACCATAACTACTGGCTAATCTATGCTCTTTCATAATATATATAAATTATAATGAATAAAAATAAAATATCGTGGGTAGAGTACAGCAAAAATATTTTCTGTCAATAAATTTCACAAAAAAAGAGGTCGAAAATTTCGACCTCTCCAAAAACTTTGTTTCACTTACTCAAAAAGCTTCAAAAAATCCACTTGCCGCGGCGTTGGCCGTTCCACTTCGGCACTAACCACCCACATCAACAAACAAATTTCATTTTTCAAGCTCTCATCAACTTCTTGTTTCCACAAATCGCCAATTACCAATCCCATATCCGGATAAAAATCCAAATTGATATAAAGATAAGAGCAAACCTGCCTGATTGAAAAACAAGCCAGAATTTTATCTGCGTTTTGCGCAAAAAGTTCATTCTCTTTTTTCCACAAATAGAGGATAAAATCCAGCAGGTTCATCTCAATTCCTTCGCAAAGCTCGGGAAATTCCTTCATAAGCAGAACGACATTAGCAAATCTTTCGCTATCTCCGAGCAAAACGACCGTTTTCTTAAAATCAGCCATTTTCTTGGGAAATTGCCTAAAAAAGGCAAACTGCATATACTTCATTTTTCTTGAAGTATTATCCAGCAAGGCATTGTAGCGTTTTTTCAGCGGAGAATGTCCCAAATCATCGCCAACGTCATTAAGGTTACCGTAAGAGCACACCAACTCGGCATACTCATTTCTAAAATTTTTGATATCCATAATTATAAATAAAAAATAAAATAAAACAAAAAAATCAATTAACGCAAATTTCCAACAACTTTACCTGAGCCAAAGTAAGAACACCTTGTCGACGATAATAGCTGCTCAAACGAGAAACAAACTCTTTCACGTCTTGCACCACCTCACCCGAAAACGATTCGGAACGCAGCCACCGAACAAAACCACAAATTTTCTTTGGATAACCGTTAACCTGCTCAAAACAAAAAGCAACCATCTCCGGTGTTTTAAGAACCTTAGTCATTTCCGGAAGTAGATGAACAACAAAAACAGCATCCGCCTCTTTAATAGGCTCTTGCAAATACCCAACCTCTGAGATGATGTCCATAATTTTGAGTTCAATACCGGCACAAAGCTCGGAGTTTTCAAGCAAAGCTCGCCAAAGAGCTGATAATTCAACAGCCGGAATATGATAACTCAAGATTCGTTTCATATCCGGAAAATTTTCCTTGAACTTATTTTGCAATCCTGCCAACTGCGTATTCAGGCAGTCAATACGGCACAAAAACTCGGCACGCAAAGTAGCATCTTCCAGTTCGAAATGCCTGTTAAAATAGCGTATTCGCTGACTTTTAAGAGCATTGTACTCTTTGCAAATTTCTTGGAACATAGTTTTTCATAGTTATATGTTTGACATAAAAATAATTAACACGGAACGCAATATAGCACATTTTAGACAAAAGTCAAAACAAAAAAAACAGCCGTTAGAGAAAACGACTGTTTTGGCATAATTCTTACATATCGGGCATCAAACCACACTTGATTTGAGCCGCCAAATTTTCTGATAACATTCCTTGTTTCTTGGCCTTAAAATATTCCTGCCACACAATCAAAATATCATACAATTCTCTGCGCCCTAGCAAATATTGTTCATAGGCACGCTGAGCCACCCAAAACAAATTATCTTCGATATGAGCATAATTGGCACAATACCAAAGACCGTTTTGAAACACCTCTGTACGAAACAAGCGGAGAAAAGCTCTTTCAAGTCTCAAATCTCTGTGAGCCGCGCGCCAAAAATCGCAAAAAACCGTTAAAATAACATCAGCCTTTTTACCTAAGCGCACCGAACTAACGCTGAGCAAATGCAAAAAATTCAAAGCCGCTTCACAAGGAAGAAGAGTAAACTGTTCATAATTTTGAGGAAACTTCTTCCACCACAAATCTTCAAAGATAGTTTTTCTGGCCTGAATATCGGCAACCAATTTGTTAAATTTCTCACGCAACCAAAAAACCCGCCCCATTTCACGATACAAGAGCTGATTTTTTTGAATTTCAGCCACACATTTATTGTCTCCTTCACAAGAGATTAACAAAGAATTAACCGATTCTAAAGAAAGACAAGAAAGCATGTCATCAACTTTCCACATTTGCTGATAAGATTGCAAATGAGCATACAAACCGCGAGCCAAAGTTCCAAACAACAAACGCAAATCATCGTCAACTTTCACGATTGAGTTTGCTTTGATACCCTCAATCAATTTCATATCTTCTCGCAAAGCAGAAAATACATCACCCATAACTATTTTTTTCATAATTATAAATTGATAATAAAAAAACACATAAAATTAAATTAAACAGGCAGGAGAGTATTCTTTTTTCCATACATTGTCAATAGCAAAGCCAATAGCGTTAAGTCTTAATTCAACTTTTTGTATCATAATAGTGCAAACAAAATGCTAGGAAAACAATATGAAAATATCAATCATACTAAGCTTCATTTGCACATTGTTAGCTACAAGCTCAATTCAGGCCCGCACAATTGATAACGAATACAATGATGAATTTGCAAACCCGTTATTTAACCGGCCATTATCACCGTTATCAAAAAAGGCTCTAAAAACCCAACTATCACCGCAAGGAATTTTCACACAAAACAATCCTCATCCTGCAGATAAAATATTTTGCCGACTTATACTAAATAAAGTCAATCACATCACCTACATCTGCCGTGAAACAAATTTTGACATCTACGTTAACGATGATATTGATACCTATAATTTTTACAATTACTATCTTTCACCCTGTATAAAAGAGACAGGCTGTCCCTATCGCGCCGATTGGATGGTTTCGGAATACAAATACAACCTTTCCGACCAATTGTTAAACACAACTTACTATTTAATCAAATAGAGAAAAAAACAAAAAAAAGGAGTGCATAAAGCACCCCGAATTTATTACTTCACCAAATAAAGATTACTCTCCGTTTCCTCGCCGGCAGAAGAATAAACACTCTCTCGTACCAGCCACTTACCACCGAACTGGCATCCGGCTTTAGGATTACATTCTTCAAAAGTATAAGAATAAGTCTGTGGCTGAGGAGAAGCGGCATCCCCACATTGCAAAATCAAAATATTATCTTTGTTTCGCGCAACCGCACAATCTTGTTTCAAAGCCACCCCGAATTCATTTTTTCTAAGTCGCTGAGTAGAGCTAATCAAAATCGGACGAGCCGTAACGTTAATGGGAATAAATTCTTCATACAAAAACTTATTTTTAAAAACATCTTCATCAACCTTCTGCCAAGCAACGGCATTTTTAAAAGTCTGATAAAGAGTTGTATAATAAGCGACCTGTCGTTGCTCATTTTCAGGAGTTTTAAAAGCGCAAATATCATTAAACAACACACGGCTGTCTTGACAAGCGGAAACACAAGCAGCATCTTGATTTTTTAGTCCGTTAACAGAAACATCAAGATCCACGTCACAAGGCAGACAAGCACCTTTGCTATCCATCAAAGGCTTATCTTCAGGACATTTCAAAACACTGACACGGTTAATTGACCCTTTCGGGAAAATCACACGATTTTTACACACATCACAAGCTAAATCGACAATGGAACACTCATCCATCACCCGAACTTCGCCCTGATAATCACACGAGAAACATTCACCGTTCCACGCGCGCAAAGGTTCATTTTCAGGACAAGGCGCATAACTATTGACAACATCGGCCTTATCATCCCAACCGTTCATAACAAAAATGCGATCAGAACATTTAGCCAAATCTTTTTTATCGACGCGCAAAGCGTATTTGTAGTCGCAAGGATAACAATGCCCATAACTGAGCAACGGATGCGTATCGGGACAAACATCAACATTGTCTCCCCCTGCCAAAACACTGAGTTCGGCATCAAGCTTGTTCATTTCGGCGTTAACTTTATCAAGCGTATCATCCCCATTTTGAGGTGTCGCCGAACAAGAGCCGTCCTCTCCGCGAAAAACCTTATCTTCGGGACATTCCTTCAGCTGACAAATACCGTTTTGAAATACGCGATTCGGACAAATTTTCAAGCAAACATCTTCGGAAGACGTCGCAAATCCGAACGGATCCTTGCAGTCAAAACCGCGGCCGAAAGCAAAAACCTCAAATTTTTTTTCTTTCTGGTTTTCATCTTGAGCAGATTCAGACACCGCTCCGTCCTTAGATTCATCGGAACTCGTTTGATTTTCGGTCTCCGCATCATTTGCCAAATTTTTCATCAACTCGGCATTTTCGATTTTATCCAACAACGCCTCATTAACCTCAAATTGCGCATACCCCGATTGAGCACTTGTCATAACGCAGCAACCGGCCGCTCCGACCAAAAGCATCGTCCATAGTTTGTGCATTGAACATCTCCGTAAAAAATTCAACTCTATATAAAACTTTATATACCTGATTTATTACAAAATTATTACCCCAAGCGAACCAACGGATTAATTAAAGAAAAAAGGCTTTATCTGTTGAGCTTTTTTTCCCTTTTCGGCCAAAGCCCAAGCTTGAGGGGTTAAATAAGGTTTCATTTTATCAAACGGCACCACAAAGGCGATATTACCATTGGCATAATACGAAATTTCGTATTCACCGTAAACAAACCCGACCCCGTCATCTAACAAAAAGGCTTTAGCGGCGGGCAAAGGCAAATCATCGGCCTTAACCACATCCAGCAACTCATCTTGCAACTGCTCGGGATTAAAACTTTTACTTCCCTTACGCTCCGCCAAATAAGCAATCACCCCTTGTTTCAAGATTTCCTTAAACTCCGGTTCACCTGTCTGTACATTGAGCAAATCATCCGACACCACATCACCGCTTTTTTTATCGACCACCCAGCTGTCCCAAAAAGAGGCACCATGAGCTCCGCCGGTATAAACATAACCGAAATTGGCATAAGTAACAAAACCATCCGTATCGGCAATTTTGCGCATTTCACCGATATACTCGGCATATCCCGAAGCTTCAATACCGAGCTTGTTTAATTCCTGCACATTTTGCTTAGCGGCTGCTGCAAAATTTTCAGCTTCACTCTTCAAATTTTCTTCAATATCAAGAGCCGCATTAGGATTATTGTGAGCACCGATAAAGGGCACATTCACCACCTTTTGCAACTGTTTCAAAAACGTCGGATTTTGAGCCTCCATCGGAAAATCAACACTTAAGGATACCCGTGTTTTGGGTTCATTAATCTCAAACTTAACTTCTTTTGTTTCAACCTTATCGCCCTGCCCGCAGCCACTCAAGATTACACCGGCAAACACCGCGACCCACCAAAATTTTTTCATCTAAAAAATCTCCTAACCGAAATAATAACCCATGATAACTCCAAAGCCTTAATTTTTAATTTAAAAAAACAAAAAAAACGTTGTTTTTTTTCAAACAACGCTTTTTCTCTTCTCAATCTAATTTTCCAACCAAAAATAAAAACACCAAATGACCAAAATAATACCCACAACATCTTTAAAGGCAAATATTATACCGCATTGATATTCACACAACACCAAAACCGCCGGCCAGAAAACACCGATAATCGCACCGATAAGTGACAAAACCGAAAAAAAATCTCTCCATGTATCTTTAGCTTCGTCGCCTTTATTCTTCTTGTCGCCTTTAAGGGTAAAATACAAATCCGCCCCGCCAATCAATAAAAGAGCCAAGATAAGCCAATTTAACTTCAAATAAAGCTTCCAATCATACATAAATACATCAAAATTTTGCAAATTCTGCTGAGCAATATCCAATTCAGCTTTACACTCTTTTAATCTTGCTCTTTTGAGAAAATTTTCTACCTCATTAGAATCTTTCGCTTCTTGTTTTAACTCTTCTTCTAATTTTTGACATTCTGCCAAAACCTCACGATACGCCAAGACTTTTTTTATACCATAATACCTATATGCCTTTTCATAGCTAAACTGAGCCGCCAAATAGTCCCAAACAGATAAAGAATAATCATCCGCCTTAGTTATGGGAGCCTTGACTTCGACCTTGTTTTCCGAAGAGAAAAAAGATTTCCACTCGCCCAGCCATTGGTCTTTAAAGTTGACAAACACGATTGATGCCACCCCCAAAAATATAATGAGTGCCCAAAGCACATATTTAATTTTTCGGGTTCGCAATCGCTCTGCTTCGCTTTTATCGGACTCTTTTCCGCCATAATAGACTTGGTCTACCGCAGAAGCAATATCTTCACCACTTTGGCTCTCAGCCTTTAGCTTAAAAAGCCGCATGTGCCGCCGCCCGAAGTATTCAACCCCGAACATCAGAGCCGCACAAATTAAACAAATAATAAATACATCCATAAAAAATAATTTTAAAGTTTAACAATAATAAAATTTCACGCGACTAACCTAACACCTTTTTTTGTTTTGTCAACAATTTTGTTTATAGATACAAAAAAATCCGGCAGGTATAAAAACCAACCGGACATAAAAACAATATTAAAAAGCCATAAACGGACGAACACAATGCCCGACATAATTCTTCACATCACATCTGACATCACCGTTAAACAAATTCATGCGTACGGCTCCGCCGCTGGTACGAGTGGTCGATGAAAGATAATAAACATCATCAAACAAATCCGCTCTTTTGATTTGCCGCAAAGCATGATTAACCTCTTCAAGATTAACACGAACTTTTTCAAGTTCTTGTTCACTGGGCAAAAAAGCCTCGCCGGCCTTAATTCCGTCTAAAGCAAAAGCAAAACAATATTGTGCAGCATCGGCATAACACCGCATTCTCCGCGCAATCTTGTTAATAAGAGCCGTATTTGCAATACCGCTTCCCTCATCAACTTCAATAAAGAAATAATCGCGGGACCATTGCATAACTTTTTGACGCAATGAAGCAATCAAACCGTGCTGACTGCTTTCATCAACATAGACCACAACGCCGGATACAACTTTACCTGCCAATAAAAAAGGCGAAAACAACTTTTCTTCGGCATAATAAAACATCCCGACCCTTTTCATATTAGCGGAATAATCCCCTTGCGTTTGTCTTGCCTCATCATGTTCATGTTTTTTCTGTTCGGAAGAAACATTCTCACTCAAAGTTTCCGCAACCAATTCTTCAATAAAGCAATCATCCGTTCTTCTCATTGCTATTTTTTTTAATAATGAAACAATAATAAACTTCTTTCTCCGACGATATTAAACTTTTCGTCTTTTGTCAACAAAAATATTAGACAAAAGAATTTTACACCAAAAAAGCGTTGTTTTTCTTCAAACAACGCTCTTCGTTTTTTAATCTAGCTCGGAAGCATGTTTCACAAAGAAGACAAAACACCACACGGTTAAGATAATCCCGATAACATCTTTGAAGGTAAATATCATACCGCATTGATATTTATGCACCCACAAAATAAAAGGCCAGAAAACACCGACAAACGCGACAATAATTGACAAAACTGCGCAACAATCACTCCAAATATTTTTAGCTTTGTCGCCTTTATTCTTCTTGTCGCCTTTAAGGGTAAAATACAAATCCGCCCCGCCAATCAATAAAAGAGCCAAGATAAGCCAATTTAACTTCAAATAAAGCTTCCAATCATACATAAATACATCAAAATTTTGCAAATTCTGCTGAGCAATATCCAATTCAGCTTTACACTCTTTTAATCTTGCTCTTTTGAGAAAATTTTCTACCTCATTAGAATCTTTCGCTTCTTGTTTTAACTCTTCTTCTAATTTTTGACATTCTGCCAAAACCTCACGATACGCCAAGACTTTTTTTATACCATAATACCTATATGCCTTTTCATAGCTAAACTGAGCCGCCAAATAGTCCCAAACAGATAAAGAATAATCATCCGCCTTAGTTATGGGAGCCTTGACTTCGACCTTGTTTTCCGAAGAGAAAAAAGATTTCCACTCGCCCAGCCATTGGTCTTTAAAGTTGACAAACACGATTGATGCCACCCCCAAAAATATAATGAGTGCCCAAAGCACATATTTAATTTTTCGGGTTCGCAATCGCTCTGCTTCGCTTTTATCGGACTCTTTTCCGCCATAATAGACTTGGTCTACCGCAGAAGCAATATCTTCACCACTTTGGCTCTCAGCCTTTAGCTTAAAAAGCCGCATGTGCCGCCGCCCGAAGTATTCAACCCCGAACATCAGAGCCGCACAAATTAAACAAATAATAAATACATCCATAAAAAATAATTTTAATGTTTAACAATAATAAATTTCACACGACTAACCTAACACCTTTTTTAATTTTGTCAACAATTTTGATATTAAATCATTTTTAGAGATACCCACATCCAAACATTTACAAAATCTGTATGAATTGCCCGTTATACAAACTTTTCCTTGCAATCTGTTTTTTTGGATTTATTATAAGAATGTCGGTTAGAGGTAGCCGACGGTGCCTAAACAACACCTTCATGCCAATAAATCCTCCGCTGGAAAAGGCGGAGTGCCGGTAATATATTGAATAACGGCGACTGTGGTATGACAGTTGTTTAGCTCCGCCTGCCTTATTTATTAAATTGGGGAGAATGCGTCAAATAGTAGGCGTCAAGGGCGAGAAAAATTTTAGCGTACAAAACAGTACGTGAATTTTTCAAGACCCGCAGACAACACCCTAGTTGACCATTATACACAATTTAAAGGCAGGTGTTTTTATAAAAAACATGAAAAAATAAGGAGCTGAAAATGAATCCAACTAAAAATACGGCAGACAAAATTTTTTTGATGCGGCGTATAATCGGCCTTGAATTACGCTTATTAAGAACCGAGAAAAAATTAACTCTTTCGGAAGCTGCCCACCAAAGCGGCGTATCAATAAAAAATATTAAATTGATAGAAAGCGGAAAATCTTTTTCATTACACCAAGTCGCCATCCTCTCCGCTATATATGAACATGAGTTGCGTTTTGAACTTATCAAAACTTCTTAAATCAAAAAAAGAGATTGTTTAGCAATCTCTTTTTTTTTATAAACCATGAGCATTTTTCCTATTGGTAGCCCGTAATACGAACTTTACAAAAAGTTTGGAGAACAGTTACAGATAGAGGCATTTCTAGCTACAGAAATGCCTCGAAACAAACTTTCAAAAAATCCAGATAGCGCGCCAGATAGAGTGATTTCTAAATAACCGCTAGATAAATCTTCTATGACTTAAACTGTGGAGAACGAGGCGAATAATAAGATTTCAGGAAGGAAAAAGCGGAGCCTACATAGAAGTAGGTGAGCATTTTTCCTATCCGCAAAATCTGTATTAGTCGCCTGTAATACAAACTTTTCCAAAAGTTCGGAGAACGAGGCAAATAATAAGATTTTAGGGCGACGACACCGGAGCGTACAAACTAGTACGTGAGGATGGCGGAGACCCGCAAAATCTGTATTAGTTGCCCGTTATACAAACTTTTCCCAAACTGGGGAAAACAGTTACAAATAGAGGCATTTCTAGCTACGAGAAATGCCTCTAAATAAATCTTCAAAAAATCCAGATAGCGAGTCAGATAGAGTGATTTCTAAATAACCGCTAGATAAATCTTCTATGACTTAAACTGTGGAGAACGAGGCGAATAATAAGATTTCAGGAAGGAAAAAGCGGAGCCTACATAGAAGTAGGTGAGCATTTTTCCTATCCGCAAAATCTGTATTAGTCGCCCGTTATACGAGCTTTTATACGACTTAAAACTGGGTAGAACAGTTACAAATAGAGGCATTTCTAGCTACGAGAAATGCCTCTAAATAAATCTTCAAAAAATCCAGATAGCGAGTCAGATAGAGTGATTTCTAAATAACCGCTAGATAAATCTTCTATGACTTAAACTGTGGAGAACGAGGCGAATAATAAGATTTCAGGAAGGAAAAAGCGGAGCCTACATAGAAGTAGGTGAGCATTTTTCCTATCCGCAAAATCTGTATTAGTCGCCCGTTATACACAGTTTAATTATGCGGCCTTTTTAGACGCCTTACTCTTTCCATACTTCACCGCTGCTTGAGCTGCTGCCAAACGAGCAACAGGCACACGGAATGGAGAACAAGAAACATAGTTCATGTCGCAAGTCTGGAAGAAGTTGATAGATGCCGGATCGCCGCCATGTTCACCACAAACACCGAGTGTAATGGTCGGGTTAGTGCTACGAGCTTTTTCACAAGCCATTTTAACGAGCATACCAACACCATCAACATCAATAGATGCAAACGGATCAGCCACATAAACACCGCGAGCGCGATATTCATCAAGAATAGCACCGGTATCATCACGGCTCATACCCAAAGTTGTTTGGGTCAAATCGTTTGTACCAAAACCGAAGAACTCGGCAGATTTAGCCAATTCGTCAGCTTGAAGAGCAGCGCGAGGCAACTCAATCATAGAACCGACTTCATACTTAATCTTTTTGCCTTTCTCGGCGAATACTTTTTCAGCGGTTGTATCGATAATGTTTTTAACGATATCAAGCTCTTTCTTAGAACCTGTCAAAGGAACTTCGATTTCAGGCAAAACCTTAATACCTTCATCTTGGCATTCCAAAGCGGCTTCCAAGATAGCGCGGGTTTGCATTTCGCAAATTTCCGGATAAGTAATCGGCAAACGGCAACCGCGATGACCGAGCATCGGGTTAGCTTCATGCAAAGAAGCGGCGCGTTGTTTAACTTTTTCGAGTGTCATGCCCATCTTGTTAGCCAATTCCTGCATTTCAGCATCAGTGTGCGGCAAAAATTCGTGAAGAGGCGGATCAAGCAAACGAACATTAACCGGCAGACCGTCCATAATTTTGAACAAAGCCTTAAAGTCTTGCTTTTGATACGGCAACAAACGAGCCAAAGCGGCGCGGCGACCTTCTTCTGTTTCAGAAAGGATCATGGCACGCATATCAGGAATTCTGTCAGCATCAAAGAACATATGTTCGGTACGAGCCAAACCGATACCCTGAGCACCGAATTCGCGAGCTTGTTGAGCATCTTTCGGAGTTTCGGCATTAGCGCGAACTTCCATTGTGCGGATTTCATCCACCCAGCCCATTAATTTACCGAAGTCACCGGAGTTTGTATCAGCTTCAACGGTCGGCATTTTACCATTAATGATTTGACCTTTAGAACCGTCCAAAGAAACCCAATCGCCTTCATTGATAACAACACCTTTATCGGTTGTCATAGTCTTTTTAGAGTAGTCGATATGAATTTCGTGAGAACCGGAAACGCAAGGCGTACCCATACCGCGAGCAACCACGGCAGCGTGAGAAGTCATACCGCCGCGAGCGGTGATAACACCTTGAGAAGCGTGCATACCGCCGATATCTTCCGGAGAAGTTTCGTTACGGATAAGGATAACTTTTTCACCTTTAGCGGCCCAAGCTTCAGCATCAGCGGCGTTGAACACGGCGCGACCGACAGCGGCACCAGGAGAAGCCGGCAAACCGGTAGCAATAACATCTCTCTTAGCCTTCGGGTCAAGCATTGGGTGCAAGAGTTGGTCTAATTGGTCAGCCCCGACGCGCATAATAGCTTCTTCTTTGGTGAGCAAACCTTCTTCAACCATTTCCACAGCCATACGAACGGCTGCCTGAGCGGTACGTTTACCGTTACGGCATTGCAACATCCAGAGTTTACCGTGTTGAATGGTGAATTCCATATCCTGCATATCTTTGTAGTGAGCTTCGAGCTTATTGCGAACATCAACAAGTTCTTTATAGAGGTGAGGCCATTTTTCTTCCAAAGAAGTACCATCGCCTTTAGAGCCCATCGGTTGCGGGGTACGAATACCGGCCACAACGTCTTCACCTTGAGCATTAACGAGGTATTCACCGTAATAAACATTTTCACCGGTAGCAGGATCGCGAGAGAAGCAAACACCGGTAGCGCAGTCATCACCGGCATTACCGAATACCATGGTCTGCACGTTAACGGCAGTACCCCAATCGCCTGGAATATTGTTCAATTTACGATAAGTGATAGCACGGTCGACCATCCAAGAGCCGAACACGGCGCCGATACCGGCCCAGAGTTGTTCCCAAGGATCTTGCGGTACGACTTTACCGATTTTCTGACCAATTTCTTTGTATTGTTTAACGAGTTCTTTCAAATCTTCGGCGGTCAAATCGGTATCAGACTTATAGCCTTTAGATTTTTTCATATTTTCGAGAGCTTCTTCATAGAGTTCGAGGTCTGCACCGAGCACAACATCGGAGAACATCTGCAAGAAGCGGCGATAAGAGTCATAAGCAAATCTCTCAGAGCCGGAAGCCTTAGCGAGAGCCTTAACGGTTTCGTCATTCAAACCGAGGTTAAGGACGGTATCCATCATCCCCGGCATTGACACTCTTGCGCCTGAACGAACAGAGAAGAGCAAGGGGTTTTCGGCATCGGCAAATTTTTTGCCCATAATTTTTTCCACACCTGCGACGGCTTCTTTAACCTGTTCTTTAAGGTCGGCCGGATAGGTATGATTATTATTGTAATAATAAGTGCAAACTTCAGTAGTTACAGTAAATCCAGGGGGCACGGGCAAGCCGACCTTGTTCATTTCAGCAAGGTTAGCGCCTTTACCGCCGAGGAGATTGCGCATGGTGGCATCGCCTTCGGCGTTACCGTTACCAAATGTATAAACCCATTTACTCATGGTCAATATAGCTCCTATTCGCTTTATTAATAAGTTAAAACAAGACTGCAATTACAGACTTCCCGCGGGTAGGCGACCGAGCGGATATCCGCCGAGCCGCACGAGCGGACGAGTTTGATTCGCAGTCAATACAGTTATCAAACTGGCACGAATTTATAACAAGATTCAAGATTCTTCAAGAAAAATTTTCAATTGAGGCACACAAACATCGCCTAACGGGGAGGCAAAAGAGCCAAGGCACGAATCCGAAAAGGGGGTTTAGGGGGCAAAAAGAATCGATTTTAGCAAAAATTAGTATTTTTCCGATTCGTTTCATCCGCTTAGACGCCTATTTTTTGAGTCTAGGATTCTACAATATTTTGTATATTTTCAAGCGACTAAGTTTAAAAGAGGTCGTGTAAAAATCCGCTCATTAGGGCAAAGGCTTGGCAGCTGGGACTTTCAAAAAACATTTTCGACTCATTTTTGACAAATAAAAATATTTTTATTGTCCGCAAAATATAAACCAATCATTAAGATTTAAGTTTTCTATTGCGTTTTGTAAATATTTATGTTATTCTAAAATTGACAAAAAATTAGTATGTCTTCAGTTATTATGATTAAATTATCTGAAGGAAGATATTTTATGTTCATAACATTTTTGATTAATGAATTAAAAAAGTTTTGACCTAATCTTATCTTTATATTGAAGTTGCAAACATCAGGCCAAATTCGGTTTGCGGTTCATCATACTAATACGACATAATTCTCTGCGGCATACGTGCTTCCAGCGGAGTTCAAAATTTTTCAATCATCTCAAGCTTCAACGCCTAAACCGCCTGAAACTTGAGACTCAACATATTTCTAAAACAAAAAAAATAATAATAAATAAAATTTAAGAAAATGAGAAAAATGAAAAACTTCGCTACAGCGTGCGCATCTGTAGTGAATAGCGCCACTATGGCGCTCTGCGCATTAGTTATGATGTTCGTCTTCACAATGACCGGTTGCGACACCGGCAACGAAGACGATCTAAACTACTCAGTCGGTTGCACCGACTGTGATGACCCGAACACAAATCCCGATCCGGAAAAAACAGTCGTAAGAGTTGACCACATAAACGGTGACTGCCCCGTGCAGAACATTGAATGGTCATCAAAAAACGCTACACTGACACGCGGTGAAGAATATACTGTTGCAGCAGCAGACGGTGGCGCATACGCCAACGTTTTGTTGAAATACAATGCAACAATTGTTTATTCCGACGGCACCACTCAAATGGCAGCTCCGGAATACAACATCAACGCCGCTGCAGTAGCATTTGGTTACCGCGACACATTGTATGTCGCTACCGACAACGCCAACCTGTTCGACGCTGACCCAACACAAGAAACTCGCGAGACCAGCAATGGTACCGTAACATTCTTGGATTGGGGCGCAGGGAGCAAAATCGCTTTCTTAGCCTCTTCTTCAAAATCTGTTTCATCGCTGACAATTGCCGGCGTAGCAAAAACAGATTTGTGCGATATCGTTGTCTCTTATGAATATGAGGGCACCAATGTTCGCACAGTAAAAGAAGAAGAAAATTACATCGTTAAAGTGGCAGCCATTTCCGGCATTGTCACTGTAGATAACGAAACAAGAACCTTGACGATTGAAAGACCGTTCAAGGTGGCAAAAGAAGGTGGTAGCATCCTGCCGCCGGACGGAGATGACAAGGAAGTAGTTGATTACGACGTAATCAATGAAAAACTGAACGGCGACAGCTGGTCAGGAGACTTGTCTGAGATCTGGAGCGACGGCTCAACGACAACTGTTGGAACTCTGAGCTACACACGTTCTCACTCTTTTGAGGCTCCGGCCAATAAAGAGGTTAAGGTAACAGAACTCTCCTACACGAAGTCTCCTGCATCCAAGGCAGAGAATATAAGAACAGGAGAAGTTCGTAATGACAGCCAGTATGGATGTACAATCACACTGACTGGCATGAAGAACACCTTAACAATGAAGACAAATCGTGGTACCATGACCTTTGCAGGTTATTGGGAATACCCGACAATTATCTTGCCAAACGGCAAGGAGTTCCAACCACAGTATTGCGCAGCCGAAATCGCTGAAAAATCCATTAGTGATAATGGAATTTCTGGCAACCGTCTCCCGATTAACTTCAAAGCCAACGGAACCTATGGTTCTGAAAGCAAGGAGTTATCTTCTACTTTGACCTTGGTTAAGGTAGAAAACGGAGAAATCGGTGGTGGCGACGAAGATGATGATTTCATCATCTCTGCATATAAAGAGAACGAACACGAAGAAGGCGGTATCATCAAATGGACGCTGGTAATCGTGTACAACAAGGCAGGAGAAACAAGAACTGCCATGGACATCTCTTTGGCTGCCCAGTTTGGTCTCGACAGCCGCAAAGCAACGGCTGTCCGTCTATATAACGCCGCCAACCCCGGTCTGACCGAGGTACGCCGCACAAGCGACACTGAAGTAAATTATTCTTTCGACTATGTAGAATACACTTCTACATGGACTTATGCGGACTTTACGCATGAGGCCACTGTTAAGGGTCGTGAGAATATTTATTACCATATTGACGGATTCGACATCCTCGTATGGGATAAAAAATACAGTGTTTCAAAAGTTGGTATTGAGATGGGTGTTAACCCGATTAAGTCTACAGAAACATCTGAGACTTATTTGGATTTAATCAACTACTCTTTGTTTAACGGTTCTTCTGCCATCATAACCAAGAGTCAGGAGGTTGAATACACCAAGGCGATTGAAGAAGACAAACCGGTTGACGAAGTTATCCCGAACATTGAAAAGGATAAAGTCGAAAACGGCAACTTGTATTACTATGAGGTTTTGACCCACACGGTCAACGTAACCGAAAATAGTAGAACAAGAAAGTCGACTCCAATCGAAAAAGCAATCTCCGCCATCGCATGCAGCGACTGGACGGCAACCGCAACGACCACAGGCATCAGCCTTTACACAACCAGCATCACTTACGATGCTGCCCGCGATTATTCATTTAATTCTAACCGTGGAGTAAATACGGCGAAGGCTTCTCTGAAGACTTCATACCCGATTAACTTCTACGGCCAGACATTCACTTTGAATATCGCAGGTGAAGTGAAGGCTGAAATAGCACGCACTTCTTCAACATCTACAGCAAACACTTATACCTTTACGGCTAAGTTGTATGCTGACGGTGTGGAGGTTGCTAGTGATAGCGACACTTGCATCGAAACCATTGAAGAAGAAGAAACACCGGACGAAGACGAAGTAACATACTTCGTTGAAAAAATTGGTGTTCGCGCCGATAAAAAGCTGTACTTCAACTATGTTGAGAAACATAGCATCAAAACAGAGCTGAACAAGACTGTTGAAGACAGCCGAGACATTATCGGTAGCACAAGCGTAGTAGCCTGCAACGACTGGACGGTAGCCGCAGGCAACCCGACCGGTCTGACATTGAATGCTTCTTCATTCTCATATACATCTGCCAAGGATTACACCTTTGGCAGCAACCGCGGTAACAATGTGGTATCTGCTTCACTGCAGACTGAATATCCCATCACTTATATGGGAGAAACCTACACATTGACTGTTGACGGAACCGTAACAGGTGAAGTTAACAAAACCGCATCAACAGCCACCAGCAACACCTATACCTTCACGGGTAAGTTGTATGCAGACGGTGTAGAAATCGCTAGCGATAGCGACACAGCTGTTGAAACCATTGAGAAAGAAGAAGAACCGGATGAACCCGAAAATCCTGAAAAGGATTACATTGAGGCAACAAGCTTCGACTGTACGGTTTCTGTAACCGATTCTGGTTTGTCAGGCATTGTCATTATTGCACATTATGCTGACGGCACTCATGTCGCCAGCAACGGGGCAACTTCCACCACTTGGGGTAATACCCTTGTGAACGGACAGATTGGCACCTTGGAAACCGTTAACCACACATACTCTTGGAACAAAGGCTATGCCGCCGTTCCGATGCAGGCATTTGTGTACAACGGTTATGACAGCCCATATATCGGCTGTACACCCAAGGACAATGGTGATGGTACATATACCGTAACTTCAAACCGCGGTGGAGTATCATACACTTTCCCGAAACGTGCAAAATGATAACAACTTCAGACAGAGCATCCTACGCCCTGTCAGATGAAGGATAAGATAGGAAAGAATTTTTTTTCGAGAGCGAGGGGCTAAAACAACAAATCTCCCCCTTGCTCTCTTCACTATTAATCAAAAAAAAAATGAAAAAAAATATTTTCATCATGGCTTTAATCGCCATGATCGCCTGCTTTGCAGGCGCAACAACAGCAACTGCCCAAGAAAACAAGAACCAGACCACCGCCTGCACAGAGGCGTATTATACAAAGCTTGCCCAAAAAATGGAGGGCAAGCCGTATGTAGAAATGATGCACGATGGCGTGCCGTCGTACAAGAAATACACCGGCTGGTTCTTGGGGGCCGGTGCCGGCCTAAACTTACCTAACATCGATGGCTTAAGCACCACCGAGCCGTTAGGCGAAGTAATAATCGGACAGCAAAAGCGAGGTTTCCACTGGGAATTAAGAGCTGGTGTACGCCAGTTCAAGTTCCACGAGGAAACCGAACTCGGCCTCCACGCGGTAGCGGGTGCCTTCTGGGACCCGATAGATTTGCGAAAAGACTGGGGCATCAGCCTCGGAGCCTTCGCCGGAGCGCAGAAGATTAAATATTCATATACGTTGGAAGGATGTGATTCTAACGGGAAACCGATCACAGACTACAACGTAAGCAAACCCAACCCGTGGCTGGTAGGTGCTGAAGTCCAAATAAAAAAAGCCATCGGATACACAAACAACTTAGGGCTCTCCCTAAGAGGCTTTGTGTACCAGTACGACACAAAGATGTCGATTAACGGCGAAGCTGTCTCTAAGACCAAAACCGCCGTTAATTTGCAGGTGGCTGTAACGTTCACCTTCGGCTTGGGGCGTAAAGTCTCATACGCCGAAGTGTTGAGATAAATTATTGTTAAAAAGGAAACGGAGGACCCAAGCCTCCGTTTTCCCTTTTTAAATTCTCCATTTTTTATACTGCCCAAAGTTTATCAAGCGGCAAATAGTAGAGTCTGATGATTAAAAATGTTCCATGTGTGTTTAAATCCGCCGATAACACCAATACGAATGTTCGGACTTAAGCCTTGTGACGAGCTTCACGACTTGACGGTTACGCTCCTCACAAACCTTATAAATTCCGCGCACCTTATCAACCTTCATTTTTTTAATCTCCAAAGTTAAATCGGCAACGCATTGTTTTAACCTGATATTTTCGGCAACAAGCCGTTGTTCGTTTTGCGTGGCTTTTCCTAAATCAAACACATTTTCCGCGTTTGATAAAAACTTGTCCCGAAGTTTGTAATAACAGCCTTGCGATATGCCGTATCTTGCGCAAATATCCGCAACTCCGGCTCCTTTTAAGCCTTCTAAAACTATGGCAAATTTTTCTTTGTTTGATAATTTTTTAGCTTTCATTTCTACCCCTCTTTTCAGTTAGCTTAGTTTACACCTAAATCTTGTTTCGTCTCTCATTTTTTTGCTTTCCCGAAACTTGGGGCAGTATAATCTTCCCCTCAGCCACAATTCTTATCTCATAATCCCTACAGCTACTTTTTAATCTTACAATTCCCCCTTTTGCTATTCTAGACAAAATTAGCCACATACAAAATAAAGAATCAAAAAAAACACCTCTCACTACAAAATAAAGCTTGAATTTTCAAAATTTTGTTGTATAAAAAAACTGTTTATTGACACCCCTGGAGGCCAATAAATAGTTTAGTATAACAATTTTTTAGGACATATAAAAATGGCTGATTTAGTTTTTAATGCTCAAAAGCGTGAAACAGCAGGTAAGGGGGCAGCGCGCGCATGTCGTCGTGAGGGCCGCATTCCTGCC
>CALXPT010000008.1 GCA_944390355.1 uncultured Alphaproteobacteria bacterium | reverse complement strand
GTCGGTCAGTTTGGTGCGCGTGTTGCTCGCGACCGGGGTCGCAAGTTCAAGCGCGTCTTCCTCGCCATACAAAAAAAGGCCGCTCTTTGCGACCTTTTTTTTAACTGGCGGGAGCTTTGATGCTCGTCTTGCGTCGTAAGTTTCGCATAAGCTTATGCTCAACAACTTTGCTTCGGTCAAAGACTTTGTAACAATTATTCGGAAGGCTGCCGCCTCCCTCTAATTTAACTAAGTCTTTCCAACACTTCCGCCAAACTGACGTCGGTCAGTTTGGTGCGCGTGTTGCTCGCGACCGGGGTCGCAAGTTCAAGCGCGTCTTCCTCGCCATACAAAAAAAAGGCCGCTTCTTGCGACCTTTTTTTTAACTGGCGGGAGCGACGAGGCTCGAACTCGCGACCCCATGCGTGACAGGCATGTATTCTAACCAGCTGAACTACGCCCCCATCAATTTCGTATTCCCTTATACCTAATAATATTTCTATTTGCAAGCTTTTTTTTTATTTTTTTTCAAAAATTATATTTTTTTTAATTAAATTAAGCTATTAACCTTTTTATACACATGGATGTTTTATCTACTTCCTTTTATTGTGAAATGCTTTATAGTGGCTTTCGGAACGTTTCAACGGAATTTGGTTGGTTATGAATTTTTATAAAAAAGATAATGTCCTTGAATTTACTTCTGCTCTTTTTCAGAAACTTGGAATTGAGAAGGTTTTGGGCAAACTTAAATCTATTCACCCGCGGATAAGAAATAAGGCTATGAACGTTTTTTATACCATAGTCGTCTCTTTGGCTTTTATCCTTTCCCTTATTAATAATAATGATGTTAGTGCTTCCGTCTCGCCTAAAGAAAAACTCGACTACCTTTTGCTCGAAAACTCTATCTTTTCTCCTCAAGAACTTGAGGCTCAAAATGATTTGCCCGAAGAATTTGTTGATGAACCCAATACGGCATCTATCTACCCGCAAAAATCCGTTGACAGTATTCGCGAGCTGCTCGGAATGGTGCGGTCCGAAGATGTTATTCAGACCGTTGAAAAAGATATTACTCTTTCTCAGGGCGACACTTTTATCAAGTTATTAACCGACCAAGGATTGTCTTATAACGATGCTCATGATATTTATTTGGCCGTGAAACCACTCTATAAGCCCGAATCGCTACGTGCCGGACAGGTCTTACATATTTCTTCTACCATTGATACTCAGAAAAATGCTCTCATCTCTCTCGATTCTATTTCTTTGGAACCTAAAATCGGGCAGAAAGTCATTATTCGCAAAAATGACGACGGAAAATATTCGGCTCAACTCATTAAAGATGACTTAATTGAAGAGGTTAAATCTGCTGTCGGTGTGGTTGACGGAAGTCTTTCGTCGGCTATGCGTAATGCCGGCGTGCCCAGCCGCGTCAGTGCTAACTTTATTAATATTTTTTCTTATTCTGTGGATTTTAGACGCGATATTAAAAAAGGCGATAAATTCGAAATTATTTATGAGCAATATCTCACTCCCGAAGGAAAATTGGTGAAATCCGGAAATATCTTATATGCAGCTCTTGTTCTGCGTAATGACAGAATCGCTCTGTTCCGCTACAAAGATAAAAGCGGTAATGTCGATTATTACGATGAAAAAGGTTTCGCCATGAAGAAAACCCTTTATCGTAAGCCTTTGGCCTTTCAAGCTGCGCGTATTTCTTCTCCTTTCGGCAAAAGAAAACATCCGATTAAAAAACGTTGGATTATTCACTGGGGTGTTGATTATGCAGCTCCCAGAGGTACAAAAATTTATGCCGCCGGCGATGGTGTTATTCAAACCGCTAAATATAACGGCGGGTATGGTAATTATGTTAAAATCCGTCATAACTCCGAATATTCTACCGCTTATGGTCATATGAACAAAATTGCTAAGGGAATCCGCCCAGGGGTTCGTGTTAAACAAGGTCAGGTCATCGGTTATGTCGGATCAACCGGCTTGTCTACGGGGCCTCACTTGCACTATGAAATCGTTCGAAACGGTAAGCGCGTTAATCCGTTGAAGATTAAAGCTGCCGCAGGTGAAAACTTGAGTGGACAGAACCTTAAACGCTTTAAACAAGAGGTTGCCGAGGTTAAATCTCAATTCCGGTCTATGTTTGCTCAAGCTTCATCTAAAAAAGTGGCTAAGCGTTAGAAAACTCTATGTTTTTTATTCCGCAGAAAGCTTTAAAGTTCAATGTTTTTCATTGGACTTTTTTGTGTTAGAAAACAGCTCCTCGAGCGTTGTTATTTATATCTCCTCACTTTGACTCACTTTTTTTCGACCTTATGATTATTTATTTTTTGCTTTACAAATCGTTTTCTCCGGCTATCTTATTCTATATTCGGTTTAACTTTTGTGAGATTTGTTTTGACGCCATACCGCTATACCGCCATTATTTCCAGTGTTGCCAACACGTTTTGTGACTCGCTTTTGGATTATTCCGTTAATCGCTTTAACTATCACAAAGTTTTGTTTCTTACCGCCCTTACCGCCGCTATCATCCAATTTGCCGCGGGGCTTTTTTTCGGCTTAGCCTTTCCGCTCGAATCTCTTCTCTATATTGCTTTACACTCCGTGCTTATTTTGGTCGGGTATGTATTTTTTGTTTTGTCTCTGCATTATATACCCATCGCTCTTATCGGCCTTATTGAAGCAAGCTGTTTGTTCCTGACTTTTATGATTGATGCGGCTTTGGGGTATGTTAACCTCTCGGTTTATTTTGTGTTTATGCTCGCGCTTTTTATCTTTTCGGTTTTTCTGTTCACGCAAAGCAGCCTCAAAAAGGGGAAAGACAACATAAAAAAAATTAAAAAAATCGGCTTTGTTTATATTACTTTATCCATATTGCTCTATCTGTTCGGGCCGTACTTAGTTAAAATCGCCGCACAAAAAGGTGCAAACGAGATTAGCATCAACCTTGGCTATTATGCCGTTGCCGTGCCTTATTTTGCTTATCAAGCCCTAAAATTCGGAAAGGATAAATCTCCTCACCTCATAAAAAAGACAAATATTCCCTTAAATATTTATTCCCTTTGTTTCATTATCGGTTGCTTCGAATCTATTTATTATGTTTTTGAAACCATTAGCTTTAACAATGACGCACCGACCATTGTTTTAGTCATTGCTCAGACCCGCGCGTTCTTGCTATTTATTCTTTCCATTCTGCTTAAAACCGACAAGTTCTCTTTTCAAAAGCTTATTGCCGTCGTTCTTGGCTGTGCCTCCGTTACCGGCATTTATTTCAGTTAAAAAAAAAGAACCTGAGTTCTTAAACCCAAGTTCTTTCCTTGTTTTCTGGTGTTTACTCAATCCGAAAGTTCTAATACTGCATAGCAATGTATTTCTTCCATAGGATCAAAAAAAGTTATTTCCCCTTGTCTTGGATTGCAAGCCCCGATTATTTTCTGTCCGTTGAGTATACAAGAAACGGACGACCAGTAATAATCATTTTCCATATCTTTTAATCCGGCTTGTTTCAAACGCTCCTTAAAAAGCATCGGAATCCAATTATTATGGGGGAGGTGCAACGGAAAATTTTGAATCCGTTGAGACATGCAAAACTTTTTGGCCTCTGCATAATTCAACTTTTTATCGGGTATATGCGGGGAGGCAATACACGTCGATGACAACCAGATACCTTCAATTTGTGAAATATCTGATGGTACTTCTCTGAGTGTTGTTCCGTCTTTTAACAAATAATCTCCAGCCTGACAATTTTGGGGCTTGGAAGCAAAAAAGTCTTTTATCCTTTCTTTCTCGTAGCTTACCAAATCTTCCGGAAAAAAGCCGGCATTGAGCAAATCGCGATAACTCTTTTCTAAGATATTTTCCATAACAGAATGATTTAAATGATATAATAATAAATTTTTGCTGTGTAAGTATACTTAAAAATCATAATTTTGCAAGATATTTTTGACAAAAAAATCCCCTCGGCTTGGTTCCGAAGGGAATCTCTGTATTTGTTGCTTTTATCCTATTTAAATCTCTGCGCAAAGTTGAACTTATTCTCGCCGTTTATGCGCGTGATATTTTCGTTATCCAATATTGAGGGAAGCTCTTGTTTGCGGAAAACACTCCGCGGATCGGCTCCTTTTACAAAGGCAATCACCTCTCCTTTGGCGGCGTCTATAAAGCGTTTGGACGCTATGGCCCAGATGTCGGCTATTTCTTCTGCCGATAATCCGCAATCGCTGCTCGATAAACCCATCTCTACCAACTTTGCACCGCAGTCGGTGTGCTCTATCATCATGCTGCCGGGGTGGCGTTTGACGTAATCAAACGCATTGTCCCGATTTTCTTTACTCTTTTGGTAGCTGATGCTATACAGCACGACGCTGTTCTCCGGCGTTGAGACGTCGTAATCGTGTGCGACTCGAAATGCTTTTTTAAATAACTCAGAAGACATTATTAACTTTTCCTTTTCGCTTTAACAATATCAAGCTGCCCGTCTTTTCCAACAATGATTTCCGCGGTGTCATCATCTCCTATCTCTCCAGATAGTATCTTAAGCGCAAGCTTATTCTCTACCTGAAGTTTAAGCAGCCGTTTCAGCGGTCTTGCTCCATATACCGAATCATAACCATTATTTACTATCCAGACAAAAGCTGCGTCGTTGACTTTAAGCTTTATATTATGTTCTGACAACCGTTTTTCGATGTTTGTTATCATAATTTTTGCTATGTCTTTGATACAATTCTTATCAAGCTTATGAAACAGTATGATTTCATCTATACGATTGATAAATTCCGGTCGGAACGACGCTTTGACTATGTCCATTATCTGGTTCTTTATCTTTCTCGGGTCATCGGCTCCCGTCGCCTGTGTCAATATGTCTGAGCCAAGGTTTGAGGTCATGATGATAATCGTATTCTTAAAATCTACCGTTCTCCCCTTGCCATCCGTTAGGCGGCCGTCATCCAATACTTGCAACAGAATATTGAATATATCCGGATGCGCTTTCTCTACCTCATCAAACAAGATAACCTGATATGGACGACGGCGTACCGCCTCGGTCAACAATCCGCCTTCCTCATATCCCACATATCCCGGAGGTGAACCGATTAATCTCGCTACCGCGTGCTTTTCCATATACTCTGACATATCTATTCTCAGAATCGCTTTGTCATCATTAAACAAAAACTCTGCCAAAGCTTTCGATAACTCCGTTTTTCCGACTCCGGTCGGCCCTAAAAACAAAAACGATCCGATTGGCTGGTTGGCATCGGCAATACCTGCCCGCGAACGTCTTATCGAGTTTGAAACTGCCGTAATTGCATCTTTTTGCCCTACTACTCTTTGTGATAGGATTTCTTCCATATGCAGAAGTTTTTCTTTTTCTCCTTCCAGCATTTTATCTACCGGAACTCCCGTCCACTTTGATACTACAGCGGCTATATCTTCATCCGTTACGGTTTCGCTTGCATGATTTTTGCTGGTTTTGGTTTCTTCCTCGATTTTTTTCAGCTGTCCTTCCAAGGTCGGAATTATACTATATTGCAACTCTCCCGCTCGTTCATACTTGCCTTCGCGCTTGGCTATGTCTGCCTCTATTCTTGCCTTATCTAGCTGATTCTTGATATTGGTTACATCTACCAAGCCCTGCTTGTCTTTTTTCCATTTTTCTTCCAGAACTTTCGCTTTGGCCTCTAACCCGCTGATTTCATAGCCGATTAATTCCAAACGCGATTTGGACTGGGTGTCCGTTTCTTTTTTCAGAGCCTCTCTTTCGATTTTTAACTGCAATATTCGTCGGTCCAACTCATCCAGCTCTTCCGGCTTGGAATCTATTGCCATTCTTACCGAACTTGCTGCCTCATCCATCAAGTCTATCGCCTTGTCCGGCAAAAATCTGTCGCTTATATATCTATTGGACAATGTGGCCGCTGCAATTAAGGCACTATCTGATATCCTTACACCGTGGTGCAATTCAAACTTATCCTTTATTCCACGCAATATTGATATTGTTTCCTCTACGCTCGGTTCGCCGACAAATACGGGTTGGAAACGGCGCGCCAGTGCCGCATCTTTTTCTACATATTTTTTATACTCGTTTAATGTGGTGGCTCCTAAGCAATGCAGCTCTCCTCTCGCTAAGGCCGGTTTTAGTAAATTTGAGGCATCCATTGAACCTTCCGTGGCTCCGGCTCCAACTATCGTGTGCATTTCATCTATAAACAAGATTATGGTACCGTCGGATTCTTCTACTTCTTTTAATACGGCTTTTAATCTCTCCTCAAATTCGCCTCTGAACTTTGCTCCTGCTATCAATGCACCCATATCCAGTGCCAATAATCTCTTATGTTGCAAGCTTTCGGGGACATCGTTATTCACTATTCGATTGGCTAAGCCCTCAACTATTGCGGTCTTTCCTACCCCAGGTTCGCCGATTAAAACAGGATTATTTTTCGTGCGGCGCGATAATACTTGTATCGTACGGCGTATCTCATGGTCGCGTCCGATTACGGGGTCTAATTTACCCTCTTGTGCCTTGGCCGTGATATCTATGGCATATTTTTTCAATGCCTCAAAATTATCTTCGGCATTTTCCGAATCCGCAACCCTTCCCTTTCTCATATCATTTATTGCCTGATTTAAGGCTACAGGATTTAAATTGCATGATTTCATTATCTCATAGGCTTTGGTGTCGGCTGACTGCGCTATGGCCTGTAATATCCTCTCTACCGTTACATATGAGTCCCCTGCCTGTTCCGCTAATTTCTCGGCTTCCATCATTACTCGGGTGAAATCTTGGTTCATGACAGACTGCACGCCTTCGCCCCTAACGGTCGGTGTTTTCTTTACCGCGTCTTCTGCTTTGCTCGTCAACAAACCTACATTCACGCCCGCTTTTTCCAAAAGTTCTTTTACCGGAGAATCTTTTTGTTTTAGCATCGCACAGAGCAAATGTTCCGGTGTGATAAACTGGTGATGCTCTTTCGCTGCCAAATTTACCACATCTTGAAATAGCTCTTTTGATTTTGTTGTTAATTTTTCAAAATCCATCTCAAATCACCGTTCCTTTTTTATTTTCTACTCTCTATTTATATTATATAAGAACGGCATGAACAAAAAATCAATAACTCGGTCAAAATTTTTCTATTTTCCGTCTTTGGGAAGTAAACGAATCAGCGTCAATTCCGAGGGCGCTAACAACCGCATATTCGGTCCCCATGTGCCATAGCCTCTTGAAACATATAACTTGGTTTGATTTACCTCACTTAACCCTGCAAGATAGTGGTTTACCCACTTGACCATATAGTGAAACGGAAATATTTGGCCGCCGTGCGTATGACCCGATAAAACCAAATCAAAACTCTTTGCCGGCATCTTTTCCACAAAACGCGGACTATGCGATAGTAAAATTCTATACGGATTAGTTTCTTTTTCTTCTCCTTCCGCTGTTAGAATCTTTGCTATATTCGGAGCTGCCGATATTCCGGCGTATTTAGTCGTTTCGTAATCCGGTATTCCGCCGATTAATAGATTTAAATCCCGAATATGGGCTGCGCTGTTGTATAATAAAACATATTTCATAGCCGGAAATGTTACCAGCCACTCCGGCAGGCCTGAATAAAACTCATGATTGCCTAAAGCAATATAGCTTCCGTATTTGGCTTTTATCTCTCCCAAAACTCGAACCTGAGCTTGCATTCGTTTCGGTCTGTCATCTACAATATCTCCACCTAACAGAACAATATCCGGACGCAAACCCTTGATTTGTGAAACTAATTTTTTTAAGCGTTTGAGCGAGGTGGTTTGGTTGGCGTGGATATCCGACACAAAAACGATATCTATCGGTTGTTTTATTTTTTCCGAATGTAAAACAACTTCTTTAACTTCGGGTTGTTTAACTGCTTCATAACCGGCATAAATTGTCAAAATAAAACTTATCAGACCTACGGCTAAATTACTCCAATTGAGGTATGTCGGATTCAGGGGATTTAGAAAATCTTTCTTAATATTAAAAATTTTGCCTATACCTTCTGCGCAAAACCATAGCAAATCTCGAAACATTAATAAACAGAACAGTATAAATGCAAATCCGAATAATGAGTAAAAAACATTGTGCGCTATGGCAAATGCCTCGCCATGCAAAAGAGCATGGCGACGCAATATTCCCAATATCAGCGGGGCAAACCAGCCCATAATTATCAACAATGAAATCAGCCACTTCAAAATGACTGAAAATACACTATACGCACATAGGGTTCGAATCGTGATTACAGATGCCGAAATTGCTATTATTAAAGCCGCAGTCATAAAATACATTGTGTATCTCCTGCCGCAAAAAAGTTTTATTATTCGCCCTGTGCCGAAGCTGATACCGGCTCAATTTCATTTTTTGTTTCTGCTGTTTTTTCCGGAGTTTGGGTCTTGCGGCGATAAACCCTTTTCTTCGTTGGGGCTTTTTCTGTGGTTTGTACCGAGGAATCCGAAATTTCTATTACTGTGAAAGACTTTTTCTTTGGTTTATTTTCCTCTGCACTTATCTCTACGACTTCCGAAACTGCCATCTCCGGCGACTTTTCTTCCGTCGGAGCATCACTGCTGAGAGATACCGGGGCAACATTTGTTTCTGCTTCATTTAGCTTATTTCCTTCAACCAAAATATCTTTATTCGGTTGGGGTCTTTGCTGCTGCTTTTTCTCATTTATTTCCGTAACTATTTTACGATAGTGCTCCGCATATTGCCGATAGAGCTCCGCTGTTATATAGTCATTGTTGCTCATCGCATCTTTGGCTAGTTCATTGTATCTCTTGATTAAATCAAGTGCCGTGCCATTAATCTTTCCGGCAGGCGATGTTGAATCAAATTTATAGTTCAAAGAATAAATCTGGCTGTTACCAAAATTATTGTTACGGTACTTATTGTTTATTTTTTTCATACTTTACCTGATGTTAGATGCAATTCTTTTACTTGCATCCGCCTCTATAAAAAAAGAAATTGTTCGGAGTAAATCTAAAGTGCAAACTCAATTTTGTTAAAAATGCACTCCGTGTTTGTTTATGACATAAAAATATTTATTTTGCAATCTATTTTTTTAAAATTATACAACGTTTTATGCCTGCTAAATCCATGCAGGTTTCTTTATGCTCAAAATTTTCGTTTTCAAATATTTTTCTTATTTCTTCGGCTTGGTTTATTCCTCCTTCCAACAAGATATACCCTCCTTGTTTTAACAATCCATAAGCCGCTTTTGCTATTTGTCGATAGTGTTTATATCCGTCGTCTCCTCCGTCTAAGGCTAGTCTCGGGTCATGGTCTTTAACATCTCTTTCCAACCAGTCTATCTCCGAAGTGGCTATGTAGGGAGGGTTGGAAACTACCATGTCATATCTCTCACCTAAAACTTGCTCCAATTTTTCATTAAACCAGCTTTGATGATAAAATTTTATACGATTTGATATGCCCAGCCTCCGAGCATTTTCTTTGGCTATCTCCAATGCTTTTTCCGATATATCTATGGCTGCTCCCGTTAAATTCTCAAATTCCGCCAACAAGGATAATATGATACAACCCGATCCCGTCCCCATATCCAATACGGTTTGTAATTTTTGCTCTGATACCAACCTGACCGCCGCTTCCACCAAAACTTCGGTGTCCGGACGCGGGGATAATACATCTTCACTAACCTTAAAACGATATTTGTAAAAATCTTTCTCCCCCAACAACTTGTCCAACGGATATTTTGACAACCGCTTGCTTATTATATCTCTAAGTTCGGAAAACTGCTCTTCATCCAATTCATATTCTTCTGGTGAAATATCATTGCTTTCCCGAGATAGAATATGTCCCAAAATCATTCGCGTTTCCAGACGCGGCGATGCTACTTCACCTTTTAATGCGGTTACAATGTCGTTAAAGTTTATTTTCATTATCTCAACTTATATATGGTCTTTTCGGGCGTTGAACTCAGCAACTTTTGAATATAGCGGCCTTGATACAGATTTATTCCAAGAGAATTGCCTACTTCTACCGCTGTGGGGTCATCTACTCGGCACAAAATCATTTTCGCCCTCTCGGCTCGGTTGACGTAATCCATAAAATGTTTGTCTTCATTAATCACATCCATAAAGCTGCTATGCCAAATTATCTTGATTAAATCTGCTCCCAAATTGGTACGGTTGATATATTTTAGCTTATCTACCGTTACGCCGTCTATGCAAATTTTGTAGCCGCGGTACTGGGCAAAGGTTTTGGCCAGCATATAGGCCTTGATATCATTAAAAATATCTACCAGTTGCACCTCTAACACGATTGAATTTCTCATATATGTATTATTGCTGTCATCAAATGCCAAAAATTCATCAGACAAAATACTTGAAACATTCAAATTCAGACTAAAATTATTTATCAATGCTCCATCATCATGTTGAGCAACGTGGTCTAAAACCCTTTTATCCAGCGTACTTGCCAAATCTTGAAATAACCATGGATTAGCCGTTAAGTCTACATCAGGCAAAAGCATATCTCTTAGGTCTGCAATTGATACATACACTTCATCAAACAATACTTGAGGCATTGACTTGCCGATTACCGCGCAAACGGATTGCCTCCTTATCAAACTCGAAAAATCCGTCATTGATAAGGCCTTTTGTACCTTGCCTAACAATGTCGGCGTTAATACTCGGCGCAATTTTCTTATCTTTGGTTGTATCGGCTGCCATTTTGAATCAAATGAACCATTGCTTTTTTTAGACAATGTATTTTGTTCTTCATAATTCTTAATTGATTCTTGTATCGCATTTTTGAATTCGTCATCTAATTCATAATATTTAACAAATCCTATCTGCTCTAAATCGTAACTACCCTTAAAAAACGCATCATCGTGAAATATATAGCGGATTTTTATCAGACAAGCCAATATTTCTTCTTGCGCCTTTTTATCAAAAATCACAACCATATCATCACTCGGCAAGCCGAATATCTCTCCTCGATATTTATGCGTTACCATCTCAAAGGTTTCTATCAATTTTTGGCGTTGAATAGACTTTTGATTGCTTTCACTCAGCTTGCTGGTATATAAATAGAGTGCCGTATACTCACTCTTTTTATCTCCTAACTTTTTGATATATTCATTTATCAGGATATCCTTCTTAAACTCTTTGCGGTTGAGTGATAATTCCTGTTCTCCCGTTTTTTCTTCCGCAACCTTTTTGTTATTTTTTGAAAAGAAAAACATCTCAACCTCACAATATTTTTTCAAGTTGCGTTAAGTTTTGACAACCATTACGTTGGGAACCTTGTAACATACGGCGTCGCTTGATGCAATCATGGATATTACAATGATTTTTATCCGGACAATTTTGGCGTATCAGACTAATTTCTATTTCATCCAAAAATGGTCCCTGAAATGATTTTATACCATGCGATAAGCCCCATTTTAACGCTTTTTCTCCATCGCATTTGGCTAAAATTACATTTTCGGCACCCAACTTTTCAACGACTTTCTTTACCGTGTCATTTTCTGTCTCGTATTCCATTAGCGGCTCCCAGAATATTTTTATCATATCCGGAGACAGTGCATCCATGTTAAGCATATTTAATGATGTCGGTGTTAAAGAATCGAGTAATATTTTATGCCCTCCCTGATGTAAAATTTCTTTGACCTCATGATAGGATTTCAAATCATTTAGAACATCCATCATTTGTACTTCAACTATTATATGCTGGTCGTCTTTTATAAAATCTTTCGCAAACTCTGCAAACTCCTTGCTGTAAATTGTCGATAAATTACTATTTATACTAATATTGCTCGGCCATTTGTTCAGTTCTGCCGTTTTAAACGCCGAGAGTGTTTTTTTATCTAAATTTTGACTTAAATATTGAAACAACCAGCGGTTCGCTACAAGATCTACATTATCGGAAAATAAGTGTTCCAAATCTTTGACCGCAACGAAAAACTCTTGCAACAGAACCTTAAAACTGTTTGTATTTATCATGGTCAATGCGCTTTGTCTTTTTACGATATCGCCGATTTCCATATCATCCAGTTTTATTACGACGGAATCCAATTCTCCGGCTTGCAACGGCCGTTTTTCTTTTTCCGGCGTCATCGCTATATTTTCATTACTCATGTGTTCTATTTTTTCATAGAACTCTACAAATTCTTTCGGAAACGAATAAACACGCGCAAAATTTTGTTTTTCTTCCGATAGTATCGGATCTGCCTGCAAACCTTCCCGCAATTTTTTTACAGCTTCATCCACAACTTCTTCCGGCGTGTTTTTACTCAGAATCGCAAAATCGCCGTTACTTAAGACAAACATTACGCCTTTGGTTGTTCCGACAACGCTATCAAACAAACGCGCTATAACCTTTACAAAACGAGGATGTCTGTTCTTTGGTTTTAGCTTTGATATATTCACATAAAGAACCGTATAACCCATTGAGTTTTTTGCCACTCGGTCCAATGTGTCTAACAAAATCTTTTCTGAAAGTATGCCCTTGTTTTTTCCTTGTATTGCCATCGTTTATCTTTTTTCCTTATTATTTTTTTTTATTTTATTCTAAAATTTTCTAATTTTTTGCTAACAAAAATTTCTTTTATTAAATTCTCAGATTCCGCGCAATTAAAAAAATAATTGATTTTTAATTCTTCACCATATATAATTCTAGCAGTTTTTTTGTTATTAACAACAGAGGATTTTTAGATGCTGCCCCAGAAAAATAATGTTGCTCCCATTCGTAACCAAATCATTGTTAAAGTTGCCGAAAGCTTTATTAAAGACAGATTCAAAAACGCCGATAAAATTCCTGAAGAAATTATGCCTGACGGGGCAATGTTTTATCATCAAAATATTGAAACCGACCGCGAGATTATCAAAAATATCGCCTTAGCCGTGATGGGCTTTTGTCCGGCTGATGAAGAAGGTAAGAATAAGTCTCTCTATGAATACGGACAAGAGGCTTTGAAACGCGACAAATTGTTACCAAGCAAGCTTTCGGTTATCGGTATGGCGTGTCAGGCGTGCATGAAACAGCAGCATGTCGTTACCAATTTTTGCAGAGGCTGTATTGCTCGCCCCTGTCAGATGAATTGTCCCAAAGGGGCTATTTCTTTTACCGAACAGAATCGTGCTTATATCAATCCTGAGCTTTGCATTAACTGCGGTATGTGTTTTAACAGCTGCCCGTATAATGCTATTATCAAAGTGCCTGTTCCTTGCGAAGATTCCTGCCCTGTCGGCGCAATTACCAAAGATGAAAACGGCAAAGAGCATATTGATAACGAAAAATGTATTTCTTGCGGAAAATGTTTGCGGTCTTGCCCGTTCGGGGCTATCGTTGAGCCTTATCAAACGATTGACGTCCTCAAAGCTATTAAAGATGACGGCAAAAAAGTGGCCGCCATGCTGGCTCCGGCTGTTATCGGGCAATTCGGCGGAACTATCAATCAAGTTATCGGGGCGATGAAAAAACTTGGGTTTGCCGATGTGTTTGAGGTTGCCGTCGGAGCTGATATCACCACTCAGAAAGAAGCTGCTGAGTTTATTGAACGTATGGAAAAGGGTGAGAAATTTATGACGACTTCTTGCTGTCCCGCTTATTTCCGTGCCGCAAAAACCGCTGTTCCCGAAATTGCTCACTATGTGTCTGATACGCATACGCCGATGTATTATGCGGCTGAACTCGTTAAAAAAGAACACCCCGATTATGTTACCGTGTTTGTCGGTCCTTGCTATGCCAAGCGCGTCGAGGCCGAATCCGATCCGTTTGTTGATTATGTTATTACTTTTGAAGAAATGGGGGCTATGTTTGCAGCTGACGGGATTGAGGTTAGTACTTGCGAGGCGCAAGAGTTTTCTCAAATTTCTTATGCTCAAGGCCGACAATTTCCAGTTACCGGAGGCGTGGCCGGTGCGGTTAAATCTTTGGTGGACGGAAAAGCTGAAATAAGATGTGAGGCGATTGACGGTTTAACCAAAGAATCGCTTAAACTCCTCAAACGTTATGCGCTTAAAGGTTCGGAAAACAACATGATTGAGGTTATGTGCTGCGAAGGCGGCTGTGTTGCCGGTCCAGGGTGCTTGGCTATGCCTAGAAAGGCTGCCGTTGCGGTCGGAAACTATGTAAAAACCGGTGCTGACTTACGTCAAAAATTAGATGATGAAGCGCAGAAAGCTAAATAGTTTTTGTGGCTTTGCTTGTTATCCCTCAAGTTTACGCTTGAGGGATTTTTTTATCTCTTTTTTAGGATAGTATATCGATATTTTTGTCTTTTTTTGGAAAAATTATTTGACTTTTGTGATTTGTGTGTTACTATCTTTCTGTTTTTTATATTATTAACCTATTAAACATATTTGTTATGGAAACAAGATTATTATTTGCAGAAAAAACAAAATCCGGTTTGACAGCTTTATGGGAAAAAAGTATTCGTTTGGAAAATGCTGGACATAGCGTCATTATCGCCAATAAAAACGGGGAAAAACCCAAGGCTACTTTTGTTAAGCTTCAGAATTCGATAAAACATGCACTTATTCCGGTTCATATCGGTTATTATGTCATCCAAACCAAGTTTAAGGACGGGGAATTTACACATTTGGTTTCTCGTGTGCTTAAAACCGAGGGCGAGTTTGTTGAATTGGAGCTTGTCAATTTTTTCAAAAACGGACGTTGGTTTAAACAACCTGATTCTTCTTTGAGTTCTGCCATCGACCTGGCTAAATATAAATCTACAAACACTAACCAATCAAAAATACTTTATGCTGCTTGGGATTGGAAAGAACATCTGCAAAAAATCTAAACTTTAAGTCTAAATCTTTTTGTGCCTCAACCTTGCTTTGGGTTGGGGCTTTTATTTTTTCAATAAAAAACCGCATATCATCTGCGGTCTAAAAAAATGGTGCCGGTTATGTGACTCGAACACACGACCCACGCATTACGAATGCGTTGCTCTACCAACTGAGCTAAACCGGCGTTGTTTATCTGCCATCGCGACTCTTATACATCAAGTTTACCCACAATGTCAATAAAATGCTGACCTCTTTCCATAAAGTTTTTATAAAATCCGAAAGAAGGCGATGTCGGCGAGAACAAAACCTTGCCTCCACCTTGCTTTTGCAGACAATAATAAGCTAGGTTTACTGCCTCTTCCAAACTCTCCGCCTCAACCAAAGAAAAGTCTCTCCTATCCACAATCTCTCTTATCTTGGCGGCGATTTTCGGACCGCACTGGTACAAGGTTATTACCATTTTTACCTTGGGGTTATTCTCAACATATTTTGCATATTCGCTATAATCTTGTGTGTTTTCCTCGCCGCCCGAAATCACAACCATATTATCATCAAAGCTCTTCATCGCCCCCAATGCCGCTTCCGGCGCAGTTGATATACTATCATTAATAAAAGTTACGCCCTTTTTAGTCGAAACATTTTGCAAGCGGTGCGCCAATGGCTCAAAACTTGACATATCTTTGGCGGCCTGTTTGATATCCGCCCCCAGCTCTGTGAGAATCGAAAACACGCCGGCCAGATTATCCAAATTATGGTCACCGCATAGTTTGAGGTTGTTAATATCCAAAACTTCTTCCTCTTTATAATAAAGCTTCTTTCCCTCAGCGTGAAAACTGTCCTTGGCGTCATAAAATCTGATATTTTTATTCTTTATCTCTGCTGCATATTTCATCAACTCCGGATTGCGCGCATTCACAAAGCAAACATCTCCTTCGCCTTGATGCGCAACCAAATGCAATTTATCACGGCAATAATTCTCATGACTTAAATGCCACGCACTATGTACATAATACAAATTCGTAAACATGGCGATATGCGGCGAAACCGACAAGTCTGAGGCCTGATAACTCGAAATCTCTGCCACCAAATAATCAAAGTCTTCATCTAACAGTTCTATCAACGGGCGGCCGATATTTCCCCCCAGTGCCACTTTGTATCCTTGTTTGCTCATTATATGATACAAGGCACTCACGCTGGTGCTTTTGCCCTTCGAGCCGCTCACGGCGATGATTTTGCGCTTGGGATATTTATATCTTATCTCAGACAATACCAAATCCGTTGATGAGGTAACTTTTACCCCTTGCTTTTGGGCTGATATTATCTCGTCCTTATATTTGCTCACCCCAGGGGATTTGATAATCACATCTGTGTTTGTCAGCAGATTCTCCAAAGCATCTCCGCTATATGCAGGATAGGACTTAAACTCTTCCGGAACATTGGTTTCTTTATCATTATAAATGCAAACTTTTTTATCCAACCCGCGCTTTTTCAGAAAGCGCAAAACGCCCTGTCCTTCCGCGCCAAAGCCCCACAGCAATATACTTTTATCTTTTAATTCATCTATCAACATTATTTGTCACTCTCTTTTGCGGTCGGCGAAGCGGCTTTCTTTCTAGCGGCATAGAACTGGGTCTCCGTTTCGGCTGAAACTTCGCTTCCATGGTGGACTACAACCTGCGGGAACGGAATTTCTATTCCTTCTTCTATAAAGCGTTTGTTTATCGCATAGCGTATTTCACTCGGTGTTTTCCAACCTTCCCATATATTTTTCACATATATTCTTAACTCAAAGTCCAAAGAGCTGGCGCCAAAATCTTGAAACAAGACATATGGTGCTGGATCTCTTAAAACTGTTTTTTGTGCGAGTGCGCATTCCAGCAAAATCTCTTTGACTTTTTCGACATCTGAACCATAAGCCACACCGACTTTTATCGGATAACGCAGCCAGTTGTTGCCATGTGTCAAGTTACGTAGCGATGTGGACAGCAAGGTTGCATTCGGTACAATAACACTCGTCTTGTTAAATGTTTCTACTTCTGTCGCGCGGATATTAATTTGCTTAACCTTGCCTTCTTCTCCGTCTATCTTAACCCAATCACCAACCTTTATCGGGCGTTCAAACAACAAAATTATGCCGGATACAAAGTTGTTGACTATGTTTTGCAAACCTAAACCGATACCTACGGAAAGTGCACTGGCGATTAAGGCTAAATTGCCTAAGTTGCCACCCATCATTAATACCGCCAATATCGCCGCTATTACAAAATTTACAAAACTTATGCCTGATGCTAACGAGTGTTTTATGCCTTCATCCATTTCCATATGGTTTAAAACATTATTAACTATCCGGTTTTTTATCATTTTGCCAATCGTTAAGGCTCCGAAAAATACCGCTATGCCGAAAATAATGGCTACCACAGATATTTCTACATCTCCTACCTTAAAGCCAAACAACAGCTTTTTGAAACTCTGCAACAGTAAATCTGTTGATACGCCCCATAATGACAATAAGGCAAATATGCCGACCAAAATAAATATCGGATTAACGCACAAGGTCAACCAGAAATTGATTTTATCTATCAATTTGCGGCGTAATTTTAAATTTCTCACCCAAAACTGCATCAGTAAAATATGGTGCAGAAACTCTATGACTGCTTTGTGAACAATAAATATTGCGCCTATTATTATGCAGGAAATTAAGACATTGTTGAAGATAAAAGATGACAGCTTTTGATAGCCAAACAATGACAAGGCAAATACTGCTATGGATGTTATACTTGTCAGTAGGGTTATTTTTTGTTCCGGCTTTAAGGCGGCGTCATCATCGTCTTCCGAAGAATCAGGTGTTTCCGGCGATGTGCTATCATCCCAGAAGGCCGCTTTTACAATCAAAATAATACTTAACCCTTTTACCGCATTAGATATCGCATTGATATAGTAAACCAGGTCCATACCATATTCTGATTTAAGCGCTACGTGACTCAAATAACTGCAGATACATATCAGTGTTATGAAAAAGTAAAAACGTGATGTCAGCCTTTTGGCTTTGTCGGTTGAGATGTTGAACAGGCGCCATTCTTCATGATACGGCGTAAATGTTACGCGTGTAAGGGCTCGACCCAAAACTATGTAAAATAAAAAGTATAAAAATGAGTTTAGGGCAACGCCAAAAAATCCTATGGTTAAAAATTTGGAAGTATATATCCAAACCAAAGCTGCCGCTATTAAAGCAGCCGGAATGATGCCGTAAGCCATGGAAACGAAAAATGCTGCCGATACTTTGCGACTATATGGTATCACAGGTTCTTTTCCGTTGTAGTGATAGCCCAAATGCCGCAAAATAAATACCCTTAAATACAAGGCAACCAGAGCAACCAAAATGATAATTCCCGTTACGGGAAGTGCGTTTTGCTTAACGATTTTTTGCTTTTCGGCTCCGAGCTCTTTATACCAATCAACCGGCGACGTGATGATATCTATCAGCAATTCAACAAACATTTTGTTGCTGTTAAAAAAGTTTTGCGGATAAATTAGCGGGGCTTGCTTGTCTAACAAATGTGATAGCAAGGCATTGTTGCGGATTTCCAAAATAAGCGTGTCAAGCTCATCTATTTTGGCCAGAGCAATATCTGCCTCCGACACTCGGGCTTTGTACTCATTTACTTCTTTGGTAAACTGTTTTCTCTTGTCGGCTATGACTTGTAATTCTTTGCCATCTTGCGGAGCCTCTCCCAAAGCCTCAAGCCTCTTTTCCGCAAACTGAAGTTCTTTTTCTTCTTCTTTTTTGTCATTTACGATTTGTGATGACATCTGCGAAAGGTCATGAACATATTCTTCCAACCCGTCCGGCGAGGTTTTGTTCTTTTTCAGCTTTGTTTCAATCTCACTCAGCTGTTTGTTGATTTCTTTGTAATCAAGGGGAGCAAAATTCAAAATTTCTTCTGCGGCCGTTGTTTGGGCGTAAGCCTCGGTACTTGGCGCAACTATTGCCACAAACAATAAGCACAGCAGTCCTAAAAATAATTTTTTCATTTGTTATCCCCTTAATAATTTTCTTACGGCTTTTATTATTCTTCCTCAGATTTTAACAAGTCGCGCATTACGGCGTAGGCATTTTTAGCCATTCCGACATGCAAGTTATCGGCCACGCACCAAAAGCTTATGCCGTTTTCAACCGAAACATCTTGTCTCACGCGGCTGACGTAAATGTTATCTTCTCCTTGAACATCGACCAAAGAAACGTATCCGCCGTCAACTTTTTTATCAAACACGACAACGCCCTTCGTGGACTTCATCAATTTGCGGGCTTCGTCAGCATCTATTTCTTCCGCACACTCGACATTGACGTACTGCGCCGTACCAATGAATGCAGGAATCACCGCAAAATTGGCGTGAACCTTTACGTCTACCCCCAAAACTTTTTTGGTTTCGGCATTCATCGCCCATTCAAAAGATGTTTCATCACCGATAAATTCTCCGGCTTGCGGAATGATGTTAAACGCAATTTGTTTATTAAACACCTTTTGATTATCAACCAAGCTCTCGTTCATAAATATTTTGCGGGTTTGGTCGAACAGTTCATCCATTGCCTCTTTGCCGTAAATCGAAGTGGAAACATAGCAATTCACCACCATTCTTTTGATTTTGTACTTATCATGCACGGCCTTTAGTGGGATTAGCATTTGTGTAACCGCCGCCGAGGGAATGGTAACCAAGCCTTTCGATGCTTTTTTGACTTCAGCCTCGTTCACGCCGGAAATAATCATCGGAACATCCGAATCCTCAAATGTAGCACCCGTGGCGTCAACCACCTTCACGCCGGCTTTTATCGCCTTGGGAATGAAGCGTTTGGCAACTTCCGCCGTGGTGGCGAAAACTGCTGCGTTCACCTGAGAAAAGTCAAATGTTTCAAGGTTGTGGACATCAAGCTCTTCATCCTCGCCGTATGAGACTTGTGTTCCCAACGGGGCGTTAACATCGACGGCAAAGACATTGCTCGCTTTTATACTGTCTTCTTCCATAAAGCTCAAAATTTCACGGCCGACGCTTTCTTCCGCGCCTACTATTGCATATTTGGTCATTGTGAATCCTTTCTATAAATCTTTGCTTTTTATATAACACATTTATTTTTAAAAGCGTAACTTTTTTTTATTAAAAGCAACAACTTCCTTCACAATCATATTTTCAGGCACAAAAAAACACCATCGGCTTTTGCTGATGGTGTTTGATGTTGACTGTTAAAGCCCTATTATTCTGCTGACTTGTTCTCTTCTTTGGCTTTTGCAGCTGCTGACAAGTCATCTGCAATACGAGCAGAACGGCCACGCAATGCGCGCAAGAAGTACAATTTTGCACGACGTACTTTACCGATACGCGCAACTTCTATCTTGGCAACGTTTGGTGAATACAACGGAAATACTCTTTCAACACCCTCACCGAAAGAAATTTTTCTAACCGTGAAGGAAGAATTTAATCCGTCGTTCTTGCGGGCAATGCAAACGCCTTCATAAACCTGAATACGTTCACGGTCGCCTTCTTTTACTTTTGCATGGACTCTCAATGTGTCACCCGGCTTAAAATCAGGGATGTTTTTGCCTTCGGTGAGCTTTGAGATTTGCTCTTTTTCTAAATTTTCTATAATGTTCATCTCTTTGTTCCCTTGTTTTTATTTGGTTTTGTTTATATACCTATTCCTTTTTCAAATCAAGATATTTTTGATAAAGGTCAGGCCGTCTTGATTGTGTTATTTTTATGGCTTTCTGATGACGCCACTCGTCTATTTTCTGATGATGGCCGCTTAACAATACTTCGGGCACTTTTCGGCCGCACCATTCTACCGGTCTTGTGTATTGCGGGTGCTCCAACAATATGTTCTCAAAACTCTCGTCCGATAATGATTCCTCATTACCCAACACGTGGGGCAACACCCTGATTATAGCATCTAACATAATTAATGCCGCCTGCTCTCCGCCGGTCAAGATATAGTCGCCGATGCTTATCTCCTCTATGTGATAAGCCTCCAAAACTCGCTCATCTATGCCCTCAAATCGGCCGCAGACTATGCTCAAACTTTCCGCCTGACTAAGCTCTCTTACTTTGCGCTGGGTTAAGGGTTCTCCGCGCGGGGTCATACAGATAATCCGCTCGCCTTTTTGGGTGTTGGCCTCTAAGGCCGCGCCCAATACATCCGGACGCATTATCATTCCGGCACCGCCGCCGCAGGGTGTGTCATCAACCGAGCCGTGCTTGTCAAACGCATAGTCCCTTATGTTAACCGTTTCTATTGACCACAATCCTTCCTTTAAGGCCTTGCCGGTTAATGAATATCCTAAAAATCCGGGGAAAATGTCCGGAAATATCGTGAATACCTTAACCTTCATCACTTAAACTTTCGGCGTCGTCAATAAAATTCATCAGAACCGTTTCTACAATAATATAACCTTCGTCAACATTAACTTCCGGTACATAGGCCTTGGTAAAAGGTATCATTTCTCTTTGGCCGCCTTCGCTTATTTTGATTTCCAAAATATCGCCCGCGCCAAAGTTATAAACCCCGCATACCTTGCCGACTTCCGCCTTGTTCTCAGCCAAAATGACTTTCATTCCGACTAAGTCTTCAAGATAAAAACTGTCTTCCGCCAGCTTGGGCATAACTTCTCTTGAAACGTAAAATTCCGTTCCCTTCAAAGCCTCCGCCGTTGTGCGGTCGTCTACACCTTTTATCTTGACACGCAAAAGTTCTTTTGAATGTCCGGCGACTTTAATTTCAAAACGCTTGGTTCCCGTTTGGTCTTCAACCATACCGTATTTGTCGATATTGGTGTCCGGTTCGGTAAAGCTTGCGACTTTGACCTCGCCCTTTATACCGTGTACGCCGACAATTTTGCCCAAACAAAAACGCTTTTCTTTTGTCATTAAAGTTTTCCGTTCAGTTCTATCCACAAAAATAACTCACAACTCTTTTATTATTCTGCCGAAGAATTTTCTTCACTTGCGGCAGCAGCAGCTTCAGCAGCAGCTTTTGCAGCTTCTTCCTTAGCTTTCATTCTCTCAACAGCCTTGGCTTTCGGAGCTGATTTTTTAGGCTGATTGCGAATTGCAGGCGCAGCGCACAAGCCCAAGTTTGCAAACAATTTTTGCAATCTTTCGGTCGGTTGAGCACCTTTTGAAATCCATGATTTGACTTTTTCGGCGTCTACAACCAATCTTTGTTCATGGTCTTTGGGCAACAACGGATTATATGTTCCCAATTTTTCAATGAATCTACCATCACGAGGGGCTCTTTGGTCTGCCGCTACAATACGATAGAACGGACGCTTTTTTGAACCGCCGCGTGAAAGTCTGATACGAACTGCCATTTTATTTTCCTTTCTAAAGTTAATTATGGTTTATGATTTTCGTTTTATGGCTTAAAACGGAAATCTGTTTTGTCCTCCAAAGGGAAGGCCTCCCATTGGATTTTTTCTCATCATTTGGGCCGCCATGGCTTTCATTCCGCCAAGTTTGCCCATTTTTTTCATCATTGTGGACATTTGCTCATACGACTTGAGCAATTTGTTCACGTCTGAAACTTCTACCCCAGCTCCCGCCGCTATGCGCTTTTTGCGCGAGGCTTTGATTATATCCGGATTGCGGCGTTCTTTTACGGTCATCGACAAGATTATCGCCTCTTGCTTTTTGACAAGATTATCACCGACACCTGCTGCTTCTATCTGGCTTTTGAACTTAGAAAGCCCCGGAATCATCCCGATAATCGAGCCTAAACTGCCCAACTTTTGCATTTGGCGGAACTGGGACAACATATCTTCCAAATCAAACTTGCCTTTGAGCATTTTGTTGGTCATCTTTTCTGCTTCGGCATGGTCGATTTTTTCCATTGTTTTTTCAACCAGAGAAACAACATCTCCTTGACCTAAAATACGTCCGGCTAATCTATCCGGATGAAATTCTTCAATCTCGTCGATTTTTTCGCCCGTACCCAAAAACTTTATCGGAGCTTTGGATATCATCCGCATGGAAAGCGCGGCTCCGGCTCTTGATGAGCCGTCTATACGGGTCAAAACGATACCGGTGATACCGACTTTTTCATTAAACTCTTTGGCGACATTACACGCATCTTGGCCGATGAGCGAATCGGCAACCAATAAAACCTCGGTCGGATTAGAGATTTTTTTGACCTCAACAACCTCATTCATCAAGGTTTCATCAATATGCAGGCGGCCGGCCGTATCCAAAATAACGACATCATAGCCGCCGTTTTTGCCGGCTTTTAACGCGCGCTTGGTTATCTCTGCCGGTTTTTCGCCCTCGACTATCGGCAAACAATCGACCCCAATTTGCGCGCCGAGCTGTGCTAATTGTTCCTGAGCCGCCGGACGATAAACGTCCAAAGAGGCGAGCAAGACTTTTTTCTTGTTCTTAATCTTATTGGCGATTTTGGCCGAGGTGGTGGTTTTGCCCGACCCCTGCAAGCCGACCATTAAAATCACAACCGGCGGAACAGCATTAAAATTAAGCGCACTCTCATCCGAACCCAACAGCTTAACCAATTCATCATGGACGATTTTGACGACCATTTGCCCCGGTTGAATCGAACGAACGACTTTTTCGCCCAAGGCTTGTTCTTTAACCTGTGCGATAAAGTCCTTAACAACCGGCAGAGAAACGTCAGCCTCAAGCAAAGCGATGCGTATTTCACGCATGGCCTCGTCAATGTCTTTTTCCGTTAAGACGCCGCGCGATAATATTTTGGAAAAGGCGGCACTTAACTTATCGGTCAAGCTCTCAAAAATTGTTTTTCTCCTACATTTCTCAAAACGGTATTTTTATATAGGCTATTGCACATCAGTGGGCGAAAACTCGCTGACTGACGGCACCCCGCAGAAGTGTATAAAACATACCTTTTGGGAAACTCAATTAAATTTCTGCTCTTTTATAGCTAAAAAAAATTTGAGAGTCAAGTGATAAGTGAATGTTTTTTTGAAATATTCCGACATAAAAATTTATGGGTTATTTGCAAATATTAACTTGAAATTCATAAATTTTGCGCTAACTTATGTTTAGTTTTGTTATTATTGTTCAATCTTAAAAAATTTTATTACTATGTTGACCGTTATTGCTTCAGTTTTCGGGTTTGTGCTTTTTGGCAGTGTTGTGGCTATCGGTGCTATCAATATTTTCTGCCCGACAAAAAATCCCGATGTGCAAAATGATTAAGCTATTTGCTTTTTGAGTTTAAGAATTGTGGTTTTATTTTTCTTCCTTGAAAAGAGTTTGCATTTTGGTTTGTTTCTCTGAGCCAAAATTCAAGCTCTTTTGCTCTTATCTTAATATGCGCTTTATTTCATGAAATATTCACGCAGATAATTCGGCAGGTCGGCCGTGTTCACACGAATCTGCTGCATGGTGTCACGGTCGCGAAGAGTCACGCTCTCCGGCTGCTGCTCTATCGTTTCAAAATCAACCGTTAAGCACAGCGGCGTGCCGACTTCATCATGACGGCGGTATGCCTTGCCGATGTTTCCGGTGTTTTCCAGCGCAATACGGCCGATGCCCAGTTTCATCAGGTTTTGCTTTATCTCATGGCATTTGTTCATTATCTGCTCGTTGTTCTTTTTCAACGGGATAATCGCAACCTTTATCGGTGCCAAATGCTTTTTCAACTTCAAGACAATACGGCTATTGCCCTCGCCCAAGTCCTCTTCGGTATAAGCCTCGGTCAACACCGCCAAAACCGCGCGGTCTACGCCCATGGACGGTTCAATGACAAACGGGACTTCCCATTTCTTTTTCTCATCATTTAGAATCGCCAGCTTTTGGGTTGACTCCGGATTGGCGTGGACTTTGGAGGTTAAGCCAAACTCCTCCTGCGCCTTGGTGTGATTGCCCAAGTCATAATCCGTGCGGTTGGCGATACCTTCCAGCTCTTCCATGCCATGCGGGAACTGATATTCAATATCATAGCAAGCCTTGGCGTAATGCGCCAAATCGTCCTTCGGCGTGGTATAAATATTCATATGCTCTCTCGGCAAGCCCTGTTCTTCCCACCAACGAATACGCTCCTCTTTCCAGTATTCATGCCATTTTTCATCATCTCCGGGGTCAACAAAATATTCCAGCTCGGCTTGCTCAAACTCTCTCACCCTAAAGATAAAGTTGCGCGGCGTAATCTCATTGCGGAAAGATTTACCAATCTGGGCGATACCAAACGGCAATTTCCTCGACGTCGAATCGACAACATTCTTAAACTGGGTGAATATCGCCTGTGCCGTTTCGGGGCGCAAATAGGCAATGTTATCAGCGTTATCAACCGGCCCGACAGTGGTCTTAAACATCAGGTTAAACGGTCTTGGCTCAGTCAAATCGGTCGAACCGCAGTTCGGACATTTGCCGTCCTTAATATGGTCGGCTCTGAATCTGCCCTTGCATTTGCGGCAGTCTGTCATCGGGTCGGAAAATGTATCTTCATGTCCCGAATAATGCAATACTTTTCGATTAGTCAATATGGCGGCGTCCAAGCCCTCAACATCATCCCGCTCGTATATCATCGCACGCCACCACGCCGCTTTGATATTGTTCTTTAACTCAACACCTAACGGACCGTAGTCATACACGCCCTGCAAGCCCCCGTATATATCCGCATTTTGAAAGATAAATCCACGACGTTTACATAAAGCGACCAGTTGGTCCATTGTCGTTGCCGGCATTTTGTTTCTCCCTTATTTCTATTTTATAATTAAATTTTAACTTATTTCTTCTATAATATTTTTCTGGAAATTGCAAGGGGAGATAAATCTAATATGCCTAAAAAAGTTACTAAAGTCGCGCTTATTTATGACTTTGACGGAACACTCAGCACTACCGATATGCAGGATTATGCCCTTATTCCCGAACTCGGAATGGAACCAAAAGACTTTTGGCCGGTGGCTAACAAATGGTCAAGAGATAACGGTGCCGATCAGGTGACCGGCTCTATGTATTATTTTGTTAAAACAGCCAAAGAAAAAGGTGTTAAACTAACCCGTTCCATGCTCAAAGATGCCGGAAAAAATATTGTGTATTTTGCAGGTGTTGAAGAATGGTTTAATCGAATTTCCGCTTATGGGAAAGAACTTAATTTAAAAATTGAGCATTATATTATTTCTGCCGGATATGAGGAAATTCTTGAAGGCTCTAAAATTTATAAATATTTTAAAAATGTGTTCGGCTGCTCTTTTGCTTATGGCGATGACGGAACACCCGTTTGGCCCGCTCGCGTGGTTAATTATTCCACCAAAACACAATATCTTTCTAAAATAAACAAAGGGCTCGGCAAACTTGAAGACCGCCTTGTCAACGAGTTTATGCCCGATGAAAAACGACCTATTCCCTTCCGCAGAATGATTTATTTCGGCGACGGGTCTACCGATATTCCATCCATGAAACTTACTAAAGAGCGGAACGGAACTGCAATTGCCGTATATGATCCTAAAGATCACAGCTCAACTTCTAAAATGAAAGCTCTCAAACTCCTCAAAGACGGACGTGTCAACTTCGCCCTGCCCGCCGATTATCGTGAGGGAAAACAAATCGACAAAGTTATCAAAACAATCCTTGATAAAATTGCCAAAGAACGTGATTTGGAAATTTTGCAAGCCAAAGAGGAAAAGAAAAAAGCCAAAATTTAGACGTTTCCCCCCTTACCCTATAAAAAAAGCCTCGCACTCAATTTTTATGCAAGGCTTTTTTTAGTTTATTCAAAAAACGGATTGTCTGACAAGGCAAACCAACTGTGTTCTTGCGTCAAAGGTTTTTCAAGAGGTTCGAACTGTTCGTAGTGATCCAAATCTATCAGCTTGGCGGTCAGAATATCTTTGATAGCTTCCCCATTGATTTTTTGGCCGCGGCTTTTCGCTACAATTAATAACGCTTTCATAAAAATCGCATGTGGCAGCATGGTATGAAAATCACGCGGATAATACCAATTTTTGATATCAGCAAAATCTTTGGGCAAGTTATTGACAATCTTCCACAGCGTTTTCTTAACTCTTTGGTATAGCAGCCGATTATACGCCTCGGTCTTAAACACATAGGTTCTGCTTTTTTCTTTATGGATATCAAGCAGTTGACGCAGGTTTTCCCTCGGGTTTAATACCAAGCAAACCGGTAACATATATTCTATCTCTTCAGGATACCAATAAAGCAAGGTCGCATAAGCGGTTAACGGTTTGTCGGGCTTGGTTAACGGCGCGCAATCCCAATCAATGTAGCTTTGAATCATGTGCTCAACCAGACAACGCTTGGGGCACTCCACATGGTGCGGCGAATGCTTGCGGTGATAGCTCTTGATTTTTTCTTTTCCCATCCACGGCGTGAAGTACAAAAAAACTTTTTCCCAATCATGCATCACCCCAGACCAGCTGTATCGCCCCATCAGATAATGCTCCCGCTCCAGATATGCCTGCTTATGCACCAAAGTATAAGCCGCATTCGGCCAACGCCAGCGAACACCATCTTGCCATTTGTTTGCCTGTCTGTTCAAATAATCCGTCAATTTCGGTTTTAAAAACTGTATTGCCATAATTATAAGATATTAAATTGTAAAGATTAATAATTTATTTTCTCCCCAGTTTAAGCACTAATGAAAATTTTTGTCAAGAATTATCTGCCTTGGGCACAAAAAAAACAGTCTTGATTTTTATCAAGACTGTTTTCTTTTAAGTTAACCAACTCCAAGGAGATTATTACGCCGCGCGATATAGAGAAGGATTGAAAACTTTGTTAATAGTGATAGTTCCAATGCTAGGCAATTTTCACATCTGATATATGAACAACCTCTTCTTACTCTTGCCGCATCACTCAGTTGACATAATCTCATCTTCTTAATAACTTCTTTGTTGAACATATTCCATTTGTTAAGAAGAGTAAAATATGTAGGCTCCTTTGCAAAATTAGATTGCTTAAGCATCTGTTGTTCATTCTCCGTTGCTCCGTATTGGGCTGCATTTTTAACCAAAGTTCGTAAATTTACACCATATAACTCAATATATTTTTTACGGCATTTTTCTTCTGCCTTAAAAAATAATTCCGCTTCTAACTGAGGCGCAACTCGTCCGTGTTCTATAATGAACCGTTCAAGCAGCAACGGATTATCCCAAGAGAGGCGGATAAGCATCGGTAAATCTTCTTCCGAAAACGGTATGTTCTTTTTTCTTTTCTTGGGCAAAACATAGTCCCGATATACCGTCAAACTTTGAACTTTGAGGTGCAGCAGAGCGTTTTTATTTCGTTCAACAACATTAAATTCCTCATCATCCGTAAGAGAAATATTCTTGCCATATTGCAAAAAATATTGCTCAACTTCTGTTGGGTGTTTTTGCCCCATTAACAAAAATCTCATCTCGTTATCATGATGAAAAAATCTTCTTGTTGAGGCATATTCTAACAGAACACTCTCATTTTCCGGCTCAAGCAGCAAAGCTTCCGTTTTCAAAAAAACATTCTTCAATCCAAAGATTAAGCGAATATTTCCTTTAACGACTTCAAACTGCTCATCTCCCGACCAAGAAATATTTTTATCATATTGGCTTTGATAAACCGACGGAGGAACACAGATTTTGATATCTGAACCGTCATTTTCAACAAAACGGTTGATGTTTTTATCATCTTGCTGATAGCTACCGTCAATCAAGATACGAAAGCTTTCCTTGCCTTTGATACCTTCTTTTAAGTAGGCTGATCGCATTTGCGGATAAGAAGATTCGGAAACAAGATTTGCCGCTAGGCTGTAGGGATATTCTCCTCCGCTCATTAAGCAAATTTTGCTCTGCAGATAATCAAGATTATTCAGCTGCTCAGAATCGCAAAAAGCAGAACCTCCGCCTGCGCCTATCTCTCGAGCAATATACTGGAATGACGGGCGCAAATGACCTAAATAAAAGCCGATATTTTTTATCGGAGTATCAACAGCGTTAAAACTAAAACCAATCTCTCCATTCTCCTGATTGGCAATTCGAAGTTTGTCAATCTCCGGAGAACATAAAAATTTGGTTTCTTTCGGCAGCTCGTCAAAAACTTTAACATACTGCGGAAATAAGTTTTTTGCCTGTTTCAGATTAATCAAAGACCAACAACCAAACTTCGCATCCGTATTATAAACAGAAATATTTTGCGAAATCACCTTGCGGCTGCCGTCCGAAAAATATTGGACTTTCGCCGGAGAATAAATCTCGCACATCTGGTCTGTTTTGGCAACTTCCAAAACATCCGCAAATGAACATCTGTCTACATCAATATGTTGTATAACGCCACAGCGAATACCCCAAAGATATTCCTCTATCAGCATATCCTTTGTTGTTGTCGGCATATCCCAATCGGAAAATTTGATGTCCAGATTTTTTTCTGTTTTTGCCAAAGGAAGAGCCTTTGGATGTGCTACCAGAGCACCAAACTGCTCTTGATGCATTTTTTCAAACCACAGTTTCAAAAAAACCGCAGGTAGAACTAAATAGTTCTGCTCCTGTTTTTGCTTGGTTAACTTATTCATAATAAAAAAAATTTAATAAGTGAGACATAATTATTTATTTTGAGCATTTATATAAACATATCTTTATTTTTTGTCAATATTTTTGTTTATGTGAGGGACAATGTTTTATATATTTATCTCCATTCCGTCATAAGCTAATTCAAAATTCTGTGGCAGACGGCGGCTTGTTTCTTTATAATCAACTCGTGCCGATAAATGTGTCAAAATCACTCTTTGCGGCGATATCCGCTCAGCCAGTTTTTTGACATTTTCCAAATCACTATGCCCGTTCTTCTCCGGATACAGCCCATTGTTACACTCTATCAGCAATGTCTTGGTGCCTTGCAAAATGTCTATCCCTTCCGGTGAAATATCCTCCCAATCCGTTACGTAGCTCATATCTTGAAAGCGAAACGCCGAACAATGCCAATGATGATGCGGAACTTGAAATGTCTTGACTTTAACGCCGCAAACATCAAATTCCCCTTTATCCGGTATTTTATGCCAGCTCAAAATCGACCCCTCAATGCTCTTCATCATAAAACCATAGGATTTTTCCAAATCAGCAAAAGTTTCTTGATTGGCAAAAACCTGAATATTGTGTTCCAAAACAACGCTCGCTCTGGTTAACTCCGGTAAACCTGCAATGTGGTCATAATGCGGATGCGTTAATAAAACTGCATCAATATCCGTAATTTTGTTTTTATTTATCTGTTCCCGAAACTCTGGCCCCGTGTCAACCACAATCTTCTTGCCATCAATTTCAACATAAATCGAGGGCCTTGTGCGGTAATTGCGCTCATCTTGCGGATTGGCATTGCGCCACGAATTGAAAATCATCGGGCAGCCATAAGCAGACCCTGCACCTAAAATTATCACCTTCATATTTTCCCCCTTAAAATAAATACTTATAAAAAATATCACAAAAAATAAAAAAAACACTTGCAAATTAAAAAAAATTAACATAAATTCATCTGTGTTTGATGATTGGGGTGTCGCCAAGTGGTAAGGCATCGGCTTTTGGTGCCGACATTCGTTGGTTCGAATCCAGCCACCCCAGCCAAACAGCTTATAAGACCTTGTTTTTACAAGGTCTTTTTTTATTGGACTTTGCCATATTCCTTGTGATGCGAACTGTGCCACAACTATGCACCACAAGGGGGTAAAATGAACGGTCACCATTGGCTTATGAGAAGGAACAGGGTCTATTACATTAGGGCTCGGATACCTAACTATTTGATATACCTAATAAAAACAACTGAATTGCGTTATTCTCTAAAAACGCACAACTATTACGAAGCCCTTGCAAAACTCCCAAAAGAAAGTTATAAAATTAACTTAAAAATCAACTTTTTAAGGGGCGTTGATATGCGAATCAAAAAAGGCGAACTCATTTTAAGTGATGAAGACATAGATAGATTAGTTATCCACAAGTTGAAACAGATTGAAGATGTTTTTGAAAATCACTATGAAGAAATCGCTAATCGCCAATATGATATTTCTGCCCTCTCCTTTTTTAATCATTGCGATGGTGGAGCACTAACACCCAACGCAGAATTAGACACCATCGAAATTTTCATCAAAGAATATTTTAAAGATTTAAAATCTGATAAACGAACTCACTTATCAATCATCAAAGAAATTGGAAGAATTGAAAAATCTGAAATTCCTATAATTGCAAATAAAATAAATCCTGCTGAATGGGTTACAAAAACAAAAACAGCATTTAAAGGCGTTGATAAGTATATCACAGACAAATCAGAGTGCATTGCGGAGGATATCGAATTTAACAAAAGCATAAATCCACGAGTAAAACGCTGTCTCACAGCAATAGACACAGAAAAAAATGATAAAGCCCTATCATCCGGAGCTCAAACACCATGGACAAAGGTCTTTAAAGAATTTGCAAGATATAAAAGCAATCACAAGGGCACAAAAGAAAACACCATTATTCAAAATCGCGTTTGCCTTGACACGATTTTTGAGATTATCGAAAAAGAGTATATAGAGAACATAACCTACAAAGATTGCCAGAAGGTCTGTGACAACATTTACAACTTGCCAAGGAAGTGGAGAGAGAAATACAAGAATAAACCGCTCAAAGAAGTATTAGAACAAGATAATCAAGATAAAATATCCATAACATCAGTTAAGAAATATTTGAGAGCATTTAAAGAGTTTATGCTATTTTGCAAACAACGGCACTATATCCCAGAAAGTTTAAATGATGATGTTTTGATTCCCAAACGCAAGGAGAGTGTTAAGGTTGATGGTTTTACAAATGATGAATTGAAATTGATATTTAATCCCTCATTTTATCCAAGAAAAGATAATATATATCATCCTTGTCGCTATTGGATACCTCTTATTGCCCTTTATTCAGGTATGCGGTTAAATGAGATATGCCAGCTGTATGTTGATGACATAAAATATAATAATATATGGTATTTTTCTCTAACTGACGAAAGAGAATTACAACACTTAAAAAATGAACAATCTAAACGTGATATACCGGTTCATCCTAAATTGATTGAATTAGGGTTTATAAATTATGTAAAAGAAGTTAGGAAATGTAAGAAAGAAAGATTATTTTATACATTACAATATTCAAAAAAGAATCATTTTTCTAATGCCGTGAGCGGATGGTTTGCAAGATATTTAAAATCTTTGAATATTGAAGGTAGAAATAAAGTATTTCATAGTTTTCGCCATTTAGTTAAACCAATGTTAAGAGATGCAGGAATAGCACAAGAATATCAAAATGCTATTTGTGGCTGGTCTTCAAATGATATTGGCGAACGTGTTTATGGTGGCAAAGTTCCAATAAAAAAACTCTATGAAGAAATTTGCAAATTACAATATCCATTTTTAGATAAGAATTTAGAAGAAATAAAGAAATTAAATGAAAAATAAGGGGGAATTTATCCCCCTCATTATTATTAAAAGCATTATTCAGCAACTTTTGTTTTAGCTGATTTTTTTGATTTTGTAGATTTTTTACTTGATGAACTTGTATTTTTTGATTTTTTATCAATGTAATTTTCAATTTCTTTTTTGAAGAAATCACTTTCAACTTTATTTTTCAAGTCATTTAATAATTGTTTTGCATCATATTTTCCTTTAAGAACTGTATTTTTCCAGATTGGGAAAGTTCCACATCTTAAAATAATAGCGGTGTAGTCCTCAACATCTTTCAAAATTCTAACCGTTGGAGAAAGAGTTTTACCGTTATTCTTGTTTTCATAATAATCAAGATTGGTTTTGATAGTAGATAAGATTTTCTCTTTTACTGTTTCCATTTTTTTATTTTTAGCAACCATATTAGCGGTTTTATCGCTCCAGCCCTGATATTCAATAGTTACTGATGATGATTTGCTTGTATTTGCTTGATTTTCAGCCATTTTATAAACTCCTTGATTGTTATAAATTTGATATAAAATTGTATAATAATTGTTTTTAATTGTATTTTATTTGTATTATAATCTTATAATTTAATTAAAAACAAGTTAAATATGTTTATTGTTTATATCTACTTTTTATATAATTCATATTTCTAATTGTAATCATCATATAATATCATTTTATGTTTTTTGTAGTTTTGTTATTGGTAATATTAAAGCATACTTCAATATTACCTTAAAAATATATCAAAAAAAGTAATATTAAGGTAATATTTGTATTGACTTTTGAAAAGTAAATGGTATATTAAGACTATAATGTTACTTTTAAGGGGTTAAGAAAATGAAATTTTTATATGCTCGTGTTTCTTCAAATGATGGTTCGCAAAAAATTGATAGACAAACAACTGAAATTGAAAAATATGATGAAGTATTTGAAGATTATGCTTCCGGTGGTTCTACAAATCGCCCAAGATTACAAGAAATGTTGAAATGGATTAGAAAAGGTGATGTTGTTGAAGTTCATTCTATTGACAGATTGGCTCGTAATATTAACGATTTGTTGCAAATAGTAAAAACTATTACAGAAGAACGTCATGCCGAAATTTATTTTATTAAGGAAAATTTGCGTTTTACAGATGATACAAATAATCCCTTTAACAAATTAACATTACAAATTATCGGCTCCATTGCTGAATTTGAAAGAAATATGATTAAAATGCGTCAAAAAGAGGGAATTGCCATTGCAAAAAATAAAGGTGTATATAGTAAAGAGCGTTGCAAAAAATTATCATTATCAAAAATTGAAGAATTGAAAAAAGATATTGCTGATAAAGTAAAGGTTAGTGATATTTGTAAAAAATATGGAATAACAAAACCGACATTTTATAGATATAAAGAGCAATATAAGATATAAGTAAGGCGGATTTATACCGCCTTTTGTTTTAAGAATTTATAAAATGTTGAATAATCCACATTTAGCATTTTAGCAATTTTAGTTTTCTTGATGTTTTGTGATAGCAATTTCTCAATTAAATCTTCTTTTCCTGATAATTTAGTTATTTTATTTTTTCTCCCTATTGGTCTTCCAATATGTTTTCCATCCGCTTTTAAACGTGCTAAACATTGTTTAGTCCTTTGCGAAATTAAATCTCTTTCAATTTCAGCAGATAACCCAAAAGCAAATGCCAATACCTTTGACTGTATATCTGTCCCTAATCTATAATTATCTTTTATTGTCCATATCTGACAACCAACATTCATACAGTGATGAAGTATATACATAATTTGCAATAAATTTCTGCCTAATCTTGAAATTTCGGAAGTTATTAAAATATCATCTTGTTTTAATTTTCTTAATATTTTTCCTAATTTTCGTTCTTCTAATGGCTTTTTTGATGATATTGTCTCAGTAATCCATTTATCTATATTGATATTATTTGTTTTAGCAAAATTTTCTATTTCAAATTTTTGATTTTCTTGATGTTGTAAATCGGTTGATATTCTAATATATGCGTAAATCATAACTAATCCTTTTAATTTATTTATTAAAAAGATTAGGTTAAAAAGCATTTTAAGAGATTGAAAATAAGGGAACAATTTAATTCCATACTATATTACGACTTTTAAAAGTCAATTAAATTTTATTTTTTTGCCTTTAATCCCTTGTGGGGCTTGGATTTTCTTAAATTTCCCTGTGAATTTATTTTACCCGTATATTTTTGTGGAAGAAAACCGTTCAGTTTTTCGCAGGTTTTTATGAATATAGGGTTTGAAAATATAACTTATGGCAATCTAGTAATGCTATGTATAAGCATTATTATTTCTGTAACTTTATCAGTAATTGCGGCTCATATTGCTTTATATAGAGAATTATCACTTATTAGAGAGCGAAAATTAAGGGATAGATATTGGAATTATCTAAAATCTTTAATTTCTAAAAAAGATTTAGAAATACAAACATATAATATTTGTTTATTTGCTAAAAATCCACAAATCGGAATTATGGCAAAAGATTTTTTGAAACATAAAAATCTTAATAATGCAGATATTGAAAAAATGATTTCATTAATGAGAAAAGATTTAGGTTTAACCACTTATAAGGATTGAAATAATGGATACAAAGGAACTTGAAAAACTTTTTGAATTAAAACAAAAAGGGATTATTACAGAAGAGCAATTTAATGAAAAGAAAAAACAGTTATTGTTCAATCGCAGACAACACCATGATTTTTCTTTTTTAACCGAAATAAATTTTTGGAATGTTTTTCTGTTAATTGTTTTTTACTTTGTTTTCCCTTTTTGGAATAATACAATATTTAGATATCTTTTGTTTATCTATACAATATATTCATTATCCTACGGCATCCTATCGCTCGTTAAGAGATTAAAAAAAGTAAACAAACCTCCATTTATTGCTTTTATTCCGACAATATTACTATTTCCTTTCTATAATTATATTCTCACAGTTATAGAATTGAATCGAATATATGGAAGATTTTATATCAGCACCTTTATAAATGTTCCGGTTTTCTCATTAGGAATACTTCTTTTTATTGGTTCTACTTATTACATAATTTATTATTCACGAGGCAAATAACATGGTAGATAAACAAAAAATTGAAGAATTGTTTCAGCTAAAACAAAAAGGTATCATTACCGAGGAACAATTTAACACAAAAAAAGCAGAATTGTTAAAAGTAGGTCAAGACAATAAATCAAATAGCTCTCATAAAAATATATTATATGCTTTTTTAGTATTGTTGATTATTTTAATTTTAGTAAATATCTTTTCAGTTACTTTATCAAATGGTTATATTGGAGAGATTACAATTAAAAGATATAGTGATAAAGGAGTTATTACAGAATCTATTACTGTAGCCCATAATTGTTGGTTTCGGTCTCCTTGTGTAAAAATATCATCTTCTGAAGCTGAAAGATTAAAATCTACAAGTTGTTTTACTACCAATTATTGCAAATTTTTAATTACTCGTTTGGATGATAAAAAATACAATATCAAGAATTTTGATATTGTTTCTCATACTGTTTTTTAATAGGGGGTTCAATGAATACAAAAGATTTAGAAGATTTGTTTGATTTAAAACAAAAGGGAATTATTTCTGATGAAGAATTTAATTTATATCGAGATGAGTTTTTGCATCAGGAAAATTTATCAACCTCTAAAGATTCCTCATTAAATGTTGAGATTATCTGTAAGAGAATTTGCAAAATTTTAATGTTTCTATCTTTTATTATGGGATTGTTCTTCTTTATTGGAACAATAAATTCAGATAGTGCTGATGCTTTTGCATTATCAATTTATTTTTTTATTTATGGTTTGTATCTTTTGTTATGGCTCTTTATTGCAACAATTCCTACTACTATTGCAAAAAATAGAGGTGTTGAAAATGGAGAATTAAAAACAATAACGATTTTATCTTGGTTAGGTTCTTTTTTCTTTATTACTTGGATTATTGCGTTAGTTTTTGCTTGCATATATAAGCCAACAAGATGGATAAATGAAAATGCTCATAATGTTAATGAGAATGATGCATATCAATCATTAGAAAAATTAGGCAATTTGAAAGAAAAAGGTTTAATTAGTGAAGATGAATTTAACCGCGAAAAGAATAAACTTATGAATAGAATTTAAACTTCAATAACTGTATATTTCCCGTTATCATATTTTACAATTGCGTAATTTCTTTCGTTAAGGGCTTGGAAGACAACAATCCAAGCCCAATTATTATTAAACACAATTTTACCATCGCTTTGGATATATGAATATTTTTTATTATATGTCATTAGTTGCTGATATGCTCTGATTATTTCCATTTTTTTATCCTTAATTTTCTTTTGTAAAAATTAAAATTCATCAATAAACGAAAATTGAAAGTAGGGTTATTTTATAGATATTTAAGCAATTTTTTTGTGATTATTTGATTACCTCGGTTAATTAACATATCCAAATAATTGCTGATGGTGTATTTGTCTTCATATAACGGCTGAATTTGAATCAGATTTTGAACTAATCTATGTAATATGTTAATTGGTGGTTGTCTTCTTTCACAGATTAGCATACCTAAATAATCTTGGCTTTTATTTAAAAATTGTTGGCTGAATTGTCTTTGACTTTTTACTATCCCTAATTTTTGTAAGTATTGACAGCATTCTCTAATAAATTCGGCATTTTCTTCTTGCTCTAAATTATAGCGTTTTGTTCTTTCCTGTCTTAATTCGTCGTTGTTTTTGGCTTTTTTATCTGTTAATGCCTTTTTTTCGCTCTCTGGTGAGGTATATTTTAATTTGTCGTTTATTGACTTGTTATCCTTCATTATTGCTTTTATGCGGTCATTTATGGCGGTTTTTTCTAAATTCATATATTCTCCTTTTAATATATTTATCAATTAAAATCTGTAATTGGCAAATATAGGTCTGAATTTGTTGTGATAGATTGCCCTTCTTTAAGGCAATAAAAATAAACATTTTGCTCGTCATATTTGCCAGATTTGATAATCTGGCAATCTGTGGTTAGCGATGGATAAATGTTTTTAAGCTCATTACTTAAAAAGTGGTGTAGTTCTTTGACTTTGTTTAGTGGTAAATCAATGATGATATGTAAATGTGGTTGCTTGAAGTCCCTAGACCCTATTTCTTGAAACACACCTATTTGATATTGTCTATCTTTGTGTTTATAATAGCGTGAGCCAAGTGTTTTTCTATAATATTTTTGTAGTGATTTTCTAAAATTTATCATTAAATTTCTTTGTGATAAATTTTCTATATGTGGGTTAAATGTCATAAATATTTTCATAATAATTTCCTTTGGATAATAGTTAATAATAGCGATGGTTTATCGCTTGTTTGTTTTTTTATTTGAAGATTTATCTTGTATGGGCGAATAAACAACACCACCGCGATAAATCTTTTATTTTGGGAATATCTGCTGATGATTGATATTCCCTAAAATCATCAGCACAGAGATATTTTACTTCATATTCTGGCCAAAATACAAAAATAAAATACTCAATTTTATTTATTCGTTAGCAATTAAATTTTGTAATTGAATGATTTTTATATTGAAAAATACTTGACAACCTAAACCTATCTTGTTAAATGGTGCCGAACTATGCGTCACAAGATAGCATAAGAAAACGGGTCTAAAATAAATTTTTTGGCTGATTTTCAAAAGGTTAAAAGCTCAAACAAAGAGCTTCCAGCCACCCCAGCCAAGCTTTGTAGAGGTTAGATTTTATAGTCTAACCTCTTGTTTTTTATGTATTTTTTGTGGTTCGTATGATATGTTTTCAAAATATGCTTTTTTTACGACCTGTACGAACCAATTTTTACAACTATCCTTATTTTTCAATAACTTAATCAGTTCGAATACAGTTTGTCGTTTGGGGATTAAGAAATACCTTCAATCATCATAAATTTTTTATTCCATCAACATTTCTTTATATGAATAAGACCATTAAATCCTACCTTTTTCATTAAGCTTCTGTAAAATTTTACAAAAGTCTCTTTATTTTTTGCTTTATTTTAATAAAAATCGTTTATACTTTCTCATAGTAATGAAAGGTAATGTATGATTGACTTAAAAGAACAATTTACTAACTGGCTACTCAAACAAAACCTATCTGAAAAAACGAAGGTAGGCAGAAAGAGTACCGTTTTTGAATATGTGCGACGAATCAATCATCTGGCTAATAATCTTTACTCACTCAAAAATACTTCCTCAAATTGGGATTTATTAGCGAAAAATATAGCATCAGTATTAGCTTCATATTACGAATCTAACAACAAAGAGTATTATCTGAGTAGATATAACTGTGAAAGGTTCATTGATCACATCAACAATACTGCAAATCTTTGCAATAGCGATGCATTTCCTGAAATAGAAATTGGTATTATTATCAATAGTGAAGAGCTATCTATAACCAAACTAAAATTTAATGAAATTACAGGTTATACCCAACAATTATTAAGTGTTTTAACAAATTTTGCAGATAATGAATTCCATCAAATCGATACTTTTATCGGTTGTTTAAGATTGTACAACCTACCTTTAAATATAGATATAGAAAAAACAGAACAGATATTTAACAAATCATATAATTTCGGCAATACATTTATTCACATAAAATATGGGCAAACTAACCAGAAAAAAGATAAAGTCGCCTTAGAAAAATTTTATGATTTTTTACAAAACGATAACGAAGCTCAAGTTGCTGCTTTAAGGGGTGAACGTGACGATAAAAAAATATTAACTTGCCTGAAAAAAATTGAATCGGCTCAAGAAGTTATAATGAAATGTAAAACGATACAACCGCAAACAGGAAGACAAGCTTTACAGATTAAATCTCATTTTCCTAACGGAAAAATAACTATATTAGAAGCATGCAGCATCTTAAATATAGATTATAAAACACTTAAAAGCTTACAAAGAAATAATATTTTAATACCTACTTTGCCGGAAAACATGTATGATGAGCAGACTATCAATGATTATCTTAAAGCTCATTTCCATCCCGCATTGGAAACATACCCTCATGTTGATTATGGATTAAAAGAGCAATGGAGTAACAGACGAGAAGCCGCTACAATATTAAATTGTACTGAACGCTCTGTTTACAATTATACAAAACGAGGATTGCTAACTTACACTGATTATTCTCCTCAAGCTCCAAGATATTACCCTCCAGAACTAAGATATTTAAGTTCGATTTAAAATCGATTCTTCTATTTCATAAAATCCATCAAAAAATCTTCACTTTCCTATTTTCCAATTCAAATGGTTTGAAATATTTCCTTTTTTATGTTCTATTGAAGCCATAGTTCAGGCGCCTGTCCTATGAAATTTGTTAAATTTTATAAGGATCTGAATTATGACCGAAAAAAATAAAATTAATAATATTATTGAAAAAAGCAGCAAGGCAATCGCTGCATATGGTTTAGAGAAGCTCGTTTATTCTACTCTACCTCCACACAAATATATATCGGCGAATGTAAAATCTCTTGAAACTTCGATTCAAAAATTAAAGTACGACAAGATTTTACATGAGATATTCAAGGAGATTCCAACTCGCCAAGGATGTCGAACTTCCATGGGCAAGCAAAAACTCATTGAAGAGATATATGGACTAAACCGTTATTACAAAGAAAAAATAGAAAAAGCGGACTTTAGTTACATGGATAAAGCCATTCAACAAGCTAAAGAAAATCAAGAGCCAACAAGCATTAATAAAATGATGAAAATCAAAAAAGATGAAGAGTTGGCCCAAAAAGCAGAAGCCAAACGTTTGAAAAAGGAAGCTGAAGAAGCTGAATTGGTTAAAAAATTAGATGAAGCAAAGAAAGCAAATCCGGATGAACTTTTTGATGCCGCTCTGATTGATTTACCTTTGGCACCTGAAAATTTTGATCTCAATTCGTTGAAACTCCCCTTAGCCGATAATGCTTTATTATTGGTTGTGGTTGAAGCTGATGACATGATGAGAGGTCTGGAGTTTATAAAACATCAAAATGCTGTTTACAAAACCAACTTCATTTGGGATAGAGACAGAATTTTTGTAAATGGGGAATGGTGTAAAAATAGGCATACCATGTTTCTTCTTGCTGTTAAAGGAGATCCTGAAAGACCTCATAACACATTCAAAGCTGAATCTGTCTTTTTTGAACACCAGTCTTCTGCAACACATTATGTGCCGGACTATTTCTATGAACTAATTGAGAATATGTGCCTAGGTAAACAATACCTTGAGGTGTTTTCTAATCGTCAATTCAGCGATAGTTGGCACATCTTGGATACTAAAACTAACAATTTAACTAATGGAGAAAAATAATATGCTAATTTTAAATAATAATTCTTTGGCTCCCTCTTTTGAGGGGGAGCTGGAAGGCTACACGGCTATTTGTGCTAGCGCTGGTGTTGGAACATCTAAAAGCCGTAAAGTCGGATATTTGTGCACCGTATCAGCTGAATGCTTATTTAGCCGCTGTAGACTTCATAAAGCTCTTCATCCTGAAGCTGTAGTGATTGGAGGAGACTTTACTAAAAAAATTGATGAAATAGCTCGAGCACATATAGCTAAAGGCAATAAGGGACTTGTTATCACCTTGCCTTGTCAAAGCTTTAGTTTGGCAGGAGGACGCCATCTTGACGATCCTTTAACTTGGTTATTTTTAGATGCAGTTAAATTAATCAAAAGAATTCTTGAACTTGGTGGTATGGTAAATTGGGTAATATGGGAAAATGCTCCTTATTTTATACAATATAACCAAGATTCAATTATTACCGATAGGCTCAATGGCCGTACTATCTTTCAGTATATCCGTGACGAATTAGCTCCGTTAGGATTGATATCTGAAGCCCAAAAACTTAATGCGTGTAATTATGGCACGGCTCAATCTCGTCTGCGTGGATACATTCTTTGCAAAAGAGGGAATGCATGGCAATGGCCAACTCCTGATGATAAAATTCTTACCTGCAGAGATGTAATTGGAGACAGAAGCAAATTTCCTAGGCTGGACTCTGAACATAGACGAGATCCGAACAATGAATTTCATCGCATTCCTTGGATTTCACCGGTACAAGAAGCTTTTATAAGACTTGTGCCAACAGGAGAAGCCGCCATTAAGTATTTTCTTAAGATGGGCTGGTCTCTGTCAATGGTTGTTAATCCTGATGGTTCTCCCAGTCAAGCACAACATGAAAACAGTGTCTTTGGTAGAAATGCTTGGGATAAACCCATTCATACCATTACTCAAGGTAGTGATTGTATCTGCGGAGACTGGACATTACACCCTGGTGAATGTATTGGCAAAGATGCATTAGGTAGAGACATTTACAGTGATCCTCGCCCATTTTCTGTAGCCGAAATCTTTGCATTAACCGGTCTCGATGATGAATTTACATCTAAAATACCGCTTTGGGCCAGACCCAACGATAAATTATTGCGAGAAATTTGCGGGGAGGCACTGCTTCCTAACATGCTAAACCGCCTATTGCAAGCCTTAAAACTTTAAAAGATAAAGGAGGAGACTAAAATATCCTCCTTTTTTTATAACCTTTGCAAATTTTTGCAGAAGTTCAACCTTAATTATTTTTTAATTCATTCTTTCGTCTGCAAATTAGTAATCTCGTCCAAATCGTAGCAAAATGTTACCAGAAACGTGAGTTTTAGGGGCTCGCGAACGGGAAAATACACGGCATGATATAAATAGTTAATGAGTAAAACAACTATTTATGAAAGGAGAAAAGCTATGTATCAAATCAAAGTCAATGGTGTGTTAATGCCAACAATCTATTACACCTTAAGAGAAGCAATGGATGCCTGTGCGGCTGAAAAAGCACGAGGCTGTGCGGTTGTAACTGAGATTGTTCATTTATAAGGAGATTTGCTATGTTGAAGGAATTTGAAAATTGGTTGTTAAATAATAATTACAGACCTACCACCGCTTTTGATTATCAAGGAAGGATTGAAAGATTATGCCGCAAAGAAGGTTATACTCTGTCTCATTTGGTTGAAAACATTACCGCTATTCTACCTGAATATGAAATCAACGGTAAAAAATCAAGTTATGGTAAAAGAAGCCATACTTCAGTTAGACAAGCCTTAAGACGTTTTAAAATGTTTTTGGTATCGAACAACCTTATTGAAAGCGTAAAATAATGACTGATATCAAAACATTAAATGATAACTTTAGAAAAACCTTTAGCGGTGGAAAAGTTATGTTAACTTGTGGAATTAATGCCAAAAGTCAAAGTGAACAGGCTGAAATTCTTAATCAAGTTAGATGTTTTAATAATTTTACCACCGCCAACGATCCGTATAACGAACACGACTTTGGAAGTTTTAACTATAAAGGAGAACAAATTTATTGGAAAATTGATTACTATGATAAAAACTATCAGTATTGCTCGGAAGATCCAAGTAATCCGAATATCACCAACCGAGTTATGACGATTATGCTTGCGGAAGAATATTAAAAGCTAAGTCCGAGGAGAGTTTAATCAAATCGGGCTTTTTCACTTAGTAGCATAATGGTTGTAAATTATTATTTTTCTATTGTATTAAGTCTTTCTGTTATAACTTCAGATATATCATAGACTTTTACAAATTCATCTTTCATATTTTGAGCATTGACATGCGTATTTGTACATAGAATCTTTTTGATAGCCCCGCATGACTTTAATTTATCCATCGCACCTGAAACAAAGATACCGTGTACTGTAATAACGTAAATATTTTTTGCTCCGGCATTTTTATAGGCTTCTGCCGCATGAATTAATGATGTTCCGGAACGAATCATATCATCAAAAATAACAATGTCTTTATCTTTAACTTCCGCATTGAGAGCCACAACCTCGGTTTTAGAGCCTGATATACGTTTTTTCATAATATAGGCGGTTTCCAAATGCAATTCATTGCCCATTTTTTCAATCCATTTGGCTCGTCCCATATCGGTTGACGCTAAAACAATATCTTTACCAAATTGTGTTAGCATATTTTTTATCACATTCCATGAGGTTAAATGAATTGGGTGAATGGTGTTTTCAAAATAGTATTGCGTTCCCAATGAGTGCAAATCCATCATATAAACAAAATTCCCCAGTGGAGCTTGTGGAATGGAGCTGATTAAGTTTGCGATGTTTTTCGCTGTAACCACCTCTCCTTCTTTGACTGCTCTTTCCATAGTCGAATATCCAAAATATGGAATAACGATATGTAAAGACGAACATTGCTCTCTGACTAAAGTAGAAGCGAGATTATATAGCTCAAATATACTTTCATCATCCACCGTTCCGGCAATATAAACCGCAGGTTTGTGGCGCAATTGCTCTGGATTAACAATTTTCCAATAATGCTCACCATCGGGAAATGTCTCGGTCTCTATCTCGACATCATTAAAACACGTCCCTTGCTTTAATATATTCCGCTTCAAATATTCATATTTTTGAGATGACAGAATGTTTATCATTTAATGTTCCTTTATTTTAAAAATTCCTTTAATCTCTTAATGGCTTCTCGGATATTGCCGTCGGAACAAGCATTGCTTAATAACTATTTTTTAAAATATATTCGGCAACTTCACGCACAGCCCCTTTACCACCACCGGCAATTGTAATATATTTAGCTTCTTTTTTTACTTGGGGCATGGCATTGGGAACGGAGCAACCTAATCCAATATTTTTTATTATTGCAGTATCATTAATATCATCACCAATATAAGCAACTTGTTTGAGTGAAATATTGTATTTTTTACACAATGATATTACAATGTCTAGTTTGTTTTTAACACCTAAAAATACCTCATCAGCTTTTATTTTTTTTGCTCTTAATCTGACAATATCTGTATTTTCTCCAGTGATAATACCTGTTTTAATACCTTTATTTCTAAGTAATTCAAAAGCCATTCCATCTAGTGTATTAAATTTTTTTTGTTCGTCGCCATTTTCAGAGTAATACATTCCTCCATCCGTCATAACTCCATCGCAATCTGTTAAAAATAATTTTATATCTAAGTTTGTTTGCGACTGACCTTGATATTTATTCATAAGTTTTTCAATAATTAGAAAATCATCCGGCTCATCAATTTCTATTGCAGTGTATTCTGGCATTTCATAGACTGCTATTTTGCCTGACAAACGGTTCTTATCCTTTATGATATTACCAACCTTATTAATATAGCATGCACCGTTTTCCATCATTAGGCCTTTGAAATCTTGACGGCGTGGTCGATTAGTATAGTCATAATTTAGATTTTTGCCTTCTTCACTCCAATAGAATCGTTTGTTTCTAACGCAAGACAGAACCGAATCGGCCGAGCTACTTTTTAATGTTTCAAACATTCCATCAATATCTATACTTTTTAATAAAGGTGAAGTCGCTTGAATAAGAAAAAAATAGTCATCGTTTGACAAATTAGTATTATTAATATACTCCAACATAACGCTTTCTGTTGAAGACGTATCTTGAGCATTTTCTTTATCTCTTTCATAAATTTCAACTTTTGATAAATTGAAATTTTCAACAGTTTCTTTAATTTTTAGACTATCTGTTGCTATCACAACTTTATCAATGCAAACAGCATCATTTGCAGCTTTTGCTGTCCAGTAAACTAACGGCATGCCATTTAATAATTTTATATTCTTCAAAGGAATAGATTTACTTCCTCCTCTGACTGGAATAAATGCAATGTTAGTCATTTTGTTTTTCCTTTATCTCAGAATCTAATCTAGATTGTGTTGCTTCTAAAATGCCTTCTAACATTTTTATATTACGATAAACTGTATTTTTATCTGGCATTTGAAAGTTTTCATCAATCGTATTTGTATAAGTAATTATCTTTGAACAAGGTAGCTCTTTAACATAACTGACATTCTCAATTTTATTTTTCATAATATTATCCTCTATATAAAACCAAATTTTTTCATCATTAAAATCTATATCTGAATAGATGTCGGGCTCATACAATGGTTGTTTACGAATAGTCCAACACCCCATATTTTTGTAAATTGAATAATCTTGCCCGTTAAAAAACAAATTATGATTATCGCTATTAATAAATATAATTGGAGATGTATGAATTTGTTCAATTAGGTTATCAATAAAATTTACGGCAAACTTTACAGACGAAGAAAATTTATCATCTATAATAAAGATAGAGTATTTGTCCAGCTCGATATTTGAAAGATCATCCTCTATTTCTATTAAGTTATAAGTCATATTTAAATTATTGCAAAATCGTAATATATTTTCCAATAAAGGTAAATAAACCCATTTTATATAGATATTTAAGTTGTTACTTCCAATTGCTTGAATGATTTTCGTGGCAGCATAATACCGGTAAATATCTTTATAATATTTATCTATATCTGCCGTAAAGTATATTTGCTCTTGCAATATTTCTGATAAGGAATGAATGGATGTGCTCCATGCCGTAATTCCTCTCTTGAATTTGTACGGACTTAAGAGCATTAATTCCACAGGAAATTTTGCTGGTATAAGATTAATATTTTTTCCCAATTTAGTGTAATCTGTAAAACAATCATTGGGATGAGGTTTTATATATATATCTAAATCTGGCGCAAAATAGTCTAACAATAAGGAAGTTTGGTATAATTGTTCTTCTATCGTAAATATATTTAAATTGACATTATGTTGCGGTAAAAACAAAACAGAATTTTTATTAACCTTTAAATTTACATCAATATCAAATATTTCTTGAATTAATTTTTTTTGCTTTTTACTTAAATTTTTAATAATGCTACGCGGAGAAAAATCACAGTCTTTATTTGTCTGAACATAATCATCTCGTTGAGCTTTAATATCAATAAAACGTCTTATAATGTTATCGTTATTGCCAAAAAGATTGTATTTCAATACTGTATTTTTTTGAAATTCGTTCGCTATATTATTAATAGTATCAAAACGTCGAGAATATTGTCCGCATCCATCTTCAAAAAAATTATAACTAATATTGTTGGTAGCACAATATATTCCTAGAGGAAAATGATCTGCACAGATATATAAATTACCATATTCTTTTAAATTTATTACCAGTTCATTTTCAACTGCTCTACTCTGTTGTCCTATTTGCATTTCAGTTGATTGACTATTCTTCCTAGAATTTAAAACCATAATATCATCAAAAATGTATACAGAGTCAAATAATTGACTTTTTCTTAGATTTTCAGCCAATTTTTGTGCATCTACAGTTAAGTTAGAAATCATAATATCTGCGTTATTCTGATTATGAAGCATTCTATGTAATACACAGCATAAAATATGATATAATGTTAGACAATAATAAAAGCTTGTCATTTTATTCTATCTCCTATTTTTTGCCTTTTTTTCTCAACTGTTAATGAAGACATTTCGTAATTTGCGAATAGATTTTTGATGTAATTATAATTTTTTTCCATATGAAGAATAGGTATATACGCATCACTAGATTGGATTTCAAATTGGTTATTTGTATGTTTCTTCCATATTTTACAAAAATCTAGAATTCCTGTCTGAATACTTTGGTTAATTTCATAATTGCTATTTTCAGGAGAACAAAATTTAAAACTGTATCCATAGTCAAAAGAATATTGATACAATGAGGGTTGTGACATTGAATACATTATTTCAACTAACATATTGTTAGTGAGGTTTTTATTCGTTTGAAAATGTTCACTCATTATATTTTTGTTTTGGTAAGCTGAAAATACATAAGGAATTAAAAATTTGTTTAATATTAAAGTATTGGCATAATCAGAATTACGTGCACCTATAACTGCACCATAAATATTATAATTAGCCGAATATTCTTTTTTTAAAAAATCTCGTATGTGAACAATACCTGTTCCTCTCCAACCTACATCAACTATTAATATGTTTTTATGCCCTTGCAAAAGTGTTTGCAAATATTCATATGCTCCTTCTCGAAATAATGAAAAGCTTTGTTGTATTTTTTCCCTATTTTTATAAATTTCGTTTTTTATATATTGATATATTGTTAAATCAAAAATTTGATTTAAAACTTCTTTATATTCCAAACAATTAATTAATATATCTAATTTTAGTGTCTTTAATACAAAAATAGTTTTTTCTTGTTTTAATTCAGCTACCGCCCTTAAATTCTGGATAATGTAATCTTCTGTATATATTTCAAAAGTTAATGACGATAGAGATGTTCTTGAGCAAAGTAAAAGATCATTTGAAATTGAGCCAAAATATTTGTTATATACTTTATGAATTATATCTCCATCTCTTGTAACAAATAAAATTTTGTCAATTTTAAGTTCTTTAGTTAATTTTTCAATAAATTGACAATATCCTAAAGTTAACAATCCTCCATAAATAAATCCATGCTGCCAATATTTATTATGTTTTTGCAATCCAGAGTGAATGTATGCATTAATTATTCCCTTATACAAGGAACCAACAATTAGCGACATATTTGCTGGTCTATATTTTCTTCCTAAACTATTTACATTGGGATAATGAACTGCATCGATGCCAAGTGCTCTACTCATGAGGACATCATTATTAAAATGATCTCCAATGTGAACTAATTTCTGATGAGGGTAATAGTTATCTACAATGTATTTTTGTAAATTCCCATTGCCTTTATTACATAGACAATCGCAGGAAACAAAAACATTGTCAAAACCAGTATAACCACAGCTATTTAATAATTCCACCATATATTTTTTTGGTAAATACATATCGGACGTTGCGATAATCGTTTTATTATTTCTTTGTAGTATATCAAATACTTGTTTCATATATGGATTTGCAAAACAGAATTTTTTTTCTAGTTCTAATTCTTGAGCAATAGCGTATCCTGTGTCAATTTTTATCGATTTTGATATTTCTTCATATATATCAAAGATATTTACCTCTCTGTTAGGTTTATCTGTTTTATCCCGAGCTTCTCTTTCTTTTGCGCAACGTAAAGCCTTAAAATCTGCGATTTGCAACTTGTTTCCTAAAATATAAAATAAATCACTCGGAGTTGAAAATGTCCTAAAAATCAAAGTATCAAATATATCAAATGATATTACGTCATATTTTAATAATAAGCGAGCTAATGAAATAGGAGAAATTCTTGTTAGTTCTTTGCTTTCTGGGTACTTGAATATTGGGGGGGCTACTACCTTTGGCTTTAAAGCTGGATTTTCGTTAGATACTATCGTTTTAATTTTAATTCCTAAAAGATAATATATATAACTACCTTTTATCTTTTTAATCCAAAATAGTGGTATACCACAGATATTATATCTAATATACTTTTTACTTTCTTTTACTGAAAATATTCCTCCTAACAATTTAAGTTTCTTTTTATTGTTTAATTTAATTTTGGAATAACAAACAGGTATTCCAAATAATTTTACCTTTTGGCAATTATTATTTTTTTGCACATTTAATATTTTCATAACTATCTAAATCCTATAGATTAACAAGATGTTTCAATTTTTTACGTTGTACATCTTCAATATCTAATACTTCTTTTGTTTTATACGTAAGAGCTAACGCTGTTTGCCTTAAATCCCGAGCCAATTTCATTAAACCTTGTGGCTCTAAAGAAGCAGCATGGTCTGTTCCTTTCCATGTTCTATCAAGTGTAAAATGTCTTTCAAAATATGTTGCCCCTAACGCTAATGCCGCAATATCTACTGCTATTCCCAAATGATGACCTGAAAAACCTATTGCTTTTACGTCTTTTCCATAAGTTTCTTTTAATCTTTTAATCTCAAGCAAACATATATCATCAAAAGGAACTGGATAACCTGAAGTACAAGCATAAATAACTAAATCTTTTGCCCTATTTTTTTCTTTAAAAAAGTTAACAATTTTTTGTTCTTCTTCATGGCTAGTCATACCAAAAGACAGATGAATTTCTCCGGCATAATTATCTCTTAGATATTGAAGCATCGGAAAATTTAAATTACTTGCTGATGGAACTTTTATCATCTTGGGATTTAAAGATACAATTTCTTTTGCCGCTGTCAAATCCCACGTTGATGTTGAATAAATTAATCCCTCTTCTTCACACCATTCTTTTAACTGCTTGTTTTGCTCTAGGTTAAATTCCAAAAACTCCCTATGTTCTCCATAGGTTTTACCATAACTATTTTCAGGATGGGGATGTGGTGCATTATATTCTTCAGGACTTAATAGTTCTTTATTTGTCCTTTTTTGAAATTTTACAACATCAATATATGCATTTTCATTGAGTAGTTTAAATGTTCCCAATAATTTAATCATTTTATGTGCTATGGATAAATCTCCCTTATGATTACAACCAATTTCAGCAACAATTACAGGTTTCATTTTCATTTCCTTTCTTTATTTATGTCCGATAACGAATTTGTAGTAACAATTTGAACTTATGTTCAAAATTGCGGTGAAATATTGTTTTGCCAAATATGGAAAAAGTGATATTTCGACTTGTTTTAGCCCTTTGGTTCTGATAGTTATGGGTTTTATGAAACAGGTAAATAAAGACTGCATTGGTGTTTGCCATAGCACATATTTTATCCGTTTCATTACTTTCTTGGGATGGAATAAATACTCTTTTAAGGGTATTTTTTCCGCAAACAAGGGAATATAATTGGAGTGATTACTATCTACTCCAAATTTTATCTTTGACATCTCCCGAATATCTATGCTTTGTGGATGATCAACGAAATTATTAATATATTTAACTAAGCTTTCCCCGTCTAAAAAGATATCATTACCCTTGAAAATAGATTGAATATCTTTGGTAAATTGGATAGCTCCTTCTGAAATATCCGGATATATTTTGGCTCGATATTTCTCCGCTTCATTGGGATTACTGTCATAAACTGGTTTTCCTTGATTATCCATATTTTTTATAGGATATTCAGGACTTGTAAGCAAAAATTCAATAAAATTCCAATTTCTGGTGTAGACTGATGCATCATGTTGATATGATTTTTTATTAATAAAACAGCTTCTGTCATATATGCCTTGAAACACTTGAAGCAATACAGACCAATATATGCCATGAATATTTCTGCGCAAAGCTGACTGTAAAAGTTTTTGAGAAGAAAATTCTCCGGTAATCGTGTCAACTATTCCAACTCTACTATTATCTGGAATTAGCGATTTGATGTACTTTTTATAATTTTCCATATTTTTCTTAGCTTCAGGAACAAACAATTCTCTATTTCCTTGTATAAATTGATGTTGTTCCTTAGCTTTCATTAAATCTTTATTATTTAATAGCTTGCGGATTTTATTATTATTTTTTGAAAAATATGTGATAATAGCATTTGTTTGCTCTTTATTGCGGCGAGCATAATCAAGGCGACAAATAAGATTCAAAAATCTCGGCGCATATATATACGCAGTTTTGATATTCGGGCAAAGACGATTGAAAATTTTTTGTAAAGTATATCCATCTCGCGCAACAAAGCCTAAAAAATCAAGCTTTTGTTCTTTGGCAACCTCTTCAACATAGCGACAATAGCCATAAGCTAATGGACCGGCATATAAATATCCTAATTCATTCCAATAATTAGATACGCGTTTGTTATTACAACGCCTAATCTGCCAACGATATGCTAAGACAGATAGTAAAATAGATAAGCCTAAATTATATTTTGTTTCATCATATAAATATGCAAGAGCTTTATTTTCTTTTAAAAATTGTTTTACAACTTGCTGATATAATATACTTTGAATACCTAATTTTTGAGGAATTTTATAATCAGAATGTTTGTTATCTCCAATATGTAAAATTTTTTCTGCCGAAACCGGGGATAATTCATCAATAATTTTCTTAAATAGATTACCTGATGCTTTTGTTAAACCTATATCGCCTGAAATATAAATTTTATCCCATCCGTCAAAACCATTTTTTCTGAGTAATTGAGCTAGAAAATCTGTTGGCAAATACATATCGGATGTTATTATTATTTTTTTATTTTGCGATAGAGTATAATTATATACTTGTTTTAATTCAGGATTAGCACGAAGCACCATTTCTTCCCAATCCATCTCTATTTTTTGGAAAGGCTTAAAAACATCATCAATATTTTGGTAGATTTCTTCAAAGGTTATATCTTCTTTTGTTGGAGTGTCTATTCTGGTTTCTCTCTCAGTTTCTTGCCGTAGAGTTGCAAAAAAAGGCATCTTCTTTACTTGCCCTATATGGTAAAATAAATCACTAGGCTTGCAATATGGACGTAGTAAAAGCGTATCAAATATGTCGAAAGAGACAATATCGGCTTTATTAATTTTATTTTTAATTTTATCCAATAGCATAATAATTATCCACGAATCTCTTTGTTTAAATTTTCTTCCAGACCATTTCGTTTGACGAAGCGGAAGACGGTATTACGGGTAACGTTGAAGCGGCGGGCGATTTCGGCTTTGGTGACTTTTTGTGCCAAAAGTTTGCGGATTTCTTCTTCCTTACCTTCCAAGCGTTTTTTGATAAGTGCACCAATTGGACGGCCGAGTTTCACCCCCTCATTCTTCCGTTTTTTCAGAACTTTTTTAACATTTTGCGATATCAAGTTGCTGCGAACATCTATAGCGATATCTATCCCTTTGAAAAAATCATCAGTCAGATTATTTTCATTAAAACGATAACCATCTTCGATTGAATAGATTTGTAATTTATGCTCACGGCAGAAAAGCAAATTTTCTTTAATCTGTGTCAGACCATCACCTAACGCACTGATATTAAAGATAACTATACCTTCAGTTTCCGGCATAATCATTTCTTTTATATCTGTAAAAGTGTAATCCGCACAGATACAATCAAGCTTTAGCCCTTGCTCTTTGGCAAAAGACTGAACGGCCTGATACTGGCGGATTTGCTCTGTTTTATCCTCGTTATTTTGTATATAACCTACGAACATACCGAATCGCTCTATTCACAAATCTTCACTTTTGAAGATAAAATCGCTATCTTATTGTAAAAACGATGAAAAATATTTATATAACAAGGGTTTGCAAAAATTATAAAATATATCTTGAAAATAGAAAAAATATATGTATGATACCTTTATTAATACAACAAATAAATGAAGGTTTTTGAACGCGGTTTAATTTTAGCAGGCTTTATTTTTGGTGTTTAATTTGTTCTTGTATATAGTTTCATTAAACTATTTATGAGGACTAAATTATGATTTATGGATATATACGAGTTAGCACAGATCATCAACATACTGCTAATCAACATCACGAGATTGAACTTTTTACCGCAAAGAACGATATGAAAATTGATAAATGGGTTGAAGAAGTTATTTCTTCTCGCAAGCCTTTGCATGAACGCAGACTCGGAAAAATCTTAAAAAAGCTCAAAAAAGGCGATATTTTGATTGCGACAGAGCTTTCGCGGTTGGGACGCAATTTGCTTGAAGTAATGGGAATTTTGCAAGAATGTTTGGAAAAAGACTGTCAGATTTGGACTTTGAAAGAAAATTATCGCTTGGGTGCCGACATTCAGTCTAAAGTTTTGGCCTTTGCTTTTAGTTTGGCGAGTGAAATTGAGCGGCAGTTGATTTCCGAAAGGACTAAAATTTCGCTCCAGCGGCTTAAAGATGAAGGCAGACATCTCGGCCGACCTTACGGAACGTCTTATCAAAAGCTGCAAAAACAGCATGACAGGCTGATGAACTTATTAGATAAAGGTCTCACTAAGGCTGAAATTGCACGCAGTTTGGGTTGCTCGTGGCTGACTGTCCACCGCTATATGCAAAGAAACTTACATTAATTTTGCCATAATCCGATTTACAAGGACTTCTCTTCTGAATGGAAAGAAGTCTTTTTTTAACCCATAGAATCAATGTTTTTGTTTGATATAGGTTTTATTACTTTTACCAAATCCTTCTATCCACGGGTTGTTTATGGAGATGTATGATATAATTTTACAAGATATTTATGCAATTTCAAACAATTAGCACAATTCTCATTCGGAATGAGGTTGTTTTTATACCGTAGTAAAATATAAAAATCGTATGTAAAATTTTACTGTAGTCATCTTTTTATTTAATAGTTATCAAAAAATTCTTGTAATGAATATTATAAATTTTAATAATATAGCTATCAACAACAAAGGGGATAAAATATGTCTATACTTGATAAATTTGAAATATGGCTTCAAAATAAAGGATATTCCGGTGTAACTCCAAGTGGACATCCTAGCACCACATCTAAATATGTAAAAGGAGTTAAAAAAGTTGCATCAGAAGAAGGGATGGATGTTCAAGAACTTGCAGAATGTATAGATGATATTCTACCCCAGTATTCAGCTAATGGAGTTAAAGCAGATAAAGGAGCAAAAAGTCATCATACTGTATTGGATGCTCTTAAGCAATTTAAAAACTTCATAGATGAATGTGCTGTCAATAATAATCCCAAAAGTTGATGAAGCTTTACACACGAGCATTGTTATAGTTTGAGTACTTATCGTAATTTAGTGAATTTTTGACCTGTGGATTCAATATTGTTGTTTGGTATAGGTTTTATTACTTTTACCAAATCTGGCTATTTATGGGTTGTTTATGGAGATATGTGATATGATTTTACAAGATATTTATGAAATTTCAAATAATTAACCTAATCCACAATCGGAATGAGGTTGTTTTTTATATCATACTAACTTCACAATACAACTTTTGTAAAATTTTGCAGAAGTCAAACATAATAATACCTATTTACAATGTGTTATAACTATCACTGTATTGTCGTGAATTTTGGGATTTGTAAACGGTAAAACTTCCATTATGATGTTTTTTTCTTTAACCTCTTGTTTATAAAAGCGAGACATTCTGGTGATATAATAAGTATTGGAGATTTATTTTTTTAATCTAATTTCTTTTTTTATTGCTTTTACCTTTTCTTGCACTTTTTCAAAGATAGATTTGTTTATAATAGTATCATGAAGATGAGGATACAAAATACCTTTATATTTCATCTCTCCATAATAAAACGGATTTTGCAAAATTTGTAATGTTTCCTTAGTTGTTAAATTATCACCGTATGTTACACGAACTAAACTTCTTGCTAAATCTAAACTTTCTTGTGTTGCCTCTGAATCCATAATTGTATCAAATAACAATTTAACAATTTCACTTTTACTGTTTTTTTCTACAAAGGGACAGTCATAGACATTACATTTACTATACCCAAAAGGAATTTCTTTTTGCAGAACTCTATAATTTCCGCTCCAAGGATCTTTGTATGGCTGATCTATAGATATCCCTTCATAAATTGAATTTACTAATGTTGCAATTTCTTTGCATGTTGTTTTAGCTGAGATAGTTATATTCTCTTTCAAAAAGAAAACATCAACGATACCTTGACCAATACTTTCAATATTTAATGTAATAAAAGAAAATATGTGATTGGATTGAGGACATGATGGAATATACGTATTGCTAAAAATAACTAAATATTTTTTCTTCTCTTCAAAATTATAAGAGGAATATAGAGTATCCAGATAACATCCCTTAATGTTTAAGTGATTATCTTTTGCATATTTTATTGTTTTATACATTGAAAATACATCTGAAACTATATAAACTTCGTCATATTTAGTCATTATCTTATCCTAATAAGTAAATTAACCAATTCTGACTTCTGCAGAATTTTACAGAAGTTAAATTCAAATTGAATATTTGTTATAACTATTCAAAAGAATCTGATATAATTGTATTGTCGTGTATTTGGGGATTTGTAAAACAGATTTTAAAATTTTTTTACTTTGACAACTTAACTTATTACACCCAGATATTAAAAGTTAAATGGATTAAATGTCATTGATGTCACTTTTTCTTTAATTGACATTCATATAAGTTAACAAGACACAAATTAAATACCATTTTTTGCCCATAGGAATCGGTATTTTCTTTCAATATAACTTGTATTACTTGAATATAATTGGTGAATCTGAGGTTGTTTTAGGCTTGTTTATGTGAGTGTTTTAAATGAAGTATATAATCATTTGAAAATATAGAACATTTTATTAACTATTTCCCTCATATAGTTTATTTGGTATTTATATTCAGTTAATAAACTTTTGTAAATTTTAGCAGAAGTTAATTATAATTTTACAAGAAAAGAACTCCGCCCCTTATATTTTTGATGATATATTTTTTTTATAAAATTAAGAAAAAGATGTTTGTTATTATAATCTGTTATGTTTAAATTTTAAAATTATGCATTTTATTCAAATAATATTAAGTATTATAAACAATTTTAAATTACAGAAAGAATACTTTATGGCTTGATACGTCACTTTCTAAATATATTTCTTTTGTAGATTTCTAAGTAGCTTTCTTTATTATCAAATAATTAATTTTATTATTAATTATTTGAATATTTTTATATATAGGTGTCAAACAGGAAATAAACAGAGAACTGACAAGAAAAAATATACTGTTTGGAAAATTTTTTTAGTAGAAACCATAATTTTTACAATTCTATATCATGTTTTTAACAACTACTTAAAGGTGAAATACATGATAGAAATTATAAAAAGCTCTGAATATAATGCTCGTGCAGTAAAATCCATAGATTTAGCCAATAAAATCCCTGGATACAATTTTTCATATCCGGTTTTGAATACTATTGATATTTGTAATATTTTAATGCTTGGAGGTTCAATCGAAATTTCAATTGAACGAATGGGAAAATCTAAATGGTCTTATAATCTAGATACAAAAGAATTAACTATTGAAAAGCCAACATCTACCGAAACACATCTTATAACTAATACTGAAGAACTTATTTGTGAAATGGATAAATATTTTAATCAGAATAAAGACGAGCTTTGGAAAAATACTTATAAGACTAATATTAAAAAAAGTATGTCAAAAAAAGCCAAAAAGACTGCTCAAAAATCCGAAACATCGAGTTCAAATGGAATAGATAATCAAAATACAACTTCCAAAGACAAAAATGATAATCTCAAAAAAGATTTAGTGACACCTTCTATATCACCAAGTCAAGATTATGAGATAGATGATTATGGAGATCCTAAACTGTATTGTAATTTTAAACTTTATCAGACTATATGCGGAAAATCACTACGAGATTATTTCAATTGGCTTAAAAGAGTAGGTAAATTATGTTATTTAGATTCTGATATACGCAAAAAGATAAAAGCCTTGGGTATCAATATTGATAAAGAATGTAATGATGAATTTTATAGGCAAAATGGTGGAAGGAGTTTGTAAGCTCTTTTTGATATTACAATATCTATTGGAAACTACACTCATCAACATTATCTCACGTGTAAAGGCTTTTATTAAACTTTAACTAATTTTTTAATGGTCTGTCCGGCACGGGGATGGGATTGTCTTTATTAATATCAAATAGGTAGTCTAAGATGGGGTATCCGGTATGGTGATATACTAAAGTGATAAAACTCAACTTCTGCTGAATTTTGCAAAAGTCTATATCTCTTAAAATTAATGCGGCACAGAAACTTTATAAATTTGTAGTTCTAATATAATGCGCAACCACATAAAGGATATCAATAATGCATTATAATAAATTAGAAAAACAAAAGAAAAAAGCAAATCAAGCTGTTTTAATAGCAACCGGTACCGATACAACTAAGCAATATTTGGAAGTTTTGAAATATTGTAAACACGAACACCTTCCAATCGTTAATATATTTGTAGCTCAAGAAACAAGTGATGAGCAAAAACTTTATCAAGTAATTAATGAAGCGATGGATTTTGCTGCAAAAGATGGTGTAAAAAATGGTAATAAAACCGCTCTTATCTTTGCGAGTAAAAAGAATATTCCATTTTTTATTAATCTCTTTTATATAAAAGAATTGATATTAGATGATTATACCGAGCTTCATATTGCTAAATCACGTCTAAAATTCTTTAAAAACTAACAAATTTTTATTTTTGTTATTCACTTTTAACCTTTGTTTCTTATGAACAAAGGTTTTTTATATATAAATTTCAATTTTCTTAAAAAAATTTAGTAGAAACGCAAAAACAAACACTTCTATATAATATGAA
>CALXPT010000007.1 GCA_944390355.1 uncultured Alphaproteobacteria bacterium | reverse complement strand
TTCTCGTGTACTACTTTTTGTACACGTCGCCCTTAAATCTACTTCCAGCCCGACCGTTTATGAAAGAAAAACGGTCGCGCCGAAGAATGGTCGTCATCTTATCCTTTTGACAATAACAACCATCCCAGAAATCATGTCATTTCTAAGTTGTCCTTACAATACCAATTTATTTTTATTTTTCAAGTAAAACTCTACAAAAAATTTTATTTTTTTTCTTCCATTAAACGCTTTTTAATCTTTTTGTGAAAGATTGCAATTACTAAATTTATTATTTTATATATATTAAAAAAATTATCATGGATGCGGTTATGTTGTTTACGGTATTGGTCTTAGGAATTGGTTTACAAGTAGTGTATCGTTTCCTAATGACGAAAAATGTCAATGCGGCTGTTATCTGGTTAATCAGGTCAATTTCTTGGCTGTTGGTTATGGGGGCGGCGGTGTTGCTCGTTTTTCTTAGTCCGCAAGTTTTCCGGGATGCGAATGGTCAGGCTTGCGCGATGGTAATGAGTTTTTTATTACCGTGGATTGTCGACAATTTCTTGGGCTCGGTTTTTAATTGCTCTTGCCATAAGAAATTATTAGTATGAGTTATGTTTTTAAAAGCCTCGTTTTTACGAGGCTTTTCGTCCTTACTTAAAGTGTTTTGCCGTATTTCACCAAATTGGTGCGGACGTAACCTCTTAATGAGGTTTCCGGTCTGGCTCCGTAGTGGCTGATAATCTCTGCCGCCGCTAAGCTGCCGATTATCGCGCATGTGCCGATACTGCGCCCGTTCAGCAAGCCATATAAAAATCCGGCCGCATATAAATCTCCCGCTCCCGTGGTGTCAACTACGTTTTCTATCTGTTCGCATTCAACAAAAGTTTTTACTCTGCCCGAGACAATCACCGAACCTTTAATATTGCGCGTGATTGCCGCAATGTCTACCATCGGTTTGATTAAATTTAAGTTATTTTCAAAATCGTCATTATTAAACAATGCATTGAGCTCGTTTTCGTTGCCAAACAATATGTCAACATGGTTCTTGATTAAATCCAAAAACTCTTCACGATGACGCTCTACACATGATTTGTCTGATAGTGAAAATGCAAAATCGCGGTCGTTCTTATGCGCTATTTCTGCCGCTTTCAAAATAGCTTTCTTGGCGTTTTCTTGTTCCCAGAGGTAGCCTTCAACATAGGTTATGCGCGAGGTTTTGATGATTTCTTCATCAATGTCATCAACGCTTAAATAAGTTGAGGCTCCCGTATAAGTGAACATGGAGCGTTCGGCATCCGGGGTTACCAAAACAATGCTTCTGCCGGTTGAGGGACCTTGCGTCAAGGGCGGTGTGAAAAAGTCTATCCCCGTGGCACCAATATCGCGGCTGAATGCTTGACCCAATGCATCATCATGAACCTTGCCGATGAAAGCGCAAGCTAAGCCTAAGGAGGCCATACCCGCAATCGTGTTGGCGGCGGAACCGCCCGAGACCTCTCTTTGCGGGACTATGTCTTGATATATTTTTCCGGCAGGAAGTGCTTCGAGCAAAACCATTCCGCCTTTGGGCAGATTGCGTTCGCTTAAAAATCCGTCGCCGACTTTGGCCATGACATCTACAATGGCGTTGCCTATGCCGACAACATCATAAAATGTGGTGTTTGTTGTTTTGAGTGCCATTTTTATCCTCTTTCTGCTTTATTCGACATCTGCTTTCTAATGTAATACTTTTTAGTTTTTTTGCAATAAAAAAAACCTTCGTTTTCAGGCGAAGGTTCGTGCCAAAAGGCTATATTAGTCGTTGGCATTCGGCCATTCTTTAGCTTTTTCGGCATTGAATTTAACGACTGCTTCATCAGCTTCGTCTTCCGGACAAATTGCACCTTGCGGGCATTCCGATATGCATACGCCGCATTCAATGCAGGTATCCGGATCAATTACCATTTGGCTGTCGCCTTCATGAAATGCATCTACCGGACAAACAGCTACACATGATCTGCATTTGATGCAGGAATCATTAACTACAGAAGCCATATCTTTTTCTCCTTAAATGGCGGTTAAAATTCAATTTCTATATTTACTCGTATTCGTTTTAAAATTCAAGTCTTTTATTTTTTTATGCTCTCATCTTGCGAAAGCTTTTTCTAACCCCCATATATTAAGTAATTTGATAAAGCTAATTTCTATAGGAGTTTGGTTATGGCTGAAAAAATGGCTTTTAAGGCCGAAGTTAATAAAATGCTCGACATTGTGATTAACTCTCTTTATTCCGAAAAGCAAATTTTTTTGCGGGAATTAATCTCTAATGCATCGGATGCTTGTGATAAAATAAAGTATATGGCGTTGCTTAATCCGGAACTTTCTAAAGACGCGGCGGATTTGAAAATTAAGATTTCCGCCGATGATAAAAATAATACACTTAAAATTTCCGACAACGGAATCGGTATGAGTAAAGATGATTTGATTAATCATCTCGGCACAATTGCTAAATCCGGCACGGCAGACTTTGTGAACAATGCCAAAGATAATGGCTCGTCCGTTGACCTTATCGGGCAGTTCGGCGTGGGTTTTTATTCGGCTTTTATGGTGGCGAAAAAAGTTGAAATTTTGACCCGAAAAGCAGGTGAGGACAAAGCTTGGTTTTGGACTTCGGACGGCGTTAACGGCTTTGAAATTTCTCCGGCCGAGAAAAAAGACAGCGGTACCGAAATTAAGCTCTATCTTAAAGATGATGCCAAAGAATATACCGATACGATTTATTTGCGTCAGATTATCCGCCTTTATTCCGACCATATCAGCTATCCGATTGTTTTGGACTTGGGCGAGGCCGGCGAAGAAACCGTTAATACCGGTTCTGCTCTGTGGACGCGTAACAAAGCCGAGATTACCAAAGAGCAATATAATGAGTTTTATCATCATGTTTCTAAAAATTTTGATGAACCGTGGCTTTGTCTGCATTTCAAAGCTGAGGGAAATTTGGAATATACCGGTTTGCTCTACATCCCCTCAACTCAGCCTTATGACCTGTTCCAGCCAGACCAGAAAAACGGTTTGAAACTCTATGTTAACCGCGTGTTTATTTCCGATAAGGTGGAAGAGCTTATTCCAAACTATTTGCGCTTTGTGAAAGGTATTGTAGACAGCTCTGATTTGCCTTTGAATATTTCTCGTGAAATGCTCCAACAAAACCCGCTGGTGGCCAAAATCAAAAACGGTATTGTCAACCGTTTGCTGAAGGAACTCAAAAAACGCTCGGAAAATTATGATGACTATATGACGTTTTGGAAAGCTTTCGGCACAGCCTTTAAAGAAGGAATTTATGAAGACTTTTCGAATCGAGAAGAAATCGCCGCTTTATCCCTTTTCGCCTCAACCCATGACGAATCTAAACTCACGACGCTTGATGAATATGTTTCCAGAATGACATCAGACCAAAAAGCTATTTACTACATTACCGGTGATGATGTGAAAATTTTGGCCAACAACCCGCAGCTTGAAGCCTTTAAAGCCAAAGGAATAGAAGTCCTGCTTCTTACCGACCCGATTGATGAGTTTTGGACCCAAGTTCTGCTTAAATACAAAGACAAGGATTTGAAGCATATTTCTCAGGCGCAAGACGACCTTACCTTTGAGCGCAAAGGTGAAAAGGCCAAAGATGATGACCTTAAAGCCCTTGCCGAGTTTATGCAAAAGACCCTTGAAGGCGAGGTGGCCAAAGTCATTCCGACCGAAAAGCTCACCACATCTCCGGTCAGCTTAACGGTTGAAAACGGGCAGATGAGTTTGCACCTAGAGCGTTTGATGCGCAACCACCAACAGCAAACTGCTTTTGCCAGCACCAAAATCTTGGAGTTAAACCCATATCACCCGCTCATTATCAAGTTATCCGCCTCTCTTAAAGACAAGTCCGACCTTGTGAAAGAGATGACACTCATCCTTTATGACCAAGCTCTTATTGCCGAGGGTGAAGCCATCAAGAATCCGAAGGGGTATATGGAGAGGGTTTCTGCCTATATGTTAAATTGTATATAACAGCACATCTAGAGGCATTTTACGTTGTCTCGAAAAATTCACCTACTACTATGTAGGCTAAAATTTTTCTCGCAGCTAGAAATGCCTCTATCTGTACTGTTCTCTACAATTTAAGTTAAATTGTATATAAAAAGTTCGTATAACGGGCAACTAATACAGATTTAGCGGACAGAAAAAATGCTCACGTACTCGTTTGTACGCTCCGCTTTTTTCTTCCTTAAATCTTATTATTTGCCGCGTTCTCCGAACTTTTTGAAAGGTTTGTATAATGGTCATCTAATACAGATTTAGCGGACAGAAAAAATGCTCACGTACTCGTTTGTACGCTCCGCTTTTTTCTTCCTTAAATCTTATTATTTGCCGCGTTCTCCAAACTTTTTGAAAAAAGCTCGTATAATGTTTTTTTGAGTGCGTTTTTATGCCATTTCTTTAAGTTCAAAACACAGTTCATGTTCGTATAGGGCGGAGAGGATGGCGACTTGATACAATGAAAAACTTTTTCCGCTTTCTATCAATTTAATATTTTTTATTGATACGCCGCTTTTGCTGGCGGCTTCCGAAAGGGTTAATTTTTTCTCGGTTCTTAATAAGCGTAATTCAAGGCCGATTATGCGTCGCATTAAAAAGAGTTTGTCTGTTGTATTTTTGGTTGGGTTCATTTTCAGCTCCTTATTTTTTTCATATTTTTTATAAAAACACCTGCCTTTAAATTAGGCAGGCGGAGCTCAAAAACTGTCAACATACAGTCGCCGTTATTCAATATATTACCGGCACTCCGCCTTTTCCAGCGGAGGATTTAATTATGTTGAAGGTGTTTTTGAGGCACCGTCGGTTACCTCTAACCGACAGGGGGAGTATAAACGGCAAATGTTCAGATTGCAAGGAAAAGTTTGTATAACGGGCAACTAATACAGATTTCGCGGGTCTCCGCCATCCTCACGTACTAGTTTGTACGCTCCGGTGTCGTCGCCCTAAAATCTTATTATTCGCCGCGTTCTCCAAACTTTTACAAAGTTTGTATAACGGGCAACTCATGCAGATTTTGCAAATGTCGGGGTGTGGATATTTTGAAAAATGATTTAATATCAAGGCTTTATATATGCTTTATTCACAGAAAAATGTCGCGACAAAAAAGTTTGGGACTTTTAGGTGCATTTTTGCTATAAGAGATGATATGATGTGGAGAGGATTGTATAAATCCATTCGCATCATTTTTTTGAGTGAAAGAGTCATAGAAATATGGCTCTTTTTTGTTTTTAAATTTAACTATTTGGAGGGTTTACTATGAATTTATATGGTAATTTTAAATCGCCGCTTGGCTATCAAACCGGTGAAAGTCAGATTGATACCTATGGTGTTGATCACAGCGGCTTTTCTACACGCGATGAATTGGAATACCAATTTGCAAGACAAAACAAGGAAAACCAACTCATCCAGAACTATAACAATCAGGGGATAACAAAAAATTATCCGCAATATGGCACTAATTTTTGGGGCAATTCTGATAATAACTATGGTTTCGGTTTTTCAAACATTCACGATAATATTGAGAATCGGAATAATAATCCGTTTGACAATACGGTGAATACCTTTGGGCAGAGCCAAACCGAACAGAGTTATGGGTTAGGAAGTGAAAATCAAACCTTTGGGCAAGAAAACAATAACTCTACCCAATGGGGACTGAACAACACTCCTTTAGCGCAAAACAACAATAATAATACGCTTTCGGGCAATTTGTTCGGAAACAACAATCTGTTTAACCAAAATCAAAATGTTTGGAATAGAAACCAATACCAAACGCCAGCACCTTCAAGATATAATTTGAAGGATTTGACAGACAGGTTGCAACAATATCAGAATAATGCTTTGGGGAATAGTAACAGCAGTTTAAATTCAGGCTTAAACAACGGTTCGATTTTTAGTCCGAACAATATGCAAAGTTTGAATTTGAATGTAAGTTCGGCTCTCTATCCTCAACAAAATTCGTTCAACACTTATTCTCAACCATATCAATTGGCTCAAAATTCTTTACCGAATTCGGGGAGTGATGTAGGTAATATGTCAACGGGTAATTTTTCCCCTGAGGTATTTAAAGAAAGAATGCTTCCAGTAATAAGAAATATGGAACAACCTCTTGATTATATCTATATTGATACAACATGGAATAAAACAACCGGAGCCGGTGCAAATGTTGATGATTGGGATACCTTTAATCAGATAAACTGGATGGTAAATGGACGTCCAGCGACGGAAGCTGAAAAACGAGCTGCTTTTGATTATTTTGATTCCATAACGTCAAAAGGAAAGCAAAACGTTGATGAAAAAGGAAATTTAATTAAAAAAAATAATAATAAAGCAGATGCTTACAGAAATAAATCTCAATTAAGGATATCTTTCAATGAAATCGATAGATTACTTCGCAATCATTTAGCTCAAGATATAAAATATCTTCAGAAAGAATTTCCTGATTTTGCTTCTTATCCACCGGAGTTACAAAATGTTCTCTTGGATATAAAATTTAATACCGGCAATGTTTCTCAAGAAAATTGGCCTAAGCTCAGAAAAGCCATTGCAGAGAAAAACTTGTTTGGTAAAGACGGTATTATCTATAATGTGCATCGTAAAGATGTCGGAAAAGACCGAAATTATTGGACAGAACAACAAATCCGAAACATCAAATCATGGTAGCTATAAAGGGGGCAGTTCTTACTGCCCCATATCTTTTTCTTTAATAACAAATGTTCCTATTCTACTGCCAGCTTCATTTTCTAATACGAACCATTTACTATCAAAACAAAATTCTTTTTTCTCATCACATCCTTTTAATACGTAACGAACAACATAATTTTTCATTCTTTTTAAAAAATCACTATAATAAGAACATTCAAGTGTTACAAACATGGGGGTGTTTTCAAGCATTTTACATTTTTCCACAACTTCTTTATCGTACAAATCAAGATAAGTAAGAGATGTTGGTGTCAAAAAGGTTGGTCTTGAACCTCGAGATATCGGAGATAATTTTTTATAAAACAACGGATTTACAAATTTGTCTTTGGGAGCATTTTCAGATTTTGAAGGGATGATATAAGTAATCGTTTTATCAAAATATTTATAAGGCTTAACCTTTTCATAAACCAGCCATCCACCTTCATCTAAGCAAAGATTTTCTTCGGTGCAAGGTTTGAGCGTATAGGTGAAAACTTGCGTTTCTTCTTTTTCATTTTTGTAGTTGTATTTAAAACATTCCAAACTAACCGTATCCATTTGGTTATTAATCAGTTTGCAGGTGTAATTATATTTAAAACTTTCACTTGAAAACATATAAATGCTGGTTGGCGTTAATTGCACTTCAAAATTTTCATGTGAAGCCGAAATCATTTTTTCATAAAAGACCGGATTCACAAATTTTTCTTCTTTATTTTGATTAAACAAAACACAAGATGCCGTCATTAAAGCAATTAAACCACATATCAAGGCAACCTTTTTCATTCTCAAACTCCTAAGGATAAGTTATAGTAATCATAATCTCAAAAGTTGAAAATAAGGTTAAAGCCTATCTTATATCTCCATAAACACCCTATATATAACCGGATTTGATAAAGGAAAACCAACTCATCCAGAACTACAACAATCAAGGGATAACAAAAAATTATCCGCAATATGGCACTAATTTTTGGGGCAATTCTGATAATAACTACGGTTTCGGTAGCTCAAACATTCACGACAATATTGAGAACAGGAATAATAATCCATTTGAAAATACGGTGAATACCTTTGGGCAAAACCAAACCGAACAAACTGACTTAGTAAAACAATTTGGAAATTATTTTGGAAATGCTATGGGGAAATATGGTATTGATAAAATGGTAAGAAGTCTGCATAATTTAGGTTATGACGCAGGCGAAAGAGTACCAGATTATATAAATGACATTTCTAAAAATCCTAATGAATATGATAATCTTTCATCCGTTGGAAAAGCACAAGCTGAAGCTAATCGTTTGACACCAGTGTCAATATCAGATGTGAATAAACACCGTTATGTTAGTTGTGTTGGCTCTTTTGATGGTCCTTTTGCTGCAGCTGCAACTGGACTTGCTGGAATATATAAAGAAGGTAAAGACTTATATCGGAAATGGAATAATCCTCGTTATGGTACAAATAAAAAGATTATTGAAGATAGTATAAAAGATATGAAGAGTAATTTTATTGGAATTGGAAATGGACTATCTTATTCTGATATAAATCAATGTAGTCATATACTTCCTCGAAAAGCGAGAAAACGATTGTATTAACGCAAAATCATTAGGATAGAGGATTGACAATTCCTCTATCCTTTTATATCATTTACAAAAAATTGATTAAATATTATGGTAGTAAAATGCAAAAGATTTTCACTTTTCTTGATTATACTGCTGGCCTTTTGATTGCTATTTTTTGCTTAGGACAATTCTTACAAATCTTCGGTTTGAATATATGGGAATTTCCATTGAATAAGTATGCTAAACAAGAATTGTTAATTGCGCAGAATTCATTAAATTATCTATATGATTTCTTAGCTTTCTTAGGAATAATTTTGTTATATAAGCAAAAATATCTATTCTTGCAAAAAATAGAAATGATATTATGGATTATATTATTTTTGCTAACACCTTATTTATTGCACCAAATAACATCAATTGAGCAAATTTATATTGTTGATGAAATTGAAAATTCAGGAGAAAATCATGACTAAATATCAAAAAATTTGGTGGTTTTCATGGGGAATATTTTTTATTTTTTGTATTTTAAGTTATATTTATATGTTATTTTCTGCAAGAAATACTCAGATAGTCAATATTGAATATAAAGTTTATTTTTTTATACTGTTTATGGCGGCTGTTAGTTTGTCTCCTATCAAATTTGGTAAGACATTGATATGGTTTATTCTTTTTTGTGGTTTAGCTACCATCTATAATCTTCCTGAATTTCAAAAAATTATGGAGCTTGAAATATGTACTAAAGGAAAATGCCAAACGACGAAAAATGTAGATATTACAACACCAATGAATGATGAAACTAAAGATATATTAAAATCGGAATAATAATCTGTTTGAAAATACGGTGAATACTTTTGGGCAGAACCAAACTGAACAGAGTTATGGGTTAGGAAGTGAAAATCAAACCTTTGGGCAGGAAAATAATAACTCTCCCCAATGGGGACTGAACAACACTCCTTTAGCGCAAAACAATAATAATACGTTTTCGAACAATTTGTTCGGTAACAACAATCTGTTTAATCAAAATCAAAGTGTTTGGAACAGAAACCAATACCAAACACCGACGCCTTGGGCAAAACAAAGTACCGGTTTGGAGAGTAATTATAGAAATATGTCTGTTCAAGAATTATATCCTATTCAACGATGTGCTTTAGGGGCAGAAAATCAGCAATTTTTAAATCCATCTTTGTCTTTTGACGGAAAAGAACTTGCTATTCTTGATAATGGAAATTTGGTTAAATCATGGAAAGCATTATCAGGAAGGAGAAAAATGCAATGTAAGACTAATACCGATAAAATATCCGGACCTATTCCAGAGGGACAATGGTTGGTTAAACAATCTAATTTGCAAGAATATAAAGATTTACCTATATCAGATAAATTTCTTAGCAATGTAACTGATTTATTGAAAGCGGCAACAGATAATGGACCTCATGTAGGAGCTTGGAGTGGAGGGAGAAGTTCTTGGGGACCAGCAAGAATATGGCTTGAGCCTGTTCAAGGTACCAATACGTTAGGTAGAACAGGAATAACGATTCATGGCGGGGATAGTTATGGTTCTGCCGGATGTATTGATCTTGCTTCAAATATGGACAATTTTGTTAAATATTTTAAACAAACCAGACAAGATTTACCCTTGGAAGTTAAATATAACCAAGATTGTTGGACTGATTATTGGAAAAAATAATGTATTAATACATAAGCCCGTGGTTGTTTGACTGCGGGCTTGACAATTTTTTATGTATGACCTAATCTTACTTTAGGAGGGTATGCAAGTGAGACGTATAGTTGTTTTTTTAGGATTATTTGTTCGCAAAATATTTCAGATTTTGCTATCTTTGTTAGTCGCATTCTTCTTTGTTATATATATATTGGAAATATATAGTTGCATAGACACAACTTTTGGGTGTACTTTTAAGAATGAAGCCCAAAACTGTATATTTAATAGCATTTATAGTTTGATTATGATTTTTGTTCTTGGATTTTGGGGGTATTCTTTATATAAATCATATAAAAATCCATTTACTTGGAAATTGTTTTTTATTCATGTGGCGGGGGTATTGGCTTTTATAATCATTGTTCCGAGGGTGGTTAAGATTATGGTTTCCAGCGAAACTTATCAAGAAGGAGCGGAATATTGCTTTGAAGTTGCTTCTAAACCAGCAGATGACATAACACATCCGTAATACAACAATAATAATACGCTTTCGGGGAATTTGTTCGGAAACAACAATCTGTTTAACCAAAATCAAAGTGTTTGGAATAAAAACCAATACCAAACACCGACGCCTTGGGCAAAGCAAAATGCCGGTTTGGGGAGTAACCAACCTGTGTCAAACAAACCCGTTTATGAAAATCCTAATCCCAGACGCTACTCTACGGGAGAAATCCTTTGGGACGGTGTTAAAGGTTTTGGACAAGGTTTCGTTTCCGGTTTGGAAAGTTTAGCGAATGGTGTAACTTTGGGCGGTTATGATTGGCTTGATAATGAATATGGTTTAGGTGCTAAAGAAAGACGTCAAAATTTGCAACAAGCTGCTGATAACGCCGGAGTGGGACAAGCTTTTGCTCTAGCAAATCAGGCAACTGAACTTGTCGTAAATGGGATAGGTCTTTATGGAATGGCTAACATCCCTTCTGCAGCAAGAAACGCTTATAATGTATATAATATCTATAAAGGAACCAGAAATCTTGAAAATCAACTTCAACGCGGTAATAACTTTGAAGATATTTATATGGGGCGTATTGATAGAAACAAACTGAATGAAATTAATAACATTCGGCAAGAACTAGGAGAGCCTACCATTCCTTCAGAAAAGGTTGTGATTCCGAAAGATAGGGTTGAACATATCTACAATAGAAGAATTGCAGAATATGGTTATTCTCCTAAAGATGCCGCACGTACCATTTCAGATGCTTTATTTAATAAAGAAAGCAAAGTTTATCCCTCTCGTTATTCTACTTTGCAAAAAATGGAAAGTCCTTCCGCTAATAGAGTTCTTGTTGGAAAGATAAAAGATGGAAATAATGTTTTTGTAAAGACGGGATATCATTATTAAAATAGTAAATGAAAATCCACCGGCTAATGCCGGTGGATTTTCATTAAGCCTCTTGTTCCCATTGTTGCAAAGCTTGTTCCATGGCTGATACTGTTGTAAAAATTTCCATTCTCGGGTTATCAATATCATTACCAATGGCAATATAATGTTGGTTGTCCATAACCATAATAATTGCTAAAAGGCAAGTGCCATCGGCAGTCTTGTGTGTATAAATATCTATAATTTTATGTGTGATAACCTCAGCATATAAAAAAGAAATATCAATATATGTTTCTTCGGTTGGGAATGTTATGTTTTTAAGCGGAATATTTTCGATATTATTAACTTTGGTAATGTGATGTGTATTTAAGCAAATTTTATAACAAAAATAACCATCAAATTGCATGAATAAGTTTTCTTTTCCAATTTGGAATACCAGAGGACCCATCCATCCATATTTATCTTTGTTGGCTATTTTGACAACGTCATTTTCATCATTATCAAAAAGGTCGCAATCTATTCCGGCGGCTAATATTTTATCCAAATTATGATTTATGATTATAGGCTTGACGCATTTAATCAGTTCTATCGCACTATCTGCTGAGAATTTAGAGTATCCGTAGTTGGTTGTGGTGATATTCATAAAGTTGTTGAGCTTTCTAACTTAAATATGATTACACGGTAAAGTGGCTTTGGATGGACGGCGATCCCCATCATCGGTCTATGAATACGTCATCTTTCGCAGCTCGCCGCATTATTTCTGCACTTCAAAGCCACTCCTTTTTATATAAGATTTGTCCTTATATAAAAAACATATCAGATTGACAAATAATCTTTTTGATATGCAAGTTCTATTTTAGTGTGTAGATTAAATAAAGTCAATCTATAATTGTAACAACTAAACTCACAGAAAAATGTCGCGACAAAAAAGTTTGAGACTTTTAGGGGCATTTGGGAATATCAATTTGCAAGACAAGATAAGGAAAACCAACTCATCCAGAACTACAACAATCAAGGGATAACAAAAAATTATCCGCAACAAGGCACAAACTTTTGGGGTGGTTCATCAAACAATAACTATGGTTTCGGTTTTTCAAACATTCACGACAATATTGAGAACAGGAATAATAATCCGTTTGAAAATACGGTGAATACGCAAAGCAATGGAGATGATAATTGGAAAACAAAAATTCAAAATTATCTTCAACCTCAGGAAAGCGATCCACAAGCAGTAAAATATTTGAAAAATGTGTATCAGGTTTATCAACAATCCAAACCTGATAATCCTATTAAAACAAATATTCCTGTACTTGATTATGCTGCAGGAAAAATTCCGATAATTAGGGCTTGGAATACAGGTTTTAATGCAAGTAATATCATTTTTGCTCTAAAACAGGCTTATGATAATACTTATAAATAATAATTAATAAATTTAGAGATGGAAAATAATTATATTATGGTGTAAACTTATATTGTTAGTTTTCCATCTCTAATCATTTTTATAAGAAAGGCTTTTTATGGTTAGTACAAATTATATTTCTCCAATAAAAATAACAGAAAATATTAAAAGCTGGATATTAAGTGCTTATTTGATAATTGAGGGCTTTACTCTATATTTGATGTATTCTGAATTTATGGATAAGCAAATTTTGTTGCAGCTAAAACTCATATTGCTTGGCGTGTATTTTGTTTTATTGGCTATACCAACTATAAAATTGATTTTAGATTTTAATAAAAATCTGTCTTGGAAGCGTATTTTTATACATTGTTGTATTTTAGTTATTGCAATAATTTTATTGCTTTTGTGGTTTTTCATCTATCTATAATCTATCTGAAGTTATGGGTTGGAAAGTGAAAATCAGACTCGAACATTTGGGCAGGAAAATAATAACTCTACCCAATGGGGACTGAACAACACTCCTTTAGCAGGTCTTCGCCATCCTCACCTTCTACAATGTAGGCTAAAATTTTTCTCGCTAAATTAGCATTTGTTTAAGCCTTTAGTGTTATTCTTGTCTCGCTTTTCAGTGAGGGTATTATGGTTTTTGCTTTAATTGCATTGGTTTTGGGTTTTTTTATTCCGCATTGGGCCAGACGGTTTGCTAAGTTTATGCCCGCTTCGCCCGCGGCGTCGGTTCTCTATTTGTTTTATCCGCGCAAAAAACTTAAAAATCCTTCTGCTTGTGAAAAATTTGTCGTTCTTCGGCGCAAATATCGTTGGCGCGGCGTCTTGTATGCTCTTGCGGCTTGCGGTTTGGTCGATTTGGCCTTATGGCAATCCGGTTCTCAGCATATGGGATGGTATTTGGCTTTTATTCTTTTGTCTTTGCTTTTGGCTGAGGTCGATTGCCGCTATAAGGTTTTGCCCGATGTTATTACTTTTCCGCTTTTGATTTTGGGGTTCGGGTTTGCCGTTTCTACTCATGTCTTGATGCCCGAAGAAAGTTTTTTCGGAGCTTTGGTCGGCTATTTTTTGCCGCTCGCGGCCAGTTTGCCTTTTGCTTTGAAAAAGCCCGATGCCCTCGGCGGAGGGGATGTTAAGTTTTTGGCGGTCATCGGGGCTTGGTGCGGCGTCTCCGATTTGCTCTATGTGATTATTTTGTCTTGTGTCTTGTTCTTGATTTATGCTTTAATATCTAAAAACAAGTTTGGAGCTTATGGACCGGCTCTTGCCGCCGCGGCAATCGTGATGTTGTTATTTTGATGAGGATTTTCGTTATGAAATGCTTGGATATGTTGAAAAAAATTACCTATCAGGATAAACGTAAACTAAAAAAACTGGTTGGCGGCGTCTATTTTGATCGCTTTATTATGTCGCTCATTTTGTTTAATGCCGTTATCTTAGGTTTGTTAACCAGCGAATCGTTGGATGTTTATTCTAATCTGTTGTTCTTGCTTGACAGATTGTGTATGGCGATTTTTATTGTTGAAATGTTGATGAAGATTTACGCCTTCGGCAAAAGTTTTTTCAAGTCCGGTTGGAATGTGTTTGATTTGGTGATTGTGGTGCTTTCTTCCGTTTCTCTTTCAAGTTTCTTTATTGTTTTCAGAACTTTTCGTTTGTTCCTTTTACTGCGCTATATTAACCGTTTTTCTCGTTTGAAACAAATTTTAAGCATATTTGTTGGGTTGTTGCCGAGTTTTGCTGCCATGCTATTGATTTTTGCCGTGTTTTTTTATGTTTTTGCCATCGTGGCGGTTAGTCTTTACGGAGCTCATTTTGAGGAATTTTCTTCTTTGGGTAGAGCTTTGTTTACATTGCTTCAAGTCTTTACTTTGGATGGTTGGGCAGAGGGAATCGTGCAGCCGGTCATGGTGCTTTATCCTTCAGCTTGGTTCTTCTTTGTCGGGTTTCTGTTTATCTCTTTTCTTATGGTGCTCAGTTTTGTTATCAGTGCCGTGGCAGAAGTTATTCGCAAGTCAACCGGCGTTTTCCCGAAAATTAAGTTTTAAGCTCCTTATTATCCGCTGATGTTTTTATCGGCGGATTTTTTTTGTGTTTTTTTTGCTTCAGCTCTTGATTTTGCTTTTCAAGTTACCTAAGTATGCTCTTAGATGGAAATATTAAAATCACTTTAAGGAGTTGGAGACAATGAATATTAAACCATTACATGACCGTGTACTTATTAAACGTATTGAGGCTGATACAAAAACTGCCGGCGGAATTATTATTCCCGATACGGCTAAAGAAAAACCCAGTGAGGGTATTATTGAGGCTGTCGGAAACGGTTTTCGCGCAGAAGACGGAAAAATTATTCCGATGAGCGTTAAAGTCGGCGATAAGGTTTTGTTTGCCAAATGGTCAGGTACTGAAGTTAAGGTTAACGGTGAAGACAGATTGATTGTTAAAGAATCTGATATCTTGGCCGTTATCGGGGACTAGTTTTTCACTTTTGTTTTTTTTAGTTAAGGATTGTAAAATATGTCAGCAAAAGATATTAAATTCGGTAGTGATGCCAGAGCTAAAATGCTTAACGGGGTTGAGATTTTGGCTAAGGCCGTTAAAGTTACTTTGGGACCTAAAGGTCGTAACGTGGTTTTGGATAAGTCTTACGGGGCTCCGAAAATTACTAAAGACGGTGTTTCGGTTGCTAAAGAAATTGAGTTATCCGATAAATTTGAAAATATGGGTGCTCAGCTCGTTAAAGAAGTTGCGCAAAAAACTGCCGATAAGGCCGGCGACGGTACAACAACTTCTACCGTATTGGCGGAGGCTATCATCCGCGAGGGCTTTAAGGCAGTTGCCGCCGGCATGAACCCGATGGATTTGAAACGCGGTATTGATTTGGCGGTTGAAGCCGTGGTCGATGATGTTAAATCTCGCTCTAAAGAAATTAAAACATCGGAAGAAATCGCTCAAGTCGGTACTATTTCTGCCAACGGCGACCGCTCTATCGGTGAATATTTGGCTCGCGCGATGGAAAAAGTCGGCAATGAGGGCGTTATTACCGTGGAAGATGCTAAAGGTTTGGAAACAGAGCTTGATGTTGTGGAAGGTATGCAATTTGACAGGGGGTATTTGTCTCCTTATTTTGTTACAAATCCCGATAAAATGACTTGTGAATACGAAAATCCGTATATCTTGCTTTATGATCAGAAAATTTCCAGCTTGCAGCCGTTGATTCCGGTTTTGGAAGCCGTGGTGCAATCCGGTCGTCCGATTATGATTATTGCCGAAGATATTGAAGGCGAGGCTTTGGCTACTTTGGTAGTTAACAGACTGCGCGGTGGGTTGAAAGTTTGTGCCGTTAAGGCTCCGGGGTTTGGCGACAGAAGAAAAGCCATGCTCCAAGATATTGCTATTTTGACAGGTGGGCAGGTTGTTTCCGAAGAACTCGGCATGAAGCTCGAGAATATTACGCTTGAATATCTCGGCTCGGCTAAAAAGGTTGAAATCAGCAAAGATGATACGACTATTATCGACGGTATGGGCGACAAACAGGCTATTGCCGACAGAACTTCCGAAATCAGAAAACAAATTGAAGATACAACCTCTGATTATGACAGAGAAAAACTTCAAGAACGTTTGGCTAAGCTTTCCGGCGGTGTAGCTGTGTTGCGTGTCGGCGGGGCTTCCGAAATTGAAGTTAAAGAGAAAAAGGACCGCATTGATGATGCTTTGAATGCAACGCGCGCCGCGGTTAAAGAAGGTGTTGTGGCCGGCGGCGGTGTGGCTTTGCTTTATTCTATCAAAGCTTTGGATAAACTCTCTCCTGCCAATAATGACCAGAAAGTCGGTATTGATATTATCCGTAAAGCCATTCAAGCTCCGTTGCGCCAAATTGCCGATAATGCCGGTGTTGACGGCGCGGTTGTGGCCGGAAAACTTTTGGAACAAGCTGACACCAACTATGGCTACAATGCTCAGAATGATGAGTATACCGACATGGTTAAAGCCGGAATTATTGACCCGACCAAGGTGGTTCGTACCGCTTTGCAGGATGCGGCTTCTGTCGGTGGTTTGCTCATTACAACCGAGGCGGCTGTTACCGAAATTCCGCAGAAGGAATGTTCTTGCGGTGGTGCAGGTGCCGGTGCGGGTGCTATGGGCCCGGGGGCGATGGGTTTCTAATCATCCGTTTTTGTTTTACGAAAAGGCCTGTTTTACACAGGTCTTTTCTTTTTTTATAAAAAAATAAAATATTTTGATTTTTTTGCTTGCATTTATTTTTTTATATGATATATATCTTTCTGTTCTACTTAATGCGGGTATAGCTCAGGGGTAGAGCGCAACCTTGCCAAGGTTGATGTCGTGGGTCCGAATCCCATTGCCCGCTCCATTTCATTAGTCTTGCTTTAGCAAGGCTTTTTTTGCTTTTAAAGACTGAAAAATTTAGTCCGCTCCAAAAAATCAAAAGCATTACAAATCAAGCATTTACACTTAAACCATCGTCAAAATAACGTATGGAGGCTGAAATGTTTGAAAAGTGTGATGCAAACTGTGATGCAAAACTACCCCATTTGTGGTTGCGCAATAATATTTTTTATTATAGAGTCGAACTCGAACGTGTGGGTGGCAAACGCCGATATAAGCGTATATCGTTACACACAGACAATTTTTTTGAAGCAAGAGAGAAATTACGCGCAATGACAACAGATAAAAATTGGCCTTTTGATGAATTACGTCGCCTTTTCAATGACTTAATTTTTGAACAGACCTCCGGGCAAGGTGTGGGTACTGGTAATGTCGGTATGTTGTCACGGTTTCAAATGCAAAAAAGGTTATCCAAACGAAACAAGCGTGAAAATATTGAAAAATTAAATCTGTTGGGAAGTATAGCTATGCAATCCAATCAGATGAATTTAAGCCAAGAAGACCGGTTGTTAATAAAGCAATTTGTTGAGATGCGCCCGATGATTGAGGCATTTTTAGCTAATCAACCGACATCTTCAAAGCCTACATCGATTCCATCGCGTAAAATTTCAGAAGTTTTGGACATGATGCTGTTGAAGGCCAACAACTGTGATGATGAAAAACGGCGGAAGAAAAATACCATTACCAAGCTTTTGCAAGCTGTCGGCATATCGCTTGATGATGATTATGCAAAGTTTCACAATGCCGACACAGTCAGTGCAATTTCCAAAGTTGTGGTTGATCAGGCTGATGCCAAAGGTGATTATAAAAGAAAACAACTTCGTTATATTAAAGAGTTAGCGACTTGCGGAAGCAATATCGATTCGGATTTTTATAAAATCAGCGTGATTAACAACCTTCCAAACATTGAGAAAACCAAAAAATCGGAGAAAAAACCGCATCAACCATATAGTAATGAGCAGTTGCTTGAGATGTTTAATCCGAAACACACTTATTTTAAAGAACATCCGGATGCTTTTTGGGTATGCATGATTGCTTTGTTTACCGGTGCAAGAGCCAACAGTGCGATTACGTTACAATATGATGATGTATTTGAAAAAGATGGTATCTGGTGCATTCAGTTTATTGAAAACCATCCGATTAAGCACTTGAAAAATGAGGCTTCCGAACGAATTGTACCGATACATCCGCAACTTTTGGATTTAGGCTTTGTGGATTATGTTAAGCGTCGTCAAACAGCACTTAATGCTAAAGGAACGGATTTTATCTTTCCGAAGTGTCAAACCAAAAGCGGAACATATAACAGTAGATACACGGTGCGGATGGTTCTTAACTTTTTGCAGAAAATCGGCGTAAAATCAGGCACTAAAGACAGCTATGATTTTCACTCTTTCCGGAAAAATGCCAGTATAGCTATGCAAAATGCCGGTATTATTGCAACTTTTATCAATGATATTATCGGTTGGGAAGGTAAAACGACCATGGAACAATCATATTCTAACCATACTTTGCATCAGATAAAGACAGAGATGTCAAAATTTAACTACAATTTCCTGTCCGGTCACTTTGCAAAATGGAAAGAGATTATGAAAAAAGCGAAGTAAAGAACTTTTTTTCATCTTAATGACCTATGATAACATTATCTTTAGCAAATCGGAGTTCAATTTGTCCGGATTGCATAAAAGGCAGTAATTTACTGATATCTACGTATTTGAGATAAGTTTTTCTTGAATAAAATACCACCGATTGTTTGGTTTTATTGCGTTTAAGGTAGTCAAGAAGCTTGTTCATACAGTCTTTTTCATAAGATTTTATGCCGGAAGTTTCAAAAAAGATGTCAACAACGTGCAAATTCTTTCTTTTACAATATTGAAGCATCTCGGCGAACTGTCTAGCAACTTCATTCACACCACCGCAGGAAAACAAAACAGCCTCCCGCGTATTTATGGTTTCTGTTATCGGGTTATACATATTTTTAGGTCCTATATAAGTTATATTATATAGAATTGTATTTTTTTGAGATTTTGGTGATATTTCCTCTTTGGTCGCAAAATATTGACTAATTATTACAGGTTGTTTTTATATATGACAATGAGTATACATACGCAAACAGTAAAAAACATCTTAATTTTTTTATAATTAGTTGTTTTTTAGTTATTTTGATATAGTATGATGTTTAATATAAGTAGAGAGGACCATAAAAATGCAAAAAAGTAAGCTTCGAGTTTTTGAGGCATTTGCTGGTATTGGAGCGCAAGCAAGTGCTCTAAAGCGTTTAGGTATTGACTATGAAATTGTAGGCATAAGTGATTGGTTTATTGATGCAATAGAGTGTTATTCAGAGATTCATTGTACGACAAAGCAAGTAAAAGCACCTAAGGATAGAGAAGATTTACTTTCTTACCTTTCTAAATATACATTTAGTATGGATTCTGTCAGACCTTATGACATAAGCAGATTGAATGATGAAGAATTAAAAAAACTATATATTGCAAATAAAAAATGTAATAATTATGGATCAATTTTAGATATTCAAGCTCAGGATTTACCAAACATTGATTTACTTGTTTACAGCTTTCCTTGTCAAGATCTGTCAACAGGCGGATTATGTCAAGGAATGAAAAAAGGATCTGGTACAAGATCTGGGTTGTTGTGGCAGATTGAACGAATTTTGAATGGTCTTAAACAGCAAAAAAGATTACCAGAGTATCTTTTATTAGAAAATGTAAAAACTATTCAAGCAGCTTCTAATAAAAAAGACTTGGATGAATGGCTTGAATTTCTATCATCTATTGGCTATTATAATGATGATTGTATGATTTTAAATGCACTTGATTTTGGTGTACCTCAAGACCGAGAAAGGGCTTTTATAGTTAGTCACTTAGGAAGTAAACTAAATCTTAATTCTAAAATCAAGAAAAAAGAGAGAATATATAAATTTAAAGAGTTTTTCAGAAATGATTACTCTAATCCGGTATTGAAAGCTGAAGCGGATACAGCTCAATTGAACAAAACTCCATCCAGGGAACAAATGTGGAAAATAAATGGACGAAGTTTAGATGAGCATACGATAGTAAGAACAATAACTTGTAATATGGATAGAACACATTGTGCAGCTCTGTTTCCTTATACTGGCGAAAAAGGGGTTTCATATCGACGACCTACAATTAGAGAAGCTTTTCTACTAATGGGCTTTTCTGAAAAAGATTATGAAAAAACGTTAAAATTAGGATATAGCTATAGAAAAATGAATAAACTTATAGGTAATTCTATAGTTGTAAATGTGCTTGAGGAAATTTTTAGAGAAATGTTTGTGAATAAATATAGCTTAAAAGGATAATATTATGCTTTTAAGATTGTTTATTGATACAAAATCCTTATATTTTAATATAAAAAATGATAATGCTTCTGGACATACTGCTACGGTTGCTACTCCACTAAAGCAATATAATTCTTGGAATAACGATTTATTAGATATACTAAAAATACCTGAAAATATAGATACCATCTGTAAAGAAAGTATTATTGATAAGATTTTATCTAAATCTCGATCTGAAGTTAAAATCAATAAAGTATTTGTTTTTGATAAGATAGCTGTTAATGGAGAACTTTTAATCAATATCCCAGCTTTTTGTATGTATATAAGAGAAGAAATAGCAGAAGGCTATGTTCATAACGGAAGGCAGAAATTGCATTATCCAACTTCATTTAAATATACAGATAATGAAATAGAGATTAACAATAATGTAGTATTGAAAACAATATCTGAAATATTGCATAATTACGCTTTTGTTGTTGAGGGTTTTGAATATGATACTAATAGTCGTACACTAAATTTCAAAGCAACAATCGTTGGATCAAACTTAATTCCATATTCAAAAGTTTTTGTTAATAAAAAAGGGGTTGGAAACAAATTCTCATACATTTTCAATGATATTTCAGATAGTTATGATGCTGAAATTATCGCTTTAAGAGAAAGTTTAGGATATGATAAGGTTTCCCCAGATAATTTTTTTGAAATTATGGAAGAAAATCGCCTTATAGCAAATCAATATGCATTACAGTATATTTCTTCACAGAATGGTGTAAATATACGATTATTGACAGATTATTATCCATATGCTTTATATGACTATGAATATGAAGTTAGTGGAAAAAAATATTTTATAATAGTACGTTATACATCTACAAAAATTCCTTATTTTAACTTGTCCATGCAAAAAATACGATTTATTAATGATTTTTATGAGAACACAAAAGTTCTGCTTGTTACTGATATTAATAATAATCCAAAATATCAATTATATACATTAGAAGAACTGAATAATTTCGCAAAAAATATTAACTCTGTGTGTTATAGAAATATGGAGGAAGATTGATGTCTGAACTAGTTGAAAAATCTTTTCCAGCAAATACTCTATTAAAGGGCCTGAGATCCATTGGATATAACTTTTCAACAGCCGTTGCTGATATTATAGATAATAGCATTTCTGCAAATGCTTCTCAAATTGATATATTTTCAGATCCTTTATCTGATACTCCTTATTTTTGTATATTAGATAATGGATGTGGCATGAATTCGGATGAATTAGATAATGCTATGTTGTTTGGATCAAACCGTGAGCAAAAACAAGACAATGAAATTGAATTAGGAAGATTTGGATTAGGATTAAAATCAGCCTCTTTATCACAATGCAGAAAATTTATAGTCGCAAGCAAGAAGTTTGGCAGAATTCATGCAATGTGTTTTGATTTAGATATTGTGGAACAAAATAATAAACTTCTTTTACAACTACTTGATAATACAGAGATTAAAAAATTACCACATATAGATGATCTAATAGAATATGAAACAGGAACTCTTGTTATATGGCAAAAATTTGATAAAATAGAAGGATCTGCCAAAAAGTTTGAAGATACTTTCAGAGCGTTGGTTGCTGACTCTAAAAAACATGTAGAATTAGTTTTTCATAGGTTTTATGATAATATAATCATTAAATATAATCAAAAAAGAATAGAAGAAAGAGATCCTTTCCTTCTTCGATCTCACGGAAGACAGCAAACAGGACGCACTAAAGAAATAAATGTTGATGGAGCTAAAATAGTAGTTATTCCATATACATTACCATTCGCAAATACATTAACACAGGATGAGAAAGCTTTGTTGGGTAATCCTAAAAGTATTTTTGATGAACAAGGATTGTATATTTATAGAAATAGACGGCTTATATTGTGGGGAAGCTGGATGAGAATGGGGATCAGAAGTGAACTAAATAAATTAGCAAGAATACAAATAGATATACCTTCCCAGTTAGATGCTGTATGGACACTTGATGTTAAAAAATCTTCTGCAAATATTCCAGATAAAGTAAAAGAACAAATAAAAGTTGCTATTGAAGATTCTATTGTAAGAAGTAAAAGAACTACGAGATTTCCTGGTGTCAAAGAGCAATCAGTAGAATGTAAAGTTTGGAATAGAATTAATGAGCATGAGGGTAAGATTAAATACCTCATTAATAGAGATATTCCAGCAATAAGAGCTTTATATGATGTTTTGGGCACTCATGAACAAAATTTATTAAATATGGCTTTATCTCAAATTGAATGTTATTTACCAAAGTATTCTATTTCTAATGATAATATGGACGCTTTAACAATTACAAATTCTGGTGATGATTCTGAAGAAGAACATCTTATTGAAGAAGTAATAGAAATTCTATCAATGTTTGATGAAGATAAAAAGTTGGAGCAATTTGATCACATATTCATAACGGAAGGATATCAAAAAATAGCAAAGTATAAAGAACAAATAAGAAAAAAGGTTTTCGGCAATGATTGATAGTTTAATGGAATTTGATATAGAGATAAGAAAAGCTGCAGATATGTTATATTTATCATTCGGAGGTGAGAAAAAAACTCATTCTGAAGTTTTGGAACGTGCTGCAAAATTGCTTGAAATAATTTTACCACAAGCTGCAAATTTACCGGAATATAAAAATATATTAAATGCTGTTATTGATAAGTTTGAATTTGAGGTTGGAATAAAGACATACGAGCCGGTTACAATTGTAAAAGATAAAAACTCGCATTCTTGGTTATATGATGTAAAGGATAAAACTCTACATTCTTATTTTGATAGATATAAAATGTATCTACGAAATGAAGGTTTTGAAATGAAAGCAATAGCTAACATAGAAAAGTCGTGTGAGGATGTTTTATCGCATTGTGCAAATCCAAGGTCAGAAGTTAAGGATCAGAAAAGAGGGCTAGTTGTTGGAGATGTGCAATCTGGAAAAACAGCAAATTATCTCGGTTTGATAAACATGGCTTACGATTACGGATATAAAATTGTTATCTTACTTGCAGGAACAACAGATTCTTTACGATTACAAACTCAAAAAAGGACAGATTATGGCGTGATTGGCGCAATTAGTGATAGTATAGGAAATAGTATAGAATATTGTGGAGTCGGAAAAATTAATGGTGAGCATTATGTTGTTCCATTAACAAATAGAGCAAATGATTTCAAAAAGTTTATACAACGCAATTATAATATAACTTTTTCTGATATGAATAAGCCGGTTGTTCTCGTCGTAAAAAAACAAAAAGCAATCTTAGAAAGTGTCATGGAACGATTGCAATCGACATTAAAAGGTCACAATGTAAAAAATATTTTAATAATTGATGATGAAGCAGATAATTCTTCAATAAATACAAAGAAAGATGATGAGGATCCAACTACAATTAATAGATGTATTCGAGGAATATTTAATAAATTTCCAATAGCAAGTTATGTCGGCTTTACTGCAACGCCATTCGCAAATATTTTTATTAATCCAATTGATGAAAATGAAGATAATCTTAATTTATTTCCTGCTGACTTTATCTCATTACTTAAGTCCCCTCCAACTTATTGTGGATGCGATAAATTTTTCCCTGAAGGTGATGTGTTATCTCGCTCTATTAGAGTACTTGATGAGCAAGAGGATAATTTTCTTCCTGTTATTCATAAAAAAGATGTTTTTTATCCTCAATTAGCAGAAAGTTTAAAAGAAGCGATTCATAGCTTTTTGATTGGTTGTGTGATTAGAACAATACGCGGTCAAAAAAACAAACATCGTTCAATGATGATTAATATATCTAGATATAATGACGTTCAAGATATAATATGGGAAAGAGTATCCGAATATATAGAAACCTTAAAAAATATAATAGAACAAGATGATTGTAAGGATGAAAAAGATTTTTGTAAAAATGATGAAATGAATAAGATATATCGCTTATTTAATAGTACTTTTTACAAAACAATACTAGTAGAAGAAGATAATGGTTATCCATTGATAACATGGAAAGATATTCAAAAAGGACTCTATGAAGAAGTTAAACAAATACAAATAGTTGTTGTTAATTCTCGCAATGGTAAGATGTCTACATTAAACTCAAACGGAACCAAGCAACGATTTGATTACGAAGAATTTGAAGCTACCGGAGCCCGGGTAATTGCCATAGGCGGTCTCGTATTATCACGTGGATTGACCTTGGAAGGATTAATGGTTAGTTATTATAGCAGAAATGCGGGGGCATATGATACATTGCTACAAATGTGTAGATGGTTTGGGTATCGGCCTCGTTATGATGATTTGTGTAGAGTATATTTATCTCAAATTAATATAGATCGATTTGATGCTGTAAGAGAGGCTGTATCTGATCTTAAAGAACAATTTGTGGAAATGAAAAATCAGGATAAAACACCTAAAGAATTTGGTTTAATGGTTAGAGAATCCCCTGATACTTTGGAAACTACTCTATTGGTTACTAGTAGAAACAAAATGAGAAATTCAGAAACAATTACATATCACTTAAATTATGGTGGTGTATATGCAGATACTTCAAAATTATCAAAGGATCCAAAAGTAAATTTACATAATATAGAAGAATTTAAGAAATTTTATAAAGAAATACCTTTTTCTTTTATAAAAAACAGATATATGGCTCAAAATGTTTCTAAGCACAGAGTTGCAGAACTTATCAAAAACTTAAAAATCCCGTATGTAAATAAAAAATTCGACACGGAATCATTATCAGAATACATAGAGCATAGTGAGATGTTTTATGAATGGGATGTCGTGATAGCATCAGGTGATTCTAATAAAAGTGTAAATTTTGTTGATGGGGAAATTAAGGCTACAACTCGTAGTTTTCATACTGAAAATCTCGATGATTGGATAAGAATAGGATCCACTAATAACCGTGTACTTGATCCTGGAATATTAAATTCAGGATTATCTGATGAAGATATTTCTCGTCTTCCAAAATCAAAATCTATTACAGCCAAGGATTATCTGGAAATAAGAGAAAAACCAATATTTATCATATATCCAATAGATCTTAAAATAGATGATGAACTAAAATTATTTGGTGAAGATAATGGTAAACAGAGGGATTTGAAACAAAAAACAAAAGACAATCTTGGAAATGATTTATTATTAGCATTTGCTATTGCATTTCCTAGAAAAGAGTCAAAATGTATAGTGAAATATAAAGCAAATAGAAGAAAACTAGATGAACTAATTAGTAATTTAGAAATAGATGATGAAGATGAGGGTATAAGCGATGATGATGACTAGATTAGAACAGCTATATCAAACATTAGTTGAAAGTTCAAAAGGTAATCAGAAAAAAATACCAATAACTTCTTGTTTAGGGGTATATTTGGGCATTTCCACAGAAGGGTATATCCGTTTATCATTTATGTCATCTATTCCTGCTCCAAAATTAGATTCTACAAAATTATTAAAAATTACGCAGGGACAAGAAGAACAAGATGTGTATTGGACATCATTTGATTTAATCCAAGAAGATGCAAAGGTGGTGTTTTTTACCTTTTGTGAAGACATGATTAGAAGCATTACTGACATCAAAGAAGAAATGATTGCTTTGACATCTATCAAAAAGAGATATGTAACATGGAAGTCTATGTTTGTTAAAGCAAATAATACTCAACTATCTAGAGAAGTTCTACAAGGATTATATGGGGAATTATATTTTCTAAAGAATTATATGCTTAAGAAGTATGATGTTAAGACAGCCATATGTAGTTGGAGTGGTCCAAATTCGACTAGTAAAGATTTTTCTCTAAGTGATAATTGGTTTGAAATTAAAACGATTGGTAACAATGTTCAAAACGTCCATATTTCATCTTTAACTCAATTATCTTCATCCATAGATGGTAGATTAGTTATTATTAAACTTGAAGAAATGTCTGATGAATTTAATAATGATAACTCAAATATATCTGTGCTATTAACACAAATCATAGAACAATTGCATGATGAAAAATATGAAGAATTATTTTTAAGTAAGATTTCTAATTTTTGTTTACAGGATGAGTATATTAGTAGAAATTATGACGTTAAATCTATGAATATATATTTGGTTAACAATAAATTTCCACGTCTTACAGAAAAAGATATCTCGTATCCAGAAATTAGCGAGGTTAAATATGCTTTGCTGGTGAATTCTCTTGAACAGTATAAGGAGTAATACAATTATGAACCTAGAAGAATTTAGAGAAAATTTTATAAATGAAGATATTTGTGCTGAATCGGTTAATAATCACAGATATGAAGAAGAAGTGTTTATAGATATTGCTACGGATATATTGAAAAATGATTATTCATTAATCACAGACATGTCTCAGTGTTTTTACGAATTCATAAAAGGTACAAAAGCTTATAAAAGTATGAGAATTGATGCTGCTTATTTGGATTTAGTATCAAATACGGTTAATTTGCTATATGTGGATTTCAATAAAGATGAAATGAAAAATATTACGAATGAATTTATTTACAATAAGTCCCAATTACTTCTCAATTATTTCGAAAATAGTCTCAAAGGATATTTTGCTCAAGCCGAGCAATCGGATCCAGCCGTACAACTGGCTAAAGATATAAAATTAAACATTGAATACATATATAAGATACATTTGTTCATTGCTAGTACAAATAAACTTAGTAAAGTAGTGAAGACACTAGAGCTTCCTGATTTTGTATATAACAATAAAATTTTTAAGGTTGATTTAGATGTTCTGGATATTGAGAAAATTTATAATTCCAAACTAGCTAATTTTCAAAAAGATGATATCATTATCAATTGTAGCGATTTTGGAATAACAGGGATTCCTTGTATAAAAGCAGATATAGAAACAGATCAATATGAATCGTATTTAGCAATCGTACCAGGTAGTTTTTTAGCAGATATCTATAAAAAACACAATGCGTCTCTTTTAGAAGCTAATGTTCGTTCTTTCTTAAAATTTAATGGTGCAGTTAATAAAGGAATTAGAGGAACAATTCTAAATGAAAAATCTAGATTTTTCACCTATAATAATGGTATTTCTACAACTGCCAAAAGTATAAATACAATAAAAAATGATACAGGTTTATTAATAACTTCATTTACTGATTTGCAAATCATTAATGGTGGCCAAACGACAGCTACTCTCGCGGCGACAAATATTAAAAATAATGCAGATTTATCAGGCATCTTTGTACAAATGAAATTAACAATATTAAAAGATAGTGATCCTGAATTAATCAGAAATATTGCAAGATATGCAAATAGTCAAAATAAAGTAAAAACTGCAGATTTAAATTCAAGTCATCCTTTTTATGTGAGAATTGAAGATTTTTCAAGAAAAGTCTATGCACCTCTTGCAAGTGGTAATATTGTTCAAGAGAAATGGTTCTTTGAACGAGCACGAGGACAATATGAACAACCTATGATGCAAATGACAAAGTCACAGCAAAATGATTATAAATTAGTGAATCCAAAAAAGAAAAAATTTACATTACCAGATTTGGCAAAATATATAAATTGTTCGGAGATGTTGCCTCATTTTGTATCTTGGGGTGGTGAAGTGAACTCAGCAAAATTCCATAGTAATATGGAAAAAATGTGGACTAAAGACAACTCTTTCTGTAATGAATTGTTTTACAAAGAACTCATTGGTAAAAAAATTCTATTTTCATTTATTGAAAATATTATTTCAGACCAACCATGGTATCAAGAAAGGAGAGCTTATAGGCCTCAAATTGTAGCGTATACATTTGCTAAACTTGTTTATGAAGCTCGAGAAATGAAGAAAGATATCAATTATATCGAAATATGGAACCACCAAAGTGTTTCAGATGTATTTAAATCAGAAATTTCTAGAATAGGAAAATTAGTTTTTGATACAATATACGATGAAAATAGATCTACAGCTAATATTGAGACATATTGCAAAAAAGAAGAATGTTGGCAAATAATAAGCAAAAAAACATACGATTTGTCTGAAGCGATTGTGGAAAGGTTCATTACTCCTTCTGAACAAAAGATAGAAAAAGTAATTGCTAAAAAAGAACAAAGATTTACCAATGGTATCAGTGATGAGATTTCTGTATATGAAAAAGGAAGTAAGTATTGGACGTCAATTATTGAAAGAGGAAAATCTCAAGGCGTATTGAACTATAATGAAGAAAAACAACTTTTAGCCGCTGTCAATTACTGCAATGGCAAATATCTTCAATTGAGCTCATATCAAATAAAAGAAATTGTTAAAATAATGGATAAACTTAAAGAGTATATGATTGAATAAAAAATCCATAAATATGTATCAGGATATTTTTTCTTTTAAATACAAGGATTTGATTCCCTATATGCAAAAAATAGCAAAAAAATGCTCATTTTGGTAATTTAGGGGGCTCGCGGAATCCTTGAAAAGCGTTATACTATGTAATGTAAATAGTTAATAACACATTTTGGGAGAAAAAGCATGTATCAAATCAAAGTAAACGGTATCTTGATGCCGACAATTTACTGGTCATTTCAGGAAGCAATGAGAGCGTGTGAAGCTGAAAAAGAAAGATTTATCGCTATCATAACCGAAATTGTTCATGTCGATCAAAATTAATTTTAAGATGAAAGGAAAATATCATGCAAATGCTGTTTGAAGCTTGGCTTTTAGATAATAATTATAAACCGACGACGGCTGTTGACTACCCGGATCGTTTGAGACGTCTGTGCGCAAGAGAGAAAATATCTTATGAGTACCTGGCAGAACACCTTTCGGAAATTATACCGCAATATGATAAAATCGGTAGAAAATCAAGCTATGCCAAGACGTCTCATTATTCTGTATGGAACGCTCTTTGCCGGTTTAAGGAATTTTTAGCTGAATTAGATGTTGAGAGTGCTAATTAAGAATATTCATAAATACAGAAGCTTATTTTTTAACCCCATAACAACGATTTGAAGTCCGGTATATATTTTATTACAAAATTCAAAATCGCTTGTTATGGGGTTATTTATAAGGCCATTTTATGAAATACTATTAATATTTCAAATTTTAGATTGTGATGTATAAAAGCTGAACAATATCTTGATTTTTGAGATAAATGTGTAATAACATAAAATGCCTAAAAAGATTAATTTTGTAGAGTAAGATATGACCGATGATAAATATTCTAAATTTGTAGAAGATTACATCCCCTCATCAATAGAGGAGTATTTTTCAAAGAATTTAGATCCGGAAAGACAAAATATTAGAAAAATACTAAGAGGTATTAATGAAAATGCCGAGAAAATATATTTAGCTGGGATATATCTACTGCAAATAAAAGATTTCCCAGCAAAACAATCTGTTGTTGCACATTGCTTCAGAGAATTAATAAATGTTATCATTAGAAGTGAGGAAACATTGATAAAATCACAAGCTATAGAAGCAATAAGAGCTATTGATTTTGTTAAACATGGACAATGTAGTGAAAGTAAATTACAAAACGTCTTCAATAAAATATGGACAGAACTCAAATCACTACAAAATGAAAGGTCTAAATTGTATGAATCCTTATTAGATAGAAATCCCCTACTTGCATTGAAAATAGAGAATAATAGCACTGAGAAGGATAAAATCACAGAGTATATTGAAACTCTTCTTGATAATGTTCAAGCAGCTAAAGGTAATATTGATAAACTACGTCATTTTGATACAACATTTCATGTAATATCTGATGAACAATTTATGAATTATATTAAAATGTTAGAAGATTTTATAAAACAATTAGAACCACCGCAATATATAGAAATAAAAGAGGCTTTAGATGTCATCCTGGAAGAAACCAACACAAGAACAAATTAAATTTGTATTAGCTAATCTGAAAGGTAATTTAAAAGAGCAATTTTTTGCTAAATTAGAGAATCCTGAGTGGTTTGAAATACTAAAGGAGCAAAATCTTTTAGAGTACTCTACAAATACGAATGATTATGGTCAAGAATATAAAGAATGGGTTGCTTTTCCTTATTTACTTAAAATAGCATCTGAAATTCCAAATCAAATTATGCAATTCATACAACCAATATTGCAAAAAATAAAAGAAAATCAGAATCCTGACTGGTGGCTTATTCAGCAAAGCATTTCTCTATCAATAAAATTACCTGATAGAGATTTTATAGAAATTATGAATGTATATAATGAAAGCCTAAAAAAAATAGATAGATTTGGATGGCAAGATGATGATATCTTGAAACAAGTATTAACGAAATTAAAGACTATAAATAAACCTTTAGCATTAGATATATGTAGAAACTTATTATCTATCAAATTAACAAAAGATAAGTATAGTATAGGAGCTTCTTTTAGTCCATACATTAAAATTGCCAATTCCGGTTATGGCTATGAGCAAATCATTAAAATAGTAAATACTATATTTTCAGATTTTTCAGAAGAATTATTGGATTTATATGTTTCCATAATAACTAAAGATATGATTGATGGTTTATCTAAAGATGAAATTGATGGCTATTACTATACTGATTATATTCATCGTTCCGCTATCGAAAAACACGTTCAGGATATCTATAAAAAAAGTGAACCACTATATATCTTGGTATCTGAAATTAGGGATAGATCCTTTGAATTAATTCAAAATGGAGATGCAAATAGTAATCAAAATATTTTTGATCTTTTAGAAAGTTCAAATTGTCCAACAATGACGAGAATCATATTATACTTATTAAGAGTAAGTGATAGATGTAATAATGATTTATTAGTTAAATATCTTACAAATAGAGATATTTTTGATAATAGTACATACCACCATGAATATTATTTACTAATACAAGAAAAATTTAATTTACTTTCTACAGAAAATCAAAATATTATATTAGATTATATAGATGAAGGACCAAATAGGAAAGATTATGAAACAGATGATCAAATATCATCTGAAAAGAAAAAAAACATATGGCGTTTACATAAATTAACTCCTATTAAAAAATATTTATCTCAAGATATGTTAGATAAATATCACACAATATTGTACAATGATAAAGGTGAAGAAGTAGAATACAGTAATCATCCTGACATGCTTTTTTGGATGGAAAGTGGATTTATATCTTCACCACTAAATACAGACGAATTGTCAGAAAAAACGGTTGAAGAAATAGTAGAGTTTATTAATTCTTGGAAATCCGATGATATGGTTTCTCATAAAATTGGTTTAGCAGAAGATCTTAGAAATGACTCTATATCAAATCCAAATAAGTATTTAAATTGTTTGGAAAAATTAAAAGCAATTGAAGATCCAACTTATATACACTACATATTATCTGGGTTACGTGATGCGAAAACAATAACAAATGCACAATGGCAAAATATAATTGAATTTAGCCAATGGATAGTTGAACAGAATAGTGTATTTGAAAATCGTAGTAAATTTCATGATGGTGATAGCGATTGGCAAAATGCTAAAGCGGTGGTCGCCGATTTGCTGTCTAAGGCGTTTAGATACAAAGAAAATTTAGAAGATTTTGATGAGAAATATCTTGATAAGGCTTTTAATATATTAAAAAAATTATGTTTTGCAGAAGATAAATATTTAGAAAAGAAAGTAAAAGAAGAGAAAACTGTTAACAATCTAGGAGATTATTTAACATCTGCAATCAATTCATTACACGGAAAGTCAGTGGAAGGATTAGTCCTTTATCTTATTTGGAGTAAAAATAACAATAAGCCATTAGAAGATATTGCTACGGTTATAGATGAATTATTTAAAAATCCTAAGTACCTAGAAACATATGCTATTTTTGCACATATGCTTCCTTGGATACATTATGCATTGCCAACCATAACGGAAAATAATATTGATAACTTATTTCCGGAAGATTCAGAAAAACGCCATTTATTTGAAGCTACTTTTGCAACTTTTGTAGATTATTCACAAGTATATAATGATACGTTTCATTTGCTTAAAAGTAAATTTACATATGTACTTGAAAATCAAATATATTCTAATAATGAACAAACTAAAACAGAAGATTCTCAGGTAAGTAAATTTCTAGCTATATGTTATGGTAGAGGTCTGTTTGATTTGGATTCTGAAATAATTAAATTGTTATTTAACGACCACAACAACTATCAGAAACAGGTGGAATTTATAAATTATATAGGTTTTTCTATGTGGAATAGAGACAACCCAGACCAGATTATAGCGCAAGAAGTTATCAATAGATTTGTTAAACTCTGGGAATGGCTGTTACAAGAAATAAAAGGAAAAGAAATCAAATATACAGAAGTATTATCGCAATTTGAAAGATGGTATCAATGTAATCAATTTGATGAACAGTGGGTAATAGATAACCTTCATAATTTGGTTGTTAGCCATAATGTTCCTATTCAATTATTTATGATTGAGGATAACTTACTAAGAGATTTACCGAAATTTCCGAGAAAAATTTTTGATATCATATCAAAATTAATAATTTCATCAAAACAGCGCTTATTTATTTCAAACAAATCATTTATTGAAGAATTAGTTAAGTATATCTTTGAAAATGATTTTACAGATGATCCTAAATTAAAATCAGATAAAGATGCCTTCATTGATAAATATCTTGCAAATTGTGAAGGCTGGCAAGTAGATGTGGAAACAGAAAAGCTTTCAAAGTATCTAAAGACTAAATAAGTATTAATTATGATTTATTCATCTTTATGTTTTTTACAAACCTATTTCTTGTTGGAAATAGGTTGAAAATCACTAAGACTCATTTTTTAATCTTATGACTTGGCATTTTATTTTGGTATAGGTTTATATATAAAGATTAAATCCGCTAGTCTGATGGTCGCTTATAACACAATATGAATTACTTTATTTCATGAGTAGCTGTTCATATTCTTTGGATAAGCAATAAGTCCTGTTTTTACGCGCTTTATTTGCTATTATTAAAAATCCTTCTTCTACCCATCTATTTAATAAAAGTCTGGCTGATTGTGATGATAAATTCAAATATTCACCTGCTTGATTTGATGTTATTTGATCAAACTCTACAAATAATTCTAAAATTTTGCGTTGTTTAATATCAAGTTTGCGCAACATAGGTGATATATCCGTTTTAATACCTGTGTTCTGCTGTTCTTGCGCTTTAATATTGATATTTTCAAATGCCGTTGCCACACCTTTAATAAAGTATTCAAGCCAAGGAGTTAAATCTGCTTCATGTCTGCCAAAATAATAGTTATGATGCGGATGTGTTGCTAATGCTTGATAATAATCTTTAAGATTTTTAGCATAATACTCTTCCAAAGAATAAATACCTTTTAAGCCATAACCGAATTTACGCATAATATAACTTGTCATCAAGCGTGCTGTTCGACCATTACCATCAAAATATGGGTGAATGGTTACAAATTGATAATGAAACAGTCCGGCTACAATAGGTGTTGGCAATTTATCAATATTCTCATTTACCCAAGCAACCAAATCTTTCATCATAATCGGAACATCTTTAGTTTCCGGTGGAAGATAAACAAGTGAGCCGTCAGATGTGTCATATATTGCATTTTGTTCATTACGATATGGAATAATTTTTTTACTGCCTTCAATTAGTGAATGGATTTTTTGCACCAGCTTTTCATCAAATTCTCCGCCATTTTCAAGAACTTTTTCCATATAATTGATAGCTTCATAATAAGCTTTGACTTCTTTTTCGTCATGACCTTGATATTCTTTTGTTCTATTGTTGGCAGAATAAAGCGTCGTTTCTACTTGTTTTAATGATAAATGATTACCTTCAATTTGCGTAGAGTAGTGACTTTGTGCTATTTTGGCAGTTTTATGCAGCGAAGATAATAAAACAGGTGACAAAAGTTTATCATCAAACGAATTTTTAACAGCTTCAATCTTAGTTAAATCAGCTAAAATATCTTTGGTAATGGTATATTTTGGTAAAAAAGTCATGATTTACTCCTATAATTTATGATTATTTTATGATTAAATTATGAATAAATCAACAATAAAATATGATTAACTAACGATTTTTTGATGATAAGACATTTTGGATCATTAACCAAGAAGACCCATTTTTTTGACCATATGACTCAATCTTTTATTTTAGAATAGGGTTTATATATAAAATTCAAATTCTCTTGTTTCTGGGTTGTTTATGAAGCAATAAGAAAGCATTTTGCTATATAGATTTCCAATGTCTACTTTTTTATACTTTACCTTATAACCTTTATCTTTTAACTCTTTTATATAATAAGTATATTCTTTATAAAGTTGACTATAGTCATTACGTATTTTTTCTAACAATGAATCAGATATATATAAACCATTATTTGAACACGTACCTTTATTAAGATACTTCATCCAACCTTTAGCACCATTTTTATCATCATTATTATATTTGTCTTTTGTTTGTAGCATATTACGATATTCAGGTCTTTTATATTCTTTATTTCCATTACATACAGAAGTCTTTAATGATAATTTTATTTTATCTTCTATATCTTTATCAAATACTTCTCTTATTCCATGTATGTGAGTTTCTTTATCATTTATATCTTTACGTCTATATGTAGGTTTATTCTCTAATATAAATGACATCATAGGTTTTTTTATAGATTGTAGTTGATAGTCTAAATTACCATACATTCTTTTGATAATAACTGCTTTTAATTCTTTATATGATAAATTTTTATATCTATCTCTAAACTCTTTACTAAAATCTAAAGTAAAAGGTTTAACATTAATAAATTCTCTTGTTTCTGCCATAAAACAAAGGAAATATGCTAACCTTTGTATTTCTGTTATATCTCTCCATATTGGTAATCTATATACTTCTATTTCATTTTTTCTAATATCTTTATCATATATATTACTAATATGTGATGTGAAAATAAAATAATCTTTCCAGCATTTTACTATATGAATAAAGTCTCCGTAAGCTCTTTGACTTTTCTTTTTCCTATTTATTTTCTGTTTTTTTCGCATGGTTAATCTCCTATGTATAATAGAATTGTTTATTGATTGGAGATTGCCGCTAAAAAAACTATTTGACTGATGGCATTTTGTTTCAAGTTGCTACGAATTTACTTGAACATCTGAAGATAAAATGCGTAATAAGCTGTATGAACGAAATAGCTAATAATCTTCTACTGGAAAGGACTAAGGCTAATTTTATTTCCACACGTAAAAAGCTCCAAAATTAGCCTTTTTTAGAAAATCACGAGTCAGCCGGACACACCACCGCATTATGTTTATATAAAAAAATATAATAAACACGCATGCCCCGGGCCGCTATAATGGACCATAATTTAAGCAAGATAACCTATTTCCTGTTGGCAATAGGTTTAAAATCAAAAAAGAGGAGTCTAAAACTAAACTCCTCTTTTTTACACATTATGGCTTTTTAACGATACAATCTATATAAGACTGCAACAAAGCTTTTACATGATGTGGCGCGAAACACTCGCCGATTACATCACGGATTAACTGTTCATCGTTTCTGGCCCATAATGGAATGAACCAATCTTGAGGTAATCCCGTTAACAAAATTGTTTCCAAGGTTGTTAATGTACGATCCTGTTCGTAATGAACCGTATTATAACCGGAAATGCTTGCACTTTTTTGCACAATTGTTCCCCAAGGTTTATTCCTGAAGTTGCGTCTACCAACAAAATCAGGTTTAGGCTTCTTCGGTAAAGAACCATCAGCATTTACAAATTGCCTTGGGGATTCGCCTTCCTTAACACCATGTAACATGTTTACTTGGCATTTAGGCATGCTTGGACCATTATGCAAAGGTATTCCGCTTCGTTGACCTGCTGCGACTTTAGGTAATAAACCAATGACAGATTCAGGAGTAGTATATTGACTTTCATCGCATTCTTGAGGATGTTTCCATATGCCAACACGAGAAAATAAGATAATCGTACGGCGACGGTGTTGTGGACAGCCAAATCCAGCAGCATCCTGTACTAATATTTCCACGTGATAACCTAATGGCTCCAACGCATCCCGAATACGTTGCCCAACCATTCTGCCATCGTCATCTAAAATAGCATTCTGAAATTCTTCTGCTTCTTCAATCCAACCGGATTCCATCATTGTTAATTGTATAAATTTTAATATATACAAAAAATAAAAGGCTTCGGTTGAATGCAAGTGAGATTTTCCCGCTTTTGAAAATGGTTGACAACAAGGAGAAAATGTCCCGATTTTACAACCTTTTTCAACGAATTTACAAACCAGTTGAGCAAAGATTTTGGGGTCCGTGAAAGACCCCTTTATAATTTCAGCATCAGGATATTTATCACAGCTCCAAAGGTATCGGATTGGATTTAATTCGTTGCCGAGAACGATTTTAAATCCCAACTGCTTTATCCATTCAAAACCAATAGATGCACTTTGAAAGGCGCAAAATATTGGTATCATTCTACTGATGTCATCAGTCATCGGACACCTCCCGAGAAGTAGAGGCTGTATCGTCTACACCCTCAATATCCTCAATTGTTTCCGTGAGCACTTCTGCTTCCGTTACCAAATCAAGCAATTCAGCATCTGGATAAAGCAACTTAATTACACTTCTGTAATATGTATACCCACTTCCTTCGCCAATTTCACTTTCATAAGCAACAGATTTTTCACCACGAAATTCAGGTTTTTCAAAATTACCTTTTAAGCCAACCAGAACTTGAGAATGATAATCCTTAAAATATTGACCGCCATGGCGGAATTTATTTCTCACAAATACCGCAGTATCAGCATATTCAAAGCCGTTGTTACGCATAAAATCAATCGCATTAGCAATTTGACTTTTATCACTCCAAAGATAGAGCAAACAATTGTCATTTGCAGCTTCAGACAAATCAAAGTCTTCTTCAAACTTATTGAAGTCAGCGTAAATAATGTCGTACTTACCGATAGGTAATTCACTTGTTTTTGAATCACCATTATCGTTGCTTGCGATATTATTTGCGGCTTCTTTTGCTTTATTCAACTCTTTTTCCTTAGCTTTCACATAGCGCAAAGCATGTGTCAAAGTCGGAATTTCGTTGTTGTCATTAGCGAATTTCTTCTCTTTATCAACAGCTTCTACAGTGAGTTTCATAATTCTTCTGGCAACCTTATCATGTAAGCCAAAATCTTCTTCAAAAATCTGGTACTGAAAACGGTTGTCTCCTTCATACTTTTCAGGATGAAGGTCAGAACGACCGCCTCCATGACATGCAACCTCATTAAGTCTTAGACTCAGCTTTAAAGCTGTATCCAAGGCAATGAAGCCAAACTCGCGTGCATGTTCGTGACGAACATGATACTCTTGAGTAGTCGTTTTTCTTTTAATTCTTGAAGATTCTTTTGCAGCCTGAATAGCACGTTCACTAGCTACTACAAACACCGATAAATCGTTAGGATCATCCGGTATTACCAAAGAATGTAAATCTTCAGGAATTTTTGTTAAATCTGCTGAAAATTTACTTCTCTGGCAACTGTTCGCCGCCAATGTAACCTCACTGGTCAAATCAGCGCATTCTGCCATAATTTGTTCTTCATCAACAATAGGTGTCGAGCTGACAACAATAGCTTCACCTTCAATTGTAACAATATCAGAAGAAAGCGGTGGAGTCGGAACCCCACCATTTTTATCGTTGTCGTTAGCATTTGAAGTAGAAACATCATGTGTCTCAACTCCGGTTAAGATTGATTCTTCACTGATTTTAGAAGTCACGTCAATGAATTCATTTTCTATGACTTCACGCGTTTCCGCGATTTTGGTATTATATTTTTCCATATAATTTCTCTTTTTTTTAAAATTAACATTCCTGAGCCCAATTTATGAGGCCAGGGCAGTACAAAAAGAGGTATCAAGATTTTCAATCTTGATATCTTTACTGCATAAACATCACCTCCTTTATCCTCAAAAGTTAAAACGAATCGGAAGAGCAAGCCTAACCTGTTGTTTTTAATACATATTCACAATGTTTTATAACTAAATTATCGGTTATTTTTTATTAAAACATACTCAATAATTTACTCTTTTATAAATTATTTTTTCCCATTTGTCAAACAAAAAATAAAAAAAATAATTTACAAATAAAAAAATACTTGATAATATTATGAAAACTCAGATGTAGTCTAAAATAGAAAAGGCAAAAACGATGAATGAACAAAAAATTGAACAAATAAAAAAGTTGTTCGACGTTGAAGATATTACCGATATTGAAGAAGAAGTAAAGATTGGCAGAGGTAAACAAGACCTTTTTGGTCAACAGCTTTTTGAACTTTTTATCAAAGCGCGTGATGCGGGAATTGAAATATTGAATGTAAATCAAATAACGGCTGCCTATCAGCGTTATTGGGTTAAAGAAAAAGGTGCAAAACCTAAGTCGAACATACAAATAATGAATAAATTGTTTGCGATGGCTCATAATGGCAAATATCTGCTTGAAAAAGTTGAAGATGAGCAAGGAACATACAAACTTAAGGAGAATTACTAATTCTGTGTATAAGCAATCGTAACAAAAATGTTACGATTCATAGTTTAAAATGTTACGATTCAACGCCCAAAATGTTACGATTGGAGTAAAACCTGTAAAAATGTAGTATTTTGGAGGTTTTTCACACAGTTTCTCAATAAAAACGTGTACATTTTGCAAAATTCGCCTTATAATATGTTTAAAGGCTTAAGTGTGATGCAATTTGTGATGCATTTGGTTGAAACCAAGCTCCAAGCAAAATGCAAAAGCAAGTAAAATCAATGCTTTTATAAAAAATGGAGTGGATCCCATTGCCCGCTCCATTTCATTAGTCTTGCTTTAGCAAGGCTTTTTTTGTTTTAAATCGCGGATATTCGAAATTTTTTTGCCTTTATAACAAAATTTGATTGTTTTTTTTGTGTTTGTCGTTATCCTAACTTTATGTTTTGTTGCTGGCGGAGGTTGATATGGCAGAATCGGTAAAGAAAACTGATCCTAGTTGTCGTGAAAATTCAAATGATGCTTCTTTTAAGCTTTGCGATATCGGGCGGGCTTATATAAATGTTTGGCGCAAATATGCTCAATTTTCCGGACGCTCCGGTCGGTTAGAGTTTTGGTCGTTTACGCTGTTCGATGTTTTATTGTTGCTTCTATTTTTGAGTTGGTTCAACAATCTTGGCGGCTTTATCTATCTTATGGTGCGTTTGGTGCCGGCTACGGCTGTGTTGGTGCGCCGCTTGCATGATATCAACAAATGCGGTGCGTGGGTGTTTTTTCCTTATGGCATTTTGATTTTGTTAATGGAAATGGTGGCAATTACACCTCTGCTGACCAATGATACCGTACAAATTATTTGGGCTGTTTTGTTTTTTGTGGTTGCTATTTGGGGAGTTGGGTTGTGGATGCATTGGCTTACCAAACAAAGCGACAATGGGGCGAATCAGTATGGCGCAGCTCCTGATTTGGTTCAGAAAACATCAAGGAGAAATTTGCTTATAGGTATTTTGGGGTATGCTGTTTTGCCTTATACGGTGTTTGCGGCTTGGCGTATTTGCTGTCGTATCTTTTTTTATTGATGAAAAAATTGTTTATAATCAATAGTTTTTGGGTATTTTTGTTAAGGTCATAAATATTTATGGCCTTTTTTTTGCATGATAGGTTAAAAATGTGTTGACAAAATTTTTGTAAAGTTGTATTTGTTGTTGCGTGATAGTTAATTTTTATGTTTAATTTTTATACTTTTTATTATGAAGAAGATAGTTTTATCAAACGGTTTGAGAGTGGTAAAAACAAACAATTCAAAAGTTTATTCACTGTCAATTACGGTAGGCATTGGTCATTTGAATGAACCAAAGCTTGGGCTTGCAGCTGTGTGTGAAAAGGTTTTGGCACCGCAACTGAATAACGCTCTGGCTATCCAAGGAGGTACAATTACTTCTTATTTAACCGGATGTCCGGCTGAAGAGTTTGAAAATTTGTTAAAGAAAGTGGCTGCTGTGCTGAAAAATCCGGATTTGTCACAAGAATTAGTTGATGCGGCAGCGGAAGATGTGGCTCAGCACACGCGTGATTTGGCACCTCTTCCCGAACGTCAGTGGAAATTGTGCTACAAGCACACGGCATTCGGAACAAGCAAGTTAGTGTGGGATTTGGATGCATATATTGAATCCGTCAAGTCCCTTAAAACAGAAGATTTGGAAGCATTGGTTGACACTTACTACACAGGGAAAAACATCGTGATTGGTGTGGCCTGCAATTTGCCGTTGGCTGAGCTCAAAGAGCTGATGGAAAAATACTTCGGCTCAATTCCTGTCGGTAAGAAGCAAAAATTCGAAAAGCTCGAATATACCGGTGGTTATACAGCCAGACCTGCTGTTGGGGATGTTCAATCCATAGCCATTGGTTGGGATCTTTCTTTCTTAGCTAATGTAACTGAAGAAGAAGAGTTAGAAGCGGATAAGGCAGGCGCAAATGTGCTGATGTCGATGTTATCCGGTCGCTTGGAACGTGATGTTGCCGGTACGGGTGCTATACGCGAGGTTAAAATTGCCGGATATTACGGTATGCGGACTTTGCGTATTTCTATTGTGGCTCCGGCTGGCAAAGATATCAATGACTTTATTGATATCATTTCCAAGAATATCAAGCGTGTTACAACAACGCTTGCATCAGACCGCCGTATGGAAACATCTCGTCAGCGCGCTGCTACTGAAAAATTGGCTAAGTTCTCTGAGCCGCAAGATGCCGCTGTGGAAGCCGCATGGCAGGTACTTGGTCGTGGGGATATGTATGATGTGGATGCCAGAATCAGTTCGATATTCCTGACATCAGCCAGAAATGTTCAAGAAATTGCAAAGAGCATTTTCTACAGAAAGCCGACCATTGTCGTCTTTGGCGAAAATCCGTATTCCGAAAAGGAAATTCTGGCAAAATTGTAACCTTCTCCGTTTGATTAATTTTTTTGAAAGGGGCACTTCGGTGCTCCTTTTTTTCGTGTTTTTATTTTTCAAAAAATTTCCAGAGTCGGTGATGTCTGCTTGAGGGATTATGGTTTTTAGTTGAAATAAAATTAAAGCCCCGATTTTTTTCGGGGCTTGTGTTGCTGATTTGTATTTTATTTGGCTTGTTTGATAACATCTTCCGTGATGTCAACGCCGCCGAACATAACAACATCTTTCAATACAACGGCACTTAAGCCTTTGCTCTCGGCTTCTTCTTTAATCAAAGCACGAATCTTTTCATCATTTTCTTTGATTTTCGGGCCTAAAACATTTTGAATTTCTTCTCGTTTTTGGATTTCTTCCTTGCTGTATTTTTCAATTAATTCTTTTCTTCTTTTATCGGTTTTGGCGTTGGCTATTTCTTTTTGAACTTTACTTACCCATTGGGCCAATTGTTCTTCTTGTGCATCTTGTTCTTGTTTGTATTGTTTGAACATTTCGGCTTCGCTACCGATTTTCTTCAAGTCGATGATACCGATTTCAGGAGTTGTGCATTTGCTGATTGTTAAGCCGATGACAAATGCAACAATGGCTATGATGCCTCCGATGATATAATTTTTATTCATGTGTTTGTCCTTTCTTTTTTGTACTGTTTGTACTTTAATCTTTATTTTTATTTAATGCAAACTTTTCTTGTGTTTTAATCCCAACTATTCAATGTATTTATATTTTTTCAGCAAAGTGTAAAATTTTTTTATGCGCTGCCGGAGGGCGCGTTGTGCCAGATAGGGGATTATTTTTTCCAGATGCAGGTAAGTCCATGGTTTATATTTGTTGTAGCTCTTTAAATCAATGTATTTTAGCTGCGGTTTGCCGTTTTTTATTTGGATGGCAAAGTTTTTGATATTAAAATCATAAAAATATATTTTTTCTTTGATTAAGGTATCCGTAAAATTATGTATTTGCGCGATGATTTCAGGCGTGAGCGGGCGTTTGAAGCTTATTAACGGTTTGGAAATTTGTCCGTTATCATCTCGCAATAACTCGCAAACCAGACCAACTCCTTTATCGGTTTCTACAAGCTCATTTTTGTAAAAACATAAATAGGCTGCCAGCTGTTCTTTTAGAGCCTTATATATATTTATTTCTTGTTGTATTTCATTCAGTTTTTTATTTGCGTCAATGTAAACTTTAACGCAAAGATTGGGGGTGTCGGGATGTTCGTAACATATTCTGGTGGCCCCGCGGTCTATTTCTTTTTGTAATTTAAGCATTTTTATTTTCCTTAACCTCTTATTGTAGTTGTTTTTTTTCTCTTTGCAATATTTTTGCTTGGTATTGTTGATGATTTGTTGGGTTATTAAAACTAAAGTATAGGTTTTTTTTGTGCTTTGAGTTTGGTATAATGTTATGTGTGTGTAACTATTATTTGTGAGTGTGTGTTATGAATATCGTCAGTTGGAATTGCAATGGCGCGTTTCGGCATAAGCATCGTTTGCTTAAACCTTTTCAGCCGGATGTGGCCGTTATTCAGGAATGCGAATCTCCTGAATTAATTTCTAAAGAAATTTCTACCCCGTTTTATGACAGCTGCGTGTGGGACGGAACTTGTACCTCAAAGGGTGTGGGCGTTTATACCTTTAATGGATTAAAAGCCGAAATTGCTCCTTTTTATAACCACGAGTTTCAACTTGTTTTGCCTGTCTTTATTTATCATGATAATCGTCGCTTTTTGCTGGTGGCCGTGTGGACTCGCTTTGTGGGACAAGTTCTTAAAAGCTATGTCGCTCAGGCTTATTTGGCTTTGTGCTCTTATGAAAAGTATTTTGATGATGATACAATCATTTTGGGGGATTTTAACAGTAATGCTGTGTGGGACGGAAAGTTCGGACGGCGTGTCCGTCATGCCGAGTTGGTGCAAAAACTTGAAAATGATAATTTTTGCAGTTTGTATCATGAACTTCATAATGAGACACAAGGGCTTGAATCTCAGGCTACTCAGTTTCAATTTCGGCATAAAAGCAAGCCTCATCATATTGATTACATGTTTATCAATAAAGATAAGGTGCGTGATGTTGATGCTTTCCAAATCGGTAAGTTTCGCCCTTGGTCTCAGGTCAGCGATCATATGCCGCTCTTTATGAATGTTAAAGATCAGGCTTATTTGCGGGCGTAATCAAAAAATACCGGACGGCGGCCTTCGCGAAGTGCTTTGCGCTGGTATTTGGTTTCAATCCAATCTGCGGGAGGGGTTTTCCAATCCTTGCCGCAGGTTGCCGTCCAATAAAAATCAGGACTGTTATGCATTTGATGCAGTACCCAGCTCTTGTATACAGGGTGGTCGGTGGCTATTCTCAGCAAGCCTTGCGGTTTGATTATTCGTGCCAGTTCTTGTAAATTCTCGGGATTTATAAAACGGCGGGCGGCGTGTCTCTTTTTTGGCCATGGGTCTGGAAACAGCAAAAATACTCGGTCAAAATATTTATCCGGAATCCTTTTGAACAATAATCTTATATCATCATCGAAAATTCGGATGTTGTCGTTTAATGTATTTTTTAGCTCAATGTTTTCGCTTATTTGCGAGCCTTCTTTTATTCCCGTAATAAGGGACAATAAATTTGCTATGCCGTTTTGAAAAACCTCCGCTCCAATAAATCCTATTTCCGGATGAGATTGTGCTTGGCCCGCTAAATGTTCGCCGTTGCCAAAGCCGATTTCCAGATACATTTTTTCTACCGCAAAATTAAACAGTTTATTAGGTGTTAAATCGGTGCTTTCCGTTATTTTTAACTGCGGAAGAAATTTTTCCAATAAAACACTTTTGGCTTTATGTATGATGCGGCCTTTGCGGCGTCCGAAAAATTTTGGGGGGTTTTGTGCGGGGATGTTTGCTTCCATGTCTTTATTTCTTTCTGTAAAAATTTTTTTTAGTTCTATTCATTTTATTCCTAAAAGTCAACTTTTTAATTAAAAAAAGCTGATGTTTATAACATCAGCTCTCATAACTACAAATTTCTTTTTTATTCATTTTCTTCATTTGATTTGTCGTATGTTTTGGACATGGCTATTATTAAATCAAACAAATGTTTGGCCGCGGTGCGGTTCGGAATTTTATAATAAGCTTTTACCAATTCGATTGTTTCTTTACGTTTCATCGGGTCATCATTAAATTTGTTTTGTTCTTCTTCCAAAAACTCTGCCTCGTTGTTGGGAATACTAAACATTCTCGGGCTTTGTTTGGCTACATCAATATCCATGTCTTCGTAGAAAAATTCTATCGGTACATTTAATACTTTTCCTATATCCCATAAACGACTGGCTCCGACACGGTTCATTCCGCGCTCGTATTTTTGAACTTGCTGAAATGTCAATCCGAGTAATGAGGCTAATTTCTCTTGGCTTAATCCCAGCAAGGTTCTTCTGAGGCGGATACGGTTGCCGACATGGACATCAATCGGGTTGGGTTGTCCAGTCGGTGTTCTGCCTCTGCTTGCTTTTCTTGTTTTTGCAGTTGTCATTTTTAATTCCCTCTCTAGTTCTTAGTTCTACTCTAAGGATAGGATTTTATACTTATTTCGTCAACCATTATTTTTGAAAATTTGGGATTATCGTGCTTTATTTTATTAAAATCTTGGTTGTTTTATACGTTTTGTTATTAGTCTTTATTATAGCTATCTTCTTGTTTTCCTATTATAAATATCAATACTATCATCAACAAAGGTATTAGGTCGCCATATTGCGTATATAGCGTTGGTATACTTTTGGTTTTGGGCAAATTAACGTCTATGATACCTTTATTATTTAAGTCTAGTTTTTGAATTATTGTACCGTAGGGGGATATGAGCGCGCTTATGCCTGAATTGGCTGCGCGAATGATGCTAACTCCTTCTTCTACCGCGCGCATTTGCGTGTTTACCAGATGTTGTCTCGGGCCGGAACTGTCTCCGTACCAACCGTCGTTTGTTAAATTAAATACAACCTCAGGTTTATTATCCGCGTCGATGATTTGGTGCGGGAATATTATCTCGTAGCAAATTGCCGTTCCTATTTTAAGGCCGTTCGGCAGCTCTATGCTTTGCGGGCCTTGGCCTTGAACAAAATCGCTTATTACGTTGGTTATCGGTTTTATGGCTTGCGGAAGAAATTCGCGCAGAGGAATATATTCTCCAAAAGGGACTAAATGCGATTTGGCGTATGTTGCAACAATCTCTCCTTTGCGGTCGATTGTTAACATGGCGTTTTGTGGGGATAAGCGGCCGCGGTGCAGTTTATAACTCAGAGCTCCGGTCATTAGCAATGTTTGTGGCGGTAATATTCGGGCGATTTGATTGCGGTATTCGTGGGCGTATTCTAACGGATATGGGCTTGCCGTTTCGCCCCAAACGATTATTGAAATGTTTTCTATTCCTTGGGTTTGGCTCAGGCGGAGATATTCTTTGAAGTTGTTTTCGAGGGTGGATTTGTTCCATTTGAGGCTTTGCGGTATTGAGGGTTGGACAATCCGAATCCTGATTGTGTCTTCTCTAAAATCGGCATTGTGCAAGCGAATGAAACCATATCCGTACAGAAACAAAATCGGAAGCAAACTTAGCAGTAGGCTTTGCCAAAAAGCACGACGCGTTTTGCATAGCAAAAATATTGCAGGGGCAGATGTGCTTAAAGCAACCAGCAGCGACAAGCCGTAAGTGCCAAATAGGGAGGCTCCTTGAATGAGTTTGTCCGAAAAAGCCAAGCTTGTTCCGAGTAAATTCCACGGAAAACCGGTTAAAATAAAACTCCTTATCCATTCCAACAGTGTCCATGCGGCAGAAAATGACAAGACTTTTCCTTGCGGGCTCTTGTATAAACAGGTGAATGTTGCCGCAATTGCCGTGAATAAACCAAAGAATGCGCCGCCGGCAATTAATGCAGGCAAAATGAGCCAGCCCAGTTTGTCGGCCTCAATCAAAAGTGCGTTGCATATCCAACTGAAACCTGCTCCGTAAAAAGTAAAGCCAAACCAATATCCCTGCGTAAAAGTTTTTTTGAATGTCGGCGTTCGGCTTAGTAAAAGAACCATGCCGCTCATTGTTATGAACAGCAGCGGCCATATATAGTAAGGCGGCAGTACCAAAACGCTCAGTAGCCCAAGCAGGGCGGCGGTTGTTTTGGGATGGGTTAAAATATTATTCTTTATTGCTGCACGGGTGCGGGGCAAAAACATATTCTACTTCTATTCGGTGTATGGATTAGCAATGTTTAGTTGGTGGAGAATTTCAATCTCTATTCCCTCCATTTCATCGGCTTCTTCATCACTTTGGTGGTCAAAGCCCGATAAATGCAATAAACCATGAATCAGCAAGTGGCAATAATGGTCGTGCAGGGAAATGTTTTTTTCTTTTGCCTCTTTTTCCGTGGTTTCATAGGCGATGATGATATCTCCGAGCTCAACTTCGTCATAAATTTGCGCATCTTGGGCAAAATCCTCATCATCAAGTGCGGCAAACGATAATACATTTGTGGGTTTATCTATGCCGCGGAATTCTTGATTGAGGTGGTGAATTTCTCTGTCTCCCGTTAAAGTCAGGCCGATGTTTACGGGTTTTCCTTGCGGCAGAAAATCCAGCCTTTTGCGGCTATCCAGATATTTGAATACCATATCGGCAATTTGCAACGATTGTTTATCAATATCGGGGATTTGTTCTTTCCACTCGGAAAGTTCGTGATTAATGCACAGCGTCGGATTATTCATGGTTTTGCCTTTTGGTTTGTTTCTTTTGGTTGCGTTCTTCATAGGCTTTGACGATTTTGGCCACTAAGCCGTGGCGGACAACATCCGAGGCCGTGAATGTTACCGAGCCGATGCCTTGGACTTTGCTCAAAGTATCCAGTGCGTCCTGAAGACCCGAGACGATGCCGTGGGGCAAGTCTACCTGCGATAAGTCGCCGTTGATGACCATGCGTGAATTTTCTCCCAAACGCGTTAAAAACATTTTCATTTGCATCGGGGTGGTGTTTTGGGCTTCATCCAAAATAACAAATGCGTTGGATAAGGTTCGACCGCGCATGAATGCCAGCGGGGCAATTTCGATTTCGCCGATAGCTAATTTTTTATCAACTTGTTCGGCCGGCAGCATTTCGTATAAGGCGTCGTACAGCGGGCGCAGGTAGGGATCGACTTTGTCCTTAAGGTCTCCGGGGAGAAAACCCAGATTTTCTCCGGCCTCAACCGCCGGACGCGATAAAATTATTTTATCTATTTTTCCTTCCAACATCATTGATACAGCCAGTGCCACGGCCAGATAGGTTTTTCCCGTACCGGCAGGACCTAAGCCAAAAACCATTTCATTTTTCATCATGGTTTGGATGTATTTTGCCTGTGTGGCCGAACGCGGATAAATATGGCGTTTCTTGGTCTTTAATACAATATCAGCTAATGCTGAGGTGTTTTCCTCTTCATTATCGGTATCCGTCGGGGCATTGCTTAGGCGGACGGCCGCTTTTACTTCTTGCTCACCTAAAGTCTGCCCTTTCATTAACTTGTGCTGCATGATATTCAGTGCCGAGTAAGCTTGTTTGACGGCATCTTCGGGGCCGTTGATGACTATTTGGTTGCCAAAAGAGCTGATTTCTACCCCAAGCAACATTTCTATCGTGCGCAAGTTGCAATCTTGTGCGCCGACGAGTTCTTGTATAAGCTGGTTGTTAAATAATTCAAATGTTGTTTCCATGGTTATTCTCCTACAACACTTCCGGTTAATGAATTGGTGGTCGCAGACGTTACTTTGACCATGACAATTTGGTTAAGCTTGTCTTCGGGTACTTTTGCGTGCAGATTTTGCATGTAGGGTGTTCTGCCTATGAGTTGGCCTGCATGTCTGCCTTTGCTTTCAAACAATACCGACATGGTTTGGCCGATGCTTGCTTGGTTGAATTTATTTTGATAGTCAAAAAGAAGGGTTTGTAAAATTTCCAAACGTTCTTTTTTTACTTTTTCGGGTATTTGGTTTTTCATTAGGGCCGCAGGTGTTCCGGGGCGCGGGCTGTATTTGAACGAAAAAGCCTGTATGAATTTGACTTTATTTACAATATCCAAGGTGGCTTGAAAATCGTTGTCATCTTCTGCGGGAAAACCGACGATGAAGTCTGAGGACATGCCTATTTCGGGTTTGGCGTCTTTCAATTTATCTATTATCCTCAGATAGTCTCCCGAGGTGTGGCGGCGGTTCATTGCTTTGAGAATCTTGTCCGAGCCCGATTGAATCGGCAAGTGCAGGTAGGGCATGAGCTTGTCTACATCACGATAGCAGTCGATTAAGTCATCCGTCATGTCGGCCGGATAAGAGGTGGTGTAGCGAATACGCTTTAAGCCGTCAAGTTCGGCTAATTTGCGGATGAGATAGGCTAGGGAACGTTCGTGTCCCATGCGGTCTTCACCATGATAGGAATTGACGTTTTGTCCTAAGAGGTTGAGTTCAACCGCACCTTCTTCAACCAGACGTTGGGCTTCAGTTAAAACAGCTTCTACAGGGCGGGAATATTCCGCACCGCGCGTGTATGGAACAACGCAGTAAGTGCAAAAATTGTTGCAGCCTTCTTGTATGGCCAAATACGAACATCCTCCGGAGGCATGGTTTTTTGGCAGAAAGTCGAACTTATCTTCTGCGGGAAATTCGGTGTCTATGATGAAATTGTGTTTGTTGCGGCTTATCTTGGCTAAAATTTCCGGCAGGCGGTGATAGGTCAACGGACCGGTGGCAAAGTCTACAAACGGTGCTCGTTTCCAGATTTGTTCATCTTCGGCCTGTACGACGCAGCCGGTTACGCCTATGATGGTTTCTTTTCCTTGTTCTAACCGCTCTTCGCGAATTTGATTTAAGCGGCCTAAATCCGAAAAAACTTTTTCGGCAGCTTTTTCTCTTATGTGGCAGGTGTTAAATATGACGATATCTGCCTCTCGTATATCTGTTGTTTCTCGGTGGCCGAGGCTCTTTAATATTTCGGCAATCCTTGAAGAATCGTAGACATTCATCTGACAACCGAATGTTTTTATATAATACTTCATATTCCTAACTTTTTACATCAATTATGTGTTTTGCTCATTTTTAAAATTGTATGACATATTCGTTTTTTTTTCAAATGTTATTTGTGTCTTGAATAAAATTATGTTTGGGGCTCTTATATTTTTTTATGGAAAATTAGGCTTTTTTCTGTTATCATCCAAGTGTCTGAATTAGAATTTTGAAAGATTTGGTTATGAACGATTGTTTGACGAGGACGGATATGGAAATTTTGGCGACGCTTGATGAAACGCAGAGACTTACTTTTATTAAAATATTGGCTAAGTTGACGGCCGTGGATGGGCATATTGATGAAATTGAAAAAGATTTTGTTTCCGATTTGGCGATACGTTACGGCATTCCTTCTTCCCGTATGGCTGAAATTTGGCAAGAGACGAGTGTTGACGAGTTGGCTAAAGAGGCCGAAAAAATTAATAATCGCAGAGCTGCTTTGCTGCTTGTTAAGGAAATGTGTATGTTGGCTCATGCCGATGACGAGCTTTCCGATGAAGAGGTGTTTTTAATCGGGCGAATCGGTGAGGCGATGGGTGTTTCTCCACAAAAAGTCCAGGATATCAGCAACTGGGTTATTGAGCGTTTAATCTGGCTTGAAAGAGGACGGTTGATTTTTGAAGAGGTTTCTCCTAAATAAGGATTGATTATGCGTGATTTAAATTTGGATGTTGAAAAACAAAAAAGGCATGATTGGAGAATTGAATTAATGCGCGATGATGTGAAAAAAGCCAGGTCTCCCGAGAAAGTTATTCATGAGGCTGTTGATCGGGTTTATGCCGATAAATCTCCTGAGCAGAGAGAGTTAATCGTTCGTGATTTGATGCTTAAGCCTCGCGGTTCAAAAGTGCGAATCGGTAATGAGGAGTTGGAAATTGACACTTTAAGCGAATCTATTGCCGATAGTATTGAACAAATTAACGCTTCCGGTACCGAAGACGGTGTTTCTCCTGAGGCAGAGTATTTCGGTTGGATTGAACATGGGCAAAAAATTATTTCCAATATGACCGACGGTTATGTTACAAATGCCGAGCTGGATGACAGAAATTCTCTTTTGGAAGAGTTTGAACAACGGGAAATCGACATCTTGACTTGTATGTCGCTTTATGAAAAATGTAATTTGGAAAATCCCCGCGTACGCAAAAAATATGTCGATATTAAGCAAAAATTGCTAAAGCTTCGCGAAATTAGAAGTGCTATTCAAAACGGTACTAAAGATTATTCCGATGAAAGGCAAGAGCAAATTGCTCGTTTTCGACAAGGTATGACTAGTGCCTCGCTTAGAGCCAGAGGAATTGTTTATGTTCACGCTTTGGGGCAGTTGGCTCAGGAAGTCAGTACCGGTGAGGCAGTTTTGAGCGATGATAAAAAACGGGAACTCAATATCTATCACGAAGCTCATGTGCGGCCGGATTTCTTGCAACATGCTTGGCAGAATCGGTTTTCCGGTTATCAAGATTTTCAAACCGGTATGGCCGAAGAGTTGGTGGTGCGAAAAACTTTTTTGAATACTCAGGATACGCAGGAAGACGTTATTCGGAAAATGGCTATTTTATCCGGTCGAATTGTCGAACAAAAATCTTCTTATTCGGAAACTCAGATTTCTCGTCCGCAAAATGTTGATGCAAATCGTTATTTGCGTTTGAAACAAATTTATGAAAATCGTTCGAATTATTAATGAAATGTCGGTGAGGTTAAATTAATGGGAATTATTCTTGAACCTTTTGTTTATATTATATCACTTGTGATTGATATTTATCTCAATGTGGTGGTGTTGGAAGTTGTTTTGAATTGGCTGATTTATTTCGGAGTTTTGAAAGTTAATAATCGGGTCGTGGCTAAGGTTATGGATGCGCTGGAGGCTTTGACACAGCCCGTTTATGCAAAAATCAGAACCAAAATTCCGCCTTTGAACGGTATTGATTTTTCGCCGTTTATTTTAGCTTTATTCCTCTTATTGCTCGGGCGGCTGCTTAATCGGATTATGTGGTTGTTGTTTTAGTTTGGTTTGCGGATGTTTTGGGGCGTTAAAAATAATAAGATTTTTTTGAATATCAGGTTGCAGCCTAATGCGGCGGCTCAACGTGTCGGCGGTGTGTTTGTTGATGCCGACGGTATATCATTCCTGAAAATTGCGGTCGTTGCCGTCCCCGAAAAAGGCAAAGCCAATAAAGAATTATTCACATTGTTGTCGTGTCTATTGAAATTGCCTAAATTTGCCTTTACTATTATCAGCGGCGAAACCGACCGTTATAAAAAAATTGAAGTGGCGGTGGAATTGTCCGATGGTTTGGAAGCTTTGTTAAATCGTTTGGGAGCTTGAATTTTGGAACTTATTGACGGGAAAAAGTTGGCGGCAGAGGTGTTGCTTGCCCTTCAAGATAAAATTGCTCAAGAAAATGTGAAACCTCATTTGGTCATTGTTTTGGTCGGAGATAATGAGGCCAGTCAAATTTATGTACGGAATAAGTTGAAAGCGGCCGAAAAAGTCGGTATTGTTGCGGAGGTTGTTTGTTTGCCGGCCGATGTTTCTCAACAAGTGTTGGGAGATAAGATTGTGGAGCTTAACCACGATAATGCCGTTCATGGTATTGTGGTTCAACAGCCTTTGCCCGAAGGACTCAGCATTGATGAAGTGGTTGAAAAAATTGCTCCTGAAAAGGATGTCGACGGGTTTGGAATTTCAAATATCGGAAAGTTGGTGCAGAATCTTGGCGGTGGTATTATTGCGGCAACGCCTAAGGCTGTTCTTAATATGCTTGTTTCTACAGGTGTTGCGTTAGCCGGAAAGCATGCGGTTATTATCGGTCGTTCTAAAATTGTCGGGCGGCCGTTGGCAGCTTTGCTTCTTAATCATGATTGTACGGTTACGGTGGCTCATACCAAAACGCGCAATCTTGCCGATTTGGTGCGAACGGCCGATATCGTGGTCGCGGCATGCGGGCAGCCTAAGTTGGTGAAAAAAGACTGGCTTAAAAAAGGGGCTGTGGTGATTGATGTTGGTATTAGTCGTGTTGGTGGGCGTCTTTGCGGCGATGTCGATTTTGAAAATGCTGCCGAGGTTTGCTCTTTTATTTCTCCCGTTCCTAGGGGGGTGGGACCAATGACCGTGGCCATGTTGCTTGAAAATACGTTTGAAGCTTTTAATTTACAACGCAGGAAAGGTTAGAGATGTTGCTTACGAGAATTTGTGATTATTTCAGAGGGATGGTTCAATCGGTTTATGATTGGATGCTACGAATGGCGGAGAGCCCGTATGCCATGTATTTTTTAGCGATGGTGGCCTTTATTGAAAGTTCTTTTTTTCCGATACCTCCGGATATTATGCTCATTCCCATGGTGTTGGCCATGCCCGATAAGGCTTGGAAAATTGCCTCGATTGCTACTGTTGCTAGTGTTTTGGGCGGGTGTTTCGGTTATGGAATCGGTGTGTTTGGTTATGAGCTTATTGCCAAACCGATTTTGGAGTTTTATGGTTACATGCATCAGTTCGATGTTTTTCAGAGTTATTATCATGAGTGGGGGGCTTGGATTGTGTTCGGTGCCGGTATTACGCCGTTTCCTTACAAAGTTATTACCATTGCCAGCGGTGTGGTGGATTTGAATTTATGGGTGTTTTCTTTGGCTTCCGTTTTGGCTCGCGGTATGCGCTTTTTCCTTGTTGCATGGTTACTCAAAAAATATGGCGAGCCGATGAAGGATTTTATTGAGAAAAATTTGGGGAAGCTTTCCGTGTTGTTTCTTATCCTGCTAATCGGCGGTTTTTACAGCATAAAATATATGAATTAAAAATTACGGTTTGAATAAAAAAATATCCCGAAGGTTTAGCAATCTTCGGGGTAATTTTTGTTTTCCGCTCTTAGTCCTTGTGACGGAAGGTAATGCGACCTTTGGTTAAATCATAAGGGGTCATTTCGATATCAACTTTATCTCCGACCATAACACGAATTCTGAATTTGCGCATTTTGCCGGCCGTGTGGGCTAAAATTTCAACCCCGTTTTCCAAGCGGACGCGAAACATTGCATTTGGCAATTTTTCAATAACCTCACCGGTTAATTCCAATAATTCTTCTTTACTCATAAATAATCCTTTGTCATTTTGGTAATTTTTTTTCTATTATATAAACCATTATTTTTTTTTATGCAATTAAAAAGTTATTCATTATGGTATGGAAATGTGAGTGTGAAAGTTGTTTTTTTATTGGGGATGCTTTTTGCTTCAATTTTTCCTTTAAAACTGGTAATTATGGATTTTACTATTGGTAAGCCTAAACCGCTGCCTTTGGTCGGTGTTGAGCCGTTGTGTGTGAAAAAAGGTTCAAAGATATGGGGCATGTCTTGTGGGGAAATTCCACTGCCGTTATCTTCAATATTTATTTTTATTTTATTTTTGTCGCTTTTAACATTAATGATTACTTCGGGGTGTTGTGTTTTTTCTAAAGCGTGAAATGCGTTTTGAATGAGATTTAGAAGTGCCATTTTAAAATCGGTTTCATTGCCTTGAATTGCTATTGGGTGTTGTGGTATGTTGACTTTTATTTCTATGCCGGCATGCGTTGCTTCGTAATCGAGTAAGCGGATTATTTCGTTGACGCTTTCTTGTATAGTGAAAGTTTCGTTACTATCTGAGGTGTTCTTTGTCAATTTGAGCAGCCTTTCCGGTACATTACTACATTCAACAATTTGTTTTAAAATCATTGATAGGTATTTTTTTTCTTCATTATCTTTTGATTTATTTTCATAAAATTTTTTCAGCAAGTGTTCTAAAATCATGCGAGTGGAGCCGAGATTGTTTTTTATTTCATGGGCGATTGATGTTGATATGAATAGTAATGATGAGATTTTTTGTTGGTGTGAAAATTTAATATCTTCACTTAAATCTCGGATTGACATGATTATGTATTCTTTGTTTTCATTATTTGTTTTTATTTTTAACGGAGCTGCGTTTATGAAAAGTTGTTTGCCGGTGGTTTGGTTAAATTCATGCACAGATTTGAAGCTTTTTTCATTGCGGTTAAATATTGCTGTTATTGGGCAATTTTCTTTATTAGGACATGGAATTTCTGATTGGTAGTTTAGGTAGTAGCAATATTTGTGCTTTTCTTTTAAGAGACTTCTTTTTTTGTTGCATTGTTTATAATATTCGTCATTTGCTATCAAAATTTTGCCGCTTTTATCTATGACGCATATGCCATCAGGAATGCCGTTGACTAGCGATTGTAAAAATTCGTCGCGTTCTTTGATGGTTTCGATGTTTTTTTCGATATTATCAATCATTAGGTTGAAAGAATCGGCAAGATAATCAAGTTCATCTTTTGTTCGGGGATTGATTTTGGTTGGGATGCGCAGGCTTAAATCGCCTGATGAAATGTAGCGTGCGATTTCTGATATTTTATTTATCGGTTTCAGAATATGTTTTCGGCTCCATAGGCTGATTAATATTAAGAGAAAAATAAACGAAATGCCGCTTAGTGCGATGATTTTTATGCCGTTTGAAATTGTTTCGTAACGTTGATTATAACTGTATTGATTTTCTTTGGCTAAACGTTTTTCAAGGTTGAGTTCGTGTTCACGTTTTTCTATTTGAGCATTTTCGAGTTGACTGAGACGGAAGTTTTGTTTGCGCAGATAGATATTTTCGGATAGTAGTTGCAAGTATTGTTGGTTGCGTCGAAATACTGCTCGTTGGTCTTCTTGAATCTTTCCTCCATAAACGATGTAGAACGATAATATGAAAATTATACTTGCTATAATGAAGAATATTGAGATGATATAGAATATTTTTTTGTTTAAGCTAAAAAACATTTGCGCCTCTTTCTTTGGTATTAGCTTTTATTTAATAATATTTTGATATGTTAAAGATATTGTAAATTTTTAATATTGGTGATGGTTTATGCAAAAAAATTTTGATGAATATGCCAAGATACGACCCGAGATGGAAGAGGCTTTGCTGTCGTGGAATGATCGGGATGTTGCTTTTATTAAACAAGATATTCAGGATGGAAAGTCGGTTTGGTTGATTTATGCTTCCGACGGGACTAAGCTTGCTACAACCGAAAGCCGTGATTATGCTTTTTTGGTGGCTAAGCAAAACAACCTTTTGCCGCAAAGTGTTAATTGATTTTTTTCATGACGAATCGGAATATTATCCTAAAGTATAGGGTGAATTTTTAATTAGAATTTATATATATTAGACGTATTTAATTTACGGACTACTCTTTGCTTTATCTTATTAAGGAGTATACATATGTATAAAGGAACAGTTAAAACTTTTGATGTTAAGCTTGGTTTTGGTTATATCACACGCGATAAATTTAATGATGATATTTTTGTGTTCGGTTCTGCTTTTGACCGAACGAAATATCGCAACTTGCATGCGGGGGAGCGTGTGAGTTTCGGTTTGTGCAATGATTGCGGCAAAAAAATGGCATGCAGTGTTGAAAAAATTTTTGATAAACACAAATATGATGATTAAAAAAAATTGCCTCAATCGAGGCAATTTTTTTAACACAAAACTAACATCTAAGTCGGTGCTTTTTTTTAATCATCACCAATTCTCAATGCTTCGATAAAGGCTGATTGCGGGACTTCAACTTTGCCGAACTGGCGCATGCGCTGTTTGCCTTTCTTTTGTTTGTCGAGGAGTTTCCGCTTTCTGGTTACGTCGCCGCCGTAGCATTTGGCCGTTACATCTTTGCGTAAGGCTGAAATTGTTTCTCGGGCAATAATCTTGCTGCCGATTGCGGCTTGAAGCGGGATTTTGAACAAGTGCCTCGGGATTAGGTCTTTTAGGCGTTCACAGATTTGGCGCCCTCTTGATTCTGCCTCTTCTTTGTGGCAGAGAAATGCTAAGGCATCAACCGGTTCTTCGTTAATCAATATTTGTACTTTTACAAGTTCGGAGGCCTCATAGCCGATTAGCTCGTAGTCAAAACTTGCGTAGCCGCTTGAAATGGACTTGAGGCGGTCATAAAAATCAAACACGATTTCGTTTAGGGGAATTTTATACACTACCATGGCGCGGTTGCCGGCGTAGGTTAAATCTTCCTGTTCGCCGCGGCGGTCGTTGCACAATTTGAGTACCGAACCGAGATAATCATCGGGAACCAAAATCGTGGCTCTGACCATCGGTTCTTCAATGCTCGAAATTTTGGTTACATCAGGCATGTCTGCCGGATTGTGCAGAGTTATTTGGCTGCCGTCCGTCATGTTTAGGTGGTAGGCTACTGAAGGTGCCGTCGTGATTAAATCAAGGTCAAACTCGCGGCTTAGGCGTTCTTGGATGATTTCCATATGCAGAAGTCCCAAAAATCCGCAGCGAAACCCTAAACCCAATGCCGCCGAATTTTCGTTTTGATAGTCAATACTCGCGTCGTTTAGTTTGAGTTTTGCCAGTGCATCTTTTAAAAGCCCGTAGTCGCTGCTGTCAACCGGAAATATGGAGCAGAAAACAACCGGAATCGATGGTTTGAAACCTTGCAAAGCTTCTTCACACGGGGATTTGTTGTCAGTTATCGTATCTCCCACGCGGCAATCTCCGACACTCTTTATGCTCGCGGTGATGAAACCTACTTCTCCGGGGGTTAACTCGTCGACATCCTGCATCTTCGGGGTGAAAATTCCGACGCGGTCAATCGTGTATACCGCATTATTTGATATCATGCGGATTTGCTGTTTTTTTCTGATAACGCCGTCATACATTCGAACCAGAACAATAACGCCGAGATAGCTGTCGTACCAACTGTCTATCAAAAGTGCTTTTAACGGGGCTTTTTCTTCTCCTTTCGGGGCGGGAAGTTTGTTCACGATTGCTTCAAGCAATTCATCAACCCCTTGTCCGGTTTTGCCGGATGTTTCAATCGCGTTTTGGGCATCAAGTCCAATCACGTCTTCAATCTGCTGTTTTACTCTTTCGGGGTCGGCCGAAGGTAGGTCTACTTTATTTAATACCGGTATAATCTCATGGTTGTTGTTTATGGCCAGATACACGTTTGCCAGTGTTTGCGCCTCAACCCCTTGGGTCGCGTCGACAACCAGAACCGAGCCTTCGCATGAGGCCAGCGAGCGCGATACTTCGTATGTAAAGTCAACGTGTCCGGGGGTGTCTATCAAGTTGAGTTGATAAGTCTTACCGTCTTTGGCCGGATAATTAAGCCGGACAGTCTGCGCCTTTATCGTTATGCCTCTTTCTCGCTCAATGTCCATCGAATCCAGTACTTGTTCCTGCATCTCGCGTTTTTCCAGCCCGCCGCAGCGTTCAATTATTCTATCCGCCAATGTTGATTTGCCGTGGTCTATGTGGGCGATAATCGCAAAGTTCCTGATTAAGCTTATGTCTGTACCCATGCTTTTTATTACCTTATTTTTTCCTCATTTTGTGATTATAAATAAATGATATTTATTTTTTTATCAATACTAAATATGTAAATTAGGGTTGTTTGATATGTTTTTTTGTGCTATAAATACCTCTATGGGAGCTGTTTATTTTTATGGGGAGGCTGGTTATGCGTAAAATGGTTGATATTGATTTTGGTTCTTCTCGTTATGACGAGTTAGTCAATTTGCGTTATAAAATTTTGTTGGAGCCTCTCGGGTTAAAGTTTTTGGACTATTATCGTCCCAAAGAAGCCTCTTATTTGCATATTGCCTGTATTGAGCAACTTGATGATAAGTTGCTCGGCGGTTTAATCCTTGCGCCGGTTGATAATGAGGAAATTCGTCTTATGCAAGTTGTGGTTGATGAAGATTTCCAGCACAAAGGCGTCGGACATGAAATGGTTCAATATGCTCTCAAACGTGCCAAAGAAGTCGGTTATACGCGCGTGGTTATGCATGCCATGCTTTCCGTTGTCGGTTTTTATGAGGAGCTTGGTTTTGTGCAAGAGGGTGAACTCTTTGACGAAGGAGGGATTACGTTTGCCCGTATGGTCAAATCTATTTAAATTGTGTATAATGGTCGACTAATACAGAATTGTCGGATATTTTGCTCGATCACGTACTATTATGTACCTTAGGCATCTAGTTTTTTATAAAAACACCTGCCTTAAAATTAGGCAGGCGGAGCTCAAAAACTGTCAAAGCGCAGTCGCCGTTATTCAATATATTACCGGCACTCCGCCTTTTCTGACGGAATTTTTTGCTTTGAAGGTGTTTTTGAGGCACCGTCGGTTACCTCTAACCGACAGAGGGAGTATAAACGGCAATTGTTCAGATTGCAAGGAAAAGTTTGTATAACGGGCAACTAATACAGAAATTGCGAATAAATTGCTCAGTCATGTACTATTATGTACCTTAGGCATCTAGTTTCGCCGCGGCAGCTTTCGCAGCCTAGCTCAACAAGATGTTCCAAAGAGTTTGCAGACAAAAACAACCGGAGCAACGGTTGTTTTTGCTTAGCACTTCTTCACAATTTTTCTTATTTCTTATTATTTGCCGCGTTCTCCAAACTTTTGGAAAAGTTCGCTCTGTGGTCGACTAATACAGATTTTGCGGATAGAAAAAATGCTCATGTACTTCTGTGTACACTGCGCTTTTTTCTTCCTTAAATCTTATTATTCGACTCACATATCGAACTTTTTGAAAAGTTTGTATAACGGCTTTTTTCTTCTTATTTTATTCTTTGTTTTTTGGAGGTGTGATAGATTTTGTGCGTATAAACAAAATTGTTGACAAAACCAAGAAAGGTGTTAAGTTAGGCGCGTGAAATTTTATTATTGTTTAACTTAAAAAAAGATATTTTTATGGAAACGATTATTGTATGTGCGGTGTTAATCCTTTCGGTTTTGTTACTCAGCGACAGAATAGTAAAAAAGCTGCGGGCTAATTATGAGAAGGTTGATAAGGTTGAGTATGCTGCGGAGATTGAGGCGGCCAAAAAGGTCAAGCGTTATGATGAATGGTATTTGAAAATAAGATGGTGGAAGTATGTCTTGATTATTTTTATTGTTTTAGGCGGACTCTGCTGTTTTTTTGGTGAAAAAATTGTTAAAGACAAGGCGGTTGAAAATCCTCCCGTTCCGGCGATGACTAAGATACAAAATGAGCCCCCTCAGAAAAAGTTGAAAAAACTTCAAATCCTGCCAAGAAAAGCAATTCCTTTAATCTTTGGAAATATTTGAGCTATGAACAGAGTTATGAGAGGTTTGTTGCCAAAGAGGCAAAAAAACACAGCGAATTAGCGGCAAAGTGTCAAGCGATTGAAAAAAGAGATACTCAGTGCCCAGCTTGCCCAAAATGATGAAGAAGTCGATAAACAAAAAATCCTTTTGGTGAAAGCTCAACGTGAATTGGAGGAGCAAGAAGAAAATTTTGTAACATTTGAACGAAGATGGTATGGAATTGTCTTTTTAACGGGTGTGATAGCGGTTTTTTTTGCTTATCTGTACCATTTTTTTGATGTTGAAAAAGGCGCTTGTTATTTCCGGAGTACTTGTCATTGCTTGTAATCTTGGTTATTTGCTTACTTCATTCGCAGAGGTTACCAGTATACATATCTTTTGTGCAATTTTTATGATTTTCAGCATCTTTGTTTTGTGTTTCAGATGGGGAGATATTGTAAAAGACTGGCACTCGCTCTGATTATAAAAACGCGTTGTTCTTTTGAACAGCGCGTTTTTTTGTGTTTATTTATGCTTTTGTTTTTTTATTACGGCAGCAAGGGCGACCACGCCGGATCGGAGGCATCGGTCGGGGTGATGACCATGCGTTCGTTATAGCCGGTTAAGTCTATGGTGTATAATCTGACCGGTGCGTTGCTCCTTGATGTGCCTTTGTCTTGTCGGAAGTACATCAATACACGTCCGTTCGGTGCCCATACCGGTGCTTCAACCAAATAGCCGCTGGCCAGTAATCTTTCTCCCGTACCGTCCGGATACATTACGCCGATATAAAATTCACCGTTTGCCATTTTGGTGAAGGCTATATAGTCTCCGCGTGGCGACCATACCGGTGTGGCATATCGTCCCGAGCCAAAACTGATACGGTGAATGTCTGAGCCGTCGGCATTCATGACATAGAGCTGTTGGTCCCCTCCGCGGTCAGAGTTGAAGACAATTTGTTTGCCGTCCGGCGAGTAGCTCGGTGAGGTGTCAATGGAAATCGGCTGGGTGATGCGTTTGGTTTGTTTGGTTCTTAAGTCCATTTCATATATGTTGGTTTTGCCGTTGTTGGCATAGCTCATCAGAAGCTTGTTGCTGTCGGGCGAAAAGACCGGTGCAAACGTCATGCCGGGGAAGTTCCCGACTAAGGTTTGGCGTCCCGTTTCTATATCTAAAATATAAACCTTCGGAACCGTACCCGAATAGGACAGATAGGTTATTTTTTGCATGTTGGGCGAAAAACGCGGGGTTAAAACCAGTGATGAACCCGAGGTTAAAAATTTGTGGTTCTCGCCGTCTTGGTCCATGATGGCCAAGCGTTTGATGCGGCGAGTGGCAGGTCCGGTTTCCGATATATACACAATGCGGGTGTCAAAGTAACCTTTCTCGCCCGTGAGGCGTTCGTAAATGGTGTCGGCTATTACATGTGCTATGCGCCGCCAGTTTGATTTTGGGGTTGAGAACGACTGTCCTTTCATTTGATTTTCCGCGTAGACGTCCCACAGGCGCATTTCTACTTTGAGGCTGTCGGTGCCGCTTTCTTGTATTGCCGTTTGCACCAGTGCATTGGCGTTAATGGCCTTCCAGTCATTAAATGCCGGTACTTCATTAATCGATTTTATTTGCTGGATGTAGCTGTTTTCCGGTATCAGGCGGAAAAGACCCGAGCGTTCCAGGTCGGCAATCACTACTTCGCGAATCCTCTCTCCAAAGTCCTTGGCTATCGGGCTTGAGGATATCATCTCCGGAAAAGCTATCGGTAAGGGATTGCTCACACCGCCTGAAACATCTATTTGAAGTTCGGCTCTTGCTGCCGGTGCGGCAAACAGCATGCCTAACAAAACAACCAAAAAATATCTTTTTTTCATGTTATCACCTGTATTGTTTTTTTTTGAAAATGATTGTACATAAATTTGGTTAATAATAAATTATCGGCAATATTTCAATGCATCCAAGGCACCTTGCAAAATATAAGCCGCAGCTGAGGCGTCAAGGACTTTTTTGCGCTTGGCTCGTGAGAGGTCAAAGTCTTTGATTAAAAAATTTTCAACCGCAGATGAAGATAGTCTTTCATCCCAAAATAATATCGGGAGGTGAAAGCGGTTTTCAAGCTGTTGGGCAAAAGCCCGCGCTTCTTGTGCCGTTTCTCCCTCTTGACCGTTCATTTGCAGCGGAAGGCCTATGACGATACCCGTTATCTCTCTTTCTGTGATGATTTTTTCTATCTCATCAAGGTCGGATTCAATGGTGGTGCGATAGAGAATTTTATGCGCCGTTGCTACCATCCACATTAAGTCGGATAAGGCTATGCCCAGACGTTTGCTCCCGTAGTCAAAGCCTATCAGCGGTTTGTGCTCTTGTATGTTTTGTTTGAATTCTTTGATATTCAATATTTTTCTCACAATTTATCTTGACTAATTCGTGCAATATATTACTATCCCCGTTGTTAAATTACAATTATAAAATTCTATAATTATGGAAACCTTAAAAATCCTTTTGTTTGCCTTGGCGGTTATGTGTTTTATTGCTTTACCCGAAATCTTGGCGCAAATTGTTAAACACCATCGTTTTTTGCTCGGATGTCAAATTCGCAGAAATTATCGGGTGATTAAACCAACTTGCTATCGGGCGTGGTTACGGACACTCTCTCTCAGGGAAACAAAAATCTATCGTAAACGTTTGGACGGCAAAACCCTTCTTAAAGAAGTCGAGCCCTTTTTAGCGTTGATGTGATTGTGGAAAAATGCATTTTTGGTGTGAAGCCGAATTTGCATTTTTTTTGTAAACATCCGCAACCGAGTTTAATACGCATTTGAAGCCGAAGTCGTTCATAAAGCTAAAGTCTTGCGGCAAAACATTGTCTACCAGATGCATGACGTCCGTATCTATTTTTACAAACTTGGGAACAAAGCGGCGACAAAACGCATAGGCTGATGCTTGTATTTGTTCTTGGGTTTCAGTTTGATAGCCTATTTCGGACAATAAAGCGGCAATGTCCTCATTATTCGGAGATTTAATTTCTTGTGGGTAGAGGCCTATGTTGTTTTGGGATAAAAATTTCCATGGAAAGCATAGCCCAGGGTCGGGTTTTCTATCCGGTGCCGCGTCTGAGTGTCCGAGGATGTTTTGCGGGGTAATTTTGTGTCGCGTGATGATGTCTTGCGAAAGTTCTATTAATGCATTGATTTGTTTTTCCGAGTAAGGCGTTTGTCCCAATGATTTGCTTTGAAGTTCTATGCCAACGGAATTTTGGTTGAGGGAAGATTGCCCCCGCCAATAGCTCTTTCCGGCGTGGTAGGCGACGTTATCTTCTTCAACCAAACGTGTGATTTCTCCTTGCTCGTCTATATAATAATGTGCGGAGGTTTGGTATTCTTTCATGTAACCGCAAAATGTATCCAAATCATAGGCATTGCAATGGAAAATAAGCATGTTGGCAGGGGTTGTTCGGGCTTTGAAATCGGGCAAAAACTGTTCGCGAATCTTCATTTTGTTTCTCCTTATCCTTATCCTTATCCTTTATTATATTTTGCGACTCTTCATAATGCGCTGGTAGGCGTCGTTTATTTCTGCCATGCGCGTGGTCAGCATTTCAATTTCTTCTTTTTGCGCTCCCAAGGCTGCCGCGTGATCCGGATGATACTGCATTATCAAAACTTTCCAGCGAGCCTTTATTTCCGTGTCGCCGGCTGTCGGCGATACGCCCAAAATATCGTAGTATGTTTGTAAAGGGGAGCTGGATGTGGTCGGACGCGGCGTGTATTCTTCTTCTATAATCTCATAGTTCCCGTTGGGAAGGTCTATTATGTAAGCCGTGTTTTTTAAGATGTTTAATTGTTCGTGGGTCGGGTAGCCGTCGGCTGAGGCTATTTTGAATAAGTTTTCTATTATGTTTTCTTTTAATTCCAAGTTGTCTTTGGCTATGAGTGATAGTTGTTTGGCAAATTTTTCGTAGCCCGATGTTGTGCTTTTGGCGCGATTGAATATGTCGGCTATCTTGGAATTTTCATTGTAATCCAGTTCAAACATTTTCTTGAATATACGGATTTCATTTTCGCTTACTTTGCCGTCGGCTTTGGCTATTTTGGCCGATAAACCGGACATCGCTTGGATGAGCGCAAATTCTCGCGCTTGCGCCGAGTGGAGGTAGAGTTTGAGCAAGTTTACTCTTGACCAAAAATGGGTGATGAAGTTTAAGTTTATTTTCGGGGTTTTGCCGTTTAGGCGATAAGAATCGACTATAAAACCTAAGATGACGCCAATTACCACAATTAAGTTGTTCTTGAGGCTTAAGCCTATCAAAACACCAAATATTTTGCCCCAATGTTTGTTCCAAAATGTTTCAAATACAGAGCGAAAGCGGCCGACGTAAATGTTGTCGGGCATATCAAACATTATGTGCCCCAAAAGAAAAAATACGATAAACCCCGGAAAGCCGAATGTCAATGCTCCGAGAATCGAACCGATTAAAATACCGAAGATGTTGTTTTCGATACGGGTATAATATTTATAGAAACTATAAGGCAACATGATGCGGATGTTGTCGTCAATCGTGCTGATGTATTGTTTGATGATTTTGCGCAGAATCGTGCGGTCAACCAGCAAGTGTCCGATGAACATGCCCCAGAAAAAGCCCATTGCGCCGAAAAAGCGCAAGCCCAGAATTGATAAGGTGAATTTGCCGATTGGAAACATTATACTTTAACCTTTTATTTGTTTTTGCCATTCTAGTTGAAATTATTTAATAAAGTCTTATAAAACGATGGTCGATAATTCGGTGGCAAAGTCTTTGGGGCGGTTGATGGTGCCTTCATGTGTTTCGCGGCGGAAGCTGAAATATTCTTCTTTGCGGGTATAAGTATCTTGATGCGAGGCCGAGATATTTTCCAAGCCTTGTTTTATCAATTTGTCGTAAACGTAGGTTTCCAAATCCAGCAAGTAGTGGTCTTTATTGTTTGAGGGGGCGAAGTATTTTTGATTTTCTTGCGACTGCTCCATAAACATTTCATAAACTTCTGCTCCCATTTCAAGTGAGGGTTGCAATATGCAGGGGCCTATTGCCGCTTTGATGTTGTGCGCTTTTGCTCCTTTAGAAATCATCAACTTAACGGTGTTTTCGATTATGCCTTTATAGGCACCCCGCCATCCGGCATGAGCCGCGCCGATGATATGCGCCTTCTCATCGCACAAAAGTACCGGTGCGCAATCTGCCGTTGACAGAGACAATATTATGTTTTCTTTATCCGTTACGACGCCGTCGGCCGTGATTTGTTGAAAGCTCGGTTCGGTTATGAAAACGGCATCCGCAGAAACGCCTTGGTTCAAACGAAAGAGATTTTGCGGGGTTAAGCTAAATTTTTGGCAAATTATTTCATAATTTCGGCGGATGTTTTGCGGGGCGTCTCCGGAGTTGACATTGATGTTTAAGCCGGCGTATTTGCCGGTCGAAACGCCTCCTTGTCGACCGAAAAAGCAATGTTTGTTCTTATTTAAATTAGGGGCAAAGTAAGTCATGTTACAAAAAACTCTTTCCGTATTTTAAGGGGGGAAGGTGCATATATTCGGCAATGGTTTGGCCTAGGTCGGCGAAGGTTTCGCGTTGGGCAATGTTTTCGGTTTTGACTTTTTTGCCAAACATTATGGCCGGTACTTGTTCTCTGGTGTGGTCGGTTCCTTCATAGGAAGGGTCATTGCCGTGGTCGGCGGTGATGAAAACCAAATCATCCGGACGCAGCCAAAACGCAATTTCCGATAAACGAGAATCGAAGTATTCTAATCCTTGGGCATAGCCCTTTATGTCGCGGCGGTGTCCCCAAAGCATGTCAAAATCTTCAAAATTGGTGAAAATCAGAGAATCTTCCGGTGCATTCTTTATTTCGGTATAGGTTAAATCCCAAAGTTCTTTTAATCCCGAACCGTGAACCTCTTTGGTGATGCCGCGGTGGGCGTAGATGTCATTGATAGCTCCTATGGCAATTACATTTTTGCCCGAGGCTTTCATGAGGTCAAGCAAGGTGTCGCCAAAGGGTTGTGCCGTGAAATCGCGATGGTTCTTCGTTCTTGTGAATTCTCCACTTTTTTCGCCGATGAACGGGCGGGCTATGATACGGCCGATGTTGTAGGGTTTGACATATTCGTAAGCAATTCGGCAAAGATCATAAAGTCGCTCTAAACCGAAATGTTCTTCATGGGCGGCTATTTGCATGTTGCTGTCGGCGGAGGTGTAAAATATAGGCTTTTGGGTGGCTAAGTGTTCTTCTCCCAGCTCTTGGATGATGACGGTACCCGAGGCGGCTTTGTTGCCTAAGATACCTTCAATTTTGCCGTTGCGGCATATTTTGGTGATTAAATCTTCCGGAAATGACGGATAGTTCGGCGGAAAGTGTCCCCAGCCGCTTAAATTAGGAAGGCCGGCCATTTCCCAGTGCCCCGATACCGTGTCTTTGTCTTGGCTGATTTCGGACATGTGTCCGTATTTGTGGCCGAACTGCAATATACTTTCTCTTTGAGCTCCGATTGCGGGGTATTGGCCGCTCGCTCCGAAGGCGGCATCCGACAGTCCTAAGTGATGCAGGTTGGGAAGCTTCAGCCCGCCGTTATATTGCGCTATGTGTCCTAAGGTATTGGCTCCTTGGTTGTTGAAACGGGCGGCATCTTTGGCTCCGCCTATGCCAAACGAATCCATCATTAAAATTATGGCTCTTGACATTTTTTTATCTCCTTTAACGGCTGATTTTTTTGATTATGGTTTTGCCGGCGTTATTCGGTTGATTGTCCGTAATCTTTATGGCGGCTTTGAGTTCGGTTGCAGCGCGCGCAAAGTCTTCTTCCGTTTGGGCGTGTATATAGGCAATCGGTTTGGCCTCGGATAAATAATCACCGATGTGGCAAAACTCACTAAAGCCCGTGGCAAAATCGAGCTTTTGGGTCGGCAGAGTGCGTCCGCCTTTTAATCCGATTAAGGCCAGACCTATGTTACGGGTTTGTTGAGCGGAAACATAGCCCTCTTGGGTGGCGAAAACCGGCCGGATGATTTTTGACTGCGGCAAATAAGAATCTGCTTTTTCGCAAAAATCATGCGGACCGCCTAAGGCACTAACCATTTGTTGGAATTTTTCAAGAGCCTGTCCGCTCTTAAGTACTTGGGTGAGTTTTTTTTGGGCTTCATTGAGGGTGGCGGCAAGTTTGGCATTAACCAAAAGTTCGGCGCAAAGTGCAAATGTTATCTCATGCAAGCGCGGGTCAATGTGTTTGCCTTTTAGGTAATCTACGGCTTCTTTAACCTCAAGTGCGTTGCCGACATTATAGCCCAAAACCTGATTCATGTCGGTTAAAACCGCAGTGGTTTGGGTTCCGGCCGCGTCGGCTACTTTAACAATTAACTCGGCTAATGCAACCGCGTCTTTGCGGTTGTCCATGAATGCGCCGTTGCCGCATTTTAAGTCCATGACCAGACAATCTAATCCGGCAGCAAGTTTTTTGGATAAAATAGAGGCGGTTATCAATGGAATCGATTCAACCGTGCCGCAGACATCTCTTATGGCATAAATTTTTTTATCGGCAGGAGCTAAATTGCCGGTTTGCCCGATGATGGCGCATCCTACCTCGCGGACGGTCTTTTTGAAAACTTCATTTGAGGGGGAGGTATTATATCCTTGGATGGAATCGAATTTATCCAATGTGCCGCCTGTGTGTCCGAGACCTCGACCAGAAATCATAGGCACATATGCTCCGCAACAGGCCAATAGCGGTGCCAGCATCAGGCTGACTTTGTCGCCGACGCCGCCGGTCGAATGTTTGTCTACAACCGGTCCTTCCAGTTCAGCCCAGTTTAATACATCTCCCGAATCACGCATGGCTCGGGTTAGGGTGGTGGTTTCACGATTATTAAAGCCGTTTAGAAATATGGCCATGGTTAGCGCGGCGATTTGGCCTTCGGATATTGTTTCGTTTGTTACGCCGTTTATAAAAAATTTTATTTCCTCATCCGTTAGGCATTTATGATTGCGTTTGCGGCGAATAATTTCTTGCGGAAGCATAGGGTTAGTATCCTCTTTCAATGGTTTGAATTAGCTCATCAAGCAATGATGATGCACCGATGCGCAGGTTCTTTTTTGTTATCCATTTGCCGCCCATTATTGAACTTGCTAAAAGCAAATATTGTTTGGCATCCTCCGTGGTTTTTATTCCGCCGGATGCTTTGAAACCAATGTTCCTGCGGCCGGAGGCTATGGTTTCCAAGATGATGTTGGCGGCTTCCGGCGTGGCGGAAATTTTGCTCTTGCCCGTTGAGGTTTTGATGAAACTTGCTCCTTGTTTTATACATAAATCGGCGGCTCGGGCTATGGTGGAGGCGTGCTGAAGTTCGCCGCTTTCTATAATGATTTTCAAAGGAATTTTTTTGGGGTTGATTTGGGCATATAATGTGGCAAAAAAATCTTTTATCACATCATTGTGTCCGGACATAAAGTCTTTGTAGGGCAGAACGGCGTCGATTTCGTCGGCTCCTTCATGCAGGGAAAAAGCCAGTTCTTGAGCCATGAGGTCGAAGTTGCTGCCCCCTGAGGGGAAGTTGATTACCGTTGCTACTTTAACCGTACTGTCTTTTAACTGCTTTTTGGCAAAGTTTACAAACTTGGGATAGACACAGACCGCCGCTACTTCGCCGTAAGGCGTGTGCGCTCTCTCACAGAGTTTGGCAATTGTGGTTTCATTGTCGTTTTCGTGCAGAGATGTCAGGTCTAACAGGGATATAAGCTCTTTGGCCGCAGTTACATTATCCATCAGGCTGCCTCCTTAATGTAGGTCGAGATTAGTCGGGTCAGTTTTTCGCCTCCTAAGGCGGCATTGGTTAATGTTTCTTGGTGGGAGGGCGGGGTTGCTTGTAAGCCCGTGCCTAAATTCGTTATGACCGAGATACCTAAAACTTTAAGTCCGGCATGAACGGCGGCTATGACTTCCGGCACGGTTGAAGAACCAACCGCATCTCCTCCGAGCATTTGAAGCATTTTGATTTCGGCTTTGGTTTCAAAACAGGGGCCGACGGAGTAATAGTATGTTCCTTCATAAAGTTTGATATCCAATTGGGCGGCGAGTGCTTTTATTTGTTCGCGAATCTCGGCGGTATAGGCATTGCTCATGTCCGGAAAACGCGGACCGTATTTTTCGTCATCGGGGCCGATTAAGGGGTTGGGCGTGTTTAACGATATGTGGTCTTTTATCAACATTAATGAACCGGCAGGCATTTCGGGATGCAATGAACCGGCGGCGTTGGTTACTATCAATTTTTCTATGCCCAATAACTTAAGGGTCAAAATTATTTCGTTAATTCTTGCCGGTGCATGTCCTTCATACAAATGGAATCGCCCTTGCATACACAAAATGTCTTTTCCGTGCAATTTGCCGATGATAAATTTGCCGGCGTGGCCTTTGACGTTTGACTGCGGAAAATCTTTTATTTCGGCATAGGGAATCGAAATGGCGTCGCTTAATGCGTTGGCAAATTCTCCCAAGCCGCTTCCTAAGATAATTGCAGTTTTGGGTTTGAATGTGGCTATTTTGCTTTGAATTTGGCGGGCGGTGTCTTCAATTATCATTTATTAATCTCCAAATCGTTAAAAGCATTCGGTAATAACTCTCGTAAGCTGTATGTTTGGCGAATCTTTTCTAAATCCGCCAGATAGATGGTGGTTTCTTTGTCGGCGAATTCGTTTATTCGTTGCAGGCAAGCTCCGCACGGGCTAATGGTCTTTATACTGTCGGCCATTACTAAAACGGCTTTAATCTTATGTCCGCCGCCGCATACAAATGCGCCAACGGCATTTTGTTCCGCACATGAACCGCAAGGATATGATATGTTTTCCGTATTGCAGCCCATGTAGATTTTATCATCATCTCCCAGAACGGCGGCTCCGACTTTGAACCCTGAGTAGGGCGCGTATGCTCTCCCGTGAGCCTGCTTTGCGGCGGCTAACAGCTCGGCTATTTTATCTCTCATTTAATAATTCCTTGTTAATTGAATCTTTATGCTTTCGAGTATATGATATTTTTATCTTTTAGCAAAGAATATTTCATGCATTCGGATAAAGAGGAGAATAACTTTGAAAAAGTTGGTACTTATCGCGGCGGGCGTTTTGTTTCTCATTATTGTCGGTTTGGGAACGTATATTTCTTTGCTGGACTGGAATCAGCATAAGGGGAGAATTGCCGAATCCGTTAAAAATTTAACCGGTAAAAATGTTGATTTTTCCGGCCCAATTTCGGTTTCTTTATGGCCGTCTCCGACAATTAACGCTCAAGAGGTTAAAATCTATAATCCTTCCGGCGATTATGCTCAAAAGCCTTTGGCCGTCGTCAAAAAAATGACCGCCAAAGTTACGTTCTCTTCTTTGTTCGGCGGTGACTTTGATGTGAGCCGCGTTTCGTTTCAAGAACCCGAAATCGTGTTTGAAGTTGCAGATGACGGACGGATTAACTGGCAATCCGATTTTAAGCAAAGTCAGGAAGATGAAATTAAAAACATGAATATCAGTTTGGATAGCGTTACGCTTGAAAGTGCCAAGTTGAGACTTATCTATCCCAAAATGAAGCTCGATACCGAGCTTGCTAACCTTAATGCCGAAATTATTGCCGAAAGTGTTTTCGGGCCGTATCGTATTGAAGGAAGCTATACTAAAGGTGAAAATCCCGAAGGATTTGCCATTTCTCTCGGGCAGTTGGGGGAGAATATTTCCACTTCCATTAACTTGGCCATAAATTATCCGACCACAAAATCTTTTATTCGCTATGATGGTACCGTGTATTTTCGTGATAGCAAGGTATTGGGCAGTGTGGCTTTCGAATCTGAGCAACCGGCCGATTTTTTGGCTGAGATGTTGGATATTAAAAATGTTAATCCGGCTTATAATCAAAAACTGGCTTTAACGGCGGCTATTAATACCGATACCAAAAAAATTGATTTAACCAGCGTGGCTCTGAAATACGGTAAAACCGTCGGTGCAGGTAATATGTTGATTCCTCTTCCGACTCAGGGGGCGTATCATCCGAAAATCGAAATGGCTTTTGATATGACCGATTTGGATTTGGATGTGCCGGCTCAATATGTGAAAAATTTGCTCAGCGGTTATGCTGACAAAAAGTATCAGCCTCTTGATTTGAAATTTGATTTGATTGGTGATGTTCGCGCCGTTAAAACTGTTTACAAGGGTGAAAATATTCGCGATTTTGAATTGAGTTTTGATGTCGTTAATAATCAAATTTTGGTTCGAACTCTTCGATGTAGCGCTCTCAGCGATGCTAAATTTTCTGTGAATGGAAATTTGGGCGTTGATAAAAATTTGTTGGTCTATAAGGGAAATGCAAATTTTGAAACTTCCGAATTTTCAAAACTTTATGCTTGGTTGGTCGGAAGTCCTTTAAAACAAGCGGTGTCTGCTACTTATCAGAAAGCCGTCGGAAATTTCGGGTTCGACGGTAATACCCAATCTCTGAAAATTCCTTCTTTTGCTTTAACTTTGGATAACTCCAAGCTTAATGGTCGTATGGAGTTGGGGCTTGGTAAAAATTTTGAAATCAAGGCAAATGTTGATGCCGATTCAATTAACTTTGATAATTATATTTCGGCAATTCCCGAGGCGGAATTGGCAAAGCCTTTTGATGAACGCGTCAGATATGTTTTAAGTCAGTTGTCTTTTTTGTCTCAAGCTAATTTTGATTTAACCATGAAACTGGGATTGGGTATTTGGCAAGGTGTTTCTTTTGAGAATCTGGATACGCAAATTCTGGCAAAAGGCGGGCAGGTCGATGTTGTTGATTTGAAACTTGATAATCTGGCAGGGGCGTCAATCTTGCTCCAAGGCAGTTTGTCCGAATTTGATAAACAGCCGAAAATCAATGTGTTGCAATATGATATTGCGGCTAAAGATTTCGGGGATTTTCTTGATAAGCTGAAAATCCAAAAACCTAATGTTAATTTTAAGGATATTAAGCAAGTTTCTTCTAAAGGTGTTTTGACTTGGCAAGATGATTTGTTGGTTGTCAAATCTCAGAGTATGTTTGAAAAATATGCTCTTAATTATGACGGAAATATTGATATCGCTACGCGTCCGGTAAATTGGGACGGAGTGGTCGATGTTAAAGCTCCCGATTTTGTTAAGGCTCTCAATATTCTCAATATTCCTTATACGCCGAGAGCGTTTGCGTTGGGGCAATTGGATGTGAAAGCGAGTGTTAAAGGAAATGTTGATAAATGCAGTTTTAGTGATATGACGGCTCAAGTGGGCGCTAATGTCTTTAAGGGTAAGCTTGATTTTGATAAGACAAGCGGGCGTTTGAATTTGGATGTTGTCGGGGAGGTTAATCGGTTGGAGGTTGAAAAATTCTTGCCGGATGTTAAGCTGAACGGTCAGCAAAGTTTTGTTAATCAATCTCAAGGTTTTGCTTTTTTGCAGAAACCGATTTTGAGTGCCGAAAAGTTTGATTTTTCATTCTTAAACAAAGCTGATGTTGCGGCTAACCTTAAGATAGGCGAACTTATTTATCAGAATTTGAAATTTAGCAACTTAAGCACAAAATTTTCGGTACTCAATTCAAGTGTTAAGGTTGATAATTTTGATGCCTCATACCAAGAAGGCAGCATAAAATTTAACGGGGCTTTGGATAACAGCGTTTCTCCTCAAATTAAGGGAAATCTTGAGACCCAGAATGTGCGGTTACAAAGGGATAGTTTCGGCGGCAAAAAGTATGGAATCGATAAAGGGGGGCTCTCTGCAAAAGTAAATTTTTCGGGGCCTTTGGTTTCGCTTAAGGAATTTGCCGCAAATTTGGTTGCTCATGCCGATTTTGATGTGAAAGATGTCGGTGTTTACGGGTGGAATTTTTCGGCTATCGGCAAAGAACTTGCTACTATTCAAAATGCTGGCGGTGTGCAGGAATTTGTTTCGGTAAATTTGCAAAAAGGAAGCTCTTCTTTTGATAATTTAGCCGGTAAGCTTGATATTCAGCAAGGGGCTTTTGAACTTAAAGATTGTTTGTTTGCCGGAAAAGAGGGGGATGTTAAATTCTCGGCCAGCGGAAATATTATTAACTGGGAGGCTAAGTTTGACTTTGGCGTTGCTTGGAAAAATAAATCTCTTTGGCCCATTGGTTATGCTTTTAGCGGTGGTATGGAGAATCCGGCGTTGAGTGTTGATGTTTCTGCCGTTACGGATTTTTTTGAGGAGAAACAGGCTCAGTTGGAAGCCGAGAAAAAGGCTCGTGAAGAGAAAATTGCCGCGGATTTAAAACAGCGTATGACGGCTCAGGTCGAGACTTCTCAAAAGCTTAAAGGGGTTTTATCTCAGCAAGTCTTTCCCTATGCCGAAAATATTTTGAAAAATATGGAAAATCAAGATGTTGTAAAGCAAGTTCAGCAAGTTGTTTCTCAATTGAAAAATTTAGAGGGAAAATTGGATGAGGGCTTGGCGTTTGGTGTTTCTCCTCAGATTAGTGATGATATGATTCAAAAAATTACTCAGATAAACGAGAATGCAGAGCCTTTGGTTTTGAGCCTTGCTCAGAAACTTAAAGATTTTGAACAGCAAGAGGCTAGCGAGCGTTTGGATAAATATCAGCAAAATATTCAAGAGGCTTTCCTACTCTATTCTCCCAAAATAAAAGTTTTTGAAGATAGTTATGCCAAGTTTACTCCGAGGTTGGTGTTGGCTAAAAGCTCGTTGATTTTGGATGATGACGGGCAGATTAAAAGTTTGAAGTCTCAGATGTATCAAATTAACCAAGATATTGAACAAGCTCAGAGCACAATGCTTGAAGCTTATAATCAGGCCAAAGCTTCTCAGAATATGTCCGAAGTTAACCAGATTATTGCTCAGCTTAAAGACCATGGTTCGTTTTTAGCGGATAAACAACAACAGGTTGATGTTTTGACTAAGCAGATTTTGGATTTGGCTGAAAATTTGGTGCGTCAAGAAGAGGTTGTTGAAGCTAAACGTCAATTAGCCTTGGAAAGAAAGCGCAAAGTTAAAGAAGGTACAGGTACTATCGGAGTTGACGCTACGGGGCAAGTTAAAACTATTGTCCCAGATATTGCGCAGATTGAAAAAACCGAGGATGATATTCGAAATGCTCGTGTCAAAGTACTTGATTTTTCTCAAAAAAATAAGGTTACTCGTGATGATGCTCCTAATTCAAATATTCCTCAACGCGAAAAAAGCGGACTTTTGTCTGAAATCGGTCGTGATAATATTTCTTTGAGCGGGACTATCTCTCAGGATTAGTTGGGGATTGAATTTTGTTCCTCTTGTCTCTTTAATTTGAGCGCATATATTATATAATATAAATGCCTATTTAAGGAGTTGAGAGATGTTTTTGGTTCCTGAAGTTTGTGTGTTGCCGGTCGCCGGATTGTCAACACGGAATTTGCCTGCGACAAAGGTTATTCACAAAGGTTTTTTAACTCTCCACGGTGTGCCGATTATTCAGTATGCCGTGGATGCCTGTCGTGAAATCGGGGTTAAAGAGATTGTTTTTGTTTACAGTGATGAGGTCGGTAAAGAGCTGTTTGAGCGTTATTTTGCTCCAAACGAAATCTTGGAACATTATTTAAAAGAGCATGGTAAAAACGATTTGCTTAAAGTTTTACATGATATTGTTCCCGAAAATATGAAGTTTTCTTTTGTAAAACAAGATGCTCCTAAGGGTAATGGTCATGCTATTTTGATGGCTAAGGATATTATCGGTAAACGTGATTTTATTGTTATGTGGCCCGATGATGTTTATTTGAGTTTGCATGGTATGCCCAATGTTTTGGCTCAGCTGGCTCAGGTTTATCAACAAACCGGCGGCGTCGTCGAGAATATTATGGAATGTCGGCGCGAGGACATGGTGCGTTACGGGGCTTTGGTCGGTGCCGTTCAAGATGGGCGTATCGTTAAAGCTCAAGGGTTGATTGAAAAACCGGCTTTGGAAAATGTGCCTTCTAATTTTGCCAGTATGGGGCCTTATTTGTTGCCGAATGTTTTGCTTGATATTTTAACCGAAGTACGTACCGGTGTCGGTGGTGAGGTTAATTTAAGCGATGCGATTGATTTGGCCGCTAAACGAGGTATCCCTTTACACGGTGTCCTTTGTGATGCAGTGCGTTTTGATTGCGGCACGAAATATGAACTGGAAAAGTCAAATATCCGCTATTCACTTATGCAAGATGAGAGCTTGCGCGTTTATACACGGCAATTGCTTGACAGTATGGTTTTATAAATCGCTGTCTTCTCCATAGCATGCATAATAACCCCCGCAGCTGTAGTTGCTTGGGGTTTTTTGTTCGGCTAAGCAATCTTCTCTTGTAGTGTTATATTCCTCGGGGCAGCATTCTAAATAAAAAAGCGGATTGTCCGGACATGGGGTGGCCAAAAAGTAGCCTTCCTCACATTCGGTGTAGATATAACCCAATTCTTCGCAGCTACCGCCTGAGGTTTGGTTGAAATTGACATTTAGAGTTCTTTCTCCGTTGTAGCTTTGGCCTTTTCCTACAATAAAACGGACGTCGGCTTGTGCCGAGGCAAAAGTACCCAATGAGAAGAGTGTTATAACCGCAAACATCAGTTTCATATTGTTCTCCCATGATTTGTCTTTTCTTTTATCATAATCTTTTTAGGCTATTTTGCAACATAAAAGCCCCAGTTTTTTGACTGAGGCTTGGAGAAAGAAAATGCGGATACCCTATCAGAGGCGAGATGAACAATTTTGAATCATCTGCCGTAATAAAGCATCTTTTTGTTTTAATTTTTGTTTTTTGAGTTCTTCTATCTTTACTAAATTTTTCCAGATAAGCGTTTCTTCGTGGCGAATTGACGCATCCAGATATGCGTGTTGAACTTTGAGGTTCTCCAGGCTGTTTTTGGTTAATACCATGCTAAGACCTCCCTCTCTATTAATAAATTCATTATAATATGTTTTTTGCTTAATTCCAAGAATTATCTTTGTAATTTTGCATATTTTTTTCATTTTTGGTATGTAAAATTTTTTTGTGATATTTAATTTGTTTTTGTTTGTGATTATATTTGTTTATGGGCTATTTATGGAGGAGAAAGTATGCCGAATATGGATTGGTATGAATTGCTTTTGAAACCTTATGGTACACCGCCGGATGTGGTGTTTCGAATTGTGTGGCCGATACTCTATATTTTGATGGGAATCGGTTTGTATTTGGCTATTAAGGCCGCCCCTAAAGGACAAGCCGGACGAATCGCTGCGGCGTTTTTGGTGCAGATTATTTTGAACCTGATGTGGTCGCCGATATTTTTTGTCGGGCAAAACATCGGCGGAGCTTTAGTGGTTTTGGTTTTGCTCTTATGCGCCATTGTGTGGATGTTGTATGAATTTTATCGCTATTCAAAAACAGCCGTATTCCTCAACCTGCCGTATGTGTTGTGGGTGAGCTTTGCCGGATATTTGAACTTTGCTTTGTGGCAGCTTAATTAAAATTTTTTAATTCGGCTTTGATGACCTTTTTCATCAAAGTGGACATCGGGTAAGCGCTGAGCTCTTTTATAGGCACAAACTGGCCTTCTAACTTGGGGGTGTCGGTTTGTGCCTTATGTATTTGCAAGGTCAAGTTTATATGCGTGAAAATGTGGTTGACGCTTTTTTGAGTGTTTTGACTTCGGGCCAACAGGGGATGAAAAATGTTATCCGTCCATGGAAATTCGTATAATCCCGACAAAAGACCTTTGCTCCGCTTGGTGATGAAAATTTCGCCTTTTTGATTATATATTAAATAAACCGCGCCTTGCTTTTGTTTCTTTTCAATCTTGTTCTTAACGGGGATTTGTTCAACATCGGCTCGGCCTTTGGACTGGCAGGCCTTGCTCCATGGGCAAAGCAGGCAGTTGGGTTTTTGTTTGGTGCAGATGGTTGCGCCCAAGTCCATAATCGCCGAAGTGTAATCTGCCGCGTCCTTTTGGCTGGTGAGCCGTGCGGCTCTTGCTTCTATCTCTTTTTTTATGCTGTCAACCGGCGATGTTAAGTGATACAAGCGGCAGATGATGCGGGTGACGTTGCCGTCTATGGCGGTTTCGGGTTGGTTAAATGCCAAGGCTAAAAAGCTTGCAACCGTGTAAGCCCCCAGTCCTTTGAGTTTCTTTATCTCCTCTTTGTTTGATGGAAATTTGCCGTTGTATTTTTCCGTAATAATCTGTGCCGTTTGGTGCAGTGATTTTGCCCGTGTGTAATATCCTAATCCCTGCCAATAGCGATAAACTTCTTCAAGCTCTGCTTGCGCCAAGCTCTCAACATTCGGAAATCTCTGTATGAACTTTTCAAAATAGGGAATGACGGTTTTGACGGTTGTTTGCTGAAGCATAATTTCAGATACAAGCACAATATATGGATCGGGGTGGGCACCGCCTTTTACCCGCCA
>CALXPT010000006.1 GCA_944390355.1 uncultured Alphaproteobacteria bacterium | reverse complement strand
TATGAATATTTTGAAAAGAACGCTTTTAATCCCAATTACGAGGTGGAAAAATCTGTTCAGTTTGTATGCAAATTGAAGGATTGCTCAGGCTACCATGTTTGGTATTGGAGAGAAGGCGACAATTATTTGCAGCGGTGTTTTCCTGATCTGATTAAGTTTAGTCCGAACCGGCATGGTGAGCTGATTTTGTTCCGTAAACGCGGGGCGAACAGTTATCAAAAGGTGGATTTATCTCATCCAAGTCAGCAACGACGTGCTGACAGATTGTTTAAGAATGTTAACGGAATTCCGGCGCGGAGTGAGGAATTTTATGAATTCTTTGCACCACGTTCGTTGGGAGAATTCTTAAGCGATATGTGGTTTGAATTGGGGCAGAAGTTTGACAAGGTTTATACCAAGTTGTAATAACCTGCGTTTTCAAAATTTTTTAGGGAGAAAGTCTGAGTATAAATGCTCAGACTTTTTTGTTGGCTTTTGTCTAGAAATGTGCTGTATTTGAGGCGATAGTTTATTATTGTTTAACTCTAAAATATATTTGTTATGGAAATTATTGAAAGACCTGCGTTTGTATTTATTAAAAATGGCAATATGGTTTATTTGGCAACGCAAGACTGGGACGGAACGCTTAAGTTTAAACATAATTGTATGCTAGAAGATTTTAGATGTGTCGGAAATGTTGCAAAAATGCGCAACAATATTTATATTTTTGATGCGAAATCTAATCATGTTCAAGAATTTTATCAGGAAGATTTTGATGTTATTCTTACCATAAAAAGCGAGCTTTTAGATTGCGTTGGTTTGCTTCTTGTCGATAAAGTCGGCGAAGGGGTGGTTTGCTTGCCGGAAGAAAATTCTATTCGCGTCATTAAACTCGGTCGGCAGAAATTTGCTGTGCCTAACAAAATTTATGCTTTTTATGAGCCAAATATTAAAAAGCTCCATGTTTTGTCGGGTGATGGGTACATGTCTTTTGACAAAGTTGAGGATTGCAGCTTGCCGGCCTATAATAAAAAGGGGGCAGAGCTTAAGTTTGTTTTTGCCAGAGGAATTGAGAAGACTTTGTTTTTTTCATTTATTGAGAACAAACTGCTTTTATAAAAGCTTTATTCTGAGAGCTTGAGAGAGAAATCTCTCAAGCTTTTTTTTATACTTGACTTTTGGTTAAATTTGTCTAGTATGCGGTGTAGAGATATATTATTTTTTATGTTTAACTATAATTATTTGTGATTATGGAAAAGGAAAAAATTCCAGCGTATCGTGTTATTGAAACATTTGGGCTAGTTTGTGTTGCAGAGTTCAATTTTTCAGAGTTTCGCTATAAAGGAATTAGCCTTGGCGAATGTCTTGCCGAAACTCAAAATTGGCTTTATCTCAAAGAGGGAAAGAATGAATGCAAATTGATTTGGCTTAGTGATGATAAGGACGATTATTTTTTTGCACCGGATGTTGAAATAGCCGCTTTTATTGATAATATGGCTTTAGCGAAGGTTAAGAATGCTGGTTTTGCGGTCTTTAATGTGAGAAAAACAGAATTTGATGAGAATGAGACTTTTTCTCATTTGTTTGCAGATAAGCAAGACAAATTTCAGCCTGAAGGTGATTTTACAAAGGGGAATACGTTTTTTTTGGTTGTCGACCGAGGTGATGGAGATTCCTTTGGTTGGGTTTCATTAGGCGAAAAGGTTGACTGCCCTGAAAAGAATGTTCATGCCTTTTGGGGTGAAAAGGTATTTACAATGCTTTGCTGTGAAGAAGATAAGTATTTTTTTGCAAGGAAGAAATGCAAGAGTTTCCGTGCGGAAGAAAAAGGGTTTATCCTTGAACTGGAAAACGGCACAAAGGACTTTTTCCCTTACTATCAAGTGCCGCTTGAGTTTAAAAAGTAACGGGTACCGACATTAAGATTAAAGCTCTGCTTATGGCAGGGCTTTTGTCGTTTTAAATCAATTGACAAGGGGCGGTTTATCTTTTATCTCTTCTAGCATAAGGTTTTTATTTTACGGATTTTTAGAATGAAGCACAAAGGGTTAGATATAAACGGTTGGTTGGTGATTGATAAGCCTAGAGGAATGGGTTCAACCGAGGTGGTGCGCCGCACAAAACGAATTTTTAATGCCAAGAAAAACGGGCATGCCGGAACACTCGACCCTTTTGCAACCGGTGTGTTGCCCATTGCCTTTGGTGAGGCAACCAAGCTTTTGCCTTTTGTAACCGACGGGCGCAAGAAATATGAATTTGTTATTCAATGGGGGGCGGCAACCAATACCGATGATTCCGATGGTGAAATTATTAATCGCTGCGGTAAAATTCCCTCTCAAGAAGAAATCCTTAACATTATTCCGGCTTTTATCGGAAAAATTAAACAAGTTCCTCCGGCTTATTCCGCAATTAAAATTAACGGGCAGCGAGCCTATGACTTGGCGCGCAAGGGCGAATCGGTCGATATGCCCGAACGCGAAATCGAAATTTATGACTTGAAATTTTTGGGAGAGGAGCCGAATCAGCAGGCAAAGTTTGAAGTTGAATGCTCCAAAGGGACTTATGTGCGTACTTTAGGGCGAGATATTGCCCTTAAACTCGGTACTTTTGGCTATTTACAGGAGCTTAGGCGAACAAAATGCGGAAATTTTGACTTGGGACAAAAAATTTTGCTGGAAAAATTAGAAAATATGGTGTATAGTCCCGAATTGCTAGAGTATTTGCTTCCGATGGAAACATTTCTGTGCGACATCACGGTTATTGCTGTTTCGGAGGCTGATGCTGCTAAACTTAAACTGGGGCAGTCTCTTTCTCCCAAAAATTATGGTGTTGATGCTCTTAGAGGTGTTGATGCCGATAGCTGTGTTCTAAGAGGGCAGGTCGAGGGCAATGGTTGTGTCCTAAGAGGGCAGGCCGAGGGCAATGGTTGTGTCCTAAGAGGGCAGGCCGAGGGCAACATTTTCGAAAGAGGAGATGCCGTTAGCGATGTTTTTAAGTATAATGTCGATGACGGAGAGGAGGCTGTTGCTACGTTTGAGGGAAAATTAGTGGCGGTAGTGCGAATCGATAATCGCAAAATTGCGCCGGTTCGCGTGTTTAATCTTTAATTTAAAAGGAATATATAGATGTCGATTAGTAACGAAGAGAAAAAAGAAATTGTTGCCAAATATGGCATGAATGCTAATGATACCGGTTCTGCCGAAGTGCAAATCGCTATTTGGACCGCTCGTATCAATAAATTGATTGAGCACTTTAATGTTCATAACAAAGATTTGCATTCTCGCTTGGGTTTGATGAAGATGGTCAGCCGTCGTCGTCATCTCTTGGACTTTTTGAAAAATAAAGATAAAAACAGATATCAAGAAATCATTAAAAAACTTGATCTTCGTAAGTAATTTTTGTTTTTAAAGGCAAGTCGGTCGGGTGAGGTTGGATTTCGGGTTTTGGCTCGAGGGTTTGACAGAGTTCGGCTACTTGCCTTTTGTAATTGTCAGAGGCGGACAAGCCGTGTTTGGCGTTTATTATTTTGCTCTTAAAAATCCTAGGCTTTTGACCAAGTTTAGGTGAGGTTTTATAAAGATGTTAAAGATGTATGAAAGGTATTAGAAATATGGTCGATTTGAATATTTGCCGTAAAGAATTGGAATGGGGCGGCAGAAAACTCGTTTTGGAAACAGGTAAAATTGCTAAGCAGGCACTCGGTGCCGTTGAGGCAACTTATGGAGGAACATCTGTCTTAGCTACAGTGTGCGCTGCGAAAGAAGCTGCACCCGATCAGGATTTCTTCCCTTTGACCGTTAACTATCAAGAAAAATATTATGCTACCGGTAAAGTGCCGGGGGGATTTATGAAACGTGAGGGAAAACCCAGCGAACGCGAAGTGCTTATCTCTCGCTTGATTGACAGGCCTATCCGCCCGCTGTTTCCGGATGCTTTCAAAAATGAAGTGCAAGTTATTTGTACGGTTTTATCCCATGATCAAGAAACAGATTCCGATGTGGTGGCCATGATTGCAGCTTCCGCTGCTTTGGCAATTTCGGGTATTCCGTTCTTGGGGCCAATCGGTGCTGCTAAAATCGGTTATAAAAACGGCGAATATATTCTTAACCCAACAGTCGAACAACAAAAAGAGTCTGATTTGGAACTCGCCGTGGCCGGTACGTCCGAAGGCGTGTTGATGGTGGAATCCGAGGCTCAGGAGCTCTCCGAAGAAACAATGCTCGGTGCGGTTATGTTCGGGTTTGAAAACTTCCAACCCGTTATTAATATGATTAACGAAATGGTTAAAGAAGCCGGAAAAGAACGCTGGGAAATGCCGAAATTTCCGCCGGAATTTGATGCTTTGTATGAAAAATTGGCTAAAGATTATACGGCTGAATTTGAAAAAGCTTTTGAAGAAACCGATAAGCTTAAGCGTGGTGAACTCATCGCTCAGGCTTCCGAAAAGTTCAAGGCTACCCTTGACCCTGAAAATGAATTTGACCAGAAATTTGCTCAAGATGCTATCGAAAAGTTAATGCACCAAGTTATGCGTGAAAAGGTTTTGACAACCGGAAAGCGTATTGACGGCCGCGATACAAAAACCGTTCGTCCGATTTGGTGTGAGGTCGATGTTTTGCCGATGGCTCATGGTTCGGCAATCTTTACTCGTGGTGAAACACAGGCTTTGGTTGTTACTACTTTGGGCACTGGCGAAGATGCGCAAATTGTTGACGGTTTGATGGAAGAATATAAAGAAGACTTTATGTTGAATTATAACTTCCCGCCGTTTTCGGTTGGTGAATGTGGTCGTATCGGTAGTCCGGGGCGTCGTGAAATCGGACATGGAAAACTTGCTTGGCGTGCTATCCATCCGATGATGCCGAAAGATAAAGACGCTTTTCCTTATACCGTTCGCGTTGTGTCGGAAATTTTGGAATCTAACGGTTCTTCTTCTATGGCGACGGTTTGCGGTTCTACCATGTCGTTGATGTCGGCCGGTGTGCCGATGGCTAAGCCTGTGGCCGGTATCGCTATGGGGTTGATTAAGGAAGATGACGGTCGCGTGGCTGTTTTAACCGATATTTTGGGTGATGAAGACCACCTCGGCGATATGGACTTCAAAGTGGCCGGTACTAAAGATGGTGTGACTGCTTTGCAGATGGATATTAAAATCACTTCCATTACCAAAGAAATTATGAAGACCGCTTTGGCTCAGGCTCATGAAGGGCGTATTCATATTTTGGGTGAAATGGCTAAAGCTATTGCCGAACCTCGCCCGCATGTTTCCGATAAAGCACCGCGTATCGTGGCGATTAAAATTCCGGTTGATAAAATTCGTGAAGTTATCGGTACGGGCGGCAAGGTTATTCGTGAAATTACCGAAAAAACGCATTGCAAAATTGATATTAGTGATGACGGTGTTATCAAGATTGCCTCTCTTAAAAAAGAAGACGGTGATGCCGCTCTGGAATGGATTACCGGTATTGTTGCTGAGCCGGAAGAAGGCAAAATCTATCATGGTGTGATTACCAAAATTATGGATTTTGGTGCGTTTGTTCGTTTCCTCGGCACGACCGAAGGTTTGGTTCACATCTCGGAAGTTAAAAATGAGCGTATTGCTTCCGTTTCTGACTTCTACAAAGAAGGCGACCAGATTTGGGTTAAATGTATGGGTACGGACAACCGTGGCAAGATTAAGCTTTCGGCCAAGAGAGTTAATCAGGAAACGGGGGAAGATTTGGAAAAATAGTAGTTTTCAAGTCATGTTAGTTGCAAAGGTTCCGGTGAAAGCCGGAGCCTTTTTTTGTGGAGATTAAGAGTTGGCCAATAGCTTAATATTATATTATGGCTAATTTTGTCTAAAAATATAGAAAAAGGGAGGAAAAGAGATTGGGGGGAGGTATGAGGGGTAGAAGAGGATCTTAAGGGGGAGGGGGATGTGAGGAGAGAAGAGCTAGGATGAGGAGGGATAGGTAAAGTTAAGGGGAATGTTGAAGTTGGGCGTGGTGGTTGCTATGGGCAAAATAGAGAAAGGGATAAGAGGCGTGGGAGTTGGAGGATGAGGGAAAGGAGAAGAGAGGGGGGAGATTAGGGGAGAAGACGGAGAAAGGGAGGGTGTGGAATGCTGAAAACTGAGAGGGAAAACGAGGAAATTGAATAATAGAAGGGAGCGGGAATGAAACTTGGGGCAGTATATTTTTTTGTTGACAAAAATGGGGAAGTTTAATAAGGTTTGAGCAAGTGTTTATTATTTTAGGGTATAATTTTAAATCATATAATTATGGAAAAACAGGAAAAGAAATCAAAAAAGGAAATTTGGAAGGAAATTTCTCGAGATTTTTGGGCTTTATGTCATGAGTTGAGGCTTTTGTGGTTCTCGAGGAGAGAGAGTTCTGAGCTAGAAAAGAAAATTCAGAAAAAGAAAATCGGGATGTTTTATTATGCTCAAGACAAGTCTTTTTCCGAAGAGCTTATTCCAAACAAAACTGTTTCCGGTGTGGTCTATCATGTAGATAAAACCGGTGAGCATGGTTTGGTTGTGCTTTTGCATCAGGAAGAACTCCCGTGGTTAAGTGATTATTTGTCTGTTGGTATTCCCAAAGGGTTGAATGGAAAGGGAAATACCCGTTTGATTTTGGAATTTGCTCGAAACAGAGGTCTAAAAGCGAAGGCTGCGGAATATTGTGCCAATTATGCGTATGATGGTGTCAAAGCCGGAGAAGCCTTTTTGCCGAGTATTAAAGAGTTGAAATATCTTTATAAAAATAAAGAGCTCATAAGTGAGAAGTTGGCTTTGATTAAAGGGGCTGATTTGTTTGAAGACTGGTATTATTGGTCTTCTTCCGAGTACTCTAGTAGTAACGCTTGGAGGCAGTACTTCAGTAGTGGTGATGTCGACTACTACAGTAAGAGCAACACTAACTATTACGTTCGTCCAGTTGTGGCTTTTTGATTATTTATTTCATTTTATATCCGGTTGGCATTATGCCACCGGACTTTTTTTATCGCTCTTTATGATAGTTGTTGCCGCGTTTTGGCTATGCTGGTTTTAATCGCTTTTATGCGTTGGGTTTGAGCCATGTTTTCATAAATATACAGTGCGTCGTGGAAGTATTCAAGTGCTTCGGTATAGTGTTGCCGTTCTCCGCCGTTTTGGCCGATTTGATAGTGAATCTCGCCTATGCTCTCTTGTATTTGCGCCCATTCTAAGGGGGTGCGTCTCTCCGTAATGACTTTTTGTTGGTTGCGGTAGGCCGTTGCCGCTATCTCTAAAATCTCATTGTTCTTATTTATTGTTCCGAGCAGGGTTAATATTTGTCCCAGTCGTCCTTGAATCTCTGCCCAGAAATTTGGCACGGATGCAAATGTATATACCTTTTCGGCTTCGCGCAGTTGAAAAAGTGCGTCTCTTAATGCTTGTACATCGTTCTTTTGTTTCCAATAGCAATAAAACAAGTTGGATAGCTTAAAACATATGTAGCCGTAGTTATATGCATAAGTGTATTTGCTTAGGTATTTTTGGGCTTGGCGATAGTAGGCGATGGCATTTTTTATGTAACCGGAGGGATTGCGGTCCGTGTACAACGAGGCCGAATCATATAGCTGACCGATGTGGTAGTATATACAGCCTAAGTGTATCGGATTGGTGATGAGGTCTTGATGTTTGAGCGCGGCATTTAGCAAATGATTGATGGTTTTGAAATTGCGCGCCGTTCCTTCATCATAGGCGTAACTCAAATATATTAAACTCAAAAAATTCAAAATATACGGCAGATAGGTTTCCGGAAGTTTTTTGGCAGAGTCATCTTGCGTGAGGTGGTGGATGATTTTTTTGAGTAAATATTTGCGATAGATTTGTTCTTCTTTGCTCTTGGGGGTTAGGGCACTTAATACCGCCCCGCTGATTAAGCTTAAAAGCGCGGAGGGAAATGTTTCCGGCTGTTCCAGTATGACGGCGGGAATGTATAAGCTGTCTAACAGCGAGACAAAAGATTGGTCTTCTACTTCATATTGTTTGGATGTTTGGAAGTTGAGTCTGATTTTTTCTCCCTCACGGTTGCCCCAAATGATGACGTCGGCGCGGGTGCGCTCCAGCAATGTTTGCCCTTTGTCGATGAGGTCAAATATCGTGCGGCTTTCCAAGGATAATATATTCGGAGCAAAGGGCTCTTCGTAGTAAAATGTTTTGAAGTATTCGGCCTGTCCCAGCAACTTTGCCAATGTTTTGCCGGAGTCATTTTCTACGTTATCCGAGAATTCAATTACGCCGATGCTGAATGTGCTGTTTTGATATTCCGACAGATTTATTTTTTCTTCTTTGTCGGAAGAAAGGCCAAGTTTGGTGATGAAACTTTTGAACGAATCTACGAACTTCATTTGTCTTTATCCTTGGTGAAGTTGGCAGATATTTCGCTGACATTGCTCTTGATGTCTTGTATGATGGTCTTGGGCAATTCTTTTAGCGTGGGGACTTTTTCTTGGCTGTTGTTCAACCGGTAGAAAAACCATGCGCATATCAGCAATGAAAACAGCGGGATAGATGTTTGGTTCGGAGAATAGGCTGAAAAAATGCTGAACACTATTAATAAAAGTATTAATTTGCTTATGGTATTGGTGATATCTTTGGGGCTTAGGCCGCTAACGGAAAGTTGATAAAAGTCGGTGTTTAGCTGCCAGTTCTTATATTGCGGTTTTAGGCTGAGACCTCGTAAAAGGCAAACGGCTATTTCGTAAAAATAAAAAATGTTTAGGCTCAAAATACTACTTGCCGCTCCTTCCGATGCGGTTTTTATATTTAACCAGCCAAGCAGAAAACCCAGTGCATAGCAGGAGTTTGGGTTGATGCCGACTTTGGCGGGGTAGGTGTTGTAGATTAGCCATGCACTAAAAACAGCAAGTCCGCAAACGGCAAAAGCTCCTAATTGATAAGGGGCTGCTCCGATAAATGATAAGGACATTATACCCGCACAAACGCATATTCCTTGCAGGGGAGCGATACCATCAATCGTGGTGAAAAGCGGGAATGCTAATGCGTATATCAGCCAAAGGGCTATTAAAATGCTTCGGTCTGCCCAAAAGGGAAGTTCCGGTGAAATGCCGTAAGCTTCCGATGGGAGTAAAATGCAGCTTATTTCAATGCTGACTAAGGATATCAGTGCGGTTTGCCAGAGCGGACGGTTCTTGCTTTGATAAAAAATTAGGAGGCTGAGTAAAATAACAAAGGGGATTTCCCAGACATAAAGCGCGGTTATGTAATCGGAAAACTCGGGAAAGGAAAAATATAATATTTGCCATGCGAGCCCCATGGTTAAGCCCAGCGGCAGAAAAAGATTTTTGCTTTGGCGGAGAATTTCTTTTTTTAACAACAGATAAGCAACCGTAAAACAAACGGTTGCCAGTGCAAGAGTGATTAAAATTGCGGTTTGCGCCATTTTGTTGAAACTCTCTCAGTTTATTATTTTTTTATATTTATATTATGTTTTGATGCAGACTTCAATATTTAGAATTAGTTTATACTAAGGTATCTGTTGTAGATTTGTTTGGCGGCGTCGGTTATGGTTGGAAGCAAGGCTGCGGTTTGACGCGATTTTTGTTCCAGAAAGTTTGTGATGGTATCAAAGTCGCCGCGGCGGCCAAGCATCAGGTTTTGGTGGAGCGGGTAGGTATAACTGCTTGGTATGGTTTTTATTTTATTCATTATATCGGTCAGCGTTATTTCTTGTTTGAAATCATGAAGAGCGAGTGCTTCGCTGAGCATTTTTTCTAATATTGTGTTTAGGTTTTTGTTCTTGGTGATTTGGAGAATATTTTTGTTGCAAGATGAGCTTAAAAGTGAGCCACAGGCATAAATTATATAGCGAATCCAGAAAGAATCCTCAGAATTGACGGCAGTTGTGCTCTTAATTCCTATTGTTGAAAAAAAACGTTTTGTTTGTTCGTTTTGCGAGGTATCACTCGGGGTTAAAATGCAAATTTCCGGTTGTGTACCGTAAAGCTCAATATGGTTTTCATGCAGATTTAGCCAGCCGTCAAACCATGCTGAAATTATCTTTTTTCCTAAGATTTCTTCAATATAAGTTTTATTTTCAAGCGGGGTGAACGAAATTATCGGACTGTTTTGGATTTTTTGTTTGGTAACCAAAAGAATATCCGTATTTATTTCTTCCGAGCCAGAGGCTATGATAAGTAATTTGGGGGGTGTTTGCGTTAAAAAAGATGTTTGGAATTTAAGATGGTTTTGTTTTATTCCCGTATCTTCTTTTAGCGTGTAAGTCGTGTTTTCGATGCGTTTGTTATCTGCCGGATTGCTCAGCAAAATTACATTTTCTCCCGCCAGCAGAAATTTGGCCGCAAAATAAAAACTCAAGCTGGTTGTTCCTAAGATATATATCGGGTTGGTGTTTGTGTTTTCAGCCATGTTTTTCTACCTTTTGTAATTTTGCAATGAAAAAAGAATCGAGACCGCCAAAATTTTGGAGCATATCCGCCCGCGTGGCAATACAGCCTTCTTTATTTATCAGGGGGTGAAGGTTGGTTGTGCCGCTTGTTTTGATGTCTTCTTCCGTTAAGGGGATTAGTTTGAATTCGGAATTGTGTTTTAGAAAATTGCGGATTTGGGCCAGCCCTTCGGCTTTGGATAAGGAGCATACGCAATATATCAATAGGCCGCCTTCTTTGAGAGCATTGGATATTTGGGATAAAATTTGTTTTTGCAGGGCGGCTTGTTTCTTTATATCTTCTCTTGTTTTGTAAAGCAAAATTTCGGGGTGGCGGCGGAAAATTCCCGTTGCCGAACAAGGCGCGTCTAAAATAATGGAATCGAACTTTTTTCCTTGATAATTTTGCAGATAGTCAACGGCATCGGCGCATATTATATGGGTATTGAATTTTAGTCTTTGCATATTTTCTTGCAGGCGGTTCAGGCGGTCTTTTGAAATATCCAAAGCGGTTACGGTTGCTTTGCCGTTAATCAGCTGGGCAGTCTTGCCTCCGGGGGCGGCGCACAAATCTAATATGTGTTGTCCCGTAATGTTGCCTAATGCGGTAACAGCTAAAGTCGCGGCAAAATCTTGAACCCACCATGCGCCTTCTTGGTATCCTTCCAATTTTTGCGGATCGCCGGCTTTGGGGATGACTATCGTATTGTTGGCTAGGTGTTTCCCGCCTAATTTTTCGGCCCAAAATTCAGGTTTTTCTTTAACGCTCAGAGCTAAAGGCGGTTCTCCGGCATTGACTGCCGCTTGTTCCATTTGGGCAATTTCTCCTACGCTGTAATCCTGTTTGAGAATCGATATATAATTCGGCGTAAAGTAGTGTTTGCCAAGCTGTTTTTGCAGGCGTGGTTTGTTTTGTGCTATCTTTCTTAAAACAGCATTAATAAAACCGGAGGCGTATTTATCAATTTTTAGTTTTGTAAGTGCAACCCACTCATTTATTACAGCATAATCCGGTGCGGACATTTCCAAAATTTCCGTTGCGCCTAAGTGCAGGATTGTCTCTGTTTGGGGGGATGGTTTCTTTTTGATAAACTCCGAGAGAATCGATGTTATGTCTGCCCAGCGGCGCAGAGTTGTCATAAGCAGCATGTTGATAAAGGCAGAATCGGCGTTTTCGGAAACTTTGATTAAGGTCTTGTCTTTGATGCTCGATGTGAGGATTTCTAATGCTGTTTGACGGCTGTTTGTCATCTCTTTCCTTGCTGTTTGATTGCGTTTTGTTTGCATTTTAGTGCTTTTCTCGTTAATTGCAAGTTAAACGACTTGTTTTTTTTGTATTTGCTTTTATAATGTAGCCAGTTTTTTTAACGAGGATATTGTCATGAAAAAATATTTGTGCTTGGTTGTGCTTTCTGCTTTGTTTTTGAACGGTTGTTCTTATGTTCAAAATTTGTGGCCGTTTGGTGAAGATGAGCAGCAAAATGAATTTATTCAAGATGACGGGGCTTATCTCGCGGTTAATCCGTATTTGTGGCAGGCCTCTCTTGATAAATTGGCTTTTATGCCGCTCGCCTCCTCTGATGCCAAAGGCGGCGTGATTGTTACCGAGTGGAAAAAGTTTGCTCCCAATGAACAATTGAAAGTCGTCGTGAATATTTATTCTCAGAAGTTGCAGGCGAACAGCCTGAAAGTCGAAGTTTATAAAAAAATCCTCAAAGGCGGTGCTTGGGTTGATTCTGCCCCTGATGCCGCGCTGGCCGAAGAAACCGAAAATGCTATTCTTACACAGGCCAGAGAGCTTTATCACCGCGATGTGATGACAAGATAAAATTTTTTATGTGCAGAATTTGTTTGATATAAAGGAATGATTTAATTATGAGCGAGAATACACATTATAACGGAATGAACTTTGATGATTGGAAAAAAGAATGGAAACTTGAAGACCGTTATAATTTTAGAACCATAGAATCCAAATGGCAAAAAATTTGGGATGACGAAAAAGCGTATAAAGTTGATATTGATAAATCTAAAGAAAAGTTTTATGCCCTTGTGGAGTTTCCTTATCCTTCAGGAGCAGGGCTTCATGTCGGACATCCGCGTTCTTATACCGCTTTGGATGTAATTGCCCGCAAAAAAAGAATGCAGGGCTTGAATGTGCTCTATCCGATGGGGTTTGACGCCTTTGGTCTGCCCGCCGAAAATTATGCTATCAAAACCGGTGTGCATCCCGCCGTTTCTACTAAAGCCAATATTGAAACTTTTACTAAACAGCTGAAATCTCTCGGCTTTAGTTTTGATTGGGACAGATGTTTTTCTACCTGCGACCCAGCGTATTATAAGTGGACGCAATGGATGTTTATCAAACTCTTTGAAAAAGGGTTGGCTTATAAGGATAAAATCGCTATTAACTGGTGTCCGAGCTGTAAAGTCGGGTTGGCTAATGAAGAAGTGGTGAACGGCTGTTGCGAGCGTTGTGGTGCGCAGGTCGTGCGCCGCGACAAAGAGCAATGGATGGTTGCTATTACCAAATATGCCGACAGGTTGATTGATGACCTAGAAGGGTTGGACTTTATTGACAGGGTTAAATCCTCCGAAATTAATTGGATTGGTCGTTCCGAAGGGGCGGAGCTTGATTTTGATTTATGCTCAAATGCCGGCAAACCTCTTGATAATAAAAAACTCAAGGTCTTTACAACGCGTCCGGATACAGCTTTCGGCGTTACTTATATGGTTATGGCACCGGAGCACAAGTTTGTGCAAGAGTTAATGCCGTTGTTTGAAAATAAAGCCGAAATTCAAGCTTATGTTGATGAGACTGCTAAAAAGTCTGAGCTTCAACGTACGGCCGATGATTCCAAAACCGGTGTCGAACTCAAAGGTATTAAAGCGAAAAATCCGTTCAACAACAAGCTTATTCCGGTGTTTATTTCCGATTATGTGTTAACCGGATACGGAACGGGGGCGATTATGGCGGTGCCGGCGCATGATCAACGCGACTACGATTTTGCCAAGAAATTTAATCTGCCGATTATTCAAGTTTTGGAAGGCGGAGATATTTCCGAGCAAGCTTGGGAAGAAGACGGTGCGCATATTAACTCCGATTTCTTAAACGGAATGAACAAAGAGGACGGGATGAAAGCTGCTATTGACTTTGCAACCAAGCATGGTTTCGGCAATGCTAAAGTTAATTACAAACTGCGCGACTGGGTGTTCTCTCGTCAGCGTTATTGGGGCGAGCCTATCCCGATGGTTTATTGTGAGCATTGCGGTTGGCAGCCTATTCCCGAATCCGAGTTGCCGTTGACTCTGCCCGAAGTGCCTGATTATCATCCGAATGATGAGGGTGAATCGCCGTTGTCAAAAGCCGGAGCTTGGCTCAAAACAACTTGTCCGAAATGCGGCGGAGAAGCTCGTCGCGAAACTGATACCATGCCGAACTGGGCAGGCTCTTCTTGGTACTTCCTGCGTTATTGCGATCCGCATAATGACAAAGAATTTGCCTCTAAAGAAGCTTTGGAATATTGGATGCCGGTCGATTGGTACAACGGAGGTATGGAGCATACTACGCTGCACCTGCTGTATTCTCGTTTTTGGAACAAGTTTTTGTTTGACTGCGGTTTGGTGCCGTTCTCCGAGCCGTATAAAAAACGTACTTCGCACGGAATGATTTTGGCGTCAAACGGCGAAAAGATGTCTAAATCCCGCGGAAACGTTATTAATCCTGATGATATTGTCAGCAGTTACGGGGCAGATACTTTCCGTCTCTATGAAATGTTTATCGGGCCGTTTGACCAAGTGGCCATGTGGTCGGAAGAAAGTTTGATGGGTGTCTACCGTTTTGTTAACAAAGTTTATGGCTTGTTCAAAAAGGTTGATGCTTCTGCCCAGCCTTCGGAAAAAGAGCTGCGCGCTTTACATAAGTGTATTAAAGAAGTTACCGAACGTATTGACCAGATGAAGTTTAATACGGCCGTTTCTTCTCTCATGAGTTTTGTTAACTCGCTGTCCGAATCCGAGAAAATTTCGGCTGAGGTTTATGGAACATTTGTTCTTTTGATGTGTCCGTTTACACCGCATTTGGCTGAGGAAATGTGGGCGAGATTAGGCCATAGCGATTTGGCCGTTAAAGCTCCTTGGCCGGTCTTTGACCCTAAATTGGCCGAAGATGACGTGGTTACCATTGCCGTTCAACTTAACGGAAAAATGCGCGGCACGATTGAAATGCCTAAAGATGCCGCTAAAAATGAGGTGGAAAAAGCTGCGTTTGCTTTGGAAAATATTAAACGCCAGACCGAGGGCAAAGATATCCGCAAGGTTATTGTCGTGCCGAATAAAATCGTTAATATCGTAGCGGCGTAAAAATATTGGGAGTTCCTATGAAGAAATTATCTCTATTCTTGATTATTTGCTGTTTGTGCGGGTGCGGTTTTTCTCCTCTTTATGTGCAGAAAACCGGTGATTCAAAATGGTATTATAATGATGAATTTAATACCTCAATTTTGCAAGAAATGCAAAAAGTTAAGGTAGAGATAATTCCTGAAAGGTTTGGGCAGCTCTTGCGTAATGTTTTGTTGGATAATTTAACCCCTAAAGGTGTTCCTTCTCATCCTCAATATCGTTTGTATGCCGATTTGACAAGTAAACGTACTTATGACCAAGCTATGCGCGATGATATTACTTCTACCCGCAAAATGGTGATTTATACCGTTACTTATTACATGACGGAAAACGGCAAAACTTTATTTAAGAATAAAAGTGTTGCCTACAGCAGTTATGATATTTTGAAGAATCCTTATTCGACAACAATTGCTGAGAAAAAAGCCGATGAGGAGGCGGCTAAAATTATCGGTGATGACATTACGTTGCGCGTCGGGGCTTATTTCCATACCAAATTTACCAAAATGGGAGTGATTGAGGGTGATTTATAAAGCCGGACAGATTGAGCGTTTTTATAAAAAACCCGATGATTCCGTTAAAGCTTGGATTATTTACGGGGCTAATGAGGGGCTGATTGCCGAGTATGTTAAAAATTTAACCAAGGCTATTGCTCCGGATATTTTTGACCCGTTTCAAGTCGTTTATCTGAACGGCGATGATGTTAATGCCGATGCCGGTGTGCTCATCGGTGAGTTTAATGCTCAATCGCTTATGGGGGGGCGGCGTGTTATCGTTATTAAAGATGCCGATAATAATCTCACCAAGGTCTTTAAGACGATGTTTGAGGATGCTAAGTCGGATACTTTGGTTATTGCTTATTCTTCGACTTTAAACAAAAAATCTTCTTTGGTTAAACTGGGCGAAGATACTTCTTATTTCGGGGTTGTTGCCTGTTATGAAGACCGCGATGAAGATATTTTTTCTACTATCCGTACGACCTTATCTGCTCAGAAAATTGCCATTACCAATGATGCTTTGCAACTTATGGGTGCCAGATTGTCCAATGACAGGCGTTCTAATTTAGGCGAAATCGAAAAGCTGATTACTTATGTCGGTGAGAAAACTCAGGTTACGCCCGATGATGTTTTGGCCGTTATCAGTGATACTTCTTCTTCCTCAAGTGATGATTTGTGTTATGCTGCGGCCGGCGGGCAAAAAGATAAGGTGATGCAAGCTTATCAAAAGTTAATTAACGAGGGGACGGAGCCCTCACTCATTTTGCGTAGTTTGTATTTCCATTTTTTGAAGATTTTAACCTGTTTGTCGTTTATGGAAGAAGGGCAAAATGTTGATGCGGCGATGAAGAAATTAACCCCGCGCATTATCTTTTTCAGAGAAGCTGCTTTTCGTCGGCAGGTGTTGATTTGGAATCGAGACCGCGTGTTTAGTGTGATTAATTTACTCTATCAAGCCGAAAAAGATACGCGTAATGCAAATATGCCGACCGAGGATTTGGTTAGTTATACTTTATTGCAAGTGGCATCCGCGGCCGCATCTGCCGCGGCTAAGCTTAGCCGCGGATTTTAGATATGAGTTCTTGCAAGGTCTTATCATCTAAGTCGCCGTCGATGTTTTGGATTTTATAGCCTTGGTGAAGATAACCTGCCAGACGCAGTTTGTTGTAGAATATGGCCATGAACGGAGATAAAACTCCGAGCGAAAAAGAATATATGATGAAGAAAATTAAGGCGATTTTATATTCTTTGCGGCAGAGCGGAACCAAAAATCCAAAAAGCATGACCAACCATGAATAACCTAAGTCGATGGTTTGTGTTTCTTGCGTTTGCGGGTGGACTAATGTGATTTCGATATCGGACATTTTGTTGGCTATTTAAAAATTTATTGATTTGTTGTCGTTATAGTCTAGTTTGTTTTAAAAATAAAGAAAAATATGCGTTTGAGCGGGATTTTTATTTGCTGTTTTTGAGGAATTAATATGTATAGTGAAAAATTTCAAAAATTTATTGATATGTGGCGTAATGATTTTGCCATTGAACGCACGATTGATGAAAAAGTTTGTGTTGATAAAGACGGAAATCCTATTCCATGGTATACTTATCCAGCGATAGAGTATTTGGCGCAATTTGATTATAGCGACAAGTCGGTGTTTGAATACGGCTGCGGAAATTCGTCTTTGTTTTGGGCAAAGCGTGCGCAGAAAGTGATTAGTATTGAGGATAATCCCAAGTGGTTTGATAAGTGGTGCGGTCTTTTTCATGAACCTAATCTTGACGTGCGGTGGCGGGATGAAGGTGAAATTTATGAAAAGGCCATATTTGAAGATAACAAAAAATATGATGTGATTGTGGTTGACGGTAAACGGCGTGCCGAATGTGCTCAATGCGCCGTTCAGGCCTTAGCCAAAGGCGGGGTGATTATTTTGGATGACAGCGACCGCATTAACACTTCTTTGGAATATAAAAATGCTGTGGCTGCTTTGAGGGAAGCAAATCTTTTGCAAGTGGATTTTTATGGGTTTTGCCCAATGAATAATTACACCAAAACGACTTCTCTCTTTTTTTCCCGTGATTTTGATTTTAAGTCCAAATATGAGGTTCAGCCGATTAACGGATGGGGAAATTTGTGGAGCTTGTCTCGCCGTGCGCGCAAAGAACGCTATAAAGAAAGCTAAAAAATAACCTTAGAGGTTTTAGACTCTAAGGTTGTTTTTTTTAATCTTGATCAAATTGGTAAAGCTCTTCGGGAACTTTTCTGTCCGGCGTTATCCAATAATTTCCTTCATCCTTGAATAGAACGCTTTTATTATCAATGATTAGTTCAATGTAAAGCTGAACAAAAGAATGAATAACTTCTTGTGAGCTTAGAATGATGAAATATTCCCTTTTTTCTGTGACATCGCCCAACAAAAGGCATTCGTTTCCATTACTAGCTTTTATAACTTTGTAGCTTTTGCACTTGAATGTATCTGTTCTAAGGCGGCTATGTGTTACAAGGTAAGAGTTATCTTCAGTTTTTTTGATGAAGATATAAGGTAATATTTCTTTTCCTAATAATATGATTTCTGAGCCAAGGATATACCACAAGCCGTTTTTTTGATAGTAAAACACTCCGTCTGCCGTGTATTTGTACTGCTCGGCGTTTTGAGCTTCATCAAGTTGATAAATGCACCCGTGAGCTTCCGATTCAAGAAAAAATAGTCGATGGTTGTCTTTATCAACTATAATATACAACCATGTGTTTTGGTAGTTGCTGTTAAACCTTTCAAGATTTTTGACGGATAAAGCTTGAATCTCATGTTTTCCGTTATTTGAAAAAACGGTGATGAGGTAACCTTTGTTTTTTTCCTTTTTTGTGTTGAGATTGAGAATTTCAATCCTTGTACCAATTTTTTTCATAACATAATTATTTTAGGGGTAATAATAAATTTATCTGTGATTTAGGTAGCATTTTTTGATAAATTTGTAAAGTGTTAATTAATGGGTAATCTTTCAATAAAGAAAGCTAAAAAATAACCTTAGAGGTTTTAGACTCTAAGGTTGTTTTTTTTAATCTTGATCAAATTGGTAAAGCTCTTCGGAAACTTTTCTGTCCGGCGTTATCCAATAATTTCCTTCGTTTCTGAAAAGCGTGTGCTCGCCGTCAATGTTTAGCGCAAAGAAATAATTGAAAGGTGATACGAGACCGTGCTTGTTAAGAATGGTAAAATGTTCTCGTTTTTCATTAACGCCGCCTAATAAGAGGCATTTCTCATTATTGTCATCTGTTGCAATTTTGTAGCTTTTGCATTTAAATGTGCTGCTGCTGCAATCTTGTTCATGTGTGATGATGTAGGAATTGTCCTCATCTTTTTTGACAAAGAACTCAGATAATATTTTCTTGCCGAGCAATGTATTTTCTTTGTTAAGAATGTACCATTGCCCGTTTTTTTGATAATAAAACATTCCGTCGGCCGTGTATTTATACTGTTCGGCGTTTTGCGCTTCTTCCGGAAAAAAAACGGTTTTCAGGCATTCGTATTTTATTCTTTCTAAGAAAAAAATAAATTGTCCGTTGCTATCGGTTGCGGCATAAAGCCAATTTTCACAATTGTGTCGGTGAACGGCTATGTGTGTCGTAACGGATTGAACATGATAATTTTTTGTTCCGTCTTTGCCGGTAATCGTTATCACTGAGCCTTCGTTTGGGCTAGTGTGCTTAAAAATGCTAATCCTATGACCAATTTCTTTCATACATAATTATTTTAACGGTTAATAATAAAATTTTACGAACCGTTGTTTATCATGATTTGTAAGATTTGTAAAGTTTTTTGTGTCTCAACCGTTTTGGTATAAGCTGCTGTGTTTGTAGTTCTCTATGGCGTGGCGGAGCAAAACGCCGATGATTGCCGCTGTCGGTACCGCTATCATTAATCCTAAAAAGCCTAATAAAACCCCTCCGGCAAGCAAGGCAAACATTATCCATACCGGATGCAGACCTACGCTGTCTCCTACCAGTTTCGGGGTTAAAAAGTTGCCTTCCAAAAACTGCCCTAACATGAATACAATGATAACCTGTATTATCGGTGTAATGGTATTAAACTGTGCCAGAGCTATGCATATACTCACAACAAAACCGCTGATTGAACCAACGTAGGGAATAAATGATATTAATCCAGCGATAAAACCTACTAAAACACCGAGTTCCAGCCCAACTAAATATAAACCGACGGAATAAAACAAACCAAGCAATACGCAGACGCTTAGTTGGCCGCGGATGAATGAGGCTAAGGTGCGGTCAATTTCTTTGGCTTGTTGACGGATTGAGGCTTTATGCTTGCGCGGCAACAGGCTGTCTATCTTTTTGACAAAGCCGTCCCAATCTCTCAGCATATAAAAAGCTACAACCGGTGTGATGAGCAGCAATGATATGATGTTTACAAGGGCAAAACCGCTGTTTAATAGGCTTTGTGCCAATTTTCCCAAAACTTTTAGGTAGGAGGCCATGTTTTCGCGAATGTAAGCTTTTATTCTTTCGGCATCTATGGTCGGAAAACTTTTGTGCAAATCATTGAGCCATGGTTCAAGCTTTTGGGAAAGCGATGTCAAATATTCCGGTATGACCGATACAAAACGTGCAACTTGGTCGTTAATAACGCTGAACAGCAAAATTAAGGCCGGTATTAGTAACAATATCAGTAATATCAAAACAATACAGGTTGCCAAGGTGCGGCTTAATCCCAGTTTGGTGAATTTTACAACACAGGGGTCCAGCAAGTAGCCGATTGTGATGCCGGCCACAAAGGGAAGAAGTACAGAGCGCAAAACATAGAGCCCATAGCAAAAAATTACAAACAGCCCCAGCCAAAAAAGCCAGTTATGATTGTTTTTGGTATTTGTTTGCGGCTGTATCATTGCTTTATGCTCCAAAGGTGGTCAAGGTGTAATAACCGGACATATCGTTTAAGTTGATTTGATAGGCTTTAAGTGCGGTGATTAAATCATATACCGAGCCGATAAAGTTGATTTTAAATTGAACTTTGCCTTGTCCCATAGCTTCTACTTTGATGTTGTTAATTTGCGGGAGATTTTGTAATTTTTGTTCGGTTGCTACCCAGTTTGAGAGTTTCGGATAGCTATAAAGTACCGTTATTTCCGAGGGGGTCGAATCCATATTCATCTTTTGTTCCGCTATTGTCGAATCTATGTATCGAGCTATTTCCGGTATAGCTTGAGTAAACAACTCCGGTCCTCTTTCACCGTTCACGGTGATGGTTTTTTGAGTGCCGTCTTTATAAGACATCACAATAATGTTTAACCCCTCTATTCCGTTGTAATAACTATCTAAAACAAAAATGTTGCGTGTGCCTAAGTGGCTGGCGACCATATCTAACGCTTGTCCGTTTAATTGACGGGCTTTTTCCGCATCCAGAATCGAATAGTTGATACCGTCTCCGGGGATGGATATATAATTGTTATCACTGCCGGTTACGGGAGAATTTTCCCATGCTTTGCGCCAAAGATTGTTCTTTTCCCACAGCAAGGGCGAATCTGCGGGAAATTCTCGAAACAGCGGAATTACTATAATATTGGCCGCAGTCTTTAAGACATAGGGAATCGATTGTTCTTCCATATACTGTTTTAAGAGTTTTTCGTTAATGCGAATCTTGAGGTGTGCCATATAGCGTACGTCTGAGGATTTTTCAGATACGACTTCGGTTTCTTGGATAAAGTTGATAAGCTGTTCATCCGTTAATTCTTTTAGTCGATTTAATCCTTCGCCCGAGGTCATTTTGCCGGCAATTGCCGTGAATGCCGAGCGATAGGCTTGTTTCATGCCTTTGTCTCGTGCCGCCGAGGCTGATGATGATGTTACATCAATGTTAACATCTGCCGTGTAGCGCGCGTTTTGTGTTGATGCTTCCGCCTGTAGTGTTGCGGCAAAAAGCAGGCTCAGAATAGTAAACAGGGTAGTCAGACGCACGATTTTATCTCCTAACCGACAATTTCCGTATGATTAAAGAAAAATGCAATTTCGCGAGCTGCGGATTGTGGCGAATCCGAACCATGAACGGTGTTCTTTTCTATTGAAAGAGCATAAGTTTTGCGAATCGTTCCTTCTTCCGCAACGGCCGGATTGGTTGCGCCCATGATTTTGCGGTAGTGCGCTATTGCATCTTCTCCTTCCAAAACCTGTACGATAATCGGCCCTGAGGACATTTGTGCCGTCATACCTGCGAAAAAAGCTTTGTCTTTTAGCTCCTCGTAAAATTCTTGGGCTTGCTCTTGCGTGAGCCGAATCATCTTTTGGGCGATGATTTTTAGTCCGGCAGCTTCAATCATGCTATTAACCAAACCCGTTATATTACGCTCCGTTGCGTCCGGTTTGATTATGGATAATGTTCTTTCTTGCATTTGTTTTTCCTTTTTGGGATCTCGGTCTTGTTCCGAAATTTATGTTGATGTTATTCTATTTGTAATAAAAAATCAAAAGTTTTTTGTGGACAATTTAACTTATACATTGTTTAATTCGGGTTAATCAAAGCCGTCATCTTGTTTTTTTTGATTGGCTGTGAAGTTTTTGATTTTTTTTGATAGGTTTTTTTTATGTCTTACTCTAAATATTTAATCAGCCTTATGGATAAGGCAAGAGCCCTTCATAAAACTATTGTTTTGCCGGAGGGGGAAGATTTGAGAATTTTGGAAGCCGCCCATATCATTGCTTCGGAAAAGGTGGCTAAAATCGTTATCTTGGGCAACGTGGATGAAATTAAAAATTACTATGCCCAAAAAGGATGGAGCTTAGAGGGAATCGAAATCATTAAACCTGAAAATTCTCCGCATTTGTCTCAATATGCCGATTTGCTTTATGAACTTCGCAAAGAAAAAGGTTTAACTCGTGAAGAGGCCGGTAAGCTTGCTCTTAATTACAATTATTTCGGCACCTTGATGATTAAATCCGGTCATGCAGACGGAATGGTGTCCGGTGCGAACCACTCAACCGCGGACACCGTTCGTCCGGCTTTGCAGATTATTAAGTCGGCCAAAAAAGGTCGCTCGGTTTCTTCTTGTTTGATTTTGGTGGCTAATGATACGCCTTATTTGCTTTCGGACTGCGCTATCGTTATTAATCCGACCGACCGTGAAATGGCTGATATTGCTCTTGATGCTGCCGAAAGCGCCATTCATTTCGGAATCGAGCCTAAAGTTGCGATGCTGTCTTATTCTACTCGCGGTTCGGGAAAAGGCGATGGGGTTGACAAAGTTAAACGTGCTACCGAATTGGCTCTGGCCGATTTGAGTTCCGATTATTACAAAAATATGGGAATCGAGCTTGACGGCGAAATGCAGGCAGATGCCGCGTTGAATGTTGTGGTCGGACAGAAAAAAGCTCCCGACAGTCATGTTGCCGGTCAAGCTAAAGTTTTGGTCTTTCCATCTTTGGAGGCCGGAAATATCGGCTATAAACTTTTGCAGAGATTGGGAGGATGTGAGGCCTATGGACCGATGCTCCAAGGTCTTAATGCGCCGGTTAATGATTTGTCGCGCGGGGCCTTGGTTGAGGATATTGTCGGCGTGATTGCCATTACCGCCATGCAGACACAGCACTAACGTAATTTCTAGATTTTGGAGTTTTTTATGAAAAAAATTTTGGTTTTAAATTCGGGCTCTTCTTCATTAAAATATCAACTTTTTAATGTTGAGGGTGATAGTTATGATGTTATTGCCAAAGGAAATGCCGAACGTATCGGAATCGACGGGTCTTTTGTCAGCATTAAAGTCAAAGGCGGAGAGACTCAGGAAAAAAAGGTTGCTCTTCCCAGTCATAACGAGGCTATTAAAGAAGTTTTGGGTTTGTTGCTCCAAAATGTTTTGCAGAGTTTGGATGAATTAGACGCCGTCGGACACAGAATCGTGCAAGGCGGTAGTTATTTTGACCGCTCGGTTTTGATTGATGATGAAGTTATCCGCAAGATTTCCGAGCTTTCCATTATGGCTCCTTTGCATAATCCGGCCGCCGTTTTGGGGATTAATGCCGTTAAAAAAGCTTTGCCTCATATTGCTCAGGTCGCGACTTTTGATACGGCTTTTCATCAGACTATGCCAAGAGAGGCTTTCTTATATCCATTGCCTTATGAACAATATGAAAAATATCAAATCAGACGTTATGGAGCGCATGGTACTTCTCATCGCTATGTGTCCGAAGCGGCTGCCAAGATGTTGGGGCGTAAAGGCAAATTTGTTACCTGCCATTTGGGGAACGGGGCTTCCATTTCTGCCGTGGCTGATGGTAAGTGCGTTGATACTTCCATGGGCTTTACACCTTTGGCCGGTATTATGATGGGTACGCGCAGCGGTGATTTGGATCCTTATATTCCTTTGCATATTATGAAATATCAAAATCTTTCGGTTGATGAGATGAACGATATGCTTAATAAAAAAAGCGGTATGCTCGGTATTTGCGGTTATTCCGATAGCCGTGATGTTGAGAAAAAATTTAATGAAGGGGATGACAAGGCTAAAGCCGCTTTGGAAATTTATGTTCACACCATCTTGCGTTTTATCGGTTCTTATATTGCGGTTATGGGCGGGGTGGATGCCATTGTCTTTACCGCGGGAATCGGAGAAAATTCTCAGCTTGTCCGTCGAATGGTTTGTGAACGGTTGGCTTATCTTGGAATTAAGCTTGATGCGGCGCAGAATGCCATTCGCGGTCAAGATGTTGAAATTTCGACTCCGGATTCAAAGGTTAAGGTTTATGTTATTCCGACTAATGAGGAGTTTATGATTGCAAAAGATACGGTTGCGCTTATTCATTAATCGGTATGTCTTTAACTAAATAATGTAGGGGCTTTGTGCCCCTTTTTTTGTGCGTTTTCAAGATTATATCTATAAGGTATCTTTCTTATTTATTTTTTTAGGAGGTTTGAATTATGCGTTATATGTTGTTAAGTGCCGTGGCGGTTATGACCTTGTCTTTAGGGAGTGCAAACTCGTTTGCTCAAGTACAAAATGCTGCCGATGCCTCTCAAAGTTCTCAAAATAAGGAAACTTCTCAATCTCAGGGGCAAAGCAGTGTCGTTGTGTTTGGTGAGGCTGAAAATTCGGATGGTACAACCGAAGCGGTTTTGCTTGAACAATCAAGCTCAGAGAACCCGCTCGGAAATCCGATTGTCGGTGATGATTCTTCTTCGAACTCTCCAACAACGAGCAATACCAATATGCAAGATGAATCCTCTTCGCCAACGACTCCGAATGTGGAAGTAGCTCCGTCTAATGTGGTTCAAGATAATGAAGTGCAGAATCCAAGCGTTTCTCAAGAGCCTAATCCGGCGGCTTTAAATAATCAGATTGAAAATACGCTTTACGAATCTGACGGGCGTGTTTATGACGTACAGTCTTATCCCGATACGGATGTCGAAAAAATTGAAGCTTTGCCTCAGCCGACTATTACCGATTATCCATCTTATTAGAAAATTTTGAAAAATTTAAATATTTTTTTATTGAAAAATAAGCCTTAAGGCAAAAAAATGTGTTTTTTTGACAAAATAATGCATTTTAGGGCTAGATTTAAGGTGAAAAATGTGGTATGTTATCCGCGTCAGTGGGGTTGGGCGACTTCTTTCGAAACACTCAACGCCGTAACCAATAAAAATATATCAGGGAGTTGTGATGAATAAAAAATCTTCTTCCGGTATTGCTTTTAATTCTGGCGAATATGTTGTGTACCCTGCTCACGGGGTAGGCAAAGTTGCCGATATTGCTAAGCAGAAAATTGCCGGCTCCGAACTCGAATTGATTGTTGTTAATTTCGATAAGGATAAAATGACCCTGCGTATTCCAATGGCCAAGGCAGACACAATTGGTTTGCGCAAAATTTCAGAGGCATCTACCATGGATAACGCTGTTAATGTGTTGAAAGGCAAGGCTAAGGTTAAGAAAATTATGTGGTCTCGCCGCGCTCAAGAATATGAAAATAAAATTAACTCCGGTAACCCGATTGCGATTGCCGAAGTGGTACGTGATTTATATCGTAAGGATAATTTGGCCGAACAGTCTTACAGTGAACGCCAGATTTATGAACAGGCATTGGGGCGTTTGGCCAATGAATATGCCGTTTGCCACGATATTTCGGCTGAAGAAGCTACTAATCAGTTGGTTGATGTGTTAGCAAAATAAATTTTTTTTGTGTTTATTAAAGAAGGAAAGATCGGTTATGGTTTTTCCTTCTTTTTTATGGAATCGATATTTTCCTTTCATATTATGTCTTTTTGAAAAATCAATGGTTTTTTTGAGATGTTAAATAGGTGGGGATAAATCCTGTTAACAACTTTTTATCTCGTTGATTGCTTGTTTTTTTCATTTAAAATCTAACTGTAATTTCTTTAGCGAGGATGAGAAAATGTTAGGCGAAGAAAATTATGTTACAAGCGCTACGGATGATATTGTTATTTCGGCGTGCTTTAAAGAACTCAGCGAAGATGAGAAAGACCGCGAAAACAGAGATAAATTTGTTTTCGGTTATTATCTTTGTATTGAAAATAATTCTTCTGAAACCATTCAACTGGTCGGTAAACATTGGAATATTACTGATGCTAAAGGTAATTCTTTTTGTGATGATTCTTTTGGCTTTAAGGGGGAAATTCCTACCCTTGAACCGGGGGAATATTACGAATTTTCCAGTGTGGCTCCGATTTCGACTCCAAGTGCCGTTTTTTACGGCAGTTGTAAAGTTGTTAAAGAAAGCCGCGGTGTGATGGAAGATGTTCGGGTGCCGACCTTTTTGTTGGGGGCAGTGCCGGAGGAAATTTCTCGTGCCATGAATTAAGATTGTTTATTATATTAAAAATCCCCTTAAGCAGAAGGCTTAGGGGATTTTTTTGTTGCTCTTTAATCTAATTGAACTCTTGTATGTGGGTGCTTTCGGCAACGTACATATTTAAGTATTGATGAATGTTTCTTTCCATACTGGTATTAAATTCCGTGAAGAGTTTGCGTACCATTGTGTTCCAATATCTCTCTTTTTCATCAATGTCGGTGTTGGCCGGTATTGTCAGCTCCCGCCATGCTTCAATCGTGGTTTCGGCTATGGAAAAATTTTCGGGATCGGCAATTTGTATTGTTACGACCAATCTTGCATTGTATTTTATGCGGTCGGCTTTGAACATATCATCAATCTTGATGTTTTCTTCCGTTACAGAGGCATCTTTAATGATGAATTTTGCTACCTTGTTAGAGCCAAAATCTACCGCGTCTAGGCGTTGTTCTGCCCATGTGCGCGCCGTTTTTTCAATTGATATCGGCAATAAATGCTCAACATTCGGTCTCTTAAACGAGGGAACAAATTCCGAAATAATATCAATCTTGCTGACTTTTAATTTGATTGGCGTTTGGTTGGTGAAGTTGATGTCTTCATAACGGCTTGGTTCGGCCATGTCATCTCTGATTCCGGCGCAACCGGAAACCAGAGCTATTAACGCCAATGATGCTAAAATTTTTTTGAACATGCGTTTTTTCCATTCAGTTACGATTATTGTTCTTTAGAATTTTAGCTTATTTTATCAATGATTGATTAAAAAAGTGTTATTGTTTGATTAATTCCCCTTTTTCAAAACTGTATTTTTCTCCGCAAAAATGGCATTCGGCGGTAATGCGCCCGTTTTCTATTAACGAATCCAGTTCTTCGGGTGAAATTGATGATAATACGGCTTGAAGTTTTTCGCGGTTGCAGCGGCAGGCAAAGCTGTAATCTTTGGTTTGTTCTACTTCCAATTTATGCGCGTGATAAAGTCGGTGGAGCAATTCTTGTCCCGTGAGTTCGGCATTAAATACTTCGTCGGCTTGCAGGCTGTCCATGAAAACGACTGCTTCGTTCCAATCTTCGTTAATATCTGTCGTCTTATTAATTTTGCCACCGGCAAAGGGGAGTTTTTGCAGCAAAATTCCGGCTGAAAACCACTGACCTTCAGGGGTTTGCGGTTCATGCAGAAACAGCTTTATAAAGGTGTCTATTTGTTCGGATTGCTTGAAGTAGCGCATTGCACATTCGGATAAGGTTTTGCCTTGTATGTCAACTATTCCTTGATATAGCTTATCGGGGCCGCCTTGGTCTACCGTGAAGGCAAGATAGCCGTGGCCTAAAAAGTGCGGCGTTTCTTCATGTTCGTTTTGGGTCTTGCGAAGAGCCTTGGCGGCATTGATTCTGTCTTCGTCATATTCGGCACAGGCACGAATTTTGCCTTCTGATGAGACATCTACTACAACCATACCGACCGGTCCGTCGCTTTTGGTTTGTAATGTGAAAAGACCGTCATATTTTATCGTACTTGCTAAAAGAGCGGCTAAGGCCGTGCATTCGGCAATTATTCCATTGACTGTTTGCGGGTAGTTGTGTTTGGCTATTATCTCGTTGATGACGTTGTTTAATCTTATCAAGCGGCCGTAAAATGCTCCGTTATTTATATGGAATGATGCACAAGTGTCAAAATTTTTGTTATTCATTTGTTGTTTCCTTATTTATAATCTTTCTTGCTATTTTATTTAGATAATATTTGAGGAATTTGCAAGTGTCATATGATGTCGATGAAAAGAAACCTAATGTTCGGTTGCGGAAAATTACGAAAGACAGGCTTAAAAATATTGCACTTTATTATTTGCAGCGTTTCGAAACTACTCAAGCCAAGCTCAGAGAGGTTTTGAAAAGGCGCGTGGATAATTATGCCTTTTATTTTCCCGAGTTTGACAGGGCTGCGGCTTATGTTTGGATTGAGGAAATCTTGCAGGATTGCGTGCGCTATCAATATATTGACGATATGCGTTTTGCTAAACTGAAAATTCAAGATTATTTGAATGCCGGTAAGTCTGAGAAATATATTCGGCTCAAAATGGCGGAAAAAGGTGTTGATGAAACTGTTGTTGATGAAGTTTTGGCGGCTCAGAATTTTAATCCTTTTGAAAATGCGTTGAAATTGGCGCGTAAAAAGCATATCGGTCCTTTTCGTCAGGAGAAAAATAAAAGTGATTATTTTCAAAAAGATATGGCGGTTCTTGCACGAGCAGGTTTTGATTATGATGTGGTTAAAAAGGTTATGGATTTTAGTCCCGAAGATTAAAACTTGACAAAAATTGTAAAAGTGTTAGCTTTGCTTTGTTTTTCTATATTTATCTTTAATTATTATGAATAAAAATTTTTTTGCTAAGTTTGTCTTTTGGAAAAAATGGATTTTTCCGGGGATGTATTGTTATTCCGATGGTTTTATTTCCCAAAAACCGGTTAAACGAGATGCCGAAATTTGCGGCGTGGTAGCCTTTAAGCGGAAACATGAGTGTTTTTGTTGGGCTTTGAGGCAAGTTGAGCTTCCCTTTTCATCTGATGGAATAAATTTTTGTGATGATTGGGAGAAGTTGGATGGGTATCGTGCGACCAAGCTTATTGCCGAACAAGCGAAGGAACAAGGCAAACGGGCTGAGGCGGTTCGGTTTTGTTTGGATTTTCAGTCTACTGTTTGTTGTGTCAACGAAGTTTTTTTGCCAAGCAAGCGTGAGTTTATGTTATCGCTCGGGCATTTGGATGTTATTTCTGATAGTTTGAAGAGAATCGATACTCCGGCTATGGATTGCGGTGCGATGTATTGGACGGCTTCAGGACAATGTCTCTATCCGGTTTGGTTGGCAGGTGTCGGTTATAATTTTGGTTTTGGATTTGTTCCGTTGGATAGGAAATGTCGTGTTTGGCCGATGTTTCGGTTAAAGTTTTAAGTGCAGACTCCCTTTGGTGATGTTATTCCCAAAGGGAGTTTTTTTTGCAAAACACTTCGTGCAAACCCGCGGAAAACCTCGAAAATTTCTATTGAAAGGATTTTTTTCTTGTGGTATAATACGAGTCGTGGAGATAAGTAATATCGAAAGGACTTTTATCATGAACAAGGTTTATTTGTTGTTTGGGCTATTATCTTCGGTTGCGATTTTTGCGCCGGATGTGAGAGCCGATATTTCCCTTCCTTCAGAAAAAATTACATTTGTTCACACACTTCACACACACCTCTTTTCTGAAGTTTACTTGTCTCCGCCGAGTTTTAGTGAGCGGCAAGAGATTAAAGTTGCACAGGTGTGCTGGATAACTGATACGGAAGATTGCGGCGGGGCGGACTTTGTCGGTACGGATTTGGAAGGCGGTACGCCGGAAGTTGTTCCCCCTGGGGGCGGTGGCGGTGATAACAGTTGTATTGAAATGGGTTTTACCAAAACCTCATGTCCGAGCGGTTATAAGCCTAATAAATATTGTCCGCTGAATAACAAATATTTTGCCGAATGTATTCCGGACTGCCCGAGTGATTACAAGACCTGCGAACCGCCATTAAAAGGTGTCGGAGAGGTTTGCGGCAATGATTTGTATGAAGACTGCTGTAATCCGTCATGTTCGGCAGAATATCAATATAGCTTAGATGAAATTCCCTCTGGTTATGAAACTGACGGCGAACCATGCAAATCTTGTGATGGCGACTTATACAAAATCAAAGAGAAAGACTGCACCGGATATTTGGATTGCGGGGAAATGGGCTGCGAGGACGGCGCTAGCACTTGTCAAAGCGGCAATACAACCCTGTGTTCGGAATGTGAACCATGCCCGAACCTCGGCACAGAGAGCGAATGTCCGCCGTGCATGGTCTGCACTTATGAAGAATGCTCAAATTTATACATCATAACCGCCGATTACTGCGATTGCAAAATCGGAGATATATTATATTCGGACAGAAGTTGCTCACCTGACGTTATTTCTGATAAAACACCAATCGGTGTGGTGTTTGATGAAGAGAATCGTTTAGCGATAGCGTTGGAGGAATCTCGACAATATTGGTCATTTCCAGATTATTTTGATGTTCCGGGGTTGAGTAATATAACATCGCGATCAGCGGTTACAGCGGATTGGCAAGGTAAAAACAATACGAGGGTAGTGTTGGAGTATTGTAAGGCGAATGGGAAGAGTTGTCCTGCATTTGAGTATGTGAACAGCTATAAAACAGAAGGAACAATAGCCGGAGATTGGTATTTGCCGGCTTTTGGTGAATTAAACGCTATACGTGGTAATAAGGATGTATTGAATATAGCGTTAGGAAAAATCGGCGGAACAAAATTGGAGCCAGATTGGTATTGGTCTTCTTCCGAGCATTCAGGCAACCTCGCGTGGAATTTGAGTTTCAGAGGCGATTACGTGTACGGCTACGATAAGAACGACTATAGCGAGTACGTTCGCCCGGTCCTAGCTTTTTAGGTTCTTAACCCTTTAACCCTTCATAACGCCCCGTGTTCTTCGGGGCGTTTGTGGTTCCTTTATCGGCAATTGCAATCTTTGTGGCATTTGTTATTTTCTTCGCAATGGCATTCTTTGCCGCAGGTGCATTCTTTGCCGCAGGTGCATTCTTTGCCGCTTTCACAATTCTCGTTGCACTGATGGGTTTCGTTGCAAGTGCAATTTTCGCCGCAGGTGCATTCGGGGTTTTTGCATTTCGGGTTATTACAGCTCATGGTTCTCTCCTTTGTTATAATACTTTCTTCTTTTATTTAGTTTGGGATTTTGAGTTTATCAAGTTGTTGCCAAAACTTAATATTCAACTTTGTTTAAATATAATCCGCCGGCTGGTGCCGTGGGACCTGCCGCTTTGCGGTCTTTGGCTTGAAGTATATCTTTTATTTTTTGCGGCGGAATTCGACCTTCTCCCACTAATTTTAGTGTGCCGACGATGTTGCGCACTTGATGATGCAAAAATGAACGTGCCTCCAGTGTGAAAATAATTTCTTCTCCTTGGCGGGCGATTTCTATTTTATCCAGTGTTTTTATCGGTGATTTGGCCTGACAGGCACTGGCGCGAAAAGAGCTGAAATCATGATGTCCGATGAGATAGGCGGCTCCTTGCTCCATCTTTTCTATATCCAGCGGATAGGGAACCCACCAAACGCGGTTTTTGAGTAAGGGGGCCGGTGCGCGTCGATTGAGTATGCGGTATATGTAGCCGCGTTTCTTGGCTGAGAATCGGGCGGAAAAAGAATCGTCTACTTCTTCAACGCTTAAAACAGATACCGGCGCATCTTGGGCTAATAAATTGCCGTTAAATGCTTCACGTATCTTCCAAAGAGCCATCGGGCGGTTGAGGTCGATATGAACTACTTGGGCCAATGCATGGACTCCGGCATCCGTACGACCGGCTGAAACAATTTCTTTATGCTCGCCGTTGAGCTTGTCTAATATATCTTCCAGATATTGTTGTGCGCTCGGACCATCCGGTTGGCGTTGCCAACCGAGAAGATCCGTTCCATCGTATTCTATGGTGAGTTTACAGCGCATCGCGATTAGGATTTATTTATTCTGCGGCAAGGGCTAGATTTGAATCTGCCGAAGAGGGGATAAATCCTAATTTTTCTTCAATCTTCCAAAGTACTCGTAAAGCCGATAATGCGTCTTCACCGGTTATCCTTGGGGTTGCTTGGCCGTTTACACAACTTATAAAGTGATTCAATTCGGCCTGCAAAGGTTGATTGGTCGGAATAAAGAGTTGCTCAACGCTCCCTTTTAGGCCGTAATTCATCCAATCCGGAATTTCTTCCTGATTGACGTAGGGCATACGGCCTTGGGTGTGGACGTTGATGCTTTGATTGATAAAGTCCATGTCAATATAATTGGTGTCGGTTGTTACTGCTAGGGTACGGACTCTGGCTTGGGTTATGCGGCTCGCCGTTAAGTCGGCAATTACGCCGTTTTCAAATTCAATCAAGGCGGTGATGTAATCTTTGCCGCTGGCGTGATCCGGTGTTTTGACCGCTGATACATGAAGGTCTTTGACCTCTGATTTGACTAAGGACATGACAACTTCAACGTCGTGTATCATTAAATCCATGGCTACGTCAACATCCGTGATACGGCCCGACGCGGCTGACATGCGTTGTGCCGTTAAAGCCCGAATCTTGCCGGAGTTGCTTAAAATCTTGTGCATTTGTTCTACCGCAGGATTGAACTGCTCAATGTGTCCGACCAAAAGCGTTACATTGTTGGCTTTGGCCGCATTGATTAATCTTTGGCAGCCTTCTTCCGTGGTGGCTAGTGGTTTTTCCATTAGGCAATGAATGCCTTTGTTTAAGAAAAACTCACCCACGTCGGCATGGGTTATCGAAGTGGTTACAACACTTACCGCGTCCACCTCTTCGGCGACTTCTTCCATGCTCGAAAATGCTTTAATCCCAAACATTTCGGCGGCTTTTTGTGCGGCTTCCGGAAATATATCATATACGCCGACAAGCTCAACGCCCGATAGGGATTTATAAGTCTTTAAGTGGTTGCGTCCCATGCAACCCGCGCCGATTACGGCGACTTTAATCGTGTTTGTCATAAAAGTTTCCTTCTGTAATTAGCCCTAAACTACAAAACTTCTTTTCCTATAGCACGGATGCTTGGAAATTGCACTAAACAAGATGTTACAAATTGTTACAATCTCTTTATTAATCAACAATAGTCGATTAATCGCATTTTTTACTTTATATGTTGCAAAAAGTCGGTTACTTTATCTATTAAGTTTGATTGTATTACAGGTGGTTCTTATGAACAAATTGTTTGCTTGCTTGTCCGTGTCGCTTGTCGTTAGTATTTGTGCCTGCGCTCAGGTCGAGGAAAATAAAGATTTTCAAAACGAAAATGTCCCTCCTCAGGCTTGTTCTTTTTCTGATACCACACCGACCGAGGTTAACGGGGCCTTGGATGTGTATGACGGTGTCGCTCGCGCCGTGAAATATAATACTCTTAAACTCAGCGATACCATGCGTCAAAAAATTTATACCGATAATCCTAATGCCTCACCTTATGATGTAATCGAAAAGGTGTTAAATGCTCCCGATAACGGAAACGCTATTTATAACGGGGTGCGCGCTCTTGATTATGCTATTATGTATGCCGGCGCTTATTTGGCCGAAACTCCTTATGCGGCCTCTGATATGATTATGCAAAAGTCGGCTCAGAGTTTGGCTGTGGCTGCGATTAAAACTCATGGTGATATTTTGTCGGCGGAAAAAGTTATTCGTCAAATTAATGATTTAATACAATCCGAAAAGAAAAACTTGGCGGCTCTTAATGCTAAATATACACGTCAGGGTAAGCTGAGCGACGCGGAAATTGATTATAAAAGCACTTTAGAAGCCGCTTTGGTGCAACTGCCCGAAATCCGCGAAAATTTGGTTAATGAGGTGATTGAATATCGTCAATTGGTTAAAACTAAAAAAGATAAGCTGCGTTTGGATGGCCGAAAATTTTATGAACTTGATGTCTTTGATAAAAATTTGACGCCCGAAGTTTATCAACGCACGGCTCTTAAATCTCGTCCCGAATTTCAATCTCCGGAAGCTAAAATCAGAGATTATGATTTTGTGGCTATCAGTCGTTATATCAAATATAATTATGATGCCGATGATAGTTTGGATATTAACGGGTTTGAACAGAATCGACAGGTCTATGTCGAGGCTCTTGAAAAACAAGCCGCAAAAGCTGCCAAAGGACTTATTCGCGCTATTGTCGATTATCGTCGAAACCAAAATCCCGAAGATGCTTTTCGGCTTAAAGAAGAAATTTACGATGAAATGGCGGCCGCGATTTTTGTGCAGATTGAGTTGATGTATCGCGTGGTGCAGGTTACAACCCTTGATTATGATAAAACTAACCGCGCCATTGCTGTTTTACGCAAAGAAATTCGACTTTCTGACAGGCATTCCCTCGATTTGGAACAGCGTGGTGCGTTGTTGGAAAAGAAAATTACGCTTATTCGTTATGAGGTGTTGCTCGGACGTATTAAATCCGAACGTTCGACGGCTATTGCGTCTCTTTATTTTTATGCCGGTTATGAGCCGTTCATTTGTTCTTTGTTGAGTTCTTCTCCTCAAAAAATTGCTTCAACGCTTAAAACCGGTTTTACTTCTGACAGAATTGCTATTTTGACTAAAGCTTTGGAAGAGGCTCGCCGCAATGCCGATAATCAATCTTTGAACAGCGGCGGTGATGCGGCATATGCCAAAAATCGGCATCATGAAAAATGGGCTGAGGGTGATAACTGGCTTGAAGAAGTGGTGGAAGGCAAAAATTTAAGTAATGATGAAAAGCGGTGGTTGGCTGATGAAACTACTTTGACGCAAAAAACTTCTCAATCTTCCGATACTCAGAATTTGCTTGCCTATGATGCGGATAATCCCCGTTACAGCGATATTGTTATTTCTCCCAGAGCCAAAAAGTCTTCAAAAACGGTTTTGCGCAAAAAAGACTCTATGGAAAAAATCCTGTCCCATCCTAAGGGGAAGTTTGAACCTTATGTCGGGGAGGAGCCTAATCACCGTAAAGTTTTGCAGCTCGGTGCTTATATTTATCCTCAAAATTATGATATTGATTGGAAACGTCTCAGCACAAAATATCCGCGTTTGAAATCTTATAAGCCTTTGAAAGAACGCGCCGAAGTTAACGGGCAGATGTTTAACCGCTTGTTTATTTATTCCAGCGAAGGAAACTTAAGAGATTTGTGTAATTATTTGCGGCAGAACCATGAAGAATGCTTTTTGCGATAATTTGTTTGTCAAATGCGCTTTTTTGGCGTATGATAGATTGTGATTGGAATAATTTGTTCGGTCTTGGCTATGGTTGATGATACGAAAGATATTAAATGGCATGCTGTCTCTAATTTGAGAGATGATGAAGTTCATTTTGACGATGATTGGTTTAATGATGAAGTTGATCATATGCTTGTGGCCGGAAAAGAGGCTATTGCCGATAAGAACCTGTTTGTTGAAAAGCTTTCTCAAGATGTGTCTGAAAAGTCGGTTGATGATGCCAAAAATGACGGGGCTGCCGAAAATGTTATTCCTTCCGTGCAAAATAATACTTCTTCTTTTGTTGAAAAAAATATTGCCATTACGAAGGATAAATCTGAGGCTGCGTATGCTTTGGAAAATTCGAATCGGGTTTATGCGGCTCAGGTGTTTGAAAATGCTTCTTTTGTCGGGCAAAATCTTGACGGGGCTAATTTTGCCGGTGCGTCTCTTATCAATGCCGATTTTAAGAATGTGTCCCTTAAAGGTGTGGATTTAAGCGGTGCGGACTTAACCGGAGCTGATTTGAGCGGTGCCGATTTGAGCGGGGCTAATCTTTCCGGTGCTGTTTTGAAAGGTACTAAATTTAACGGGGCTTGTTTTAACGGTATTCAACTGAGCGAAGCTGATTTGGACGGTGCTTTTCTGCTGGATTTGCGAATCGATGAAATCGGTATTGAGGAGTTACAGGAACTTGTTGAATTCCTAGCTAAAAATTTTCCGCATAAATTGAACTTGTCTCGCATTAATTTGAAATTGTTGGATTTGAAAAAAATTGATTTGCGGCAGCTCGATTTACGCGGGGTCGATTTTACCGGCGTTGATTTCAGAGGAGTTAATATTATCGGCTTGAGTCTGCGGGATTGTATTATTACGCCCGAGCAGATTGCTCAGGCTCTCGGACGGCCGCCGACATTGGCTGAAATGCAGCAGTTTTATGCTCCTCGAAATAAGGATAAGAAAAAAGAATCCAGAGGAATTGATTGGACAGACTTCTTTTTGAATGACGGACGAGAAATCGGCGTTTGGGATGTTTCTAAAAGCCGTGGTGTTTCTATTGATAAAATTGTTGATGCCGGTCGTAAGGTTTTTCGCCGTGATGTGCATAAGCCCAAAATCAAAGACGAAGAAATTTTGGAACAAGTCAAATCCGCGCAAAAAGCAAAAAGTGATGAACGCAAAGAAAAAGTTATTGAAAATATTGAAAAAAATAAGCAGGCCGTGCTGGAGGCGCGTAAAGAACGTCAAAAAGAATTGATGCAAGAGCAGAAAAAAGAAAATGAACAACTCAGGCAAAAAGAACCTCAAAATAAAGAATCTAAAAAGAGTTATGATTTAGACCCCAGTTTGGTGCACGGCCGCGGGTCTATGGAACGCTAGTTGCTTTTGTCGGGTGATTATCTCTCTTGAAGTTTTGATAAAATTTGTTATTATAACTCAGTTTGTTTTGTAAGGCTGAGTATGGAAAGATTATATTTCAAAAGAATTAAAGCTCGCAAATGGGCTTGGTGGGTTCGGGCCTTGTTTGTCGTTTTGTGTTCGGTGATTTATTTTTGGGTCGCCGATTTGATTACTCTTGTCTTGTATCAATATGCCGAACATGGTTTTACAACCCGTAATACCCATAAAATTTATCGCTTTTTGCTGGTCGTTCGTGAAAACTTTTGGGAAGTGTTTCGGGCTTACGGAATTTGGTTTAAAGCCTTTTGGAATGCTTCTCAGGCTAAATGGACACTCTATATCCCTTTGGTTGCTCCGCTTTTGTTCTTGGTGTTTGTTTTTAAGGCTTATATGTCGAGCCGCAGTTCGTTTAATCTATGGTATCGTTTTTGCCGCCGTTCCGCTAAGGCCGAAGATATTAAGAAAATGCCGCTCTCTCATGGTCAATCTATTTTTTTGGGGAGGTTCGAGGGAAAAATTTTGTCGCCGAATGCTCCGACTTCCGTTTTGGTGTGGGGCGGCGATGGCTTGGGAAAAACTTCTACTACCGCCGTGCCTTCCATCTTGATGGCTAATGCCGCCAGCGTTGTGGCTATTGATGCAACCGGCGATTTGATTAAATTTACTTCCGGTCATCGTTTTTCTCAAGGCAGGGTTTTTTGCTTTGATTGGAAAAAAACGGATAATCCTCAGAAAAATGAATTTTGGCCGAGGTGGAATCCTCTCTCCGATAAGGATTTGCCTGCTAAAAGTGAGAAAAGAGGCTTCTATTTGCACAAGTTGGCTACTCATTTGTGCCCTGAAACGGCAGATAAAAACTGGATGGATTTGTTTGTTGTCGCAATCGAAACTCTGCTGGGCTTTTTTGTGGCTAAAATCGAACAGGCCTGCGCTAATGACTATTTGTTAAACAGTTTGATTGAAAATGGTTATTTTAATGCCGAAGATAAAGATATTTTAGTCAGCTATTATGCTTTGATGCCTGATGATGCCGCTAAAAGTGCAATTGAAAATCTCGGCGTGAAAAATCTTGATGTTAAAAATTATTTACCGGTCGGCAGCTGGAACGGCGTGCCCGAACTTTGGAAAGGAAAAGAACTTTGTTTGGCGATGATTTTTGATTCGCTTTTGGATGTTGAGGCGCAGAAAAAAGAGGACGGTTGGGATGTGTTTTTGCAAAATGTTTTGAAAGAGGCCGTGTTCTTTGGTTATGCTTCCGATATTATTGCGCGTTTGAAAGAATTATCTTCTCTGCAGACCGAGGTTAAAAATGAGCTGTTTTTGCGTTTGCTTAAATATTGGGATGTGTTTCGGGCAAAGTCCGTGCGCGAACGCACTTCATCAAGCGATTTTTCTTTGAAATATGCCAGAGGAATGAAAAATGAACGCGGCGAGTGGTGTCCGAATACGGTTTATTTGTCCGTCGATACGCCGGAGGCTGCTTTTATGTCGCGTTTGATGATGGATATGTTGATTGAACGTAATCTTGAAAAGCATAAGTCCGCACAGAAAATTTCGATGCTCTTTGTCATTGATGATTGGGACAAAATGCCGCTGTTTAGTTCTTTGCCTAAAGGGGTTCGGTTCGGCAGTGAACGTAATGTCAGCTTTTTGCTGCTTACAAACGGGTTGAAGGCGGTTAGCGAAGTTTATGGAAAAAACGCTTTGGAAGATATGGTGTCGGCTTGTTCTTTTAAGCTCTTGTTTGCTCCCGATAATGTGGCTCTCAGCGGACAATTCAGGGCTTTGGCCGTGTTCGGAGCTAAGTCTGTTCAGCGTAAAAATACGGAGGCAAAAGGTTGGGCTAAGCGCAAAAGAAATGTTAATGATGCTTATTTTTATCGTAAAATTGCCGATGAACTGATTTCTTTGCGCGAATATAAAAAGCTTAGCAATTCACTCCATTGGCTGCTTGTTAAAGGATTTTATGATTTGCCGGTACAGGCGACGGCGGAGCGGTTTAATCTTGATGCGCGTTTTAACCTGTTGTCGCAGAAAAAGGCTGTTTGTTTTTTGGATGCCGATTTGGTGCGAATCCGAAATGCGCAAGATGTTGATGTGCCTTCGGTTGAGGAGGTTTTACAACAAAGTCAGCAAAGCGTTCTTGCCGGCGGATATGCGATTGATGTACAGGATTCTGATGTGCAGGCGGATTTGGTCGAAGAAGATGATTATGACGATGTTGATGTTGACGTCGATGTTGTGCAATCAACGGAGGATTTTGATAATGATACGTTTTCGGAACAGGATGAAAGCGTTGGTTTTGGCGGTGATGAATTGGAGAATGCCGTTCGGAATACGTCCGATGTTGAGGCGGCTTTGTTTTCTGACGGCATTGAGCCCAAAGATACAGAGGCCGATGAACAAAAGCCGTCTTCCGATGATGATGATTGGTGGTTGAAAGATGATGCCTTTGATGTTTCGGATGAGGAAGAAAATCCTTTTGAACAGCCAAAAAAGGCTTAAAAGAGGTTGTGGTGGTGATGGAGGAAACTTTATTTTCTAGTCGTATAAAGCGCCCGTTGGCAGATAGACTCCGGCCGCAGAGTTTGTCCGAAGTGGTCGGGCAAGACCATGTGGTCGGTGATAACGCGCCGCTTGGGCGGATGATTAAGTCCGGTAAAATTACTTCTTTTATTCTGTGGGGGCCTCCGGGGTGCGGCAAAACAACCATTGCACGTTTGATTGCCGAACATACTAATTTGTATTTTGAGCAAATTTCTGCCGTTTTTTCCGGTGTGGCTGATTTGAAGCGCGTGTTTCAATATGCGCAAGAACGTCGGGCTAACCAAGGAAAAGGGACGTTGTTGTTTGTTGATGAAATTCATCGCTTTAACAAATCTCAGCAAGATGGTTTTTTGCCTTATGTTGAGGACGGAACAGTTATTTTGGTCGGTGCTACTACTGAAAATCCTTCTTTTGAACTCAATGCCGCTTTGCTTTCCAGATGTCAGGTGTTTGTACTTAATCGTTTGAACGCCGATGATTTTGAAGTTTTGCTTCAACGTGCGGAAAATGAGGTGGGTAAAAAGTTGCCGGTAGATGACGAAGCACGAGAGTTTATGAAAGATACGGCCGATGGAGATGGGCGGTATATCTTAAACTTGGCCGAATCCGTGTGGTCGTATGCTCAGCCTGATGAGATTTTTGATAAGGAATCTATTGTGCGGATTATTCGTTCGCGTGCACCGATTTATGATAAAGGGCGTGACGGACATTATAATTTGATTTCGGCCGTGCATAAGTCTTTACGCGGTTCGGATGTTGATGCCGGTTTGTATTGGGTCGCTCGCATGCTTGAGGCCGGCGAAGACCCTAAATATCTTTTTCGACGGCTGACTCGTTTTGCCGTTGAAGATGTGTCTTTGGCTGACCCGAATGCCGTTACTCAAGCGATTTCTTGTTGGCAGACTTATGAGCGTTTGGGGTCGCCCGAGGGAGATTTGGCTCTTTTTCAATTAACGGCTTATTTGGCAACCGCTCCCAAATCCGTCGGCGTGTATAAAGCTTCTTATGCTGCTAGAGATTTGGCCAGAAAAACAGGCTCTCTCATGCCGCCAAAAAATATTTTGAATGCGCCGACCAAACTTATGAAACAACTCGGTTATCATGAAGGTTATGAATATGATCCCGATTGTGAAGACGGTTTTTCCGGCGCAAATTATTTTCCTGACGGGGTGCGACATACCAAACTCTATTTTCCCGTTGACCGCGGGTTTGAGCGGGAAGTTAAGAAAAGAGTGGAATATTTTGAAAAGCTTAGGGCTGAAAAACAACGTGCTAAAGCTCAAAAAGAGCATAACGAAAATTGATGTTTTGTTTGACTTTTGAGATATGTGTGATAGTTTGAGTTTGAAAAAAAATTATTAAACTTAAAATTATTGTGTATATGGATTTGAAAAAAGCGGCAGAAGAGCTTGTTCGATTATCATCAAAAGAAGTGCAGGAATTAGCTGAGGTTTTGAAAGATGAGTATGGGCTTGTGATTAGTAAAGTCGAACTGATTGATGCTTCCAAAGATGTGATTTTGGTTTCGGAGCAAATGCCTCGCAAAAATAAACGCGATGTTCGTAAAGCTTTGGATATGCGTTATAAGCAGCAAAAAGGTACTTATGGCAAAGGGCATGTTAATCGTTACAATGTTAGAAAAAATCGCAGGTGAAAACTGCGATTTTTTTGTGGTTAAATTTGCTTGTGTTTTGGCGGACTTTCCGCTAAACTTTCTTTGTTTTAGAGAAAGGGAATATCTGATGGCCGGTGTTGAAATTGTTAAAGTTAAAGATTCAGATGACGGAATGCGTCTCAATCGCTGGTTTTTAAAGTATTATCCGGGGTTGCCGCTGGGGCGTTTTCAAAAACTTTTGCGCACAAAACAAATTAAAGTCGACGGGAAAAAAGCCGAATCGTCTCTTAAATTGTCGGTCGGACAAGAAATTCGCGTGCCGCCTCTTGATGAGGAAAAACAAGTCTTGGAACCTAAAAAAGATTTTGTTTCCGCTAAAGATGCCGCTTTTATTCAATCTTTGGTGATTTATAAAGATAAAAATATTTTGGTTCTCAATAAACCTTCCGGCTTGGCCGTGCAAGGCGGTACAAATACAACGCGACATATTGACGGTATGCTTGAGGCTCTTAAATTTGATGCTCCCGAAAAACCTAAACTGGTGCATCGAATCGATAAAGATACCAGCGGACTTCTTGTGTTGGCCAGAAATCGCAAATATGCCGAGCTTTTGACCAGGGCTTTTCGTGAACATCAGCTTAAAAAAACTTATTTGGCGTTTTGTTTGGGCGTGCCTAAGCAAAATTTCGGTGTCATTCGTTCCAAACTTTTGAAAGTCGGGGAAAAGTCGGTCTTGTCTCCCGAGGGAAAAGATGCCGTTACCGAGTATGATGTTTTGGATGCCGTCGGTGATAAGTTTTCACTCATTGAGGCGTCGCCTTTGACCGGTCGGACACACCAAATTCGCGTGCATCTCGAATCCATTCATTGTCCGATTGCCGGTGATGATAAGTATTTTGGAACCGTACGTCAAAAATTTGCTTTTTTGGCTGATAAATTGTATCTTCATGCATATAAAATTAATCTTTCGCCATTATATAATAAAAAACTTGAATTGAAAGCAGGGTTGCCAGACTATTATAAAGAATCGCTTGAGGCGGCCGGTATTAACTTTAAGGAGTAACATCATGAGACTGATTAAACTGGTTTTTAAGATTGTTTTGATTTTGGTGGTTTTGGTTGCAATCGGCGGATATCTTTTTATTCGTAATTTCGATTTGAACAAATATAAGCCAATGATTGCCGAACTAACCGAAAAGCAGCTGGGGCGCAAGCTCGTTATTAATGGCGATGCCGAACTCGGTATCTCTTTTGTGCCGACGTTGGTCGTTAATGATGTTGAACTGCAAAATGCCGAGTGGGCTTCTACTCCTTATATGGTGCAAGTGGAAAAATTGGAAATCAAAGTTTCCGTGTTGCCTTTGCTCAAGCGGCAAGTCGTTATTGATAATATTAATATCGTTTCTCCGGTTATTAATTTGGAAATTGCCAAAGACGGCAAAACTAACTGGGATTTTTCTAAGCTCGACGCTCCTTCCAATCAACAAATTGATTTGTTGAAAGACCAAGCCGTGGCTACAGGGTTGGTTAATGCTCAAGATGCTGACAAAACCGCTGAGGTTTTGAAAGAGAATCCGCAGGCAATTGCTTTGGCCGGATTTGCCGCGCGGAATATTTCTATTGAAAACGGTGCGTTGACTTTGATTGATAACAAAACCGGAAAAGTTACTCAGGCGGTTTTGAATGATTTTGAAATGTCGGCTCCGAGTATGGATGCTAATATCTCTCTTGTTTTTGATGCGTTGTTTAATGACCAAAAAATTAAGGGCGAGGCAGATGTCGGCTCTATTAATAAGCTTTTGAATAATGAACCGAATTATCCGATTGATGCTAAGGTTTCGGCTTATGGGGCGGATGTGCAGCTTAATGGCAGCGTTAATGGTATTTTAAGCGGGGATATTTCTTTTGCGGCGGCCGTTCAACTCCACAATCCTCAGGGAAATTTCGGTGCTCCTAAGGTTGATTTGCGCTCAAATGCTAACGGAAATTTGAATGTGGTTGAGTTGTTGGATTTGGTGGTTGAGGTTAACGGCAACCAACTTCAAGGAAAGGTTACTGCCGATATTTCCGGAAAAGTGCCTTATGTTGATGCCGTGTTGGATAGTGATAAAATTGATGTGCGGACGTTGGGGGCTGAGAGCAAGACAGCCTTTATGCTGCCTGCGATAATTCCTTCTGCACAAGCTTCCGAGTTGGTGCCGAATGATAAAATTCCTTATGAGTTTTTGAATATGGTTGATGCCAGAGCTCTGCTTAATGTTAAGTCTTTGGTGATTAATGAGGGGTTGACTTTGCAGAATGTGTCTTTGAATGCGGTATTGAAAAACGGCGTATTAAATGTTAATCCCTTGAAGGCAAATGTCGGTGGCGGAATGGTTGATGTTTTGGCTAATGTTAATGCCCAAGCCAAAAATATTATGCTTAAGGTTAAAGGCGATGGCGTGGTTTTGCAAAATGTTGTGCCGGAACTCAAGGTAGTATCCGATACGACAAAATTCGGAGTTATTGACGGCGGCGTGGTTGATGTTGATATTAACTTAAACGGTAAAGGGTTGACTTATCGCGATGTGGTTGATTCTTTAAACGGGCAGGTTATTGTGATTGCCAATCAATCAACCATTCAGACCGGAAAGTTGCAAATTTTAAGCGGAAATTTTGTTACTCAGCTTTTGCAAGCTTTGAAACTGGATAAAAACGTTGATAAAAACATTAATATGAATTGTGCTGTGGTGCGTACGGATGTTAAAAACGGGGTGTTCGATTTTCCCAAAGGTATTGTCTTTAACGGCAAAAAGCTTAATATAGTCAGTTCCGGTACGCTTAATATCGCTAATGACCAGATTGATTTTACGCTTCATCCGTATTCCGGTGAGGTGATTGATGCCAATGTGGCTCAGGCCATTGCATCTTTTTTGAAAGTGAAGGGAACGATTCAATCGCCTAAAATTGTTTTGGATGATACCCAAGCTATTAAGGCTATTGTCGGCGTGGCGGCTACCGGTGGTACGGCTTATTTGGGGTCGCAATTGTTGATGGATAATGATTCTTCTCCTTGTTATACCGCTCTTAAAGGTACACCTTATGCTGGTCGTTTTCCTGAACCGAGTGCCGTTAATCAAGCCGAACAGGCGGTCTATCAAGGTGCCAGCGATGTCGTGCAAGGTGGTGTGGATGCCGTGAAAGATACCGCTAAGCTTGCAACCGATGGTGTGAAAGATACGGTCAATGAGGTAAAAGATGCGGCTAAAAATTTGCTTGGGGCTTTCGGCGTCAAGAAAAAATAGAAGTCTTTTGTGGTAAAACGGTTGTTATTGTTGAAGAGGCGTTATGAATAATTTTTTGCAAAATGCCGAGAGGACTCTTGCGGAAAATCGCAAGGAAGTTATTGATAAATTGATGAAATTTGCTGTTACCGATTGTATCTTGTTTTGGTCGCCGAATCCTGATTTGGCTAAGCGGCAAGAAGAGCTTTGGCTGCCGATTTTGATTTGGGCTCGGAAGATTTTTGATGAACCGTTGGTTACGACGGCCGGTCTCAGCGTTATGCCGGAGAATATGACTTTGGGCGAAAAGCTCAGGAGTTTTATTGATTCTTTGAATAATCGTGAATTGGTCGTGTTCTATTTGGCGGCAATTGATATGCGTTCGGTGCTTTTGGCGGCGGCGTTCGTTAAGGGTAAAATTGATGCTGAGAAAGCTTATCAAGCGGCTTTGATTGAAGAAATTTGGCAAGCCGAAAGCTGGGGGAAAGATGCTTTGGCGGAGGAGCGGCGTAGTTCAATTTATCAAGAATTGGCTGATTTGGAGGCTTATTTGCGGGAGACGCCGGTTTAAGCGTTTGGATGGTTATGGAGCGTGAGGTTTATATTAAAATTTATGGCCGTGTGCAAGGAATTGGCTTTCGTTGGTGGGCGGTGAAAAATGCCGAGGAAATCGGCGGTATTTCCGGTTGGGTGCGTAATGTGGAAGATGGCACGGTGGAAATTATGATGTCGGGCGAAGAAGACAACATTGATAAAATGCTTGTTGCCTGCCATAAAGGGCCGCCGCTTTCTCGGGTTGACTCGGTCAAATTTGTGGTGGGACGTTGGAGCGGGTTTTTGCCGCCAATCGAACAAGGGGTTTTCAAACGGGTTTGAAAAATAAAAAAAACCGAGAGATTTTATTATCTTCGGTTTTTTTTATTCAGTTTTAGAAGTTTTGCAGTGATAACTGCCCTTTTAAGATTTTTTCATAGTCGCTAATTAATTGTTTGAAACGTTCCTCTTCTAAAATATGTGTATTTAGAATGAGTATCGCTTCAAATAAAAAGCGCAGAGAATTTTCCTCTCTCTCAAGAGTACTTTGTGATGCGCATACGGTGTCAAGGTAAGAGTACATCAACTCTTCGTTGTCGCCTTGTTCCCATGTTTCCTCCTCTGTTAAGGTTTTGCCAAAATGCTCAAATTCAAATTTAACATATTTGGCAACAGAGGCGTTTAATTCTTCTTTTTCAAGATTATGCTCAATGTGCAGTTGAGAAAGAATTTTCCATTCTTTTTGAAGATTGCTGTCTTCACAAATGGTTTTAATCCTTTCAATTATAACACCGCACTTGTTATCACATCCCTCTTTGCAAAGAGAATTTTTTAATACAAGAACCTTAAAAATAAGGTTTGATACGACTAAATCTAATAACGCGTCAGCCAGTTTCACATCATCGCTACGCTGCTGAAATTTTTTGATTTCTTCCTCATCCGGAACCATAACGGAGATGATATCACAGATGACATTTCTTATATCTTCCATAACAATAATTTTTAAAATTATATACTTCCAGAGTCGCTTTATACCTTAATGGACAAAAATTGTCAAGAAGAATCGGCGCAAAATTTTAATTTTTTTTATTTTTTTATTAATTTTTCGTATTCGGCTTTTTTATGTGCCAGCATTTGGCCGTTTTCGCCTTCAAGCGGAGCGAATTTGCGGGCAATCGTGTATTGCGGCAAGTGTTGCTTGATTTCGGCAATATCTTGATTCCATGCGGTGGGGCGGATGCGGATTTTTTTGCCTTGTCCGGCAGAAACTCGCGGGGTTATCTCGCCGTTATCCGCGTCTTCAAACTCGCTTAAGCTTAGTTTGATGTTTTCTAAGCTGTTCGGGGCTAAAAATTCGATTTCTTCCTCGCCGTTGATGTAATTGCGAAGCTCAAATATTGCGTCATCTCCTTGCCACTCAACAATCGAGCCGGCAAAAAGCCAATCACCCAATGTTCTGGTATATTCATAATTTTGGCTGATGTTGGTTAATTTGCCATCATGAAAGCCTAAGCAATAGCCGCGGTTTTGCAAGGTTTCTAACTCAGGCATATATTTTTTATAATCCCATTCTTTGGAATTTTTATACCAGTCGTCTAGGGCTTGGCGATAAACTCTCGCAACCGTGCCGGCGTAATATTCGGTTTTATTTCTGCCTTCAACTTTGAGGGAATCCATACCTATTTCCAGCAAATCCGGCAAGCGCGGCATTAGGCACATATCTTTAGAGTTCAAAATATATCCGCCGTGCTCGTCTTCCATAACTTCATAATATTCTCCGGGGCGGAATTCCTCTTCCAGCAAAAATTCAAAGCTGTCTTTGTTGTTTTCATCTATTGTGAGCTCTTTAATCGTACCGTCTTTTAGTCTTAAGTGAAGTTTGTAGTGCCAGCGGCAGCAATGCGCACATTTGCCCTGATTGGCACTGCGGTCTGCCAGATAGTTGGAAATCAGGCAACGTCCCGAGTAAGACATACACATCGCACCGTGCATAAAACATTCAAGCAAAATATCGGGGCAGTCTGTGCGGATTTGTTTCATCTCCTCAAAAGTAACTTCTCTACCCAAAACACAGAGTTTTGCCCCCTGCTGCTGCCAAAACTTTACCGCTAAGGAAGAGCATATATTGGCTTGGGTCGATACAAACAAGTTTAATTCCGGTGCATGTTCCTTTACATACATGAACACTCCGGGGTCGGCAATTAAAACACCGTCGGGTTTCAACTGGCGCAGGGTGTTTACAAAAGTCGGGAGCTTTTCAACATCGCGGTTATGCATGAACAAATTGAGCGTCAAATATATCTTTTTTCCACGCTCGTGTGCATAGGCGATACCTTCTTGCAAATCTTCCATTGTCATTTTGGACTGTGCCCTTAAGCACATGTCCGGTGTGCCGGCATATACTGCGTCGGCTCCATATAAAATCGCGGTCTTTAACTTTACCAATGAACCGGCGGGAAGTAATAATTCTGCTTTGTTCAACATCTTTGTTCGTCCTTTGTTTTAATCTGTGAGGCTGATGTGCGTGGTATAGGCATTTAACTCGCCCAGCGGCGTGTTGTTCATGTGGATACGGGCTATGTAGGGGAGTTTGGTTTGTTTATCTTGCATTATCCATAAATTTATCGGGTTTTCTTGTGATATTTGCCAAATCAAATCATCATCGTCATTGTCTAGCTTATCTATATAAAACAGGCATTTATGGGCTTGGCCGGTGAGCGAAGAATATTCATTGGCCGTGAGGTGTTCGTTGCCGTTATCTTGGAATACGGCAGCAAAGCGGCGTTTGCCGTCAAAAATCTCAAGCCGTGCCTGACAAAAACCAACATTACGGTACTGAAAAGCTATTTGTGCTATGGCGGTTTGTAAGTCCGTGGTGCCGAGGTTTTGGGGTTCCTGCGGAATGTCAACGCGTTTTTTCTTGTTGTTTTTGGCACTTAGACGGTATATCGGCAGGCCTTGGTTGTTGTAAAACAGTTCTTTGGTGCGATGGGTACGGCTTGATTGCGAATCCGAGGCATATTTTTGAGTCAAAAGCGTTTCATCGGCTAAGATTTTGCCAAGGCTTGAGTATTGGGCCGAAAACGGGTAAACAAGGTCAAATAAACCGTTGGTTTTGACTTTTGAGATTACCGAAAAGTCTTGCGCGTTTAGATTGAACTCTAATTCCGTGCGTGCCGCGTCAAACGGGCCGACTTGGACAATAAATTTGTGTCTTATCCCTTCGGCACCGGCTTGTGTGCTCCAGATTATTGCCATTAGTGCAAAAATTGCTCTTTTCATCCCTATTGTTAGCCTTTCCTTAAGTGTTTCAACGCATACTATCATATATTTTTTTATTTTAAAGGATTTAATCATATGAAAAAAGTTATGGTACTGATGGGCGGTTTTTCTGCCGAAAGAGAGGTTAGTTTGGTGAGCGGAAAGGGCGTGCTTGAGGCTTTAATACGTGCCGGATATGCTGCCTATGCCCATGATTTGAAAAATATTGATGATTTTCTTGCCGAAATAAAGGGGAATCGTCCCGATGTCGTCTTTAATGCTCTTCATGGAAACTGGGGCGAAGACGGTGAAATTCAAGCGTTGCTCGATTTGATGCAAATTCCTTATACCCATTCGGGGATGAAGGCCTCTTTGCTCGGGATGGATAAAGAATTAACCAAAATGGTGGCGGCCGGCGTCGGTATTAAGATTGCTGAATCCGAAAAGTTGACTTTTGCTTCTTTGCTACAAAACGGAACGAAAATTCCGTTGCCGTATGTGGTGAAACCCGTAGCCGACGGTTCCAGCGTCGGGGTGTTTATCGTGCAAACCGAAAGTGATTTGGCTCAAGTGAATTATGATGATGAAAACAGAGAAATTTTGGTTGAAAAATATATTGCCGGACGAGAACTGACCTGCGCGGTTTATAACGGTAAGGCTTTAGCGGTTACGGAATTGTGTCCGCATGCCGCTTTTTATAACTATCAGGCTAAATATACAAACGGTATGACGCAGCACGAACTGCCCGCAAATTTGGCTCCCGAGGTTGAAAATACGGTTAAGAAATATGCCGAAAAATTGCACAAGGCTTTGGGGTGCAATATGCTCTCTCGTTCCGATTTTCGCTATAATGATATTGACGGGGTGGTACTCTTAGAGGTTAATACCAACCCTGGGATGACCCCTTTGTCTTTGGTGCCTGAGCAGGCTTTGTTTGTCGGTATCAGCTATGAGGAACTTTGCAGCGGTATGGTCGAGCATGCTCAATGCCGAAAACTTTAGGTGGAATTTGTTGGGAAAGATTAGGTTTAATGCAAAATTTTGTGATTGTGGTGGCGGGGCCGACCGCCTCGGGAAAGTCTCAACTCGCCATTGATTTGGCTCTGTATTTTAACGGTGCCGTTGTTAATGCCGATTCAATGCAGGTTTATAAAAATACGCCGATTATTGCTGCTTGTCCTAATGAAAACGATAAAAAAATTGTTCCGCATTATCTTTATGAAATGTGGGATGCTTCTTTTAACAGTTCGGTTGTGGATTGGGCCAGCGAAGCTGTTAAGTGTATTCATGACTTGTGGCAAAATCATAAAATCCCTATGCTTGTCGGCGGTACGGGGTTGTATTTAGATGCTTTGATTAACGGGGTTACGCCTATTCCCGAGACAAAGCCCGAAGTTAAGAAAAAAGTTGCGGAGATGCTCAAATGTGACGGAGTTGTCAAGTGTCATCAATTGCTTTCTTCTTTTGATGCAGAGAGTGCCGCAAAATTAAGCTGTAATGATACGACGCGTGTTCGCCGTGCGCTCGAGGTTTATTTTGATACCGGTAAAAAACTCAGCGATTGGCACAAACAACCTATGAAAAAGCTTTTGCCTTCTGCTCGTTTTTTTGTTATCTCCCTTCTGCCGGATAAAGCGGAGCTTGATGAACGCTGCTTTTTGCGTTTTGATAAAATGATTGCTCAAGGTGCTCTTGATGAAATTAAGGCTTTGTCAGCTCTTTCTTTGAATGATAAGCTGCCCGCCATGCGTGCCTTGGGGGTGCCTGAGTTGTTGGGGTATGTGCGTGGGAAATATTCTTTGGAAGATGCCATCGAATCCGCTAAACTTCATACGCGTCAATATGCCAAACGCCAGCGGACGTGGTTTAAAAATAAACTTAAAGCTGATGCAGTGATTCATCAATGTTATCTCGGGCAGAAAGAAATTTTGGAAAATCTTATTTATGATGTTAAAAAGATGCTTTAAGATGTTGCATAGCTCCTCATATCGTTATAAAACAAAATAAATTATTTTTTTATGAACTCAAATAGGTGGAGATTTTTATCATGCTTTCAAAATTGATGGGGTGGTTGTCTGCCGATATGGCTATCGACTTGGGTACCGCTAATACTCTGGTCTATGTCAGAGGTAAAGGAATCGTGTTGAATGAACCGTCCGTTGTGGCTATTGAAGAATATCGCGGCAAAAAACAAGTTTTGGCCGTCGGCAATGAGGCTAAGCTTATGCTCGGTCGTACTCCGGGGAATATTCATGCCATTCGTCCGTTGCGTGATGGTGTTATTGCCGATTTTGAAATTGCCGAAGAAATGATTAAATACTTCATTCGTAAAGTCCATAATCGTCGTACGTTTGCTTCTCCTATGGTTATTGTTTGCGTGCCGTCCGGTTCTACAGCCGTTGAGCGTCGTGCCATTCAGGAATCGGCAGAGGCTGCAGGTGCTCGCAAAGTTTGGTTGATTGAAGAGCCTATGGCGGCGGCTATCGGCGCAGGGCTTCCGGTTACCGAACCAACCGGTTCTATGGTGGTGGATATCGGCGGCGGAACAACCGAAGTCGCAGTCTTGTCTTTGGGCGGTATTGTTTATGCTCGTTCCGTTCGTGTCGGAGGCGACAAAATGGATAGTGCCATCATTTCTTATATTCGTCGTAACCACAACTTGCTTGTCGGTGAAGGAAGCTCTGAGCGAATCAAAAAAGAAATCGGTTCTGCTTGCCCTCCCGAAAAAGGTGAGGGGCGTACCGTTGAAATTAAAGGACGCGATTTGATGAACGGCGTACCTAAAGAAATCGTAATTACAGAAAGACAAGTTGCCGAAAGTTTGGCTGAGCCCGTCTCGCAAATCGTCGAAGCTGTTAAAGTTGCTTTGGAAAATACTGCTCCCGAATTGGCTGCCGATATTGTTGATAAAGGTATTGTTTTAACCGGAGGCGGGGCTTTGCTCTCGAATCTCGATCAAGTGCTTCGCAATGCAACCGGTTTGCCGGTTTCTATCGCCGAGAATCCTCTGGCTTGTGTGGTTAAAGGTACCGGAAAAGCTTTGGATGATATTCACCGCTTGAGAAGTATTCTTTCTACCATGTACTAACCTTTAATCAAAATTCAAATGCGTCAGCTCTTTCGGCTGGCGCGTTTGGATTCTTTACTTTTTATAGAGTTTGGCCATTATGAAACGTCGGAGAGTGTTGTTTGTTCAATTAAGCCATATTCGCTTGCTGATTAAAAAGTTTGCTTTAGTCATTCTTTTTGTTGTGGCTTTTGTTATGATGCTCCTCAATAAAACTGATACGGTTTTGGTCGATAGAACTTCTTCCGTGGCTACCGATGTGGTTAGTCCTGTTGTCGATTTTCTTAACCTGCCGGCTAAAGGAATTTCTTTTATCTATGATTATCTCAAAGATTTGCGTTTGGCCAGACGTGAAAATAAATTGTTGCGTGCCGAAAACAGAAAACTCCGCCTAATTAGTGAGCGTGCTCGTTCTCTTGAAATTGAAAACAGGCTGTTGGCTCAACTCTTAAATTATAAACGTCCTGATGAAGAAAATTTGATTACCGCTCGTGTGATTGCCGAAGAAGGGGATGCTTTTTCCCATTCTCTCATCGCTTATACCGGAAAAGGAGCTCGCCCTCAGAAGGGACAGGTGGTTCTAACCGAACGTGGTTTAGTCGGACGTTTGGATAAAGTCGGTCATATTTACAGCAAAATTTTATTGATTACCGATATTAACTCTCGTATCCCCGTCATGATTGAAAAAACACGCGTGCGCGGTATCTTGGCCGGTGATAATACTCTTCAGCCTAAACTTGTGTTTACACCGCTTTTTTCCGAAATTAAGGAAGGCGACAGGATTGTTACTTCCGGTGTGGCCGGCGTTTTTCCGTCCGGCTTGCCCGTTGGTGTGGTTTCAAAAGTAAGCCAAAGAGAAATTCGTGTTTTGCCTTATGCCGATTTGGACAGGGTTGAGTATGTGAAGATTGTTTCTTATGCTCAAGAGGAAAATCCTGCTCAAGTCGAGACGGAGGGTGGCGATGAATGATAGCTTTTCCGAATCCTTAAAACTTTTGTTACAACGGATGATGCCGTTGTTGTCTTCTATCTTTTTAATTGCTTTTTCTTATGTGCCCTTTAATGTCTTTTTTTCTTCGAATGTTCATGCTTCGGTTAGCGTGGCTTGTGTTTATTATTGGCTCTTGCATCGTCCTGATGTCTTTAATTTGTTTTCGGTGTTCGTTTTGGGCTTGTTTGAAGGGGCTTTGTCTTCCGCTCCTTATGGAATTTCCGTCTTCCAGTTGTTAATTTTATATGTCTTTGTTTCTAATTTGTTGAAGTATTTTAACGGTAAGTCTTTTGAGGTTATGTGGGCCGGTTTTGTTTTGGCGGAGTTCGTAGCCTTGTTTGCCAAGTGGTTTATTGCTTCTGTTTTTTGGGCTGAATTCTTGCCTGTACAGTTATTGGGGTTTGCTTTTGTTGTTTCGGTTTTTGCTTATCCTATTCTTACTCTTATCAATGTTTTTGTTCAGAACTCTCTAATGACGGATGAGGCTTAATTATGAATAGGGATAATGATAAAGGCAAGGTTTTATTACAACGCTCGCTTATTATGGCTTGCGGAATGGCTCTCTTGTTGCTCGGAATCGTTTTCCGTTTGTATTATCTACAGGTCTTTCAAGCCGATCAATTCAAAATGCTTGCGGATGAAAACCGTATTTCTACCCGTTTGATTATCCCGCAAAGAGGTATTATTTATGATCGAAACGGCGAAATATTAGCAACTAATGAACAAAATTTTCAGGTTATGATTGTTGCCGAGCAAACAGCTAATGTTCAAGATACTCTTGATGCGTTAAAAAAAATTATGCCTCTTTCTCCTGATGAAGAAAAACGCGTTAAACGTGATTTGAAACGTAATCGTAGTTTTGTGCCTGTTAAAATTATGGATAACTTGACTTGGGAGGAGGTGGCTAAAGTTCAACTCAATATTGAGGATTTGCCTGGAATTTATATTGAAGAAGGGTTGAACCGCTATTATCCTTACGGCGAAAAAATGGCTCAGGTTTTGGGCTATGTTGCGGCTGTTTCCGACTCCGATGAAAAAGATGACCCCCTCTTGGAAGTGCCGGGGTTTAAAATAGGAAAATCCGGTATTGAAAAGTTTTTGGAAAAAAGATTGCGCGGTAAAAGCGGTATCTTGAAAATGGAAGTTAATGCTTATGGGCGCGTAATGAAGGAAATTGAACGAAATGAAGGTCAAGCGGGTGAAAATATTACTTTAACCCTTGATGCGAGATTACAGGAAAAAGCTTATGATGCGTTTGGTGAGCAGAGCGGTGCTGCTATTTTATTAGATGTTCATAGTGGTGAAATCTTGGCTTTTGTTTCTACACCAGCTTTCGATCCCAATGCTTTTGCCAGAGGACTGACCCATAAGGAATGGAATGCTTTACAATCGAATGAAAAAACTCCTTTAGTTAATAAAGCTATTCAAGGTCATTATTCTCCGGGGTCTGTGTTTAAGCCTCTTGTGGCGTTGGCTGGATTAGAATCTAAGGCTATAAAGCCGGATACAAAGATTTTTTGCGGTGGAAAAATGGCTCTCGGTAACCATTTGTTCCATTGTTGGAAACATTGGGGACACGGTAGTTTGAATGTGGTTGAAGCTCTGATGCATTCTTGTGATATCTTTTTTTATGAAACAGCTATGCGGGTCGGAATTGATAAAATTGCCAATATGGCCAGACGTTTCGGTTTGGGGAAAAAAATTAATATCGGTTTAGAAAATGAGCTTTCCGGCTTGGTGCCTGATCGAGAATGGAAATTGAAAACTAAGGGTGAACCGTGGCAGCAAGGGGAGACGTTGATTGTCGGTATCGGACAAGGGTCTCTCTTGGTTACTCCTTTGCAATTAGCAACAATGACCGCGCGCTTGGTTAACGGGGCTTTTGAGGTCGTTCCCACCTTTTTCCCTGTTTCTGATAAAAGATTGCTCAAAATTAAAAAAATTAAAGTCTCTGATTCTTATTTGGATTTGGTTAAACAGGGTATGTTTGAGGTGGTTAATTATCAACATGGTACGGCTTGGCGATCCAGATTTGACTACAATGGTATGAAAATGGCCGGAAAAACAGGTTCAGTTCAAGTGCGCCGTATTACGCTTCAAGAACGTCAACAAGGTATTGTTAAACAGGAGGATTTGCCTTGGAAATATCGCGACCACGCTATTTTTATTGGCTATGCTCCTGCTGATAATCCTAAATATGCCGTGGCTGTATTAGTCGAACATGGTGGTGGTGGATCAACGGCCGCCGCTCCTATTGCAAGTCAGATTTTAAAAAATGCTTTGATTCTTGATCCGGTTGTCTATCGGACGCATTGATGAGGTTGTTATAGATGTATAAGCCATATGAAACAAGTTTTCGTGCTCAGCGAATGTCTATTAAAGAAAAGTTGATGAATATCAGCTTTTGGTTCGTTTGTTGTATTTGTTTGTTAGCGGCTATCGGCGTGGTGATGCTTTATTCTGCTGCTAACGGTAGTTGGAGCCCGTGGGCTTATAAACAATTGTTGCGCTTTTGTGTCGGTCTCGGGCTTATGTTTGTTGTGGCTCTCATTGATATTAAACTTCTTATGCGCTATGCTTATGTCTTTTATATCTTTACTTTGTTTTTGCTGGTCGTGGTTGATGTGTCCGGACATATCGGTATGGGGGCACAGCGTTGGATTAACTTCGGATTCTTTAAGTTACAGCCTTCCGAACTCATGAAAATTGCTTTGATTATGGCTTTAGCTAAGTATTTTCATGGCGTGCCTTTACAATCTATTGAGAGTATTAAGGGTATGATTCCGCCGTTGCTTATGGTTCTTGTGCCTGCCGGACTGATTATTGTGCAGCCGGATTTGGGTACGGGGTTGATGCTTATTATGACTTCTACCGCGATTTTCTTTTGTATCGGGGTTCAGCTTTGGAAGTTTGGTATTATCGGACTTTCGGCGATTATTATGGCTCCGATTGCGTGGCATTTTTTGCATGATTATCAAAAAAACAGAGTGTTAACTTTTCTTAATCCAGAAAGAGACCCTTTGGGTGCCGGATATCACATTATTCAATCTAAAATCGCTTTAGGTTCAGGTGGAGTTTTTGGTAAAGGTTTTTTGAAAGGAACGCAAAGCCATCTGAATTTTTTGCCGGAAAAACATACCGATTTTATTTATACTATGTTATCTGAAGAATTTGGTATGATTGGGGCGGTGACTATTATTCTTATTAATCTTGTTATTATTGCTTATGGGTTTTCGTTTGCTTTCAAAAGCAGTAACTATTTTGGAAAGGTCTTGGCAATCGGATTAACTACAAACTATTTTCTTTATGTCTTTATTAATACGGCTATGGTTTTGGGGCTTATACCTGTCGTGGGTATTCCTTTGCCGCTTATTTCTTATGGTGGTACGGTGATGCTTTCCATCATGACGAGTTTCGGCATTTTGCTTTCCGTTCATATTAACCGGAATGTTTCTTTAGGAAAAGAATAATCGCTAGCTGTTTAAGCGGTGTACAAATTCTTTGAAGTCTGTTGCCGTTAAGTAGGGATTGCATTGTTTTTCTTCTTTTAAGGTATAGGGACCGGCCGGAAGTCCTTGCTGTAAGTGCGTTTGTGCTTGTTCCAGATATTTTTTTACTTCCTCTGAATTTTGACTGAAGTAAAGTGCTTCGTTGGCTCCGTAGCGCGTATATTCGTGTCCGGGGTAGAAGCGTGTTTCTTCCGGAAGGGCTTTTATTTTTTGAATCGATTGCCACATTTGTTCTGCCGTTCCTTCAAAAATACCGCCGATGCAGAGGTTGAATAGCATATCTCCCGTAAATAAGGTTTGAGAATTTGCAAAGTAGTATAAAATGTGCCCGATAGTGTGTCCATCGACACTTATGATTTGGGCTTGGCTTTCTCCAAGCTGAAAGTAATCTCCTTCTTGTAAGCAAATATCAATTCCAGGGATACGGTGTGCATCTTTAGAATGACCGACAATTTGTACATTGTAGAGGTTTTTGAGTGCCAAATTGCCATCCGTGTGGTCAAAATGGTGGTGGGTGTTTAAAACATATTTGGGTTTGATATTTTGTGTTTCGCAAAATTTTTGTATCGGGGCTACTTCTGAGGGGTCTATAATTGCCGATATTTGGCTTTTCTCGTCAGTTAGCAGGTAGGCATAATTGTCCATCGTGCCGGCGCGGCATAAAATCGGAAAAATCTTTATCATAAGTAATCCTCAGGGTGGATTTCATCAATTTGTTCGGGAGATACATATTGTTCTGCGTACTCTTTATAAACTTCGTTTTCGATAAATACGCGGTATAAATCGGGGTCTATGTGCCCGTTGTTCTTCATGTCTTTCATGATTGAAAGAACTTCGCTTAATTTTTTAGGTTCTTTATAGGGGCGGTCGTTTGCCGTTAATGCTTCAAAAATGTCTGCTATTGCCATGATTTTTGCCGGTACGGACATTTGGTCTCCGGTTAATTGGTTGGGGTAGCCTTTGCCGTCTACTCGTTCATGGTGAGCACCGGCATATTCTACTACATTTGCCAGCTCTTTGGGGAAATGTATCGCTTTTAACATATCTATGGTTACGACGATATGTTCATTAATCTTTTTGCGTTCTTCTTTATTAATCGTTCCCTGTTTTATTTTTAGATTATACAATTCGCCATAATTATAGCCCTTGAAGTTAAGGTCTTGGCGGTTTTGTAACAGATTTTCATATGCAGGAGACTGATATTTTTGGAGGTTTTGGATATTGTCTCTTTCTGCCCATGATAAACCTTTGGTTCTATCAAAATAACGCAAAAATTTGATTTTTGAGAGCTTGTCTAAACGATTTAAGTCGTTGTCAGTTAGTGCTACATCTCCGGTATTGCACTTGGCTATGAAATTGAAGTTATCTTCCAGTTCGGCTACTTTGGCTACAAATTCGGCCTGTAGTCTTTCTTTGTCTTCTGTACCTGCCAAGCGTTTTTTCAGATATTCTATATGGGCATCGCGGCGCAGAATTTCAAAGCGGTCGCGAATCTCGTGAATGCGGTTATATATCGTTTCCAGTTTTGTGGCTTTATCGACAATATATTCCGGGGTTGTAATCTTGCCGCAATCGTGTAACCATGAGGCAATATTTAAGGCATACCAGTCATCGCGCGACATATCAAAATTCTTTAGAGGTCCGGTTGTCTCTTGTACCGCTGCGGTGGTTAACATTCGGGCGATAACCGGTACTCTTTGGCAGTGTGCGCCGGTGTAAGGGGATTTTGCGTCTATGGCTCGAGCCAATACTTCAATAAAAGATTCAAGCAATTGGTTGTATGATGAACGCAACTGGTGATTCTCTAGCGCTATACCTAATAAATTGCATAGGTTTTGCAAGTAATTTTGTTTGTTTTGGGTAAAGGTTATTATTTTGCCATTATTATCTTGTTCATTTATAAACTGAATAACCGCGTTTATTTGACCTTTTCTGTTGATGATGGGCAGGGCTAGGCAAGAAACTATGGTGTAGTTATTTTCTTTTTCAAAAAATTTGGTTATATTGGTATTGTAATCTGTTGCGGTTGCTACGTTAGCGTAGTTGATTATTTCTTTGTGTAAGGCGCTTGCTTCTGCTATGCTTATTTTTTTTGCGTTTTTTAAATCCGGTAGGTATGAAGTCGGATACAGTGTTATATTATCGCTGCCGTTTTTGTTTATTTGCAGACTCTTTATACGGCATATTTCTAAATTTAGGTAGCCTTCGTCATTTACTATGTATAAAAATGTTCCATCTGCTTTAGATTTTTCAAGAATATAGTCCACGATTTTGCTTAAGACCGTATCAAAGTCTTTTTCTTTAAAAATTAAATTATTTATGTTTATGATTTCATCATATGCGTTTTCTTTATCAGACACTGTTTGTCTCCTATTTGCGCAAATATACATTTTGGGAGATATACTAGCATGATTTTATTAATTTTTAATCAATAAAAAAGCGAAGTTTTTGCAAACTTCGTTTTTTTATCTTCAAGTTATGTCTTTTTTCAATTATACATATCTATCATGGGCATTATGCTCTGCTACGTCCAAGTTGGTCTTGCATCATTTGGTTGGCGGCGATTTCTTTTTCCGCGGCTAATACGGCATTGTAGGCTTTTTCGGCGGCTATGCTTGAGACGTTGCCTTTGGCTAGATGTTTGCCGCTTTCCATATCAAGCAGGGAATTATAGAGGCTATCTTTTTGTGCTTCTTTGACATTTGCTTCTTCCATGTTTAAAGCTTTTCCATGTGCTAATTTCTTACCACTGTCCATTGTTATTAGGGCATCATGGAGTTCTCTGAGCTTTTCGGTCATTGTTTGATTTTGAACATTGCCGCTCGGGTGTCTGCGTGCACCAAGCTTTTTCAAAAACTTTTGGGCTTCAGAACTGTTTCTGAATAGATTTTCTGCTGTTTGGGCATTTAATATTGACATAACTTTTCTCCTTAATTATTTATCGGGTTATATTATTTGCATTTTAACATTCCTTTCTTATCTCCCTTTTTGTCTATTATCGCAATTAAAAAAAGGTTTGTCAATACTAAAATGCAAAAAAATTGCGGTTATTTTTTTAATTTGCTTTATTTATAGCTTATTTTATGTATAATTCAATAAAGAATGTTTAATTTGTACAAAAAAATTGTTTGATTGGGGCGCAGATGTCTCTTTTTAAATCGGTCGCTACTTTTGGCGGATTTACTCTCTTGAGCCGCGTCAGCGGTTTTTTTCGCGATATGGTCTTGGCTAATTTTTTGGGGGCAGGAAAAGTTGCTGATGCTTTTTTTGTGGCCTTTAAACTGCCGAATCTGTTTCGAAGCCTTTTTGCCGAAGGTGCATTTACTTCTGCTTTTGTTCCGATGCTCTCCGCCAAAATGGTTTCCGATGGACAGGATAAGGCTATGCGTTTTGCCTCTCAGGCTATCTCGGTTTTGGCTTTTTTTCTTTTGGTTTTTACTTTGGTTATGGAATTTTTTATGCCCGAGCTCGTTTTGCTCTTGGCTCCGGGATTCCATTCCGACCCTGAGAAAATTGCTCTCGCAACGCAACTCTCTCAAATTACTTTTCCTTTTTTATTGTTTATTTCCATTGTTTCTTTTCAATCGGGAATCCTTAATTCTCTTAATAAATTTGCTGCTCCTGCCGCTGCTCCGATTATTTTGAACTTGATGATTATTGTTTCGGCTTTTGCTTTTACTCCTTTAGGGGCGACTCCTGCTCATGGAATCGCTTTCGGGGTTACCGTTGCCGGTGTGCTCGAAGTGTTTTGGCTAATGTTCTTTTTGAAGCATGCCGGTGTGGCTATTCATCCGCAATGGAATGTCTTCAAGTTGTTAAAATTACAGGATATTCGTACGTTGTTTAAAAGAATTGCTCCGGGGGTTTTGGGAGCCGGTGTTTATCAGATTAACATGATGGTGGATACCATTCTTGTTTCTTTAGTCGGTACCGGTGCTATCTCTTGGCTTTATTATGCCAACAGACTCCAGCAACTGCCGTTGGGGGTTATCGGGGCGGCTATCAGTGTCGCTTTGTTGCCGGTCCTATCCAAAAATATTAAGGAAGAGAATCTTAAAGAAGCCGCCAGATTGCAGGAAAAAGCCGTTGAATATGGGGCTTTACTCTCCGTTCCGGCCGCTGCGGCCTTGATTGTTTTGGCGGAGCCGGTGGTTAATATTTTGTTTCAGCATGGTAAATTCGGCACTTTGGAAACTACTATGACCGCGCGGGCTATCGTCGCTTATTCTATCGGGTTGCCGGTTTATGTTTTGGTTAAGGCTTTAACTCCGAATTTTTTTGCTCGCGGTGATACCAAAACTCCCGTGAAGTATAGTATTATTGTTTTTATTTGCAATTTGGTTTTCTCTATCCTTTTAATGAAACCTTTCGGGCATGTCGGTGTTGCTTTTGCCACAACTTTGGCTGCTTTTGTTTCGTTTTATCAATATAAACGCGGTTTGAAAAAAAGAGGTTATTGGAAATTTTCGCGGGCTCTCAATGTTAAAATTTTTAAAATTATTTTTGTTTCTGCTATCATGGCGGTGGCTTTGCTCGGCGGTGAAGTTTTCTTAAACCGTTGTTTCGGAAACTGGCTCGCTTTGAATATTTGGTGGCGTTTGTTCTTTTTGGGCGGGCTTGGCGTTTTCGGTCTTGCAACTTTTTTGCTTGTCGGTAAAATGTTTAATGTGATTGATTTTAATGATTTTAAGAGACTGTTGCCTAAAAAAGGAAAATAACCATGAAAAAGTATATTAGACAATTTGCGACTTTCTTAAAACGTAAACTTAAAAATTCTCGCTTGGCAAAAGGGAGCTTCGTGCAGGCCGGCGTCTTCTTCTTGAAATCTTGGTGGCATTTTATTTTGCTCGGTTTGGCTTTTGTTGTTTGTCTGTATTATCCTCTGGGGGCGTTCTTTATTCATCATATTGACAGAAACCCGAATTATGAAATTGTTCCAGTTCATGAAAAACGTCTTGCGTCTATTGATACTTTGGCAATGTTGATTGACCGCGAAGTGAATGTGCATTTGTGGACGGCGAATCTGCCTTTTTTCTTTCCGTCTTATTTCTTGGATAATATGCCGAATTTTCAACTCGGTCTTATGAAGGCTAATGAGGTGGTGGCTCTTAATTTGAGCAAGCAAATGAATGCTACCGAATCCTCTGAATTGTCCGAAGCTGCTGATTTGTTGACATACCCAGGGGATATTTGGTTGTTTCGCTCGGACAGCAATTTGATTCCCGCTCCTTCTTCCGCAAGACAATATCGCAAAGCCCGTCAGCATTTGCTTACTTATAACGAACAACTGGAAAATGGGATTGTTTCTTTTGTTCCCAGTGAAATATCCTTAGCACCTGTGTTAGAGGCCGTGGCAAAAAGTCTTGAGGTTTCGGATGCGCAACTGGAAGTGCAAATCCGTGAATACAGCGGCGATTTTTTGGACGGTAAAGCTGATGATGTTTTCTTTTATAATCAAGGCAAAGCTTACGGTTATTTGATTTTGTTACGTGCTATCGGTAATGATTATCGCAAAATTATTGTAGAAAATGAAGTTTATGAGAAATGGACGAGATTGCTCAGTGCTTTGGAACAAGCGGTTGCCATTCAACCGGTTATTATCCGAAATGCTGACTTGTCTGATGTTATGGCCTCAAATCATTTGAGTTATTTGGCCTTTTATATTCTAAAAGCTCGTTCTTTGATTGTGGATATTGTTCGTCATTTTGAGGTGAGGTAGTTATTGATATGTTGATTCAAACGCAAGTTACTCCTGATGTTGATGTTATGAATTTTTTTCCGGATGTTAAGCTCCTTGAAAACGGTGAGGCAGAGTTTGTTGATGCCAAGACAATGCGCAAGTCTCCTTTGGCGGAAAATATTTTTGATTTGGGCGGGATTTGCTCGGTTTTTATTACGCCGGATATGATTTCGGTTAAAAAATGTGCCGATGCCGCTTGGGATGATTTGAAACCGCTTATATTGGCGGAGATTATGGATTTCTTGGCAACGGGAGAACATATCGTAATTTCGGAGAATCCTCATGATGAGGCTGTTGTCATCGCAAAAATTAAAGGTTTGCTTGATGCCAGAATTCGGCCGGCCGTGCAGCAGGACAAAGGTGATATTGCTTTTGTCAGATTTGAAAACGGTATCGTCTATGTGGAGATGAAAGGGGCTTGTGCCGGTTGCCCTTATGCCGGTGTTACTTTAAAAGAAGGGGTCGAAAAAGTTTTGAAAACCTATATTCCGGAGGTCAAAGCCGTTGAGAATTTCAAAGCTTAGTATAGGACTCGCGGTCGTTTGGGGTTTGCTTGTTCCTTGTTGTGTGCAGGCAAGGGCTGTCGGCAATGTTTCTGCTCAAGAATTGGTCGACATCTTTAAGTCTTATGATTATGATAATTATTTGTATGCGCAAAAATGGGATAAAAGTCAGTGGAGTTATCCTGAAGTCTTGGTTGAATCTTTGCCAAAAGATTATTTGGATATTCCTTCCGAGATGGAACAACGCCGTTTGTTTATGATGATTTTGATTCCCTTGTCCTTAAAAATAAATCAAGAAATTGCAGACGAGCGTGAGGTTATCTCTCATTTAAATTATAAGAACAAAAATGAGGCTTTGGATGATGTTGACCGGCAGATGATTGATGGTTTTGCGTCGAAATATGATGTCTTTACTCGCGAAAAAGGCAAAAAACGGTATGATGTTTTGTTGGAAGAATTGAGCGTTCGGGTGGATGGGGTGCCTCCTTCAATCCTAATTGCGGCGGCGGCTATTAATACTAATTGGGGAAAGGCTAAGTTTGTGCCTTATTCCAATAATTTGTACCGTCAGCTCGTGTGGTATTCTAATCAAGGTCTTAAGCCTCATGATGATGAAAATGCTCAATATCGTATCAAAATCTTCCCCTCGCTGTATGATTCTATGGCGGCGTTTGCTTTAGAGGTTAATTCTTCCGTTAATTTTGAAACTTTTCGTTATATGCGGACAAGATTACGCTATCGAGAAAAGTATTTATCCGGTCATTTCTTGGTGCCGTATGTGATTTTTGCGAATCCTTTAGAAAATTTTGCCGGTATGATGGATTATCTTATTACTTTTTATCGTTTGGAGGATGTTGATAAAAAGGCTGTTCTTGGGCAAGTTTAATTTGTAACATAAAATTAATATAAATTTATATAATTTTTGTTATATGATGTAGTTGTTGAGTTGTTTATTGGGAAAGTGTTATGGCTAATAATAAGAAGATATTGTCTGAAGAAGATGTTCGTAATCTTTCTGAAAGTCCTTCGGTTGAAAATAAAATTTTGACAGTTAATAAATTGTCTGAGCTTTATGATCAAGCAAATATTTCTTTAAATGAACGCAAGCTGGCTGAAGATATTTTTAGAATTATGGTGCAGGATGTTGAGGTTAAAGTTCGCCAGATACTCTCTGAGTGCTTGAAAAACAGCAAAGATGTGCCTCATGATTTAGTGAAAAAACTTATTAATGATGAAAACTCGGTTTCTATTCCGTTTATTAAGTATTACGAAGGTCTTTCGGATGAGGATTTACTTGGTATTATCAATGCTCAGAATGTCAGCAAACAAAAAGCCGTAGCTCAACGTCGTAATTTGTCCGATGATGTGTCTGATTATATTGTTAATAAATGTAATGAAGAAGTGGTGGTTACTCTTATTTCTAATAACACGGCTAATATTCGTGAAAATACTTTTCAAAATATTATTTCTAAGTATGGTGAGAGCAAAAATGTTCAGCAATCTTTGGTTAGTCGCGATGAACTTCCCGTTACGGTTATTACCAAAATTTTGGATTCCCTTTCCGATGATTTGCAAAAAAGGCTTATTCTTAAACACAAACTCCCTGCCGATGTTGCTACCGATTTGATTGAGAAGGTTAAAGAAAAGGCAACCTTGAAAGTTTCGGCTGAATTTAGCTCAGATAAACAGGTTGAGGCTTTGGTTCATGAGCTTTACAGCTCTAATAAATTAACCCCTTCTTTTGTAGTACGCTCCATTTGTATGGGGGATTTGAAGTTTTTTGAATATGCTATCGTTTATTTGGCTAATATGCCTATTACCGAGGTGCGCAAAATTTTATATAATTCTCAAGTCGATTTCGTGGTGCGGAATTTGCTGCGTAAGGCCTTTATTCCTAAAAACTTTTTTCCGGCCGTGTTTTGCGCTCTTAAGGTGATTAAAGATATTCGTTTTGACATTAAAAACAGCAATCAACAGGTGTTTACTCATAAAGTTATTGAGCGTATTTTATCTTATGCTAATGCCGAAGAGGATTTGGATAAAAAAGATATTGAATATCTCATTTCCAAAATTGATTGAAAGTATCGTCGTATCTTTCGCTTCGATGGTTCTGTGGTATAAATATTAAAAACACCGATGAAAATCGGTGTTTTTGTTTGCGGATAATAAGTTGCGGCAGGCTGGCATAAATCATAAATTATGTCGGTTCGCGGCAGCTTATTGTCCTCCTTGCTCTTTGGGGGTGTGGACAATGGCTCGATTTAGTTCAACCAGTGTTAATCCCCAACAAAGGGCGTAAATGGCTGCTAAAGGGTTGAAACTATAGTGCAATGATACGCCGATTGTTAAAATTGTTAGGAGAAGTATGATTAATACTTCTTTTCCTATTTTTTCTTTTTTCATGGTATAATAATTTAAGTTACGCGCATATTATTATTCTGTTGGGCGATTTTGTCAAATGTTTTTTCCCCAGAGAGACAGTAGATATTATATTAATGTTGAAATTTCGGCTTTAAGTTCACTTAATCCTGTCCCTTTTACCGAACTGGTAGCGATGATGTCATTGTAAGCTGCGGCGTGTTTCTTGATTTCGCTCTTTAGCAATTCAACTTGTTTTTCGAGTTCTTTGCTTGTGATTTTATCGGTTTTGGTTAATACCAGTTGGTAGGTAACGGCTGCTTTATCCAGCAAATCGAAAATCTCTTTATCCGATTGTTTGATGCCGTGCCGCGAATCGATTAATACGAAAACTCTCTTTAAGTTAACACGTCCGCGTAGATAATCAAAAATAAGATTTTGCCATTGTTTGACCAGTTTTTCGGGGGCTTCCGCGTAGCCGTAGCCGGGGAGGTCAACTATATGAATTTTATTATTTATATTAAAGTAATTTAACTGCTGGGTTCGCCCTGGGGTGTTTGAGGTCTTGGCTAATTTTTTTTGCCCGAACAGGGCATTAATTATGCTCGATTTGCCGACATTTGAACGCCCCGCAAATGCAACTTCGCTGATTTCGCTTAACGGCAACTGTGATAAATCCGCAACGCTCAAAACAAAGCTCACCGGTTCTCTGAATAAGGTTTCGGCATATTGGTATTCTTGAGCGGAGAATTTATCACAGTTGTCGGTCATTGGTTTATATTCCGTTTTTCTTCATGATGATTTTTTGCTGAATTAAGGAAAGGATGTTGGTTAATGTCCAATAAATTACCAATCCGGAGGCGAAATGGCCAAGCATGAACGTGAATATCAGTGGCAACATGGCAAATGCGCGGGCTTGATCCTTGTTGGTCGGAGCCGGATTAAGCTTCTGTTGGATATACATCGTTATACCCATGATGATTGGCCATACACCGATATCTAAAATCGAGGGAATCGGCAGATGCGTCCATACCGATATTGTCAGCGGGTCCGGTGCCGATAAGTCTTTTATCCAGCCGATAAACGGTGCGTGGCGAATCTCTATTGCAATGTTAAGCACTTTGTACAATGAGAAAAATACCGGAATTTGTATCAAAAGCGGTAGGCAGCCGGCTGCCGGATTGATTTTTTCTTTGCGGTACAAATTCATTGTTTCTTGTTGCAATTTCATTTTGTCATCGCCGTAGCGTTCTTGCAGGGTTTTGATTTTCGGTTGCAACTTTTTCATCTTTGACATGCTGTCATAGGATTTGCTTGCTATTGGGTACATGGCTATTCTCAGCAAAAAGGCAAACAGCAAAATTGCCCATCCCATGTTGCCAATCAGATTGTATAAAAAGTCCAGAATATAAAAGAACGGTTTGGTTAAAAAGTAGTACCAGCCAAAATCTACAGCTAAGTCAAATTTGGGAATATTCAATTGTTTTTGGTATTTATCCAGCAACTTTATCTCTTTGGCTCCGGCAAAAAACTTAACCGTGGTAGTGCCGACCGCGCCTTGGGCTATTTTTATCGGCTCTCCCAAGTAGTCAACCTGATAGGTCTCTTTATTTATGCGGCTGGTCTTTACGGTTTGATGATTCGTATTATCTAAAATAAACGCACTAAACCAATAGCGATCCGAGAAACCGGCCCAGCCGCCGTTGGTTTGGTATTTTTCGCTTTCGCCTTCGTCCAAGTCATTAAATTTGATTTCGTGTAACGTATTATCCAAAACGCCGGTGATACCGTGGTGTACGACGGATGTTGTTTCGGTGTCTTTGGCCGGTGTGCGCGATATTAATCCATAGGGGTATAATGTGATGGTTTGGTTGGAATTGTTTTCGACGCTGTCGGTAATTGTGAACATGTAATTTTTATCTAACGAAACGGTGCGGATGAAACGCAATCCTTGTGGGGCGTTATATTCCATTATTATGGGGGTGTCAGGGGTTAGTTGTTTGCCCTTAACCGTCCAGATTGTGTCTTTGTTTGGGGTCTTGACGCCTTTTTGAGTCGAAAGCCAGCCGAATTCCGCATAATAAGGGGATTTTGTCTTAGCAGGTGCCAGCAGTTCAACATCGGCGGAATCCGCGGACAAAGTTTGTTTGTATTTACGAAGCAGCAAATCATCAAATCTTGCACCTTGTACGCGCAAGGAACCTTCTATAGCCTCGTTTTCTATATTGATGCGTGGTGCTGATGATAAAATTTGGTCAACCGGAAAAATTTCACTCTCCGTTTGTGTCTCTTCTCTCGCAGGAGCGGTTGCCGTTTGTTCGCTGATTTTTGCTTGTTCGGTTGTTTGCGGTGTAATTTCTGCTACCGGAAACAAGTAGCGGCTGATGATAATTACCAATGCACATAAAAGGGTGGCTAAAATTATCCCTTTCATATTATTTTCTTCTTCGTTCATAAAATACTCCGTTTATGGATTAATCAATATAAAAATCTGTATTGAAATTTAATCTATATTTATTGTAATGGCAAGTGTTTAATGCTGGTTTTTCTGTTTGGGCGGTACGGGGTCTTCTCCCGAACCTCCCCATGGATGACAGCGCAAAATGCGTTTGGTGCCGAGCCATAGCCCCTTTATAATACCATGGGTTTGAATTGCCTCTATCATGTATTGGGAGCAGGTGGGATGATAGCGGCAAACTTGCGGGAAAAACGGCGATATGAATAGTTGATAAAACCTTATCGGCAGAATGAAAAATTTTTTCAGAAGTTGATGTATTTGCTGTTTCATGTTAAAAGGCTTTATTCCGTGGACTGTGCCGATATTTTTTTGAGGGCATAGGTGAGGTCTTTGCAGAGTTTGGAAAAAGCGCAATCTGCTGTGTTGTAGCGGCCGATTAGGACATAACTCATTTGCGGCTGTGCAAGAGACGGAAACAGCAGACGAACTGCGGCGCGCATACGACGACGGGCGCGGTTGCGGATATGGGCTTTGCCGATTTTTTTGGTGGTGGTGTAGCCCACATATGATGCATCTGTCGGGGCTGATAAAGTTTGAGCCGCCTGCAATACGAGGGTGGAGGTTATTACTCTTTCCCCTTTGCCGGCGACTCTCAGAAAATCTTTACGCTTTTTTAGTGTTAAAATTTCCATATGCTTAGTTGGCCTATGCAGAAATTTTTGCACGTCCTCTTGCACGACGAGCGGCCAAAACTTTGCGGCCGTTCTTGGTGGCCATGCGGGCACGGAAACCGTGGCGGCGTGCTCTTACCAATTTACTTGGTTGATAAGTACGTTTCATTTCATTTCTCCGGTTAAATGTGAGGCTATGTGCCTCTGGTTATTATTATTAATTAAGTTCAGGCTATGTGCCTGAGCCTCGGAATCAGCCTCTTTATAACTATTTTTTGTTTTGTTGTCAATATAAAAAACCGCAAGTTTTGAACTTGCGGTTTTGTTTCGTGCATTTGGAAATTAACGGCGGTCGCCGATTAAACGCAAAAGTGCTATAAACATATTGATAAAGTCCAGATATAATTCCAAGGCTCCTAAAATGGCTTTCTTGGTGTAGGTTTCTTTATCGTCTCCGGCAAAGTAGATTTGACGAATCTTTTGTGTGTCATACGCAGTTAATCCCGTAAAGGCTATAACGGCTATAATCGAAATAGCATAAGATAACCCAGGGCTTTGCATGAACAAATTGACGATTGAGGCGATTACAATACCCCATACACCCATGATTAAAAATGAGCCCATACCACTTAAGTCTTTTTTGGTGGTATAACCATACAAACTCATGCCGCCAAACATTGCGGCCGTGATTAAAAATACGCGGGCGACCGACGCTCCGGTGTATATCATTAAGGTTGGTGTTAATGATATGCCCATTACCGCTGCATAGCTCCAGAATAAAATTTGTACTTGTTGCGATGTGCCGCGTGCGATAACCCAGCTAAATGCAAATACCATTACTAACGGCGCAAATAATATTATCCAGCCGAATGCGGACATACCGGTTGCATAGCCGGCCTCGTTAAATGAAAAAAATATGCGCATGAAAGTCGGCGAACTCATGAGAACATAGGCCGCCAATGCGGTTACGGCCAAGCCACCGGCCATGAAGTTGTAGACTTTCAGCATATAGTCTTTTAAGCCTTCATCTACCAGAGCGGTTACTTGTGCTTTTGAATTGTCTAACATATAAACTGTCTCCTCGTGTCAAAAAAAATTGTCGACATTAATTAATATAGGGTGTTTGAAATGCAAAATCAATATTTGTTTATTCAAAGCGGTATAACTCTCGGCCATGCTCTTTGAGCCAGAGTTCCCCTTGTTCATAATCCGGAATCAGCTTTGCCACCGTTTGCCAAAAACTTTGCGAGTGGTTGGGATGAGCCAGATGGGCAACTTCGTGCGCCATTAGGTAATTAATTACAAATTCCGGTGCCAGTGCTATCCGCCAACTGTAATTGAGGTTGTTTAACGAAGAGCAGCTTCCCCATCTTGATTTGGTGTCTTTTATGGTTACGTCATTGAATTCAACGCCGATTTTCTTGGCGTATTTTTTGGAACGTTTATAAAATTCATCAGCGGCTTTTTTCTTGATAAAATCTTTGATGCGGCGGTTTATAAACTCTTCTTCGCCCGAAACTACCAATAAGTCGTTTTCTATTTTGGCTCCCAAGCGTCGTTGCGGTTGGTGTGAAATCGTTACTTCTTTGCCGAAAACGGAAATTCTATCGCCGTTTTGAAACGGATGGCTTGTCGGCAATTTGGCTAAGGTTGATTTTATCCATTCCGTGTGGGCACAGACAAATTCCAAGGCTTTTTTTTGCGAACAATAACGCGGAAGCGTCAGAATCGGTAGATGTTCCTTTGAATCTATACGGAGAGTTAATTTTTTGGCTCGCGGTGATTTTACTATCTTGAGCGGAAAATCAAACTCTTGCTCTATATTATAAGTCTTGCCAGTTAACAGTGTAATTTTCATAGTCTTTAATTCCGCTTTCTGAGATAATTTTACGTCCTTTTAGCGACATTTTTGCTTGGTGTACCGAATCGGCGTTGCCCGTGATGAGCGGGTGCCACTCGGGCAGGTCATAGCCGTTGTCTAAAAGCCAATAGGCGCAGGTCTTGGGTAACCAGCGAGGCTTTTCTCGGATGGCTTGCAAATCTATATCGCGGCAATCGGGAACTTTTTCAAAACGGTGTTCGTAGATTTTGCATAAACATGTTTGGCAATCTAAAAAACGGCAATGCGTGTTTGTGAATCTTATTTTGCCTTTGATTTCAAGCTTATTTAAACAGCATTTGCCGCAGCCGTCGCACAATAGCTCCCATTCGGTTTTGTTCATTTGTTCGAGTTTTTTCTTTTTCCAAAACTCGGGTTCTATCCCTTTCAGGTCATTAAAACGACTTTGCGGGGTATAGGGCGTTTGTAATTCTATTGTTTTTAGATCCATGGTTTTACAGGTCTTCCCAATCTATGATGTGGTCTTCGAGTTCGTCTTCTTTTACGTTTTGTTCGGAAATACAGCGGCCTTTGATGCTGCTTGTCGAAGAAGGCGAGCCCGAATCCTTTTCAAATAATCGTCGATAGGCGCAGCTTTTGGGCATCCATTCAATTTTATCGATGTTGTCCGGTGTTAATTTTAGGCATTCGGGAACTACTTCGCAACGTTTTTCGTAGATACTGCAACGTTCGTTTTCCATATCATAATACTTGCAGACGATATCCGTGTAGTAGATATTGCCCGTATCTTCATCTTGGAGTTTCAGCAAACAGCATTTGCCACAATGGTTGCATATATTTTCCCACTCTTCCGAGCTATAGTCCGTTAGCTTTTTTTTCACGCCGTTTTCCTTTTATTGCTTTTAAGGCTTTTGTAATCTTGTTAGGTTAATATAGCATAAATTTTTTCAGGAGAAACAAAAATGTTTAAATGGCTGGCAAATTTAATTATTCATGCCCCTGTGCAAGGTACTTGTTCTTGCGGGGCTCAGCAACGTGCAAAACTTAGAAAAATGCAAAAGGCGGTGTTGACGGAAAAGGGGCAGAATGTGCCTGATGATGCCGTTAATGAGACGGAAAATTGCGCTTGCGGTTGCTCATGCGGGCAAGGCGATTGTTGTACCTCTCATGAGGCTCATGACTGTTGTTGTGAAAGCGGAAGACATGGTGAATGCCGTTGTGGGGGACATTGTCATCATGATGAACAGGCTCGTCAGTGCCAAAATTCCAAAGCGACTCCGGATAAGTCTCAATATGATTATGCGGGAATGAAATTTGAAAAGACTTCTCTTAAAGCCTCATTTTCTTTTGAAAAACGCAAAAAAACGCCTGAAGACTCGGCTGAATAGTGTCGTTGCATAGGAAACAAATATTGCCGAGGTTTTGATAAACATCAAACCAAAGATAAGCAAGGTATTAAATATTTCTTTGCTAAGTGTTTTCATTAGCCTATTTGATCCGGAAGGTTTTCTTCTCTTACAAGATTGCCAAACTGGGCAAACTCGCCGTTCCAGAAAAGTTGAACCGTACCAGTCGGGCCGTGGCGTTGCTTGCCGATGATGACTTCACCGATGTTTTCGGTTTTGCGCAAGCGGTTTTCCCATTCTTCAATTCGGTTTTGGAAATGTTCCGGTGTTTCGCCTGCATGCTGTTTGGGTTCTTCGTTCTTGATATAGTAGTTTTCGCGGAAGACAAACATGACAATATCGGCATCTTGCTCGATGGAGCCTGATTCTCTTAAGTCTGACATGACGGGGCGTTTGTCGTCTCGTTGTTCAACACCGCGGTTTAATTGCGACAAAGCTATAACCGGCAAATTTAATTCTTTGGCTAAAATCTTTAGGCCTCGCGAGATTTCGGATAATTCCTGCACGCGGTTGCCCTCGGTTTTTTTGGTGCCGCTGCCGCTGATGAGTTGGATATAGTCTATGACTATTAAGCCCAGACCTTTGTTCCTTTTTAGACGACGGGCGCGGGTGCGGATGGTGTTGATGTTTACTCCGGGGGAATCGTCTATATATAACGGAATTTTTTCTAATTCTCGGACTCCGGCCGCAACTCGGATAAATTCGGATTCTTCCAATTCTCCGGTGCGCATTTTGTGGCTTGAGGTTTGGGTTACCGTTGATAATATACGGCTGGCCAGCTGGTCGGCCGACATTTCGAGCGAGAAAAAGGCTACGCCTCTTGATTTTTCATCCAAATCCTTGGCGCGGGACATATATTCTGCCACATTAAATGCAATATTTGTTGCTAAGGCGGTTTTTCCCATGGCAGGACGGCCGGCTAAAATAATTAAGTCGGAATTGTTCAGTCCGCCGGTTTTGGCGTCCAGAGCGTCTAAGCCTGTCGGAAGGCCGGAAAGTTTGCCTTCTTTTTGGTAGGCTTGCTCGATGAGCGATAGTGAACTGGCAAGGGCTTCTCCGAATGATACAAAGCCGCCGTTGATATCTCCTTGGTTTGATAGTTCAAAGAGTTTTTTCTCTGCCTGCTCGATTTGTTCATTGGCATCCGAATCTATGTCTTCGGTCATGGCGGCGTTGACAATGTCATATCCGGTGGCTATCAGCTCTCGTCTTAGGTATTTGTCATAAATGAACTGACCGTAGTATTCGATGTTGGTTAACGGAGAAGCACTGTCGGCCAGTTTTAAGAGGTATTTTGCTCCACCGACTTCATTCAACGAACCTTCTTGTTCAAAGTAGTTCTTGAGCGTGATGACGTCGGCGACATGGCCTCTTTGTATTAATTTTGATATGACTTCGAATATTTTAGCATGAATCGAATCTGCAAAGTGGTAGGGTTTTAGGTATTCGGAAACTTTTTCAAAAGCTTTGTTGTTTATCAATATGGCTCCGAGCAGGGCTTGTTCTGCTTCAAGATTTTGCGGCAAAATGGCTGGGTCTATTTTGGTTTCCATCTTCGGAGTCCTTTATTTAGGGTTGGTCAATATGAACAGCTGTGTTATAGCGAATTATTTTCTAATTGGCAAATACTAATTTGTCTGCCCTTTGTGCATAACGGGGATAAAAAAATCCGCTCATGGATATGAACGGATTTTTTTTACTTAGGAGAAGTGTTTTATTTTTATAATCTAATATGCATTTTATGCATTTGCAATTTCTTTTTTGATTTTTTGTGCTTCTTCTGACAACTTGGTGTTAGAAGTAGAAGTCAAGTAAGCATCCAAACCGCCGTTGTGTTCAATTGAACGCAAAGTTTTGGAGCATACTTTCATCTTGAAGATTTTACCCAATTTTTCACTAAAAAGTGAAACTACTTGCAAATTAGGCAAGAAACGACGGCGAGTTCTGTTGTTTGCGTGGCTGACTTTGTTGCCGCTCATAACGCCTGTTCCTGAAATTTCACATTTCTTAGACATGATACTTTCCTTATAAATTCTCAACTAAACATAAACTTGTTGCCCTTTAATAGACGTAAAATTTAATAAAGTCAAGAGAAAAATGTTTTGTTTTGGGGTTTTTGCTTGTTTTTTATAAAAAAACGTATCGGAATCGTTTGTATTCCGATACGTTTGAATTAACAGTGTAGATTTTTTACTTTTTCTTGGCAGTCAGCTCTTGGTGTTTTTCCAAGATGAATTGGACTGCGCCGGTGTTGAACTCACCTTCTTTGCCTTGCTGTAGATATTCAAGATTTTCCACGTGAATACCGTGGTCTTCAATATAACTGCTTATCAGCTGCTTGATGTGTCCGCAAGTGCGGGCATATCTTAAGCAATCCGTGTGCTTTCCGGGGAGGGATGCGTCATGATTTTGTAAAAATGAACACACACGGTGCAGCATGATGTTTTCGCAGTCGGCTGATAAGCCGTTGTTTGTTGCGGCATAGTTCAATACTTGTACTAATGGTTTGGCTGCCACATAGTCTTTTGCTTGTCTTTCTGTTAATTTTTCCATAATTTAAAAATTTTTTAGGGTTAATAATATGTTAATTGTAATCTCTTCGGGGAATTATATAATACATTCTTTCTATTTTGTCTAGCATTTTTCCCCATTAAAATTAAAAAAATTATTTTATTTAAAAAAATATACCCGCTCTAACGGCAGGTATATCTTTCTATTGGCGTATCCGGCGGGGATCGAACCCACAACCTTCGGCGTCGGAGGCCGACACTCTATCCAATTGAGCTACGGATACTTCTTTTTCTTGTCTTTTACTCCATATTTTTTTCTCTTACAAGCATATTTTTTATTTTGTTTGTTGACAATTGTATTTTTTCGTAATACTCATGTCTTCGATAACTTATTTTTATTAATCTCTTAAAATTTATAATTATGAAAGAATTATCTAAAGAAGAAATCACCGCTTTGGTTGTTTCTAACAAATTTAAGGAAATTGGTGAGTTTGTACAGCATTATCGTATTAACGTTAATGATGAGTATGCTATGCTCAGACATGTTTGTATGTATTTGCAGAATCATGACAAAACTATCGGGGGGCGGCATCTTGACTGTGATTCTCATGCGGAAAAATGCGCCGAGGCTAAAAAGCTGTTGGAAGATTACACCTCAAAATACAGTTTGTGGCCGTCTAATGTTAATCGCTTAAATGCGGAGGTGAGCATGTCTACCAATAAAAATGCTTTGGCTTTTATTGATGAGCTTTATCAACGCTCTTTGGAAGACAGAAAATAATCTTTTCCTTGATTGGGCACTACTTCGGTAGTGCTTTTTTTGTATTTCTAAAATAACGGGTTATATGCCCATTGTAATAAGGCTTGACGTTGGCGCGGTCGGCAGTCTATATCTCCTATATAACAATTTTTTAAAATTTGCGCCTTATGCCTTTTGAAAGCTTGCCAACGCTTGATTTGAATCTTGTCTATATCTTCAAGGCGGCGGCCGTAATAGTAGCGGCAATACCATTGAAACCAGCCTCTGATATCGGGGCCGATTATCCAACCTTTGTTTTGCCACTCTTGTAAGGATAGACGCGATTTAACGTGAAAATAGTTTAAACTTATATCCGCTCGCTCGTTGTTTATTCGGGCTTTTTCAAACCATGCGCGGGGAAATTCGTTTGTGCAATCGGTTAAGTAATGGCCTTCAAATACTCCCATTTCCAACATTTGCTGCGGGGTTAGTTCCGGTGTGAAGCCTGCCGCAAAATCTCGGCCTGTCGGTGCCGAGAGTTCATAACTATATCCCGATTGCATTTTGTCGTTGACGATTATGCGCTTCATGGTCATTTTATCTTGATTTTTTTATACTTCTTTTTATCCTTATTATATATGTATTTTAATTTGCTTTTGTAGTTTTTAATTATGGAAAATTTTGATGTCAAATCCGAATTGATGCGTATGGCAGAGGAAAAATACCGCACTTTTGCCATTAAGCTTTTGCCTGTTAATGTGCGGGATGGTGTTTTGGGGGTGCGTTTGCCTAAACTTCGCGATATGGCAAAGCAAATCGTTAAAAGCGGTAGAGGAGAATCGTTTTTGGAGCAGGATGTCGGTGCTCTTTTTGAAGAAAAAATGCTGTATGGTATGGTGCTTGGGTATATTCCCTTGTCTGATGCTCAAAAACTTTGTTTTTTGCCTAAGTTTGTTGCTTGTTTGGATAATTGGTCGGTTTGTGATTCTTGCTGTGCGTCTCTGAATTTTAACGACAAAGCTAAATTTTGGAATTGGATGATGAAAAATTATGCTCATTCTTCTCTTCCTTATGATTTGCGATTTGTCTTGGTGATGATGCTTAATCATTATTGTCAAAAAGATTATTTGCCTGATATTTTGGCATTTGTTGGAAAAATAAAATCTCAGGATTATTATGTTGAAACGGCTCAGGCTTGGTTGTTATCCATGCTTTATATTCGATTTCCTTGTGAAATTGAGGAGTTTTTGCTTTGTAAAGCTTTGCGGAATAGCACCTGTTTGAAAACAATACAAAAAATTATCGAATCGCGGCAGATTAATGATGTCGTTCGGCAGAAAATGCGTGATTTGCGCCACCAAATCAGCGCGAAAAGCTGAGGGCAACCGAGCAGGTGTTTGACTCACAAGTGCAACCGTTGCTAAAGTCGCTTCCGTTCAATATTTCTTCGGTTAACGGTTCTGAGTGGGCGATTTCCGATACCAAACGGTAGCGACCTTGATAGTTTTGGGTCAATCGGCACAGTTTGGCGTTTAAGCCGTTAAAAATTATCGTAAATGTTTGTTCTTGTCCGCGGATGGTTATGTTGCCGTTTTTTATAAAGTGTTTTAATGCGTCCGGTGCGTTTTGGCTTAGTGCGTGCTGCATATCTTGCGGAAAATTGCCTTGTGGGTAGTTCTTAAATATCGGTGTTAAAATTTGACTATCCATTATTAAACCGTAATTTGCGTTTGTTTGCAGAATTTTTTTTGCTTGTTCAATTGTCCATATGGTATTGCCGATAAGATATATAATATAACAGAAACTCAGCAATGCCGTGGCGATATATAGTTTTTGGTATTTATTGTCATTATAGCGAGGAGCTAAGCCATAATTGTTTGCTTTGGGGCTGCCTTTGATGCTCATGCCCGCCAGAAGAAGTATTTGAGTATAAAATATGGCAAATAAAAATGCATAAATGCTGTATGGGGTTGCTATAAAACTTATTATCAGCGGCAGAAAACTTACTAAAATAGTTTTCCTGCCGCAATTAAAGTCGTGAAAACGGCGGATATAAAGTGTCAGCGTCGGAATTAGCGTTATCAAAGCAAATGCTATCAGCCCTTGCGGGATAAATGAAAATAGAAAACTTAATATAAATGTTGCTATAAATACGGACCAAAATTGGTGGCGGCCGGCTCGACCCTTTATGCAAAAATATTTCTTTAGAAATGTTGTGTATTCTTTTATGATTGATGCAGCTATGCTTTGCAGTCGTTTTTTCATGTGTTTTTCCTTTCTTTGATTTATATTAAATTCCAAATTTTGGTTTGTAAAATGAAAAAACCGACTTTTGTTCAAAGTCGGTTTTGATTTCGAAAATTTTGGTGTTATTTTTTGCTTGGCAAAGCGAGGAGCACTAAAACTACTAAATTTACCAGTGGGATAAACATACCAATAACCAGCCAAGGCGATAAACCCGTATCTCTCATGCGGCGGATGGCTAAGCAAACGCTTGGACATACAAAAGCCAATGAAATGATTGTTGCTACAATCGGAAGACCTAAAATGTTGAAAATCAGAGCAATAACGAATTGTACAATAAAGTTGCACAAAACAAAATACCAAAAAGTCGGGCGGTCGGCCTTGCCTTGATAGTCAACATAGTGGTTCTTGATAATGTCAATAAAATGTGTATTGGCAAATGATTTAATATCCATATCTTAATCTCCTTTGAGTATAGAAAATCTTTATGTTGTTGTATCTAATCACAATAAATCTTTTTTGCATAGTCCTAAAAAATTTCCTGTGTGTTAATTTTTTATCTTTGCCACGAGAGGCCGGTTTGGGCGTGGTATGATAGGAAATGTTTGCTGATTTTTCTTAAAATGTAATAATAGCCGATGCTGACAACCAAAGAGCCTCCGACCCATGCTATCGGGCTGGCTATGCATACTCCGAGATAGCCCCATTGGGCTGCTAAAATAATTGCGGCAAATGAGCGCATAAATAGTTCAACTATGCTTGATATTAATGGAATGCTCGGTCTGCCAAGTCCTTGGAGAGCGTTGCGATAAATAAAAATTTGCCCTAAAAAGAAGTAGAAAAGAACTGATATGTTGAGATAGCTTTGGGCTAAATGTATGACTTCTTCGTTATGGTCTTTTATGAATATTCCGACCATATTTTCTCCTATCGTATACATTAAAATACCTGCTATGATGGCTATGACTAACGATATCATTGAACAATTGAAGACTCCTCTTTTTATGCGGCTGATGTAGCCTGCTCCATAGTTTTGTGCCGTGTATGTCGCCATGGCTATGCCAAAAGAGACCATCGGTTGCGTGGCGACTTGTTCTATACGCATTGCAGAGGTAAATGCAGCGATTGTGGTCGGACCAAAGGAATTGCATACACTTTGCATGATTATGCTGCTTAAGGCTATAATCGAAAATTGTATGCCCATCGGAAGAGCTATGATGATATGTTGTTTATAAAAATCCCAATCCAGTTTCCAATCGCTTTTGTGTAGGTGCAGCAATGGATATTTCTTTATGATGTAAAAATAACAGCATATGACGGATATGCTTAAAGATATGATTGTTCCAAGGGCAGAACCTTCTACTCCGAATCCAAGGTGTTTGATTAATGTGTAGTTTAGTACTATATTTAACAGGGCTGAAAATATTAAAAAATATAACGGGGTTTTGCTGTCTCCTAATGCGCGGATGATGTTGGCCAGAAGATTGTAAAAAACTATCATTATTAAGCCTACCGTTATCATGGAAATAAATGCTTTGGCTTCGGAGAAAATTTCTTTTGGGACGTTCATCAGTTTTAATATCGGGGTGATTAGACCTAACATGATAAAGGTTACACTTAAGGTGTATATGGTGGAGATGATTATGGAGGCTGCCGCTGATTTTCGCACACCCTTTTCGTCGCCGGCTCCGAATCTTTGGGCTGTGATAACGGTTAATCCGGCCGTGAAACCTATGGTAATTGCCGTGATGAAGAAAAATAACGGACCGGTTGAGCCGACTGCCGCCAGTGAATTGACGCCGAGCAAGCGTCCAACGATTATTGTGTCTGAAATGCTGTAAAGCTGCTGAAAAATATTGCCGATTAATAACGGTATCGTGAATTGGATTATTAACTTTGTCGGGTTGCCCGAGGTCATGCTTTGCATTGTTTTTATTCCCGCCGATATTATTTTCTTCCATAAGTTTTTCTTAATTTTTCTGTGAGAGATATACAACTAATTTTTTTTATTGCAAGTCTAAAAGCTCATTAGTGCATATCTTGTTAAGTCGGTTTATTTGTTCTTGTTTTTGGATGTTTTTTGAGGAAATAAATGATGATTTGTTTTTTGTGGCAGCGGTTCAGACCTTTTTTATTTTGTTTCTTGGTTTTTGTTCTGCTTAGTTGCTTGGGGAAGATTTTTCAGAGCTTTTCGGAGATGAGTTTTAGTTTGGTGTCTATTGCTGCCATGCTGGGCTCTTTGTTGCTGACATCGCTTATTGCTTTTCTTTATATGATGTTGCCGTATTTGCTTTATTTACTCTTTTTGCCGGTGCGAAAAGTTGCCTCAAAAACGGATAAGGTTGTCAGTGCGGTTTTTTTCTTTTGCTTTGTTTATGCTAATTTGTTTGGGGTGGCTGCCGAGCAAATTTTTTGGGATGAATTTAATTCCGCTTTTAATTTTATTGCCGTGGATTATTTGGTTTATACTCATGAGGTTATTGAAAATATTTATCAATCTTATTCCGTTAATTGCCTTTTGGCTGCTATCTTGCTCCTTTCAATTGCTATTTTGGTTTTGATGCGTAAGACTTTGGTGCAGATTGGAAACGGTGTTGCTTTTTCTCGTCGCTTTGTCGGAGTGGTGGGGTATATTTTGTTGTTGGTCGGAGTTTATCACTTCGTGGATATTACTCAACTTGAATGGGGGAAAAATCGTTTTAACAATGAGGCAGGTAAACAAGGAACTTTTAGTTTGTTTAGTGCTTTTTTGAAAAATGAGATTGATTATAAAACTTTTTATCCTCTACGAGATGCTGCCGATAATATGAAAATCTTAACAGCTAAATTTGATAAAAACGGGGAAAGACTTTTGTTTTCCGATAAAAGTATTCTTCGGAAAGTTTCTTCCGGTAAGCCCGAGATTAAAGCGAATGTTGTTATTATATTGATGGAAAGTTTGAGTGCAAAATATATGGATATGACAGAGCTTTCTCCCGAAGGAAAAAATATTAAACTCACTCCGAATCTTAACAAATTGGCCAGTCAAGGGCTTTATCTCAGCAATGTATATGCGACCGGTACGCGCTCAGTCAGAGGAATCGAGGCTTTAACGCTTGGGGTTCCTCCTCTGCCGGGGATGTCTATCGTGCGTCGCGACCATAATGAAAATTTGCGCTCCGTTGGTTCTATCTTTGCGGAAAAAGGCTATGAAAATAAGTGGATTTACGGCGGTTTCGGGTATTTTGACAATATGAACTATTTTTTTGCCAATAACGGCTTTGAAGTTGTGGACAGAGGAACTTGGAATAAAGGTGAGGTTACTTTTGCCAATGCTTGGGGGGCTTGCGACGAGGATACTTATCATAAACTTATTCAAGAAGCGGACAAGTCTTATGCCAAGGGTAAGCCGTTCCTTTCCGTTATGCTGTCTATTTCTAACCACAGACCTTATACCTATCCCGATGAAAATTTGCCGCTTAAATCCGGTAAACATAAACGCAGGGGGGCGGTGCTTTATGCCGATTATGCTATCGGAAAGTTTATTGAAACGGCTAAAACCAAACCTTGGTTTGATAATACCGTTTTTGTGTTTGTAGCTGATCACACGGCCGGTGCCGCCGGAAAAGAAGAAATAAACCTTGAGGGACACCATATTCCGGCAATTATTTATGCACCTAAACTTGTCAAACCGCAGCGTGTTGATATGGCTGTCAGCCAGATTGATATTTTGCCGACACTCTTGGGAATCCTTAATTTTGATTATGTCAGCAGTTTTTGGGGGCAAGATATTTTGAAATCGGATTATGAATCGCGCTTTTTTGTCAGTAATTATCAAAAGGTCGGTTATGTCAAGGGTGGTACGGATGTCATTCTTAAGCCGCTCAACGACTTTTCTTTTGAAGGAAAAGAAATTTCAAATGAAGAAAAAGACAAGTTGTTGGCCGAAGGTATTGCCTTTTATCAGCAAGCCGATGAATGGGAAACTTATTTGCCTTTGCCGCACGGGAATCGTTAATTGAGAATTGATTATTTGTTTGACAAAATTTTGTCATAATGATAGCCTATACTCAAATGTTTTATTATTAATTTTTTATATGAAAAAAATACTTTTTTGCATGGCCGATGCAGGCGTTGCTCATGCTATTTGTGAAGCTTTGCCTTATTTGGCGAAACGGTGTGAAATTGCGGTTTGGTGCGATGACGGAATGGTGTTTTCCTACCTGTATAAGCATTTTGCTCAGACCGAAAAGCTTGATTCTAAAGGAAAAATGGCTCTGAGTAAAAAAGTTGCTCAACTGCAACCGGATTTGGTGGTTACAAGCTTGTCAAAGCTTGTTTCGGGCGGATTGGAAGATGCGGCGATTAATGCGGCGCACCTTTTGAACATAAATTCCGTTGGGATTTTGGATAAGGTCTTCTATAATGAGGAGGCTTTGAAACAAATTTTAACGGAACGTATGTTGCCGGCGTATTTTATTGTGGCTTCCGATTTGATGCGGCAATAAGGCGGTTAAATGGGCTTAAGTTAGGTGAGTTTCCGCTGATTTTTTTATCTTCGCATTCGGATTATGACAAGCTTTTTCTTGGCTATTTGTCATTTGTTTTGGGAAAATGCAAAAATGTTAAAGTCTTGTTGTCATTTCATCCGAAAGACGATGATGATTTTAGATGCGAAGTTCTATCGCGACTTCCTGCTGCCGAACAATTGGATGTGGGGTATTGCTCAACCATTTTGGCTTTGAAGACTTTGACACAAAGGGGCAAGGGGGCTGTTTGTTCCTTTTCGTCGCCGCTCATGTTTGATGTGGCGTCAATCGGTGGAACCGCTATCTCTTTGTTGCCGAATGCTAAAGCAAAAAGCGGTGAGCCGTTGGCGGAAATGGGCTTGTCTTTGCGCGCTGACAGTCGGCAAAAACTGGCGGCTGCGGTTAAAACAATTCAGTCTGGTGCTTATCTGCAAAAAAAGACCGGTTTTGCTGATGTGGAGGCTATCAACCAGTTTATACAGGCAATGTGTTTGCTGGCCGATTGGGACTGATTATTGTTTTTTTTGAAAGCTGAGGAAAATCTTTCTTCAGCTTTTTTGTTGTAAAAAATAGAATCCAATATGCAAAAAAAATGTGATTCTTTTTCATGGACTTAATCCGAAATTTTTGAATCATTTTAAAGAGTTAACACATTTTTTAGACTCAGGAATCTATCATCTCTTCATAATAAAAAAGGAATCACTTCTTCCTCCCCTTATAGTGGTTCGGTTTATTAATTTTTGTGTTAACTTTATAAGGAAATAACGATGAAAGCATTAAAAAGAATCGGTTCCTTTGCGCTGGTTTTGTTTATGGCGCTTGCGGCCGGTTTTTCTCAAGCTCATGCTTCGGAAATTGATTTGAAAGTCCCAAGCCTTGATGTCGGTTATGATATTTTCGGCTTGTCCGTTACCGGAAGTCAGATATTGATGTATGGCTTGATTCTTTGTGTCTTGGGTATGGCTTTCGGTTTGTATGAATTCTTTAAAATTCGCGCAATACCGGCTCATGAGGCTATGCTCAATGTTTCTAACACTATTTATGAAACTTGCAAAACCTATATGAAACAACAATCCAAACTCTTGGTGATTTTGGAGTTGTTTATTGCAGTTTGCATTTTCTATTATTTCTATTATCTCAACTCTACCCCTATGTCCAAGGTATTGACTATTTTGATGTGGTCTATCTTGGGTATTTTAGGGTCTTTCTGTGTGGCGTGGTTCGGTATGCGCATTAATACTTATGCCAATTCTCGTACCGCCTTTTTGTCTTTGCAAGGAAAGCCTTATCCCGTGATGAGTTTGCCGCTGCGCTCCGGTATGTCTATCGGCGTGTTGCTTATCTGTGTCGAATTAATCATGATGATTGCTATCTTGCTTTATGTTCCCAGAGAAAGTGCCGGCGCTTGCTTTGTCGGTTTTGCCATCGGTGAATCCCTCGGCGCGGCCGCTTTGCGTATTTGCGGCGGTATCTTTACCAAAATCGCCGATATTGGTGCCGATTTGATGAAAATTATTTTCAAAATCGATGAAGATGATGCCCGTAACCCAGGGGTGATTGCCGATTGTACCGGTGATAATGCCGGCGACTCTGTCGGCCCGACCGCCGATGGTTTTGAAACATATGGTGTTACCGGTGTCGCTCTCATCAGCTTTATCGTGCTTGGCGCGGGTATGATGTATTTGCCTGACGGACAGCTCGCTTTGATGGCAAACGGCGTCGATATTCAAGCTCGCTTGATTGTCTGGATTTTCACTATGCGTCTGTTGATGATTGTTACTTCCATGTTCTCTTACTGGTTGAACGGTACACTCTCTAAAGCTCGTTACAGCAATGTCAAAATATTTGATTTTGAAAAGCCGTTGACCAGCTTGATTTGGTTGACTTCCGTCGTGTCTATCTTGATGACTTTCGGTGTGTCTTACCTTATGATTGGAAATATGGGGCCTGATTTGTGGTGGAAACTTTCCGTGATTATTTCTTGCGGTACTTTGGCTGCGGCTATTATTCCGGAATTTACCAAAATCTTTACTTCGCCGAAATCAAAACATGTTCAGGAAATTGTTAACTCAAGCCGTGAGGCCGGTGCTTCTTTGAACATTATCTCCGGTATCGTGTCCGGAAATTTCTCCGCCTTTTGGCAGGGAATCGTCATGGTCGCTTTAATGGCTATCGCTTATGTTACCGCTCGCGAAGGGTTGGATGCTTATATGGTTTATCCGAGCGTGTTCGCGTTTGGTTTGGTGGCTTTTGGTATGCTCGGTATGGGACCCGTTAATATCGCCGTTGACAGCTACGGTCCGGTGGCCGATAATGCTCAGTCCGTTTTTGAACTTTCTCAGATTGAGAATATCAAAGGCATTAATAAAGAAATTGAAAAAGACTTTGGTTTCAAGCCTGATTTTGAAAACGGAAAACACTTCCTTGAAGCTAATGACGGTGCCGGAAACACCTTCAAAGCAACCGCTAAACCGGTGCTTATCGGTACGGCGGTTATCGGTGCGGCTACCATGATTTTCTCTATCATTTTGCTCTTGGATTTGAAGCTCTCGCTCTTGGCTCCGGAAGTTTTGTTCGGAATTATCTTGGGCGGTGCGGTTATTTACTGGTTTTCCGGCGCGTCTATGCAAGCCGTGTCTACCGGTGCTTACCGCGCAGTCGACTTTATTAAAAAGCACATTAAGCTCAACACCAAAAAAGCTGCTTCCGTTCAAGACAGCAAAGAAGTTGTTCGTATCTGCACGCTCTATGCGCAAAAGGGAATGTTTAACATCTTTGTGGCGATCTTCTCTTTCACGCTTGCGTTTGCTTGCTTTGATCCGAACCTCTTTGCCAGCTATCTGATTTCAATCGCGGTCTTTGGTTTGTTCCAAGCTCTCTATATGGCTAACGCCGGCGGTGCTTGGGATAATGCCAAGAAAGTGGTAGAAGTCGACCTCAACGAGAAAGGTACGGATTTGCACGCTGCCGCCGTTGTCGGTGATACGGTTGGTGATCCTTACAAAGACACCTCGTCCGTTGCGCTTAACCCGATTATCAAATTTACAACCTTATTCGGTTTGTTGGCGGTGGAAATTGCCGTTTCAGCTCCGCGTCATGTATCTTTGATTTTGGGTGCGGTCTTTATGCTGATTGCCTTAATCTTCGTATGGCGGTCGTTCTATGCTATGAGGATTAATGTAAACGAATAAAAAAGTTCGTATAACAGCACATCTAGAGGCATTTTACGCTGTCTCGAAAAATTCATGTACTTCTGTGTACACTAAAATTTTTCTCGCAGCTAGAAATGCCTCTATCTGTACTATTCTCCGAACTTTTACAAAGTTCGTATAAAAGCTCGTTCTGTGGTCGACTAATACAGATTTTGCGAATAAATTGTTCAGTCATGTACTCTTGTGTACACTCCTTCACAATTTTTCTTAAATCTTATTATTCGACTCACATAACGAGCTTTTGTTTATCTTGTATAACGGGC
>CALXPT010000005.1 GCA_944390355.1 uncultured Alphaproteobacteria bacterium | reverse complement strand
TTTGATTCATACAACTGTCCCAATAGTTTTGGCGGAACGATGTTAAAATGCTCTTTATCTTGCAACAATTTGTCTGCGACGCCGTTTTCATATGACGTTACTTCATTTGCGGAGAGTTCTCTGATATTATTCAGAACATCGATTGCGTCTTGCACCGATTGTCGGCCGCGGTTGAAGTCTGCATCATTAATGACGCCCATGTCGTGCAAGGTTTCAAGTTTGACTTGATCAAAAAAACCATCATTCATGTCGGATGAGGCACTTCTAATTCTTTCTAAATCATCAAGTTCGTTTTCATTATTATTGCCATCATTGCCTTCGTTGCCGCCGTTGCCTTCCGTTACTTGAAGTGTGTTGTTATTGCCGTCATTGGGATTTCTGATTGCCAAATCGGTTGTGTTCGGCGGAGTCCCATTATTGCCTCCGTTGTTTCCATTGCCTCCATTGCCGGCATTGCCCGTATTGACGGCTTGGAGTCCCGTCTGATTTTGGTTCGTATTGTTATTCGGTTTTATGCCCTGCTTTTGTGCCTCTTTATATATCCTTATGCTCTCTATGTTTTGATTGTTTTCTTTAATCGTATGTGTTACTGCCGCTAAAAATACTCTGTCTTCCGTTTCCAAAACCGCATCTTTACTTCCAAAATATATTTCTTTGATTCTCGCGGCTTCTTCGTCCTTGATATTTGCCTTAAGGGCTTCGGGATTTAATGTTTTACCAACCTCCTCGTTCAGGCTAAAATCATCTTTTTCACGCATACGGAACTTTATTAACAAGGCGGTCGTTTCAAACGGCGGTATATCTCCGAAACTTTCATAGCCGTATTCGTCTTTTATGAACTGCAAAAACTTTTCGTCATTTTCTATATTATTTATATTATACTTAGCCATAGTCTTTCTCCATATGTTGTGCGGCCTTTTTTGTGCCAAATTCTGTTTTTAATATAGCACAAAATTTTCGATATTGCAAATATTTTGTCTATTTGGTTCGATTTTACTACTCATTTATTAAGATATTGTTATTTTTTGCTTATTTTCTGCGCTTTTCATCTTGCGTTTTGCAAATAAAAACCTTAAATATGGGATAAGTTTGCTTGTTACACTTTTATGAAGTTTTGAAAATGACCGATGAAATTGATTATTACGAGCTGTTAGAAGTTCAGAAAAACGCCAGCGCCGACGAAATTAAAAAATCTTATCGTAAATTGGCGATGAAATATCATCCCGACCGCAACCCAGGGGACAAAGAGGCCGAAAATAAGTTTAAGGCCATTAACGAGGCTTATGACGTGCTTAAAGATGAGCAAAAACGCGCGGCTTATGACCGTTACGGCAAGCAAGCCTTTGCCAACGGCGGTATGGGCGGTGGAAATCCGTTTAACGGGTTTGACTTTAACTTCTCCGGCGGCGGTTTTTCAGATATTTTCTCAGATATTTTTTCTGATTTTATGGGCGGCGGACGCAATGGCTCTCGCTCACAAGCACAAGACGGTGCAGATATTCGCTATAATCTCGAAATTACTCTTGAAGAGGCTTTTAACGGTGTGGAAAAGGAAATTAAAATTCCGACTACCTCCGTTTGTGAAAAATGCCACGGACACGGTACTGCCGACGGCAAAGAAGCTCCGATTTGTCAAAACTGCGGCGGAAGAGGCAAAATTCGCGTTCAACACGGCTTTATGATTATGGAAACAACTTGTCCGAACTGCCATGGCGAGGGGCATGTCGTTAAAGACAAATGTAAAGAATGCAACGGCGAAGGTGTTATTCATCACGAGAAAACGCTCAAAGTCAAAATTCCAGCCGGTATTGAAGACAATACCCGTATGCGTATTCCAAACGAAGGACAAAGCGGAATTAGAGGCGGTGATAACGGCGACCTTTATGTCTTTATTTCCATTCAAGAACACAAGCTCTTTATTCGCGACGGGGCTAATCTGTATGTTCGGGTGCCGATTTCCATAGCAACGGCCGCTCTGGGCGGAAAAATAGAAATTCCGGATATTCAAGGTGAAAAAATTGAAGTTAATATTCCTGCCGGAACGCAAACCGACCAACAAGCCAAAATCAGCGGCGAGGGTATGACTATTTTGCGCTCTAAACGCCGCGGTGATTTGTTTGTGCAATTCAGAGTGGAAACACCAACTCATTTGACAGACAGGCAAAAAGAACTGCTCGAAGAATTTCGCTCTTTAAGCCAAAACGACAACTGCCAACCGGAGGCAAAAGGCTTTTTTGATAAAATAAAAGACTTATTTGTGGCTTAAAAATTTTTCTTTACATTTTACTTTTGATTGTCTATTTTAGTTTTGTTTATTTATTCTTGTGTTTATTAATCTGTTGTTTAACTTTAAAAATTTTTTTTCATTATGAAAAAAGCTGGTATTATTGGAATCATTGTAGGTGGTTTTGCCATTGTCGGTGCTGGAATTGCCGCTTATAAGAACAGAAACAAGATTGAGCCGTTGGTAGACAAAGCCCTTGCTCGCTTAAAGAAAGAAAAAGCTCAGCCTCAAGAAGTTGATGAATAACTTTCTTAGGTTCTAAAAGAAAACAGCCCTTTGAAAAGGATTTTTTATTCTCCTTTCGGGGCTGTTTTTTCGTCTTTTTTTGACTTTAGCTGGCCACAAGCCGCCAAAATATCTTGCCCGCGCGGTGTTCTTATCGGTGCGGAAAAATGATTTTTTTGCAACTCTTTGGAAAAGGCCGCTATTCTCTCCTTGGGGCTGGCCTCAAAGCCGCACCCCGGCCATGGATTGAACGCTATCAAATTAAACTTGGCGTTGATTTTGTTTTTGCGCATAATATCCATTAATTCTCTCGCGTCATCCAGAGAATCATTAAAATCTTTCAGCATCAGATATTCAAAGGTTACATAATGGCTGCCGTCAAGCTCTTGATACGCTTTGCAGGCTTTTAATATCTCCTCAATCGGGTAACGCTTGTTTATCGGCATAATTTGTGAGCGTTTCTCGTTATTAGGCGCGTGAAGGCTTATGGCTAATTTAACGCCCGTTGCCTGAATCATCGGCACGATATTGGGTGCTATACCCGATGTCGACAAGGTTATGCGCCGTTTGGATATCGCAATTCCATCGCCGTCGGTTAAAATCTTCAAAGCCTTTATCACATTTTCCATATTGTGCAAGGGTTCACCCATGCCCATTACCACGATGTTGGATAAATAACGCGTTTCATCCGTCGGAGACGGCCATTCTCCATAAGCGTCCCTTGCCGCCATAAACTGCCCAACAATTTCTCCCGCAGTCAAGTTTCGGGTGATTTTTTGGCTGCCGGTATGGCAAAACTTGCAACCCACCGCGCAACCGACTTGTGTGGATATGCAGACTGCTCCTCTGTCATCTTCCGGTATATAAACAGTTTCTATCCTCTGTCCGTCCGAAAACTCAAACAGCCATTTGTGGGTTTTGTCTTTTGATATTTGCTCCGTTACGATTTTGGGGCGCGTAATCTTGTAACTCTCAGCCAATTTAGCACGCAAGTCTTTTGAAAAAGTGGTCATTTTTTCAAAATCGGTTACACCGTGAAAGTACAACCACTGCCACAATTGTTTGGCGCGAAACGCCTTCTCGCCCAATTTTTCTATCTCTTGGGCGATTTCTTCTTTAGACAAGCCGATTAATTCCGTTTTTTCCATTCTTTATCTCTTGCACTTGGCGTTGATGGCTCGGTAGGCACTCATAAATCCATTCAGTGAATAAGTGTCTTTGGTTGCCGTGCCCTTGTCCGAAACGCCTTTTACTATCATTCTCTGCCCTCTTTTCATCGCATCAACCAACTCTTTATCTATTGTTCCGTTCAACGTCCACGCCTTGTCGCCTTCCGTGAAAATATCGTTAATCGTCGTGGTGCCGATTTTGACTTCTACCGGTGAACCGTTTTTATAATTATATCCCGCAACAAAGTTTACAACATCATAGCTCCTTTCCGCCGGTCGATGCGTTACAACAACATATATGTCGCCGCGGCGCGTGTATTTTCCTTCGTCCTTCTTGGGGGTCGAGGCTATGTAACAGACCATTCCTCTCGGGTCGTCGTAATAATATGCCACCCAATCTTTATACTCGCCCAAAAGCTTCGGCCCTCCCGCCGCAGATGCTAAGTTCGCCCCTAAACTCAGAAATAAACCACAAAAAATTGCTAATTTAATCTTAAACATCCTTTTTTCTCACATTATCGGTTAGTTTGTGAAGATTATAATTGCAATATCTATAAAAAATGTTAACTTCGTGGCTAAAGTTTAGAGGATTTTTGAAAAATGATGCGCGATAATTATATTGACATCGGTAAATTGATTACTGACCCTAAAGTTTTGTTTTTGTTTGATACGGTCGAAAGTCATGGCGGTGCTTTGCGCTTTGTCGGCGGAGCCGTGCGCGATACTTTGGCCGGTTTGCCCGAAAAAAATCTTGATTTGGATTTGGCTACCGACCTTTCTCCCGAAGAACTGGTTGAAGCTTGCGAAGAAAACGGGCTTAAAACCGTGCCTATCGGGATTAAATTCGGAACAGTCGGCGTGGTTATCGGTAATAAGGTTTTGGAAGTTACTTCTTTGCGCAAAGATGTTTCTACCGACGGTAGGCATGCCGTGGTTGAGTTTACTTCTGACTGGAATGAAGATGCTTCCCGCCGAGACCTCACCATAAACGCCGTTTATGCCGATGAAAAAGGAAATGTCTTTGATTATTATAACGGAATCGACGATTTGGAAAAAGGGGTTGTTCGCTTTATCGGGAATCCTAACCAACGCATTCAAGAAGATTATTTGCGAATCTTGCGTTTCTTCCGTTTTTATGCTTTGTTCGGAAAAGGCGCAATGGATAAAAAGGCTCTCAAAGCTTGCAAAGATAACCGCGAAGGCCTTAAAACCATTTCCATTGAGCGAATCCGCGATGAATTTCAGAAAATATTGTTAACTCCCAGAGCTGCCGAAACCATTCAGATTATGGTTAAAAACGGAATTTTGGATTTTTTGTTTCCCGAAACGCATAATTTGGACAAGTTGCAATTCTTAATCGATTTAGTCAGCAAGCATCATATTTCTCCTTCGGCTTTGCGTCGATGGTTCGTACTGTTTGAACCCGAAGAAAGATTGGCCGAAAACTTGGCTATGCGGATTAAATTCTCAAAAAAAGACCGTGAATTGTTCGTTCGGTGGGCCGTTAACAATCCTCCTTTTGATGAATTTTTATCTATGGAGGGAATCCGACGTTTGCTCTACCGTTACGGACGCGATTTTTGTTATCACAAGTTTCTTATTCTTTGTGCGCTCAATAAAAAAGAACCCGAAAACCTTAAGCTGATTATTGATAGAATCCAGACGATGGATATTCCTAAATTTCCTATTAAAGGGCAAAATATTATTGAGGCAGGAATCCATGATAACCGCAAAATCGGGGATATTCTTGATAAACTTGAAGAAAAATGGATTTATTCCAACTTTTCGCTTTCTTTTGACGACTTGATGGATGAGGCCAGAAATCTGGTTCAAGAAGTGGCTTAAAACGCATTCCTTATTACTTTGATAAAACAAGGAAATCTAACTAAAACAGCATCAAAACGGACATCATAATTTTGATACTGCGGGCGACGGGACAGATATGTTTCCGCCGCTTTGCGTATGCGTTGTTTTTGGCTCTCGCGAAGGGCGTATGAAGCCGCTTCAAGGTTTTGACGCTTTTTGACTTCTACAAATACTATCGTTCTTCCTCTCGCGGCTATGAAATCTATTTCTCCCGCATGGGTTCCGCGGCCGGTTATATAATTTTTTTCAACAATTTCATATCCTGTCAGTCGATAGAACATTCGTGCCAGCCACTCCCCAAAATTTCCCGATGTTTTATTTTTCATTCTTTAGTTCCAAGGCTTGTTCGTAGACTTCGTTCTTGTTCAAGTTATAGGTCTCAACTATTTCTTTAACGGCTGATTTTAGGCTCTTTTCTTTCATAAGCCTTGCTAATTCAGCTTTTATATCAATGCTTTTTTCTTTTTCCGAAGTATTTGGCGGGGCTATCATTAAAACCATCTCGCCTTTGGGCGGATGTTGCGAAAAATGCGCCAATAACTCTTCTGCCGTGCCATTGATACATTCTTCATAGACCTTCGTTATTTCTCTTGCCACGGCCATTTCGCGGTTCGCAAATATTTCTTTTGCCGCTTCCAATGTCTTTTGAATCCGATTGGCCGTTTCATAAAATATTATCGTTGCATTAATTTCTCTAACTGACAAAAAAGAATCCGTTCTGGCTTTATCTTTATTCGGCAAAAAACCGGCAAACATAAAACGGTTGGTCGGTAATCCCGACAACTGTAATGCGCATATCAGCGCACAACACCCCGGAATCGTCGTAATATAAATGTTTTGCTCGCGGCATGTGCGGATGAGCTTATACCCAGGGTCGGAAATCAGCGGTGAACCCGCGTCGCTTATCAGGGCTACGGATTTGCCCTCTTCCTTTATTTTACTTATTATCTTTTCGGTATGAACTTCCTCATTGTGGTCATGGAGCGTCATAAACTCTTTATTGATGCTCACCGATAACAACGATAAGAGTTTTTTGCTTATCCGCGTGTCTTCGCAGGCTATGATTTCGGCTGACTTTAAGCACTCTATTGCTCGGGGCGAAATGTCTCCCAAATTGCCTATTGGGGTCGCTATGATGTATAAACCGTTTTTCATCCGTTATTCTTTCTTTGACATTAGTAGTTTTTTAAATTAAATCTATTAGTATTATCTTGTTGTTACAGAATGAAGTTTTTTGGGGCAAAATGCAAGTGTTAAAAAAATATGTTTTTCTTTTCGTCGGGTTGGTGCTGGCCGGATGTCAGTCTTCTACCTCATCCGTACATCCCAAAATCTCAGGTTCTGATTATGCTGTTGATAGTCAGGTTGAGACCGGTGTTAATCTTATTGATGAAAATAACAGAGACAGTTCTTTTCGAGTGGGAATGCTTCTACCGTTGACCGGTAGTGCTTCTACTTACGGACAAGGTCTCAAAAATGCCGCGCTTATGGCCGTTGATGACGTTAAATCCGATAACCTTGTCGTGCAATTTTATGATACGCAAAGTACGCCCAGCGGGGCAAGAATCGCTGTCGAAAATGCTCTTAACCAAAATTCTCAACTCATTCTCGGGCCGTTGATGAGTACTTCCGTTAAGGCTATTGAAGAAAACACTACTCAAGCCAATGTACCTGTTATTGCCTTTTCTACTAATCCTTCCGTTTTGCAAGAACAGATTTATACCTTGGGATTGCTCATTAATGAACAAGTTGACAGTATCATTTCTTACGCCGCCAAGCAGGGCAAGAAAAAGTTCGCTTTGCTCATCCCTGATGATGCGACTGGGATTGCCATTGCTAAAGCTGCGGTTATGTCAACACAAAAAAACGGCGTTGCTCTGACAAATATTGCTTTTTATCCCCCAAACACGACCGACTTTACCACTCCGGTTAAAGAATTGACTGATTTTGATAAACGCAACAGCAGGTTACGCAAAGTCAAGCGTTCTTTGCAAGAACAAGCCGATGAGGGAAGTTCCAGCGCTCGGGCTGCTCTTCAACGCTTAGACCGCACGCAAGCTCTGGGTGATGTTGCTTTTGATGCCGTTTTGATTCCTGCCTCCGGTGCTCAACTTAAGTCTGCTTTAGCTATGTTCGGCTACTATGATGTCTATTCTCCCGATGTGCGTTTCTTGGGTACCGCCGTTTGGGAAAATACGGATTTAACCAAAGAAACTATGGCCAGCGGAGCTTGGTTTCCGGCTATGTCGCGCACGCATAGTGCTTTCTTTGCTCAGAAATATGCCAATACCTTTGGTGAAAAGCCGGCTCCGATTTATTCTTTAGCTTATGACGCGGTTGCTCTCGCCTCTTCTTTGGCTAAAAAGAATCCTGATGATTTAAACTTATACATTACTTCTCCCGACGGATATGTCGGTGTCAACGGAATTTTCAGAATCTTTCAAAACGGTATGAACGAGCACAGCTTGGAAGTTTATGAAGTTACTCCGAACGGAAATGTTTTGGTACAAAATGCTCCGACTAAGTTTTCTAATAACTTGAATGATTTTGCTTCTGACATCGCCGTCGACATGAATGTTCCCGCTCCCGTGATTACTGGAAAAGACCAAGCTGCCGCCGAAAATGCTATTTACGGGCAGGCACTCTCTTACCATTACTCAACTAATGGTGATGAAATGGACATTATTCGACGTGCTTTACAAGAAAAAAATGTGATTATTCAGTAATTGTGTGAGAAATTGTTGATTTTTTTCTTGAAAAATATTTCTTTTTCGGGAATATTGTTTGCGGAGGGCATTGGATTAGTCATTCGCCAATCCGGTCAGGTCCGGAAGGAAGCAGCCGTAACGAACCCGACTGAGGTCAATGTTCCTCCGTTTTTTTCAATTGTGGCGTTTGAAAATGGCAGATACAGATAATAATTCAGATAATCAATATGTTATTTTGGCTCGAAAGTATCGTCCGCAAAATTTTGATGATTTGCTCGGGCAAGATGCTTTGGTGCAAACTTTAACAAACGCCATTAAAAACAACCGTTTACATCATGCTTATATTTTAACAGGTATCCGAGGCGTCGGAAAAACTTCTACCGCCCGAATTATCGCTAAAGCTCTTAATTGTGTCGGTCCGGATGGTAATGGTGGGCCTACCGTTCATCCTTGCGGGGTTTGCGAAAACTGCAAAGCTATTACGGCCGGACGCCATATTGATGTTATGGAATTGGATGCCGCATCTCGTACCGGCGTCGATGATATTCGCGAAATTCTTGACGGGGTGCGTTATAAGCCTACAAATGCACGCTACAAGATTTATATCATTGATGAAGTGCATATGCTCTCTAAAAATGCTTTTAACGCCCTTTTAAAGACACTTGAAGAGCCTCCTTCTCATGTGATTTTTATTTTTGCGACAACCGAAATTCGTAAAGTTCCGGTTACGATTTTATCTCGTTGTCAGAGGTTCGACCTTCAACGCCTCAAAATTGAAGAACTCATGAAGATGTATCATAAAATTATCGCATCTGAGGCGTTACAAGCTGATGAAGAAGCTTTGCAAATGCTTGCCAAAGCGGCCGACGGTTCGGCTCGCGATGCGACGTCTTTGCTCGACCAAGCCGTTTCTTTGGGTATGGGAAATGTTAAAATCGATGTCGTTAAAAATATGATTGGTTTGGCCGACCGTTCTCAAACATTTGAATTATTTGAAAATTTGGTCTCTGGTCATGTTGATAAAGTTATCGAACTCTTGCAAACTCAATATAAAAACGGAGCTAATCCGACAACTATTTTACAAGATTTAATCAATGTTACTCATCTTGTTGCCAAAACGCGTATCATTCCTTCTTCCGTTGAAGAATCGAGCGTCTCGGAAGAAGAACGTGAATTTGCAAAAAAAATGGCCGTCAGCGTTTCTATTGCCGTGTTATCCAAAATATGGCAAATGCTGATTAAAGGTGTATCGGAAATGCAAATTGCTCCCGTGCAGATTGACGCTTTGGAGATGATTCTTATTCGTATTGCCTATAGTGCCGAATTGCCGACACCGGCTGAGATTTTGGCGGACGTAAAAAAAAACTCTAATTTAGGGGCTACAGCGCCTCATTTTGAAAATGGCTCCTCTCTATCTGCTAATATCTCTAATCCCGTTTCTGCTGCCGTTTTAACGCAAAATACGCCTCAAAATGCGGAGGGTGGCAGCAAGCCCGCAAATTTTTTTAATTCGCCGGAGGATTTTATTTCCTATCTTGAACAAACAAGGCGTTTGCTGATTGTCTATTCCCTCAAAAGCGATGTTTCTTTTGATGATTTTCATGACGGTTATATCAAAATGACCATCACAGACAAAATTTCTCCCGATTTTATTATGAACCTTCATAAAATTTTGGAACAAGCTACTGGAAAAAGCTGGAAAATCGATACGGTACGCGGGAATCTCGGGCAAACCCTTTTTCAAAAAGAAGATGCTAAACTTGCCGAAGAACGCAAAGATATTATGGAATCTCCTTTGGTTAAAGCTATTTTGGCTGAGTTTAAAGGGGCCAGAATCGAAACTATTACACGCAAAATCTCTCAAAACAGTGAAGATGATGATGACGATACTTCTCAAAATGATGAAAATCAGTTTAACACTTATAATGACAACCTATTTAATGATGAAGAGGATTAATTATCATGCTTAATATTCAAGGTATTATGAAACAAGCTCAAATGATGCAGAAAAAAATGGAAGACATGCAAAACGAACTTGCTCAGCAAGAAGTTTGCGGCGCGGCCGGCGGCGGCATGGTTAAAGTTACACTCAACGGAAAATTTGAGATGAAAAAAGTTGAAATCGATAAGTCGTTGGTAGTTGCCGATGAAGCCGACATTCTTGAAGACCTTATTGTTGCCGCCCATAACGACGCTAAAGCCAAAGTCGAAAATATGATGAATGAAGGCATGAAATCCGTTACCGGCGGTATGAATATCCCAGGGTTGAAATTGCCATTCTAGCGGGGAAATAAAGTGGCCGGAAAAGATATTGAAAAGCTTATTAAGGTTGTTGCAAAACTCCCTGCTCTCGGGCAACGCTCGGCAAGGCGCATTGTTTTACAACTTCTCAAAAAGAGAGAATCTTTGCTTTTGCCTTTAATCTCTGCTCTTCGTGATGTAGCTGATAATGTCAAGACCTGTGAAATTTGCGGAAATTTTGATACAGAATCGCCCTGCCCGATTTGTTCTTCCAATGCCAGAGATGCTTCTCTTATTTGTGTGGTGCAAGATGTGGCTGACCTTTGGGCTATGGAAAGAGGCGGTATGTTTCGCGGAAAATATCATGTCTTGGGCGGAATTTTATCTGCCCTTGACGGCGTTTCTCCCGAGGACTTGAATATCGAAAAGCTTTTTTATCGAATCGAAAAAGAAGGTATTAATGAGGTTATTTTGGCTCTGCCGGCTACGGTTGACGGACAGATTACCACTAATTATTTGATGCAGAAACTTAAGCCCTTTAATATTAAAATTTCTACATTGGCTCAAGGTATTCCTATCGGAGGCGAGCTCGATTATTTGGATGAGGGAACTATTCAACTCGCGCTTAATTCACGAAAGCTGTTGTAAAATTAAAGCTCTCAGTATTTTCTGAGAGCTTTAATTTTATTCTTCGATGTTTTCTATCAATCTATCTAAATCGGCTCGTTCATTCTTATTGTAACCGTCAAAATTCTCCTTTGCTTTCGGTGTCGGATTTTTCTTCTTGATTTTCGGCTGCGTTAATTTGTTAAACAGCTCTTCTTGCTCTGTTTTTTCTTGCTCCTTTTCTTTTTCAATTTTATGAGCCTTTTTCTTTACTTTGTTTTCTTCAATCGTTTTTTCTTCCGATGCTTTTTCTTTTTTCGGCGTACTCAAAAATGAAGAATTTTTGATTTTTTCCAAGGTCTCTTCCGGAATCAGATTTTCAATCGGATCCGCAAAAGTTCCTGCCAATGTATAATATTTTGATTCCTGCAATATCGGCGATTGCTTTTCCGGCGGAACTACCCAGCCTATCAATATATAGCATAATATTATCAATAAACAGGCACGGGCTATGCCAAAAAATAATCCCAGCATACGATCCAGTCCGCCTAATTTGCTGGTTCGCACCTTGCCGACTATTTTGGCTGTAAATAATACCCAACAAACTAAAAATAAAATCAATATTGCTACGGCGGTCAAAACACCGGCAAAGGTACCATTTTTTACATATTCCATTGTTATCGGGTTTAATATCGGCAAAAGATAAATGACGGCTATACACCCCAGAATCCACCCGACGATGGATAAAACCTCTTTGATTAAACCTCGGCTATAGGCTATCAATGCCGATATGCCTACGATTATTAAAATAATAACGTCCAAGTTATTCATATCTGTCATCTTTTTGTTCCTAATTAAACCAATTGATTAAGCGTTGGACATTGCCGATTTCATGTACGGCTATGTCCATTGCGCGGTTCTTTTTGTCTTTATTGATTAAGTTTGAGGGTGCTATCGCACTCTTGAATCCCAGCTTTTGTGCCTCTTTTAGGCGTGCACTTGCTTGCGATACCGCCCTTATCTCACCTGACAAGCCTATCTCTCCGAATATTACCATGTCTGAGGGCAACGGCTTGTTGGTCAATGATGATATTACTGCCATGGCTACCGCTAAATCTGCCGCAGGTTCCGATATCTTTAATCCCCCTGCGATATTTAAATATATATCTTGTGAACTGAAATTCATTCCGCATCTGGCTTCTAAAACCGCCAAGACCATTGATAATCTGTTCGAATCCCAGCCAACAACCGCTCGGCGCGGGCTGGCGTAGCTCGTCGGACATACCAGTGCTTGTATCTCTACTAACAATGGTCTTGAGCCCTCTATGCCTGCAAAGACGCATGACCCTGATATGTTTCCCTGACGCTCGGCTAAAAATAGTGCCGAAGGATTTTCTACTTCAACCAAACCTTGGTCCTGCATTTCAAATACGCCTATCTCATCCGTGGCTCCAAAGCGGTTTTTTACGGCTCGCAAAATACGAAAATGATGCCCCCTCTCGCCTTCAAAATACAAAACCGTATCAACCATATGCTCCAATACTCTCGGTCCGGCTAAAGCTCCCTGCTTGGTTACATGTCCGACCAAAAATAATGCAAATCCTTTGCGCTTGGCTAATTTTATCAGTTCATAGGCGCAGGCTCTGACCTGTGCTACACTTCCGGGGGTTGATTCTACTTCATCCAGATACATGGTTTGTATCGAATCTATCACAACTACCGCTGCATTTGATTTTTCTAACGTGGCAACGATATCTTTTACTTCCGTCGCACTTGCTAATTTTACCGGCGTTTGTTCCAGATGCAGGCGTTTGGCTCGAATACGCACTTGGTCTATCGCTTCTTCTCCCGAAATATAGTAACATTCAGGATTGCCTGCCGAAGACGCAATTGAGGCACTCACCTGCAAAAGCAATGTCGATTTGCCAATTCCGGGGTCGCCGCCGACTAAAATAACCGACCCAGGGACAAGGCCGCCTCCCGATACGCGGTCGAGTTCCTTTATCCCCGTCGACAAACGAGAGAGTGCTTTTTCTTCGCCGTACAACGGCACAAAATCTATTATTCCGCCTTTTTTTTTCGGTGAAAGATTGCTAAAGCCTTCTGCTGCTATTTTCTCCTCAACAATCGTGTTCCACTCACCGCATGAATCGCACTTTCCTTGCCATTTCGGATAAACGGCACCACAAGTTTGGCACACATATTCTATGCTTTTTTTAACCAACTTAAATCTCCACTTTTATCGGTCCGTGTGATGAACCGTTGATAAACTGGCGCACATACTCGTTGTCAGTTTTTTCTAATTCGGCAACCGTTCCCTGCCATATGATTTTACCATGGTACAACATAGCTATTTTATCGGCTATTTTTCGTACCGAGGCCATATCATGTGTAATGGTTAGTGCCGTGGCTCCCAAACTCTTTACAGAATCAACTATCAAACCATTAATCACGTCGGCCATAATCGGGTCTAATCCCGTGGTCGGTTCGTCAAAAAAGATTATTTCCGGTTTGGTGGCTACCGCTCGCGCCAAACCTACGCGTTTTTGCATTCCGCCAGATAACTCACTCGGATATAAATCCGCCACATCTGCGGCTAAACCAACCTGGCGCAAAACACTTATTGCTGCTTTTTTTGCCTCTTTTCGCGGCATTTTTTTATTTTCTATTAAGCTGAACGCAACATTTTCCCATACGGTTAAACTATCAAACAACGCTCCGCCTTGAAACAACATTCCCATTTTGGAATGCATTTCCGCTTGCTGCTTTTTGTTCGCTCCGACAGTTTCTTTGCCATCAATTATTATCGAACCTTCGTTTGGCGTTAACAGTCCTTGTATGCATTTGATTAAAACTGATTTTCCCGTACCGGAGCCACCGATAACAACCAGTGATTCCCCTTTTTTAACGTCAAGGTTAATGCCGTCCAGAACAACTTTTTTGCCAAAAGATTTATGAAGATTGGTTATCTTTATCTTTGTTTCACTCATTTTTCTCTCCATAAATTATTTTGCAAAAAACAGTTCGGTGATGATGTAATTGAACACCAAAATTAATATTGAGGCGGAAACAACCGCGTTGGTTGTGGCCTCACCGACACCTTGAGCTCCGCCTTTGGATTTATAACCATTGTAGCAACCCATTAAGGTTATAATAAAACCAAAAACCGCCGCCTTGACTACACCGGTGATGATATCCAAAGATTCCAAGTTTTGCAAAGTTGAATTAATATAATTGGCCGGATTAAATCCTAATTTGAATACGCAGACAACATAACCACCGAATATGCCTATAACATCTCCGATTAAAACCAAAATCGGCAATACGACTATGCCGGCTATAATCCTCGGTGCTACCAGATATTTGAATGGATTGGTTGATAAGGTTACCAATGCGTCAATTTGCTCGGTTACACGCATTGTCCCTATTTCTGCCGCCATGGCCGCGCCTATACGCCCTGCAACCATCAAACCTGAAAGTGCCGGTGCTAATTCTCTTGTTACCGAAATTAAAACAACCGATGCTACTCCGCTTTCCGCTCCAAAGCGTGCAAATCCCGTATAACTTTGCAACGCTATAACCATACCGGCAAAAATTGTGGTTAAACCAACTACCGGCAATGAATAAAACCCTATGTCCATAAACTGCCGTCCCATTAGTTTGAAATAAAACGGCGGGGTGATGCAATTGTATATTGAACGACCGATAAACAGTGTTAATTCGCCTAAACGCATTGTAAATTTTACTAACGGTTTGCCAAGTGCTCGTAAAAAGAGTTCGATTTTGTTACTCATTGATTTTCTCTCTAAAAGTCTTTAATTATTTTTACTTTATCCTATGTCAGAACATTCAATTAATCAACCATACTGTCTAATTTTATAACAATCTTGTCCGGTGCAGAGGCTTCAAACGGATAAATTTTAATTAACGGAATTTTTATACCCTCAATCTCATAAAATTCTTCTTGCGGCAGTCTTTCAATTTCTTTGTAGGTCTTCACCAATTCTACGGCTAATTTTATTTCTATGCCCGAAATATAGGGCATTTTTTGTATGCCGACCCCCCTCACCTCTATCATACCTGCTATTTTTTGCGGCGTATTCGCATAAGCTTTATTTGATTTTATTTCAATATCGGTTCGGTCATCTGATACCAAAATTGCTTGGTGATGGAGGATAAGTCTCAATGCCAAATCCGATTTGCCTGAGGCTGGTGCACCTAAAAGTAAAATACCGTGATTTTTTATTGAAACACATGTCGTGTGGATGTTTAACATTTAACCGAATACCTCCTTTAGGCGTGTTATTTGCTCTTCCGTATTTGCGGAAACGGTTATCCTACGTTGGGAATCGGCGGCGGATATGGTTACTCTTATACAATTACGCGGCAAATATCCTCCCATTTTTTCCGGCCATTCTATAAGTGTTACACCTTGATACAGCGCATCTTCCATCCCTAATTCAAAAATTTCTTCCGCCGATTTTATGCGATAAAGGTCAAAATGGTATATTGTAAAATTCGGTGCTTCGTAAAGCTGGACTAATGTAAATGTCGGGCTGGGAACTTCTTCTTCTGTTCCGCATAATTCTTGAACAAAAGCTCGGGCTAAAACGCTTTTGCCCATACCCAATGTGCCGAACAAGGCAAAACAATCTCCTTTTCTTGCTATGCGTGCCAGTTTTTGCCCTATTTCTATGGTATCATTTTCGGATGTGGTTTTTAAGTTCAATTCATACATTAAAGCATTTCTCCTAAAAAAATCCTCCGCTACGTTTGACTTTTATGTTGGGTTCGCGTTGAATTTGTTCTCGCCACGCCCACGGCATATAAAAACTACCGTTCCAAAGGCCTCGCTTGCCTTTTCTGGCTGATTCTTCGTACGGAACATAAACCGAGCTTGCTTTCTTATCCGCTAATGCCCAACCGGCATTAACAATCGCAGCCCCTAAGTCATATGGTCCTAACTTACAAGTTGCACTTATGTTGCGGCCGTTTATCTGACGAATCCGGCACTCGATATCATAGCCTCCTATCCAGCCCCGCAACCAACCGGCGGCCTCCTTGCCGCATTGATACGAACGCCCTTGGATGTTAGCGCAATTTTGATTTAATTCGGGTGCGTCAATACCATACAAATAAACCTTATAACCATTAATTTGTAATGTGTCGGCACTTATAACCCTTGCTTTGCCGACTAATTTTGCAGAATCGTCCTCATCTACGCTTTCTTCTATCGGTTTATTGCCCAGCGGGGCTTTACTCTCGTCAAAAGACTGCGCATATTCGTCTGCGCTTGCATCCTCATTTAGTTTCACGTCAAAATTTGAAATTTCTTTTGATAATTTGCCTTGGGTGGTTCGATAAACCTCGGAGCTTTGCCCCATAAATGTTTTAATGTTATGTCCCACATTTCCTATCCCGTCTTTGAAACCACCAATCGCGTAAGTTAAAAATCCAAGTATGCCCGAAATGATTATTATAGCCGGAAGGCACCCCATTGCCCGCCATGCCATTTTGATAAAAATGTAGAGAATGATTATGCCGACGATTAATCCGATAAAACCTCCGCCTTGCATGAGCGTGCTATTGGTTTGCGTCCATGCGCCACCCCATAAAATTAAAACAAATGCGGCTATACCCATTATTATTTTTTTGAAAAAAAACATATAATTTATCCTTTGCTTGTTTTCGCTAGGTTAGCCGCATTTTGTAAATATATGGTTACTTTTGAAAAATTGCCTATCCACAAAAAAAGCAGCTTGCGCTGCTTTCTTTCTTATTTTTTGCTGTAACAATGGCAATGGCAAATGCCGTCTCGTTCAATATCGCTTTTGCATAATTCCGAAATGCAAAAACGTGCATTATTGCTACTGTCGCAGGGGCAACGCTGCCACTCGTTCTCGGCAAACATACGGCTCTTGGCTTTTGCTACCTTTTCTATATTGGCTGTCGGTACATAACCTGCTTTTTCACATTTTGCTTTCATCTCTGCCAAAATATCTGTCATTTTTCTTTCCTTAGTCTATTATCTTCATGGTGAATTTTTCGGTTGTTTCAGCCGGAGCCGCTTCTGTTGATGTGTTCGGCGTCGGGCTGAGTATGGTGTTATTTTTACGCTTTTGTTCCAAAATGTCAATTATCATATCTAATTCAGACACAGTTGCGTATTGCAATACTACTTTTCCTCCGCCTTGTTTGTCCGGATTGATTTGGATACGGAGGCCTAAGTGTTTTTTTAGGTTGTTTTCTATTTCAATGATATCATTGTCTTTGCTTGCTTTAGGCTGTTTGCTGTTCTTGCTGCCGGCCTTGATTTTATTCACTAATTCTTCAACCTGTCGAACGCTTAAATCTTTTTTGATGATTTGCAAGGCCAATTCCTCGGCATTTTCCAAACCAACCAAATTGCGGGCATGTCCGGCTGATAATTTTCCTTCTTTAATTAAATCTTGAACGGATTTCGGCAATCCCAGCAGGCGTAATGTATTGGCTATATGACTTCTTGATTTGCCGATGATTTGTGATAAGGCCTCTTGCGTATGGGAAAACTCATCTATCAATCTTTGTAAGCCTTCGGCTTCTTCAATGGCTGACAGATTTTCTCTCAGCAAGTTTTCAACCAAAGCGACTTCCAATACCTCTTGGTCATTCATCTCTTTTATAATAACAGGAACTTCCTCCAAGCCTGCTAATTTGGATGCTCTTAGTCTTCGTTCTCCGGCAATTAACTCGTAGGCGTTATTATGTTTGCGAACCAACAAAGGTTGTAAAACACCTTTTTCCTTTATTGACTGAGCCAACGCCTTTAAGGCTTCTTCATCAAACTCCGTTCTGGGTTGATAGGGGCTGGGGTCGATGTCTTCTATTTTTACAAAATTGGCTTTGGTGCTATTGCTTTCTCCACCTTTAAATACAGTGTTTTCCGTGCTCTTTTCTATATCTTCAAAACTGATATCATCATCACCTAACAATGCACTTAAACCACGCCCCAAGCTCTTTCTTTTATTATGGTGCGAATCGTTTTCTGATATTTTTTCTAATTCAATGGTTGATTCTGCTAGCATGCGACTAATTCCTTTTCTCTTTTCAAAACTTCTCCGGTTAAACTAATATATGCTTGTGAGCCGGGGCATTTAAAATCGTATAGCAATACCGGTTTGCCATGTGAGGGGGCCTCCGATATGCGGACGTTTCTCGGTATTACGGTTTGATAAACTTTTTTGCCAAAGAAATTTCTTACATCATCTTCTACCATTTGACTTAAATTATTGCGTTTATCATACATTGTTAAAACGACACCTTGCAAATCTAAGTCAGGATTAAATTTCTTTTTGATGATATTAATATTACGGATTAGGTCGGTGATTCCTTCCAATGCCAAAAATTCACACTGCAACGGTACAATTACAGCATTCGCCGCAACAAGTGCATTAATCGTAACTAAGCTTAATGACGGCGGGCAATCTATTAATATATAATCATAATTTACGGCATTGTTTCCGATGGCGTTTTTAAGAGCAAATTCGCGTCTTTCCATATCAACAAGTTCTACTTCTGCTCCGGCTAAGTCCGGTGAGGCGGGAATGAGCGAAAAGTTTGGTATCTCTGTCCAAACAATCGCTTGTGTTAAGCTTGCCGCACCGACCAATACTTCGTAGGATGAGGCCATACGGCCTTTCTTTTCAATTCCCATTGATGTTGTGGCGTTGCCTTGAGGATCTAAATCTATGACTAAAACTTTTTTGCCTGCAGCTGCCATGGCGGTTGCAACATTTACCGTGGTGGTGGTTTTGCCCACACCGCCTTTGCGGTTTGCTATTGCGATTATTCTCGGCATTTATTTATCTCCTTTTGCAAATAAGTTTGTTATGATTACTATTGCTCCCTCTTCTGAGGTCATGCTTGGTATTATTTTATATTCAAAATTCCAATGTTTCTCGGCTTCAGAAATTTCTTCGGCATATTTTTTACCTTTCGGAAATATGCATTTGGTTTTTCTTGATGTGAAACGATAAGCGTATTTCAGTAATTCGTCCAAAGAACACATGGCGCGCGATGTTATGACATCTGCTTTTTGTGGTGGAAGATTTTCGATTCTGTCATTTATGATTTCTACATTTTGGATATGGCATATTTCCGCAACATGGTTTAAATACAGTGTTTTCTTTTTAATACTTTCAATTAATTTTATTTTTAAATACGGTGTTTTATTTTGCAAAGCTATTGCTAAAACCATTGCAGGGAAACCGGCTCCAGAACCAAAATCCAGCATTAGCTCAGCATCTTTCGGTATTAAATCAAGCAACTGTAACGAATCCAAAAAATGGCGATTCCATGCATCTTCCAACGAATTATTGCTAACTAAGTTAAACTTATGTTGCCATTCTCTTAATGAAGCCTCATAAGTTTTTAAAAGCTCTATTGTTTCACGTGAAACATTATATTTTTCGATTAAATTTTCCATAAAAATATTTATATAAATTTTCTATTGATTTTAAAACTTTTTATACCAAGTTATAAACATCTATTTTAATTTATTTTAAATACAATGACTTAAACAATGTTTCTTGAATCTTTTTCTTATTATTTTATTTTTGGTTTATATCTATTTTTATAGTTTATTTCTTCGAGCAACTCTTCCGCACGGTCAAAGGAATAGGCAACGTGTTCAACCGTATGCGCGTCATCACTTATAATTATCGAAATATCTCTTTTATTCAGCTCTTCAATCATCCATAGGTGAGGATGCTGTTCGCCAACCTTGCGCCAGCCGCTGGTGTTTAGTTCGTAAGGTTGATTATATTCTGCCAAAGTATCAATTACTTTACGCTTCCATTCATCCCATTTAGGCTCAACCCCTAAATTGAACAATTTACAGACATCTAAGTGCGCTATAAAGTCAAAATAACCGCTCTTAATTGATTCAATTATGTTTTGCCAATAATAGACCATTAAATTTTCTTTTTCAGATTCGCTACAGTTCGATTCTTTCAGGTGATACAAATTTAACACCAAACTTTCATCTTCCGTACGTATAAAGTGCGTTGCACCTATCAGATAATCCGGTTTCGCAGCCGAGATAATATCTTCAAAATCATCACGCCAGCGTTTGGAGGGAAAATAATCAACCTCAAAGCCGGCATAAACTTTTATTGGGGCGGTTTTTGCTTTTTCCTTTATCTCTTCAACAACTGCTGACATTATCTCTTTGGCTTTTTGTTTGTCAGCATGAAACATTTTATCATTTTTTTGCGCCTCGGAGCTAGTGTGCATATTGGGATGATATATCATGTGGTTGGAAATTCCCAACTCCTTATACCCAGCCTTATAGGCTGCATCTATCATTTCGGAAATACTATTATGTCCGTCAAACAAACCCAAAGTGTTGGTGTGGGTATGAAAAGAAAAATTTTGCATATATCACCTCGTATTGAGGTGGTTTTATCACACAATGTCTAACAAATTATAAATATCGGTATGAATTTTAGATTCAAAGTATTTTTTGTTTTCCAGTGCGTGGTTATATGAATTTTCAATGTCTGTAAACTGCAAATTATATCTTTTTATGATTCCTTGAAATCTGTCTTCAATTCTGACTTTATTCAGTCCCTCAAAAAACATATCACACAGTTGAACAAGCAAGTCATAATCATTAAAAGTCATGTTTGCCATTTTATTTTTTGCCCAGACCAAATCATCCAACGTATATGAGGGAAAACTGTCAAAAGAAAAGTTTGGAGCATAAAAAGTGTGGGTTAAACATATTTCGGCTACATCCGGATAGCCCATAGACATCATTTCATCATAGCCTCTGCGACCGTGGAAAACTCCGGTTTCTTTCTCGGGATATTTTTTGCCATAATCATGAAGTAACCCCAAAACATAAGCCTTTTCAGAATTCATATCCGGCATCAGCTTAGCAATTTTTTCACAACTCTCGGCAATTCCTTTGGTATGAAAAACATATTCATCAACTACGGGAAAGCCATAATTTTTGATTCTAAAATCAAGACCTTCTTGCCAAATTTTTATGGCTTCTTCTTTGTTTGGGGATCCCAGCATTTTACCTCCTAAAGTTTAAATACAATGTATTTTACCCTTATAAAAGTTTAAATACATTGTTATTTTTTGATATAACCAAGTATCGCCGTTATCGCTGCCGGTGTTACTCCGGGGATGCGCGAAGCCTCGCCAATGGTTGCAGGTTTGACCTTAGAGAGTTTTTGAACCATTTCACGTGACAGGCTGCCTATTTTGGAATAATCAATATCTTCTCTGATTTTGAGTTTTTCATCTTTTTTGAAAACCTCAATGTCAGCCATTTGGCGTTTGATGTATCCGGAATAACGTGCCTCAATTTCAATTTGTTCATAAACATCATCCGGCATTTCAGCAAGTTCCGGCCATAATTGATTGATTGTTTCACGTGAAACATCATCATAAGACATTATATTATATGCCGTACGTTTGGTGCCGTCTTGCTTGACTTTTATATCTGTTTTTTCTAACTCAGAATACTTTGTAGTTAAGGACTGCGTTAAATATCTATAATGGTCGATATTGGCCTTTTTAGCTTTAAATACAGTGTATCGAGGTTCTCCGACAACGCCTATATCATATCCTTTTTCGGTTAAGCGCATATCGGCATTGTCCGCACGCAACAGCAAACGATATTCCGAACGAGAGGTAAACATTCGATACGGTTCATCAACGCCCTTAGTGATTAAATCATCAATCATCACACCTATATAAGCTTCACTACGGTCAATCACAAATTCTCGACCGTCGCCTTTGGCTTTAAGAGCAGCATTTATACCCGCAATAATTCCTTGTGCCGCAGCTTCCTCATATCCCGTTGTACCGTTGATTTGTCCAGCCAAAAACAGGTTAGGAACTTTTTTAAGCTCTAAACAATGATTTAATTCTTGGGGGTCAACATAGTCATATTCAATTGCATAAGCATAACGCAAAATTTCAACATTCTCCAAACCTTCCATGGTATGAATAAAAGCATCTTGGACATCCGCAGGCAAAGATGTTGAAATTCCATTCGGATAGACAACATCGGTATGATAGCCCTCCGGTTCCAAAAAGATTTGGTGTGAGGTACGGTCAGGAAACTTAACTAACTTATCTTCAATACTCGGACAATAACGAGGCCCAACTCCCTTTATTAATCCTGAAAACAAGGCGCATTTTTCAAAATTATCTCTAATAATTTGATGTGTTTTTTCATTCGTGTGGGTTACGCCGCATTGAATCTGTTTTTGTGGTAGCTCTTTAGTCAGAAATGAAAATGGAATTGGATGCTTGTCACCATCTTGCTTGGCTAATATGTCCCAATTGATTGTTTTACCATTCAAGCGGGCAGGGGTACCGGTTTTCAAACGGCCAAGTTTTAGCCCCAAATTGTTTAAATACGGTGTTATTCCTGTACAACTTATCTCTCCAACACGGCCGCCGATTGTGGCTTGATGTCCCGTAAACATAACGCCATTCAAAAATGTTCCGGTGGTTAACACAACGCTCTGCGCGCGCACTTGACTTCCATCTGCCAAAATAACGCCGCCAACCTTATCTTTTTCGATAATCAAGCCCTCAACCGAGGCTTCAATCAATGTCAAATTTTCTTGGTTTTGCAGAGCCTCTAACATATATTTTTTATACAATTCTCTATCAGCTTGCGCACGAGGGCCGCGAACGGCTGGTCCTTTAGAAGCATTTAACATACGAAACTGTATTCCGCCTTTATCAATAACTCGCCCCATCAAACCATCAAGTGCGTCAATCTCTCTCACCATGTGGCCTTTACCTAATCCGCCGATTGCCGGATTGCAGGACATTTCTCCAATAGTTGAGATTTTATGGGTTATAAGAGCGGTTTTAGCACCCATTCTGGCCGATGCGGCGCATGCTTCACAACCGGCGTGTCCGCCACCGACTACAATTACATCAAAGTTATTCATCTTAAATTGCCTTTTGTTTCTTTTGTGGTATTGAGTACAACAATTTGCCTATTTTGGCAAGTATTTTAATAGGCCAAACCTTTATTTTTGATGATTTTTTTGGGTTAAAACGAGCAATAAAGTTTAAATACGGTGTTTTTATATCCTATCTTTGAGGTATATCTATCCAATAAAAACATTCGTTATTGTTGTCTATAAATTCGATTTTTTCTAATTTACCGCCATTATGTTCGCAAGTTTTGCGTGATGGGATGTTGTTTTCCCTTATGGTCAACATTACTTTATCCAGACCTTTTAATTTTGCCTGCTCCAGAACTTTTTGCAATATTATATTACCAAAATTTTCACCGCGGCGGGTAGGGCGGATGCTGTATCCGATATGACCTCCTATTTTTATTAAAGCTTCATTCAAGTAATGGCGCAGCTTGGTAACACCGACCGGATAATCATCAGCAAATAACAGATAATAAGTGTCAGGAACATAACCTGCTTTTAAATTTATTCCTTGGCTGCTATCAACTCTTCTTTGGCAAAAAGCTTTGAACTCTGTTGTATTCAGACCATAAGCCGTGTTATAAAAACCGTTTTCTTCAGCAGGGATTTCTTGAAACATTTGATAAACTTCATTATCTTCATCAAGCTTGATAGGGCGGAATTTTATGTCAGTCATATTTTCCTCCTCGGAAGTTTAAATACAGTGTTTATTCATTCAAGCAACTTTAAATACAGCGTTATTTCCCTATACAAAAGCTGCCGAAGATTTTATCTAATATTTCATCAACCTCTATGCGGCCGGTGATTTTGCCAAGTTCTCGCGCAGCTAGCCTTATATCCTCCGCGCTTAGTTCTATCTCTTTATCTAAACTAAACATATTTAAGGCATTTAGTGCCTCGGACAAAGCTTCTCTGTAACGCGTGCGCGTAATCAGCAAACTTGAATTTTCCGTGAACATGTCATCTATAATCTCGGCGATTTTGTTCATTATTTTATCAACACCATCATGACTCTTTGCGGAAATGAGTGTGATGTTTTTATCTTTTATTTGCTTGATTTGCACGTTGGTTAATTTGTCTTGCTTGTTGGCAACGTAAATCATCTTTTCCGCAAACTCTTTAGCTATATTTGCAAAGACATCCGGTGTGTCATTTTGGGCATCATAGAGGCAAAGCAACAAGTCGGCGTCTTTGATTTTTTGCAAGGCTATTTCTACACCTTGTTTTTCTATCGCTTCTTCCGTTTCTCTGATTCCGGCCGTGTCCGTGATGGTTACGGGATAGCCTTTGACATCCAAATGAATATCTATCGCGTCACGGGTTGTCCCCTCAATATCAGAAACAATTACGACATCTCTTTGCGCTATGGCATTCAACAAGCTTGACTTGCCGGCGTTTGGTCGCCCCACTATTACCACTCGAAATCCTTCTCTCAATCTCTCGCCGATATTATCCGATGAAAGGTGTTGGTTTATGGCAGATTTCAGTTTAAATACAGTGTTATTTATTTTTTCAACAACATCATGGGGTATTTCTTCATCCGGAAAATCTATAAAAGCTTCCAGATAAGCCATAATTTCAACCAAAGACGAACGCCATTCTTCATACAAGTTTTTCAAGTTGCCTTCCATTTGGCGAATGGCATATTTTTGCTGAACGGACGTTTCAGCGTCTATCAAATCCGCCAACCCTTCAGCCTCGGTTAAATCCATTTTGCCGTTGTAAAAAGCGCGTTTGGAAAACTCGCCGGCCTCTGCCATACGAAAATCAGGCAACTGACTTAAATTTTCCAAAACAGATTTTATCACCGCTTTAGAACCATGCGTTTGCAACTCGACAATATCTTCTCCCGTGAAAGAGCAGGGTGCCTTAAAATATAGCAACAGGCATTTATCTATCGTGCATTGATGATTTATATCCTGCAAATCTATAAAATAAGCATATCTTGGTTTGATGCTTTGCTCATCAAGAGAGGTCATTTGGCTGATGACTGATTTTGCCTTTGCTCCCGAAATGCGAATTACTGCGACTCCGGACTTGCCGAATGTGGTTGATAAGGCGTATATTGTTTTGTTGTCCATTCTTTTTTTCCTCTGTTATCATATTTATGGTATATAAAAGTTCAGCTTTTTATGCAAGTCTTAAAAAAGGCGTTTTTTTTGCCCTTAGAGCGCATATTTATTGAAAGTTAACTAAAACATCATATTATAGGTGAAATTCTTTTGTGGGCGCATTTGGCGGACTCAAAAAAATTCGCGTTTTATTTGAAAGTTTATTTTATGCTTAATTTTAAGTTGTTGATTTGGGATTTTGACGGCGTTATTGTTGATTCGGAAAAAGTGTGGCTCAAAAACCGAGTTGATTTTTTCCATCAACATTTAGGCGTCGACTGGGATTTTGAATTTGTTAATCTCAACTTCGGTGGAACAAGCGACAGCACAAAAAAAATTATACTCGATAAAATGGGCTACAAAACCAATGATAGATTTTGGAACGATGTTTTGAAGCTCGATGTCGCCACTATGGATAAACACGGACTCGAAGTTTTTGACGGGGCACTCGATATTTTGACCCGTACCAATATTAAGCAATGTATTGCAACCGGCGGGGTCAGAACTAAAACACTCCACAAAATTAAAGTCGCCGGTATTCAAAAATTTATTAAACCCGAAAATGTTTTTACAATCGACAATGTTTCACGCGGAAAACCCGAACCGGATTTATTCCTCTATGCGGCTGAAAAAATGGGCGAACTTCCGCAGAACTGCGTTGTTATTGAGGACTCCCTTGCCGGTATGACCGCAGGCCTACGCGCGGGTATGACCGTTATCGCCTTTTTGGGAAGCCAAATGTATCAAAACAATGACTATATAGACAAAGTTAAAAAGCTTGGTGTTCATTATATTTGCTTTGATATGAATGAGGTTAAGCATATTTTATTTGACAAAATTTAAGTTTTAACTTATGTTTTCTCTCGTTGAAATTTATTATTAACTTAAAATTATTGTATATGAACATTAACCAAATTGCTACTTTTTATGAAGGGGCGGCAAACTCGTTAGTAAAAGCTGATGAGGCTTTGGCTCAATTGCCTGCTATGGTGAAAGTTAACGATTGTTCAAGTTTGATTATTATTCGTTTATCAGCTTTGACAATGCTTGAAAATGCGCAGATTTTGTTTGTAAAGGATTTTCCTAAAAACTTTATTGATTTTATTAAAAATCCTGATGCAAGTATTAATGAATTTTACAGCTTGATTTCCAGACATCCTGAAATTTTGAAAAACTGTGAAAATCTTTTCTTTGATTTTGTTAAAGCTCATGTGGAGGCTAATGTCAGCGGGTATAGTTCCGTTAACATGTTTAACTGGAACTGGGATGCTATTTACACTATTTTATCAAGTGATTACGTGCTTGATTTTGTGAAAAAGAATGCCCCTTCCGCTTATTATTCCATGGTGTTGGCTTTAGCAAAGCACTTGGATGTAATCAAAGCCACAAACTGTGAACGCGCCGTTTTGTTCTTCAAAGCTAATGCTAAGCTTATTGATGTTTATCCTGACATTAAGGATAAAATCGTTAAGCTCTTAAAAATTAACCCTAATCAGCAAAGCTGGGTTGTTCAGGCTCTGAGTGAATTAGGGAAGTAAAAAACTAAAGGTGCTTTTTTTCAAAGCACCTTTTTTGTTGCGAACGAATCGATTTTCTGCTATTATTTTGTTATTATGGGAGAATAAATATGGTTAAGCTTGCCGATGTTAAAAGGGATTTAGAAAAATTTTCGAATTTTACTAAAACGCCGATGTTTAACTATAATGACATTCATTCCGAAAATGTTAAAAACTCAAGTCATTATGATTATGAAAAAATTATCTCAGATGTTTGCCGAATTAAAAATATAAGCCGTAGGGACGCTATTAAAAATTTGATATATAAGCAGATTTTTAGGTATCTTCCAAACGGAGAATTTATGGTTAACACCCAAATGGCTCAATTAGGCGGAGGAACAAATTTTAAAAATTTTGTCGCTTTTTATAATGATTATTCTCTTTCAACCCCTTATCACGAAACAGCTCATTCTGTTCAAAAAACATTAAATGTTTTTGATAATAATAAAAAGAAAAAACTTTATCATGATGTTGGGTTGGATTTTGATAAAGAACCTGATTCCCTTAAAAAAGATTATGGTTTATATTTGAATGAAATGCATGCGGAATGTTTTGCTTATTTTTCTTTGCTGTTGCGCTCCGAATCCGATTTTGATTTTGCAAATATCGCTTTTTATGCTTTAAACACAGGAGCAACCCATGTGTTAAAGGGTTTTGTTGAAAGTAAAACTATTTACGGAAACAGTAAATATAATTCAAAATACTATGCTTCTTTGAACATTATGAAAAGTTTAGTAAAACAAGCTTGGAAAATAAGAAAAAGAAAAGAGCAAAACAAGTTTTTTGATAATGACGGTTGTCTTAATCCGGCTAAAGTTTCTGACTTTGCTGAAAATGTGGTATTGGAAAATTGTTATTCTCCTAAGGCTTTTGAAGCTTTTAAAAAACATAATTTTAACTTCAATAAAACAAAACGCGGGAAAATTCCGATTGATCACAGTTATCTGATCGATTTGGGAAAATCTTTTGCTTTTCGTTTTGCTTTCTATATGTATAAATATATTAAAAGCAGAAAAAAGAAAAAAGATTTTAGTAAAAAACTAAGTAAACATAACGAATTAAAACATCAAAACATTGATGAACTTGTAAAATTATTAGAGTATCCAATCAATCCTTCTTTACCGGATAATCTTAAAGCTTGCCAAAGTATAAAGCAACTCCATGCAGGCGTGGCTGCCCTAGATGAAGCTTTAGGATTAAAAAGATATACTGAAGAGTTTATAAGAACAATTTTAGCAAAACATTATAGTAAAGGAAATTTTTCCGATAAAAATAGGCGTAAAGACGTAAATATTATAGATAAAATGTTTAATAATTCAAAGAAAAAGAATTTTATTAATGACATACTGAAAAGTATGGATAATGTATTGAAACAAAATCAAAATAATTCAGAATTTAAAAAGTTAATGTCTTATTATAAATACTGTTTCTTAGAACAAATAGATATTCTTAAACAGATAAAAAATTGTCCTGATAAAGTCGGTTATGCTCCTGATAGATATTATATTTCTCCTTTAATGTATTCTCTTACTAATCCAGAAAAAGCTAAATTGTGGATAAAAGCTGGGGCTGATGTTAATCAAAAAGACGGAAATGATTTTTCTGTTTTGGATTATGCTCTTACTTTAGAAAATACGCCTCAAAATCAAGAAATTATTGATTTGCTGATTGAAAAAGGTGCTGATGTTGATTTTGCTATGAATCATGTTGATGACAATTCTGGTAAAAAACTCCAAGCGGCCATTACAAGAGTTAAAAATAAAGCAGAACAGAAAAATAATCGTTTTGCACTTGCTCGTAAAAGATTTGCTAAAACAATTGATAAAACTTTTTCTACTGAAAAAGCTTTGGGAATTAGTGTTGAAGAGGTAAAAATTCCTAAACAAATAAAAAATATGGAACTCTTGATTGCTAAAAATATTCAAAAAATAAAATAGCAAAACCCCGATTGCTCGGGGTTCTTTGCTTAACTATTCATGTTGTTGAAAAAGTCGTTATTGTCTTTGGATATTTTTAACTTATCAAGCAAGAATTCCATGCCGTCGGTTAAGCCCATTTGCATTAACACACGGCGCAAAACCCACATTTTTGACAAGGTGGCTCTATCTACCAACAACTCTTCTTTTCTGGTGCCGGAGCGGGTGATATCAATTGTTGGGAAGAGACGTTTGTCGACCAATTTTCTATCCAAGATTATTTCTGAGTTACCTGTTCCTTTGAACTCTTCAAAAATAACCTCATCCATACGAGAGCCGGTGTCTATTAATGCTGTGGCGATAATTGTTAATGAGCCGCCTTCTTCAACATTACGCGCCGCACCAAGCAGACGCTTCGGACGTTGCAAGGCGTTGGCGTCAACACCACCAGTCAAAACCTTGCCTGATGATGGAATAACGGCGTTATAAGCGCGTCCCAGACGGGTAATTGAATCAAGCAGGATAACTACGTCTTTTTTGGATTCAACCAATCTCTTGGCCTTCTCAACCACCATTTCGGCAACTTGAACATGGCGAGATGCCGGTTCGTCAAACGTAGAAGATATAACCTCTCCCTTAACCGAACGCGTCATGTCCGTTACTTCTTCCGGTCGCTCATCTATCAACAAAACCATTAAATAAACTTCCGGATGATTGCTGGCTATTGCATGGGCTATGTTTTGCAACATAACAGTTTTACCTGTACGCGGCGGGGCTACTATCAAGCCACGTTGTCCCTTACCTTGCGGAGCTACCAAATCTATCACTCTTGTTGTATAGTCCTTATCTCCACACATAATGTCAAATTTTAATTTTTCGGTCGGATACAATGGGGTTAAGTTGTCGAAATTAACCCTTAACTTTGACTTTTCGGGGTCGTCAAAATTAATCCGGTTGACCTTGGTTAAAGCAAAATAACGCTCGTTATCCCTTGGGGCGCGAATCTCACACTCAACCGTATCCCCCGTTCTTAAGCCGTATTTTTTGACTTGCGCAGGCGAAACATATATATCGTCCGGTGAGGCCAGATAATTTGATTCCGTTGAACGCAAAAAACCGAATCCATCCGGCAAAACTTCTATCGTGCCGTCGCCGTATATTATTTCATCATCTGATGCGACTTTTTTTAATATGGCAAAGATTAAATCTTGGGTGCGCATGGATGATGCGTCTTCTATATCTAAAGATTCAGCTTGTGTCAGCAATTCTTTAGGAGATTTTTGCTTTAACTCTTGTAAATGCATATTGTTTGCTAACCTTATTTTAATAAATTGTGGAATATTATATAAGAGGGTTGAAAATGAGAACTCAAAATATTAGTTGTTTTCCTTGCCTATTTTATAAGATTTAAATTCTAAGATGTCAATCGTTGTTTTGATAAATAGGTTATGCACAATCCGTTCTCTCCTTCTATTTAAATTTTAAATTTTTGTTGTGTTTTGTATATCCCTGTTAATTGTGTGGATAACTTTTAAAGACAAAATTTGACTCTGTTGATAAAAATTTAAAGAATCGACGATATAATTTAAAGAAATAAACCAAAACTTTAATATTTATGTCGAGTCAGTCGATGTAAATACCCTTTGTTTCAAGACTCGAGAAATTTTTTGAGACCTCTCAAAGTGAATCTTGTCAAGGCCTGTGTAAAAATTGGGGGAGTAATTTGTGCATTGTGGGGATGATTGTGCGTCGTTTGCCAAAATTTTTGACTTATGCACAGTTGTCGGTCGGTTTGTGTATAACTTTTGCAACTCTTTGAATCTGGGAGATTTGTTTTGATAATTATTGGTATTACCGGTTCTATCGGCTGCGGCAAATCTACTCTATCCGATATTGCTCGGGGACTCGGTTGCGCCGTTTGGAATGTTGATGCTTGGGTGCGCAATCTTTATCGGCAGAAATCTTTTCTCAGGCTCGTTGCCGAATTGTTTCCTGAGGTTAAACTTGGGGATGGTATTGATAAAAAAGTGCTTAGAAATATTGTCTTCAATGATTATCTACAACTTAAAAAACTTGAAAATATCATTCATCCGTATTTATATCAGAAATTGAAGCGTTCTATTCGCAAACTTATTCATAAAAACGGTGTTGTTGTTATTGATGGGGCTTTGATTTTTGAACTTGGGTGGAATCGTTTGTGTCAGTGTGTCATTGTGGCTGATGCTCCTTATGAGGTGCAAAAAAATCGCGTTATGCTAAGAGATGGTATTTCTGCTCTTGATTTTGATAAGATAAATCGTGTACAAATGCCTAATAGTGAGAAAATTTTGCTCGCAGATGCGGTTGTTGATACCAATAAAGCCAAGAATCTTTTGCGTGCTGAATTGGCTTTGCTGTTAGAGGAAATTAAAAAATGGTAAGAGAAATTGTTTTTGATACCGAAACTACCGGTTTAGACCCTAAGTCCGGTGATAAGCTTGTGGAAATAGGTGCGGTCGAGTTGATTAATCATATGCCGACAGGTGTTACTTATCATCAATATATTAACCCTGAAAGAGAAGTGCCTGAAGATGCTTATAAAGTTCATGGTCTTAATTGGGAATATTTGAAGGGATTTCCGACTTTTAGAGAAATTGCTAAAGAGTGGGTGGACTTTGTTGGTGATGACGGTATTTTGGTGGCTCATAATGCCTCTTTTGATATGAGCTTTATTAACCACGAACTGCAAGGCTGCGGTTATCCTGAATATGAATGGGACAGGGTGGTTGATACCTTGGAAATTGCCCGCCAAAAGTTTCCGCATTCCAAAGTTAATTTGGATGCCTTATGCAAACGTTTTGGTGTGGATAATACTTCTCGTACTTTGCACGGTGCTTTGCTTGATGCTCAGTTGCTTGCTGAGGTGTATCTCGAATTGTTGGGCGGGCAGGAGCCTTCCATGCAACTCGGTGAAGTGCATCAAGACAGTGCTTCTAATAAAATTGTTGCGGCTGCATCCCTTAAACGACAGTTCAGACCTGCCAGAGATTTTCCGCTTTCTGCCGAAGATTTGGCTGCGCATGAAGAGTTTATGAATAATAAAATTAAAGATTCTGTGTGGAATGCTCCTCTTGAAACAGCTCCTGCCGAATCCGAATAATTGTTAGGCTCTTTTGCGTCTTAGAACAATATACAATGCCCCTGAGCCTCCTAAGGCTTCCGTCGGGTGCTTGTAGGCCATTATCATAGGTCTTAATTCCGTTGAGGACAGCCAGTTTGGAACACATTCCTTTAATATGCCGCGTGAAACAAAAATATCATCCTCTGTATGCGGCGTCAGTCCTTTGCCCGTGATGATAAGTATGCATCTTTTGCCGGCGGCATAGGATGTCGTTATAAAGTCATGGACTTTGTTATAAGCGTTTTTTTCGGTTTGGCCATGTAAATCTAGTACTGCTTCAACTTTGAATTCTTCCCTTTTGAATTTTTTTGCAGTTTGATTGTCCATGCCTATGGTTGAATCCTTTTTTAGCTCCGGCAATGTCAAACCGCTTCCGGCCGATGATATGTCGGTTGAAGCTTTTATTTCTATTATTAATGGTTTGCTGTCCTGATTGATGTCGGGCTTTTTTAGTTCTTTAATATCTTGTGTTATTTCTGCCCATGCTTCTTCATCAAACTCAGGCTGAGATGCTTTTATCTTCTTGATGTTCTTCATTTGAGGTTTGGGTGTTTGTGTTGTCAACCATTAAATCTGCGAAATTGCGTACGATAAATTCTTTCCAGTCTCCTTCGGGGGAGACACAGCCTATGTTCTTGTTGTCGGCTTTCACCAGAACAATTCCTCCGAATTTCCACATTTTTTCGCAGTTGTCATAATCGTAGGTTATATAGCGTTTTGCTCTTTCTATTATACGATGATAAAAATATTTTTTGAGGTAGCTGCTGTATATCATCAACATTAAAACTATGAATGATAGTCCGATGATAATATTGGCCGAGAGTATCAATAACAGCCCTATTAATGACGGGGTTAGAATCGGCAACAGATTTTCCCACGGATCATAAACAGGTGATGTCGGACGATTTATTTTTCCGTAATCAATATACAGACGAAGTTTATCTTCTTCCAATGCTTTTTTTAGTGCTTTGAAAATGAGTTTTTCGGCTTTGTTCGGCGTTTTGAAATTATATATCATTCGTCTCTTTGGTCCCTGTATTTGGTATTAAAATGAAGTAGCGGCCTTCTTGATTCATACTGCCTGCCAGTTTTAATATTTCATCTGAGCCACTGCCCCAAAAGTAATCACCTCTGACTATTCCTTTTATAGCACTTCCGATGTCTTGGGCAATAACTAATTTTTCCAGTTGTTTATTATTCGGTGTGCTGGTTTCAAGCCAAAGAAGTGAGCCTAAGGGGATTATGCTTCTGTCCACCGCTAATGAACGTCCGGCCTGCAACGCTACACCTTGGGCTCCTATCGGACCTTCACCTTTTATTATTCGGTGAAAAATATAGCGTTTATTTTCGTTGTAAATTTCGTCCGCTTTATCGGGGTTGTTTTTTAGCCAATCTTTTATGTGAATCATTGATGATTCGTCTTGTTTGAGCCAACCTTTAGCCAGAAGAATCGAACCTAATCCGCAGAAAGGGTGGCCGTTGTTTTCTGCGTAACCGATGCGGATTTTGTTTCCGTCCGGCAATGTGGCTACGGCAGAACCTTGTATCTGCATGATATTGATATCTATCAGCGAATCACCCCACAAAATTACAGGTGCATTGATTTCGTTTTGTGATATTTCTTCTCTTGTGTAATAGGGGACAAGTTTTTGATTAACTATACGTCCGACATAGCGTTTGTTGGGTTGTGTATCATCAAAGTCTTTGGTATTTATTTCTATTAAATCTTTGGGTTTGCCGTAAATCGGGTATTTGTATTTGTTATCTTTTTGGTATGAACCGTTCAGAGCGGATTCATAATATGAGGTGAATTTGCCGATTTCATTGCCGTTATCGCTAATTAGATACGGGGTGAAATTTGCTTCCATAAAATCTTTTATTTGTTGTGTGTTGGTTATTCTTTCATCAATAAACTTCAGGCATATTTCTTGGTAGGCTTGTGTGGGGATTTTTATTGCCGCGTTGCCTAAAAATTCTTTCTTTTCCGATAAAATTTTTTCACAAGAATCCGTAAAACCTTTTTTTATTTCCGATAAGTTGTCTTTATTCCAGTTTTTTAGCTCCGAAAAATCGGCTTTGGTTAGTTGTACCCGTTCAATTATATCTGCTTGTGTCGGCAGGCCTTTTTGTTTGTCGGAGCATGAGGACAAAAGCAGGGATGATAATAAAATCAGAAGTGTTGTTTTAGTCATTTTATTTCTTTGTTGAAGCTAGCAACCAATTGGGGCTGCTTGAGGTTAATGCACGTTCAAAAGTCCAGATATCGGTGATGTTTTGGATGTATTGCTCATCTCCTTCGATGACATCTCCTTCTTTATTGCGGAGGAGGTTGACTTGTTCACTAATGAATTTTACCGTGATTTTGGCGGTGTCGTTCTTGGATATTTCGGCATGGGTGATTTCTGCCGAATCGAAACCGATAAAGTCCGTTTCGGAAGTTATACCGTCGTTTTGGCGTTGGTTGATTACTTCTTGGAACTTTTTATATAATTTGCTGTTTACCAGCATTTCAAGCGTTTTGGTGTCGCCTTTGCTAAATGATGTTATTATGAGTTCGAAGGCTTTTTTGGCACTGTCAATGAATTTTTCTTTATTAAAATTAGGTATGGATAAGAGTGTTTTATCCGTTTCGCTCAATTCTTTGGTTTCTGAAGCATTATTGGATGTTTCTGTCTCTTCTTGTTCTTTGGAAAGGCGTTTTAGTTCTTGTTCCGTTTTGGATATTTCTTGGTTCAGATAATCTATTAATTTATTGTGTTTTTCTTTGTTATTCATTATTTGTTCTTCCATGTCGGGACGGGTGCCCAACAAGGATTTGAGCTTTTGGTATATCAAAATTACTACTATCAATAAAATTATAATATCTAAGTATTGAGTCATTTAATCTTTCCTGTTTAATTTTTTTATTTACTTCTTATATAGCGTTTTTTGCTTTGATTATCAATATAATTATTTGACGCACGTATTTATTTGGTATAAGGTGGAGAAAATTTGTTATTAAGGAGAAATTTTATGGCTGATAATATGAATAATGCAAATGATAATCCTGAGGAAAATCAACCCCAGATGCCGCCTATTGTGATTAATAATCAATATATCGGTGATTTGTCTTTAGAAATTCCTCATGCTCCCGAAATTTTCAGAGACTTGACGCAACCTCCCGAGATTCATGTTAATGTTGATGTTAATGCCACTTATATGCATGATAATTTTTTCAATGTTTCTTTGAATATTAAGTTGGATGGAGATATTAACGAGAAAAAGCTCTTTATTCTTGATTTGGAATATGATGCTATTGTGTCTTTGAATATTCCTAAAGAGCATGTCGAGCCGGTCTTGATGGTGGAAATTCCCAGAATGATGTTCCCGTTCGCCAGAAATATTGTTACAAATTGTTTGACCGAGGGCGGACTTCCTCCGTTGATGCTTAATCCGATAGACTTTATGGCGATGTATCAGAATCGTCAGAAACAGGCTCAAGCTCAACAGCAAGGCAAATAGTTTTGTTTTTTTTGCATTTACTAACCGTCCGAAAGGGCGGTTTTTTTATTGATTGTGCAGTGGGTGTTTGCTTTTTATTATTTCTACCAAACGTTCGTTGGCTACATGAGTGTAAATTTCCGTTGTGGCTATGCTGGCATGACCCAGCATTTTTTGAACCGAACGGAGGTCTACATTTTTGTTGAGTAAGTGTGTTGCAAAACTATGACGCAAGGTGTGCGGTGTTATTTTGCTTGGGGATATTCCACATAAAACAGCCAGTTCTTTTATGTCTTGATAAAAGGCATGACGGGTGAAATGTCCGCTTGAAGCATAGGATGGGAACAGCCATTGCGATTTGCGGCCTGAGGGGATGAATACTTCTCGGATGTCTATGTATTGCATAACAGCTTTTAGGGCGGCATCTGCTATCGGGATTATTCTTTCCTTGTTGCCTTTGCCTTTGACTAAGATAATTTTTTTTTCAAAATTGATGCTGTTTTCGGGCAAAGAAACCAGTTCTGATACGCGAAGTCCGCATGCGTACATCAATTTAAGCATTACGGAAATTCTTTGCCACTTCTTTTGCGGATTGTTTGATGCCTTTTCTACCAGCAAATTAATCTCGTTTATGCTTAAATATTTCGGAAGAGGCCGTTCGGGTTTGGCTCCCTGTATGTTTTGGGTCGGAATTGTTTTTATTTCTTTTTCCGTGTAAAGAAATTTGAAGTATTCTCGCAAGGTTGATAGTTTGCGATTTATGCTCTTGGTGGCTGCGTTTTTTTGTTTGCTTAAAAAAATGATAAATGCCGATATGTCTTCTTTAGTTATCGCCGAAATGTCCGTTTTGGGGCTAAATTCCCAAAACTGAGCTAAATCCCTTGCGTAAGCGTCAATCGTGTTTTCTGATGCTCCGCGTTCGGCAGACATCATTTCTAAAAACTCTTCCACCAGATATGGAGAACTCATTATTTATCCAAAAATGTATTGTCTAACGGTAGTTCAACATGTTCGTTATTTAAGGGGGCGTCGTATACGGCTATGAAGCCTATGAAAATGATTATTGCCGCTATAATCAGCAAAATAATCGGTGTTTTGCTTCTTTCTCGTCTCATATTTTTATACCTTTATGTAAAAAGTGTATTGCTAAAATTTTTCTTATAAATTATGTATATATAAATATCATGTTTTTTTGAATAAAGCGTTAAAAAATTTTGTAAAAGTGTAATGGTTAGAAATATTAATAAAATAATTTTGTTGGTCGGGTTGATGGGCAGCGGCAAAACCAGTGTCGGCAAACGCTTGGCTAAAAAATTGAATTTGCCTTTTGTTGACGGAGACCAAGAAATTGAGAAAGCTGCCGGTTTGTCTCTTATTGATGTTTTGAAATGTTTTGGGCAAGAGGAATATCGTGCCGGTGAGGCTAGGGTGATGAAACGATTGCTTCAAGGCAGTCCTTGCGTGTTGGCTTCCGGCGGCGGGTCTTTCGTGGCTGAGCAAACCAGGCGTTTGGCTAAGGATTTTGCTATTACGATTTGGCTCAAGGCTGATGTTGATGTGCTTTATTCACGTACCGCCGGTCGGAAACACAGGCCTTTTTTGGAAGGTAATGATGCTCATTTGAAGAGCAAATTGGAAGAGTATATTTCTGAAGAATATCCTTATTATTCGGAAGCTGATATTGTGGTTGAGACTAAAGAAGAAGCAGTCGATAACACGGTTAACCGCGTTATCGACGCTATTAATAATTATATCAAGTAGTTTTTTATCTCGCTCCTATCAGTGAAATTGAGGAGATTGTGTCTCCCATGCCGACGAGTGTTTTGGGTTTGTCTACCAATATTGTCGGTAGGCCTATCAAGTCATAACCTTCTACTTCTGCAAAACCTGTTTCCGCTAATTGTGGTTTGCCTAAATATTTGCCTAAGTCTTTAAGTTCGTTTATGCCGACATCTGATACTTCTTGGCCTTGTGCCCAAAGTAAATTCTTTGCTTCATTAATATTACCTGTTCCTGCTTTTCCCGCGGCAACCGTGGCTGCTAACATCATTCCTCGCAAATTCGAATCCGGTGAAATTTTGAAGTCTTTATCTTGCAGTGTTAAATACAGGCCAAACATGTGCAACTGTATGCGTGGGGTTTTTAGTGTCTTTTTGATGTTTAACAGAGCTTTGAACATGTTTATGCTATGGGTGTCATCGTTGCATTTTTTTGCTAATTCTTCATGACCGGTTACTTCCAGAATATCAATAGCTTCTCTTTCATTAATGCCGACGGAATCCACATGAGGCGCAATTTTGAAAATGATGGTCTTGCGTACGGCTATGTCTTGTGTGGAGGCTATTTCCAAGTGGATTAGGTCTCCGTTTTGTTTCCATTGGTGAATTAAAGGTAATGAGTCCTCGGTTAGTTTTACGCCGTTGTTGTTTTCGGTTAATGCGTGGTAGCCGGATAATACGACGTATTCAATCTCTTCCGATGACATTTTTTTGGTGAAGGCTTTATCCATTATTAAGCGAAGATTCAGGGGGTCGTATGTGGCAATAAAGCGATTGGATTTCGGGCAGGTGAATGTTTGTCCGTCAATGGTTGTCGAATCTCCTTTATCAAACTCCAGAATCCAATGGATAAGCGGTATGTCTTTCTCTCGATTGATTTTATAGGCAGCTTGTTCTTGTCCGTTTTCATCAAATGAAAGCAGGTTTTCTAAGGCTAAAAATTGTTTGGCTTGCAATGCGGGCAATGAATTGGTATGCGCATAGACTTTTTTTGCTCCGGTTACGGCCAAAGCATTGGCTACTATACCTCCTTGTCCTCCCATTTGCAGGCGGTCATAGCCTAAATTATTTACCATCCAATCGTAAATTGTTTTGTCTTCGGTCAGCCATTCTTCCGCTATGCCGCTTTTGAAACACTTAAAGAGCCCTTTCAAAACATCTTGCGGTTTTTCTAATTTTGTGTGGTGTATATCTTCAAGTTCTTTTAAGCTTAAACCCAGCTTTTGTGCTAACTCAGCAATTTTTTTACCGCTGATTTTTAGAACGGCGTCAACATTGGTGTTGAATGCGGTGGCAACAGATTTTACTTCTTTTATGCGCTCCAGCGTTTGGGGGACTATAGCATATTTTTTGAGCCATTCGGCTTTGAGATGTGTGTTTTCCATTGATATACCTTTCTACTCCATTGTGTTTTGCGGCTGTAAATAATTTAATCTCATTAAGGCTAAGGATGCTGTTGAAATTTGCTTAATTGCCTGATTAAAGGCTATGTTTATTTCGGCTTTTGATGTCCATTCCTGCAATGACGGATACATTGCCAAGAGTTCCGGTATGGCGTTTAGGGTTTCTATCGCCTGTGCAAATTTCTTTTGTTCGATTTCTTCTTTGGCTATTTCCAAAATGCTCTTTTCTGTCGGCAATTCTTTTGAATTTGCTGTTTCTTGTCCTTGTGGTGATAGACGTTTGACTTTTATATATTCTTGGAATTTTATGTTTAATACTTCTTTCCAGTTTTTATCTTTTACCTGACGTTTGGTTTCCTCTTCCGATATTTTTTTATATAATTTTGCGAAGTCTTTTTTTAGCTGCTCCGATGACGGGATGTTTTGGGTGGCATAGGTGTTTAGTATTCTTACAGAATTGTAAAATTGCGGTTCTTGTGCCGTTAGTTGTGAGAGCATTTCTGCCTCGTATTCATAACTGTTGCCGCGCGCCGCAGAATCTTTTATCATCATTGCGGTTGACAAAATTAATGCGCCTTGGTCGGAAATTTTTGCCATGTTATCAAGCCGTTGTTCCAATTTATCCAAGCGGTTTATTATTCCCAAAACGACATCTTTATCGGCTTTTTTATCTATTAAAGCGATGTTTTGAGTTTCAAAGTTGTTTAACCGATTGCTTAAATCCGTAAGTTCGTTTTTGGTGGCGGTGTTCGGGGCGGCAGTTTTGTTTGTGGCATAGTGTTTTAAGGTTTTGAGTTCAGCTCTCATTGAGCTGATGTCTTTTACCAAGTTGTTTATGCTGACATTGCTCGGTGATGACAGCTCTTGTGTCGGTTTGATTTTATTTATGGCGTTTGCTATGATTTCCGGATTGAGGAATAGGCCGGCCAATGCAAATAAAAAGACAATCCAGATGATGATGCGTGCCGTGATTTTACTATAGTTGTGAGGTTGTGGCTTTGCATTTTCTTTAGGTAATACGGGAGATTTTTCCGGTGTTGAATTTTCGGTTATTTCAAGTTGCGCATCGGTGTTTTCTTCTCCGAATTTCGGTTCTATTTTTTCTTTGTTTGGCCTATTCTTTTGTGCTTTGTTTTTGTTCATTGCAAATTCCTTTTATAAATGCTTGGCATATTTGTTTTTATAGTGTATATAATCTTAAAAGATTAAATTAAAACTGCAATAAGATATTTTGGGATATACCTATGATTGTTTTAGGAATTGAAAGCAGTTGTGATGAGACTGCCGCGGCAATCGTCAATGATGAAAGAGAGATTTTGGCTGAGACGGTTCTTTCGCAAGAAGAGCACAAAAAGTTTGGCGGGGTGGTGCCGGAAATTGCCGCGCGTGCTCACCTCGAACATATTGATGAAATTATTGAGCTGACGTTCAAAAAAGCCGGAGTCAAACCTTGTGATATTGATGCGGTGGCCGCGGCGGCCGGCCCTGGGCTTATCGGCGGTGTCGTGGTCGGCGTGATGGCGGCTAAGGCTTTGGCTTTGGCTCTTAATAAGCCGTTTGTTGCCGTTAACCACTTGGAAGGACACGCTTTGACCGCGCGTTTGACCGCAGGTGTTAAATATCCGTATTTGTTGCTGTTGGTTTCCGGTGGGCACTGCCAAATTCTGGTTGTTAAAGGGGTGGATGATTTTGAACGCCTCGGGACAACCATTGATGATGCTGCCGGTGAGGCTTTTGACAAGGTGGCTAAAATGCTCGGCTTGGGTTACCCAGGGGGGCCGATGATTGAAAAATTGGCCGCGCAAGGGGACGAGAATCGGTTTTCTTTGCCACATCCGTTGCAATATTCGGGTGATTTGAACTTGTCTTTCTCGGGGCTGAAGACCGCCGTGCGCAAGATTATTGAATCTTATTCTCCCGATGGAAAAGTGGAACACGCTATTTTGTCGCCGCAAGATACGGCCGATATTTGCGCCTGTTTTCAGAAAACCGCCACAGAATGTCTTGTTTTTAAGCTGGAAAAAGCTATCAAATATTTCAAAGAAAATTATCCTGACGGAGAAGATTTGGTGGTGGCCGGCGGGGTGGCCGCTAATACTTATTTGCGAGAATCTTTGGAGCGTTTAGCTAAACACTCTAAACTCAATTTTGCCGCGCCGCCGATACGTTTTTGTACCGATAACGGCGTGATGATTGCTTGGGCTGGTTTAGAGCGTTTTCAAAAAGGCTACAGCGACCCGTTGGATTTTAAGCCGCGTCCGCGTTGGCCACTAGATGCTAATGCTCCTAAAGCCGCAGGTGCCGGAGGGGTTAAAGCATGATACGCGACAAAAAAGAAATTTTAGAGATTATGGCTGCCTTTGAAAAGCTTAATCCGAATCCAAAGTGCGAATTAAATTATCATAATGCATATACTTTGTTGGTGGCGGTGGTTTTGTCGGCGCAAACAACCGACAAAGGAGTTAACAAAGCGACTGAAGATTTGTTCAAAATTGCCGATACGCCGCAAAAAATGTTGGAACTCGGAGAAGAAAACCTTAAAAAATATATTCGCACTATCGGGTTGTTTAACAACAAAGCCAAAAACATTATTGCGCTCAGTCAAGAATTGATAGCGCGTTATGGCGGGGAAGTTCCTCACAGCCGCGAAAAGTTGGTTGAGTTGGCCGGCGTGGGGCGCAAAACGGCCAATGTCGTCTTAAACGTGTGGTTTGATGAACCGGCTTTGGCGGTAGATACGCATGTTATGCGCTTGGCTCATCGGTTGGATTTAAGCGATGGTAAAACGCCCGAAGCGGTGGAGCAAGACCTTGTTAAAGTTTTGCCGGAAGAATACATTAAAAAAGCGAATCATTGGTTGGTTTTGTTCGGGCGATATGTTTGCAAAGCTCAGAAGCCGGACTGTGGAAATTGTCCGATTTATGATTTGTGCCATGCCAAAGACAAGTTGAAGGTATAAAAAAAGAGGGGGACTGTTATAGTCCGCCTCTTTTTCTTGTTTTTTTCTTTTAAACCGCAAAGAAAGAAATCAAGTCTGCTACCGTTTTTTCACGGAAGTTGAATGACTTCGGCAGCATTTTGTCGTACTGCTGTTCCATCCAGAACAAAACGATGTAATAGCTTTCTTGACCGGCAGGAACGTCCTGTGGAACCAAGTCGCAAACCTTAGTATCGTTTTGAAGCTGCTGTTTGCAACATCCCTGCAAGAATTGTTGAACTGCGTTTGCTGAATGGTCTTTTTCTTTGATTGCCATCTGGGTTGCACTTAATGCAATCAGATGTTCAATCTTTCGGTCTTCCCTTTCCGAGAAAAAATCGGCGATGTCTTCAATTGTGATTTCTTTGTTCTTTGAAGACTTGATGATTTTTTTTCTGTTTTCGTTTGCCTCTTCCAGATAGCGGAGTGGTGCTAAAGAATTTTCTTTGAGCATCTTGCGACCGGTGTAGGCCTCCAGACATTCAATCAAAGAAATCAATGTCGGGCGGAAGATACGGCCACCGGAAATGCTGTCGCTTTTCTTTACATTTGCAGCATTTTCAAACAGGCGAATCACCTGCTTTTTGTGCAGGCGTGGAAATTCCGCGATAGTTTCATCCAGTTCGCTTTCCAAAATTGCCGGTGCAATGTCGAGAAGTTTTTTAGCATTTTCAGCACCGAGAGCTTTAACCAGTTTTTCTTTCAATTCTTTGCTTTTTTGAATTGTTTCCATAATTGTAGGTATTTTAATTTGTTATACATAAAAATATTTAACACGGCGGTTAATTTAACACCGAAATTTGTTTTATGCAAGCTTTTTTTTGAAAATTGACAAAAATTTTTAAATCATATCTGCTAACTGCAAATATTGTTCGGGTGTGATTTGCTCCGCTCGATAGGTTTCCGGTATGCCTAATGCTGTGAGTTTTTCACTTATCTGAGGAATTTGCTTTAAGCTTTGACGTACCATTTTACGCCGTTGGCCAAAGGCTAACGTACTGATATGATTTATTTTTTTGATTTGCTCTTTTGTCAAAAGTTTTTCTTTCGGGCGAAAAAGCAAAACACTCGACCAGATTTTTGGGGCGGGTGTAAAGCAATTCGGATTTAAATCCAGCAATTTTTCAATTTTGCACTGCAACTGCGCAAGAATCGATAATCTGCCGTAGTCCTTGGTGTTTATTGGTGCAACGATTCTTTCCGCAACCTCTTTTTGAAACATTAAAGTCAGGCTTTCATAAGCTCCCATTTGCTCCAACCAGCCCATCAGCAACGGAACGGAAATATTGTAAGGCAGGTTGCTGACAATGTGTCGGGGTGCGCTATCCTTTATACTAAAATCTTCTTTCAAAGCGTCGCCCTGTATAATCTCTAACTGCTTGGGAAATTTTGACTGCAATTCTTCCATAATCGAAATGCAACGTTCGTCCATCTCTACCACTGTCAGCTTTTGGGGATTATGGCTCAGCACTGCTCTCGTCAGTCCCCCAGGGCCGGAGCCAACCTCATAAACATAATCATCCTCATAAGAGGACTTTTTTTGCCTTTCAAGCGACAAATTTATGATTTTGTTGGTGATGTTCGAATCCAGCAAAAAGTTTTGCCCTAGAGCCTTATTCGCCAGCAAACCGTGTACCTCAACCGTTAGCTTTAGTGAGGGAAGGGTGGATATTTTTTCCGCCGCGCTGATTTCCATTTCTTTTATGCCTTGAATTCAACAATTGCCTTTTGGCGGAGTTGCTGTATGTATTTGGTGGCGTAGGTGTCCAATTTTTGATTCTCCAAAAATGTGCGAACCTCTTCTTTGCTCGGCATGTGTTTGTTCTGTTCCGGCTTGTAGATTTGCTCCAGTCGTAGAATATAATAATCATTGCCGACTTTTATCGGTTTTGATATTTGGTTCTTTTTCAGACCCTTTACGGCTTGTTGCAACGGTTGTGCCAAGGTCTTTATGTTTACCCAACCTAATTGTCCGCCTGCTGAGGCCGTCGGTGATTCCGAATATTGAAATGCATAGTATTCAAAGCGGTTGTCTTCTTGCAATATCTCGCTAATCTCTTGTGCCTTGGCCGCGGCGTTTTTGCCGCCGACGAATATTTCGGATAGCTTGTATTTTTCTTCGGCAAAGTCTTCTTTGGCATTTTGAAGTTCTTTTTGAACCTCTTTTTCACTTACGGTGCCTTCCGCATTGCTTTTTTGTCTCACTAAACGCATCCAAGCCAAATCGGCTTTCATTTGCTCTCTGAAAGTGTCTTCGGCTATGTTGTATTCTTTCAAAATCGATTTCATTTTTCCTTGCGGAATCTTGTTGCCTTTTTCAAACTGGGCTATCGCCGAATCTATTTCTTTTTCGCTTATTTTTATTCCATTCTTTTCGGCCTCTTGTAATTTGAGCTTTTCATCAATCGTGGCCGTTAAAACTTGTTGATAAATAACGTTGCGGTTGTTGTCATTTACCGGAATTTGGTTCGCCATGATAAAGGCTCTCACCCTGTTGTCTAAGTCCTCCGAAGATACTAATTCTCCGTTAACCGTGGCTACTATTTTAACCAAACTGCTTTTCATCGGCATTATCTTGGGTTCTTCCGCGTTGAGTGCTTGGGTCATGGTTTGCGGGGTGCGAAAAACTTTGGATTTGCCTTCATCATTTGTTTCTGATGAAAAATCGGGGTTGCGGTCTGATGATAAACGCGGGTCTATTGACGAAAAGTCAAACGCATTGGCTGTGCTTATACTTGTCAGTAAACAGATTATGGTTAAAAATATTTTTTTCATTTTTTTATCCCCTTCTTATTGTCCGACGGTGCCTAATGTTTTGAACATTAGGGTTGCCGTATATTCAAAGTCGTCATCGTAGTCTGAGTTTACATAGTTGTATCTACGCAGATTTAATATAAACTTGAAACATTCATCCTCATATATTGCCGCTCCGCCATATTCAAGTGAGCGTGAGGTGTTTGCTAGGTCTTGACGATTATAAATATTTAAACTCCAATCCCGTGTTAATCCTAAATGCAAAGATGTATATAATTCTTGTCTCTCTTTATAGCCTTGAAGCATTGCATTCGGGTTGTTTTGTAGGTATATGTACGATACAAACAATTTCAGCATTTGCGGACCTATACCCGCGGTTAATTCACTGTAGTTGATTTTGTAATTGCTCTTATCTATTGTAAAACGGTAGTTTAAATCTAAATATTCATTCGGTGTGGCGTTGATGCGTCCGACATAATCACTAAAGTAACTCCGTTGGTCGAGGTATTCGCCGAAACCTTCATTCTTCTTAAAACGATAACTTTGCCCGACAAATGCTGCCGTATGTCCCGTTACTTCTCCGTATGAATTCCAGTTGAAACCATAACTTATACGGCTGCCGGTGTCATTCCTGTCATAGCCGGGGTAGCGATCCAAACTCAAGATATTCGCGTCGTTAAATTGAATATCCTGACTATCTTCGTTTGGTATTTTGTCGTCTTTGTTCCCTCCGTTCGGCGCGGCTACCGCAACAATTACCGGTTCTATAATCTGACGGGAACTTTCGGTCGCTTTGATGAACGGTAAGCGCCATTCTAAGCCGACTTGCGGAAATACGCGGCCGACACTGCCGGTAAAGTTTTGGTTGTAGCTGTTGTGATACTTGTCGACGTAGTACAAATCTGATTTGACTGAAGCTACTAGTTTGTATTTTTCTCCGTATGGGCTGGTATAGGGCAAATTCCATGCATTAATCATTGTCATGCGCTGGGATGAGTTTGTTTCTTCTCTCAATACGGATGCGTAGTCCAATGTGGTTTTGGTGTACATTCCGTAAATATTCGGCTCTGATATTTTTTCGTAGCTTGCCAGCGGTAAAACATAAGGCCTTTCTTCACTCCGCGGAAGATTCATGTAGCTGATGAATTTGTAGTAATAGGCTCCGACGGATGCATAGTCTCGGTTGTTGAAACGCTCTGCTCCCGCAAAACTTGTTAACCACATATCGTCTTTTTGCGGCAAGGAAATATCTTTTAGATAATAACGATCCGAAACGTAGTTGATGTCGGTTTGGGCTACCCATTCATCATTGATTTCATAGCGGCTGTTTAAATATATATTGCCTCTGTCTCTCTTTTCTCCGAATTCCGGAAGTTTTCTTGCTTCGTAGTCGTTGTTTCTTATTGCTCCGTTAAGATAAGTTCCCTTTAAGTTTATGTAGCCACGTTCAAAATATTTGCGATACTGACCTCCCCACATAATATCGCGGTCTGCTGAAAAGGTAGGCATAAATAAAAAGTCTTGGTGGTCATCTATGGCCCAATAATATTGCGGCGTGATGTATTGGCCTAAGTATTTGGTGCTTCCTATGCTCGGAAATAAAAATCCTGAACGTTTTTTGACGGTCGGATCCGGATGAGAAAGATAAGGGGTGTAAAAAACAGGAATCCCCTTAAATGTTAAGTAAGCATCATTATAAACCATGTTCTTACTTTCGGCATAATGCTTCACTTTTCTTGCGTGGAGCTGCCATAAGGGATTAGAATCTTCGCATGAATCGCAAGGTGTATATGTGGCCGAATCCATGACTTTGTTGTCTTTTCCTAACCGCCGAAATCGTTTGGCCGTAATCTTGGTTTCATCAGCCATAACGACTTTGACCTGATGCATGGTGCCTTGCGACATTTTGTCCGTTAATTCGACATCGTCTGAGAATATAACATCTCCGTCTTCATTCATCATTATAACATTGCCGTTTGCATTTATTTTATCCGTTTGGCGATTGTAGGTAACTTTGTCGGCTATGACGACGGTGTTCTTTTTCATGATGTTGACATTGCCTACAGCCGTAATTGTCTGATTCTCATCGTCATTTATCATTTCGTCGGCACTAAAATAAATGTCTTCATCTTCTTTGGGGCTGTTTTCGTTTGTTGATGATGTATTGGCAAACCCCATCATGTTTAGTTCTTTTAGTTCTGATTTGGCTTTGTTTTTGTTTTTTATTTTTGTTTTCGCATTCACCTGTCCTGCAACATATTCCGGTTGCGAATCGTCTGCTTCTTGTGCCAGCAATGGTGAAACGGTGGAGGAAAAAATGTATGCCGCCGTCGCAAAAATTGCTTTTGTTATGAGGTTAGTTTTCATTCTTTTGATCTCCAACAAAAGATGGTTTGCGATGTGCCATTGGGTTGTAGTATAGCAATATATAAAAGCTTAGTCCCAAGGGTATAATCAGATTTAGGTACATGAGCGGCAAAAAGCTTAGACTCTTTGTGCTTAGGTTTTCTAAAGTTAAATCTAAGGATTGTAGCAAAACCATTATCGTAATAGAGGTGGCAATGATTTTGGTTTGGCCGCGACGGTTAAAGTTGCCTATGATTAATCCTGTGCACCCTAAAAGTGCAAATAGTAAATTATAAAACGGATTTAGAAGCCTCTTGTGGCCGGATACAATGTATTGTTTGATATCATCTTCATCCAGCGTTGTATCTTCTGCGGCGTGCAGCAATTCCCATGTGGTCTTTTCTCTTGCTGTTTCGGATTTGGCTTTCTTTCCTTGATTGTTTCCCAAATCCACGGAATACCTCTTAAACGATAATGATGAAAATTGATTGGTTTTAGTACTGATTTCTTGGCGAATCCCATTAATCAAAATTATGCGCGGTCCTTGTTCTCCGTAGACTATACGGCCTTTTTCTGCCGATATGGTTGAGCGGGTGTCTTTTTTTCTTTCATCATTTAGAAGTAAGCCACTGATAGAACCGTCTTGTTCTCTTTGTGAGATAAATACGGTCAGTCCGGTTTGAATTTCCGTAAATTGCCCTTCTTTGAACAGTAGGTGCGATACGTCATTTTTGATTTGCCATTGTAAATCGTTGAATTTTGCTTCTGCCAAGGGAATACCCCAGATGTTTAAGTATACCCCAAGTATTGAGAGTATTAGGCCGAAGTATATTGTCGGTTGGGCGTTTTTTATCGGGCTGATACCTGCTGATTTCATAACTACCAATTCTCGATCCGTGAGCATTCGGTTATATACAAACAACACTGCCGCAAAGGCTGCTATCGGCGATAGAATCGAAAATAATCTTGGCATTAAGAGAGAGGTCAATTCTATGAACAGACCTATCGGTAGTCCTTTGTTGGTAATCAATTCTACAAAGTGAAGCGACTGTGTGAGCCATAATATGGCCAACAGCGAAAAACTTATAAGCAAAAAACCGACAATTGTCTGTTTGAGTATGTATTTATTTAATATCTTCATTAATAAAACAGCCAGCTTTTTTATCTTATGAATCTTTAGGGGAATTTCTTCAAAAAGTCAACAACTGATGTTGCTTTTCTTTTGATTAAAAAATCAAAGGAAGGTTCTTTGAAACCTTCCTTTTTAAACGAATCCGAAACGAATCGTTTTAAATCATGGCCATTCCGCCGTTGATGTTAATCGTTTGACCAGTGATGTATTGTGCCTCATCACTTGCCAAAAAGGCTACGACATTGGCAATGTCTTGTGCTTCGCCAAGCTTGCCGGCCGGAATCCGCGCCATTAATTTGGCTTTTACGTCATCGGTTAAAACATCGGTCATCGGCGTGCGGATAAATCCGGGGGCGATGGAATTGACCGTAACGCCTCGGGAGGCTACTTCTTGTGCCAAGCTCTTGTTCATGGCTATCATTCCGCCTTTGGAAGCTGCGTAATTAGCCTGTCCGGCATTGCCCATTACACCGACTACGGATGCTATACCGATTATGCGGCCAAAACGACGTTTCATCATGCCTCTGACTGCGGCGCGGGCAAGCTTGAATCCGGCTGTTAAATTAACATCTAATACCAACTGCCATTCTTCATCGGACATACGGATAAAAATATTATCTCTGGTCAGACCGGCGTTGTTTACCAAAATATCAATTCTGCCCATTTTTTCTTCAACGTTATCTACCAAGCTTTTTACGGCTTCGGCGTCGGTTAAATTGGCGGTGAAAACTTCGACTCGAGAGCCTAATTCGGCTTTTAATTTTTCCATCGGTTCCGCTCTCATATCCGTTAATGCCAGTGTGGCTCCTTGGGCATGGAGCGTGCGAGCTATTTTGTCTCCCAATCCGCCGGCTGCACCGGTGATTAATGCTACTTTTCCTGTTAAGTCAAACATGTTTTTTTCCTTTGCTGTTTTTTTAGTTAAATGTTTTTTGCCAATTCTTCGATTTCAGCTACCGTGCCGACCGTATAAGCATGAATGTCGGGTTGGCTTCTTTTGATGATGTTGGTCAATACTTTTCCCGCACCGATTTCTACGGTATCCGTTACGCCTTCTTCGTGCATGAAATTGACACTTTCACGCCAGCGAACCGTGCCGGTTACTTGTGCAATTAAATTTTTTATGATTTCTTCTTTGTTTGTTTCCGTTGAGGCTAATACGTTTGCTATCAACGGAATTTTTGCATCATGTGCTTCTACACTGCTTAAGGCTTTGGACATCACTTCCGCCGCCGGCTGCATCAAGGGACTATGAAATGGGGCACTGACCGGTAGTTTTACACATCTTCTGGCTCCGAATTCCGTTGCTATTTCTACCGCCTTTTCTATTGCGGCCATGTGTCCCGATAAAACAACTTGACCATCCGAATTGTCATTGGCGGCTACGCAGATGTTTTTGTCATCATTACAGGCTTCAACCAAAGCATCTATATCTTTAAAAGACACGCCTAATACCGCTGCCATTCCGCCAACTCCCAAGGGTACGGCTTTTTGCATAGCCTCTCCTCTGGTGCGCAGGAGTTTGGCCGTGTCGCTCAGCGAAAAAACTCCGGCGGCGCAGGCTGCCGAATATTCTCCCAAAGAATGTCCGGCAACGTATGAAACTTTATCTTTTATGTTAATTCCGAAATCTTTTTCCAATACGCGTATAACCGCCATTGAATGTGCCATTAAAGCCGGTTGCGTGTTTGCGGTTAAGGTTAATTCGCTTTCGGGGCCAGTCGTCATTATCTTAAATAAATCTTGTGATAAGGCCTCGTTTACTTCTTCAAAAACTTCTTTGGCACTTGCGAAATTTTCTGCAAGTTCTTTCCCCATGCCGACATATTGAGACCCTTGGCCGGGGAATACAAAAGCATATTTCATATAATCTTTTCCTTAAATGTTTTATGTCTTTTTTCATTATGAGCTTTAGTCATTTGCGGGCAAAAGTCAAGTTTTAAAACTATTTTAGTCAGAATTCACCTCTTTTTGTTAATATAAAATTGAGGTTTTTCGTGTATATTTCGGCTGAAATCGGAGATTGTAAAACTATGGCTAAAAAAAAGAAAAATTCGTTTTTTGTTAAATTACTTAAACGCCTTTTGGGTTTAGGTCTGATTGGGGCTGCCGTGTGGGTGTTCTTGAGTTTGCTTTTTTATCACAAGCAAGACAGTGCTCTTAATTTGGTCGGCAGTCAAGGCGTGCAGAATCTTTTGGGTGTGTCGGGTGCCAAAACGGTTGATTTTTGTTTGAGCTTTTTCGGCGTTGTTTTGCCGTTGTTTTTAATCGCCTTTTTCCCTTGGGGGCTTAATCGTCTTAAGTTGGCTGATTTTGTTCATCCTTATTCTCGCGTTTTGGCTTGGTTCTTGGGAATTTTGGCCGGTTGTTCTTTATTCTCTTTGATGCCTAAAATTTGTGGTGATTTTGATTTGGGCGGAGTTATCGGAACTTTTGCCATCGGGTGGATTATGACCTTTGTTAATGAAATTTATCCCTATGCTTTTGCTAATGTTATTGTGGGGGCAATTTTATTCTTGTTCATGATGCTTTGTTTTGATTATGCTTTGGGTATTACGGTCAAAAACTGGTGGTGTTGGAGCAAGCGCGCGGCTTTGGGTTTTTATCGCATCGTTTCGGTGTGGTGTTTGTATCTTTCTAAAAGTGCATATTTTGTTTGGCGGGCAGCTAAGCGTTTGTCCAAATTGCGCTTGAATTCTAGTACGGATGATGATGAAATACCTGCTGATGAACCTCAGCCTAAAAAACAGAAAAAAATTAAAGATAAGTCTTTACGCAAAGAGCCAAAGTTCGGTGATGATACGCCAAAAGAAGCGAAACAGGAATCTCAAGGGCAATCTTCGAAATCGCCTAAAGCCAAAGTTAAGGAAAAAGATGACGGTTATGTCTTTCCCGATGTTGCGCTCCTTACCAGACCGGCGGATAAAAAGGGAAATGCCGTTTCTCAGAAAGAGCTTGATGAAATTGCACGGCAGTTGGAATCGGTATTGGAAGAGTTTGGTGTGCACGGAAGTATTGTTAAAGTGCGTCCGGGGCCGGTGGTTACTCTTTATGAGCTTGAACCTGCTCCGGGGACAAAAACTGCCCGTGTCATTGGTTTGGCTGATGATATTGCACGCTCCATGTCGGCTGTTTCCGTTCGTATTGCCGTAGTTCCGGGGTCTAATACCATTGGTATTGAACTGCCGAATAAAAACCGCGAAACGGTTTGGCTCAGAGATTTGATTGAAGATGAGCAATTTCGTAAAAACAAAAACGAACTTAATATTGTTCTCGGAAAAGATATCGGCGGGCGTAATGTTTATGCCGATTTGGCTAAAATGCCTCACTTGTTGGTGGCCGGTACTACCGGTTCGGGAAAATCCGTCGGGGTGAACGGTATGATTCTCTCTCTTTTATATCGGATGCGGCCCGATGAGTGTAAGTTCATTATGATTGACCCGAAAATGCTTGAATTTTCGATGTATAACGGTATTCCTCATTTGTTGACCCCCGTGATTACCGACCCTGCCAAAGCCGTTATCGGTTTAAAATGGGCCGTGCGTGAAATGGAAGACAGATACCGCGCTATGGCGCAACTCAATGTGCGTAATATTATGGGCTATAACCAAAAGCTCAAAGAACTTCGCATGAGCGGTGAAGTTATTAAACGCACCGTGCAAACAGGTTTTGATGCTGAAACCGGAAAGCCTATTTTTGAAGAACAAGAACTCGACCTTTCTCCTTTGCCTTATATTGTCATTGTTGTTGATGAAATGGCCGATTTGATGTTGGTGGCAGGAAAAGAAGTTGAAGCCGCCATTCAACGTTTGGCGCAAATGGCGCGTGCCGCCGGATTGCACTTGATTATGTCTACACAGCGACCGTCCGTTGATGTTATTACCGGTACAATTAAATCTAATTTTCCGACGCGTATTAGCTACCAAGTTACCTCAAAAATCGACAGTCGTACAATTTTGGGTGAGCAGGGGGCTGAGCAACTTCTTGGCCGCGGTGATATGCTCTATATGCCGGCAGGGCAACGTCCGCAACGTATTCATGGCGGATTTGCTCCCGATGCCGAGATTGAAAAGGTAGTGGACTTTATTAAATCGCAAAAGGCTCCGGAATATGTTGAGGGTGTTACCGAAGGTGAACTTAACACCGATAAATCTTCCGGAAATGGCGGTGGTGCCGTGTTTGATAAAGGTGATATGGCCGGCGGCGGTGATGATGATTTGTATAATCAGGCCGTGGAAATCGTGCGCAATGACAAAAAAGCCTCTATCAGTTATGTTCAGCGGCGTTTGCGAATCGGTTATAACCGTGCGGCAATCTTAATTGAACGTATGGAAGAGGAGGGGGTTATTTCGGCACCTGACCATGCGGGCAAACGTGAAATCATCTCTTAAAAGTTTGTAATAACAGGCAGTTAGTGGTTGCTTAACGGCCGCCGAGTTGGGCTTGGCGGGCGATTATGGCATCTCGCGCCTGTTTGTATTGGTCTGTTGCGGTTTGGCCTAGTTGTCGACCCTCGCGTATGGTTTGGCGCGCTTTTTCGATATTTTCTTTTTCTTGTACTTTTTCGGCGGAGAGATTTTTGTAGTGTCCCGTTTCTTGTTTGTTTTTTACCTCACTACGCAGTAGTTTGATTTTTTGTGCATTTATGCGCTTTTGGGTTTCGGGTTCAAGGTTTTTCATTTCCGATAAGTCAGGCATATTTTTTACCGGAACGCCGTTTTCCATACATGCCAGCAACAATCTTGCTTTGTATTCCGGATTTTTGATGTTGCCGAAAGATACACTCTTGCCTTGGGACTGGGCGAGTTTTACCAAATCATTAAAATCTTGGTAGTCAGGAACTTTGGGGTTGTTGTCTTTGTCTCGCGCCGCTAAGCTTACTTGATTGGCTGATGAGGCTTTGATTATTAATTTTTCGCCGTTTTGACGTGCCAGGGCCGCATGATAAATTTCCGGATTGCTTTTATCTTCGCCATAGGTTGAACCCTCTTTTTTTGCGACTTCTTGATAAAATTGTCGATATGGGGCGGCAAAGTCGTTTTCTGCCGTTTGTTCCTGCTCGGTGGTCGGTTGAGTATTTTCTTCTTGATTGGGGTCTGTGTTTTCTTTTGCTTCCGGCAGATTTTCGGTTACGGCCATGGGCGGGTTTTTTATTGTAGCGTTATTTTCGGATTGTTGGTCTTGTTGCTCTGTGCTTTCTTGTGTTTTATCTTCTTTATTATCGCCTTCTTTATTATCATCCGGCGGCGGGGTGTCTCCGTTTGGTTGGTTTTCCGCTGTTTTATTTTGGTTTTTATCTTCTTGATTGGGCGCGGCGGTGTTTGTTTGTTCTTGCGGTTGATTTTCTTGAGTTGTTTGCTGGGTGGTTGTCAGTTGCGTGTCTTGGTTTTTATATTTGCCGGCTTTTTTCTCTTTATCCCAAAATTCTTTGGCCGCGGTTATGCGTTGAAATGTTTCTTCAGCACTCTTGTCTCCGATATTCCTATCCGGATGATATTTTATGGTTAATTTTCTAAAAGCTTGTTTGACTTCATCTTCCGTGGCATTTTCAGATACGCCCAGAATACTGCAGGCGTCGCTAAAATTCATTTCATCACTCATAACCTTTCTCCTAAAGGAATATTTTTTTTGTTTCTTGTATCATTATAGTCTAAATTTAAGGTTAATGCAAGGAGTTTTGTCTAAGAAAGAAAGTTATGCATGGGGCTCGTTCTTGTTCTTTGTTACAATTTTATGACGCTTGTAAAATTTGTCTAATTTTGTGTTGACTGTAGCTGTGATTTATGGTATTGTTGTTTTTGAATTGAGATTATTAAGGTTCTATTATTTTGCAGACAATGAGGTTTTTTCTTTGGAAAGGCGTTCATTCAGAATAATGGAATTTTTTGAATAGGGGAAAGATTGTCTGGTCTTTTCTTTGTCTTAAAAATTTTTTTAATTATGAATAAAACAATACAGCACCCCAGCAAGAAAGTTGAGTTAAATGTTTTAAACTCTTCATTGGAAGAGCAAAAAAAATATTTTGAGGAGTATTGGCTGTTGCCATCCTCGCAGCTCTTATTGCTGGCGCCGGAAAGAAAAGAAAGCCGCGACCTCTATCTTTCAATGCGGCGGCCGTGTAAACAGTTTGTAACGGCTGTTTTGGAAGCCGAAGAAGTTGATATAGAGCTGGCAAGAAAGAGTGTTGTGGGATGTTCGCTCCATCCTGAAAATGAAATGCTTCTTGTTGACCTCGAAGATTGGGATTTGCTGGCAGATTACGTCAAAGAGAATCCTGAAGGTCCGTATCTTTCTGAGGAAGCAATAGAGCTTCTGAAAGACATGGAGCAGTATGAGCTGGCAGAAAAATATGCTAAGCCGGCAGTTGCAACCGCGACAACAGGCTTAGGAAGCTTGTTTACGCCTGAAATGCTGGCTAAATTCAGTTAAGGTCATGAAAAAAATTATGAAAAGGGAGATTGGCGAAGGCCTTTCTCTCTTTTTTGTTGGGTTGAGTGAAGCGATGGCGAATGCTTAAAAAAACACCTGCTTTTTTTTCAAACAGGTGCTTTAGGAGAAAGAAACTTTTTTATTTCTTATTTTTATTTTCCGCCTTTGCTGACGATAACCATTGCCTCACGCAAAATGCGGTCGTTTATCATATAGCCGCTTTGCAGTTCGCTGATAATTGTGCCGTTGGGTTTTTCTTTGTCTTCAACCTCTTGTATAACTTGATGATAGTTCGGGTCAAACTTGGTGCCGATTATATCCATTTTCTTTATCCCGAATTTTTCAAAAACTTTATCTAATTCGTGCTGAGTCATTTCAACGCCGGTCAAAAGATTTTTCAAATGCTCGCAATCGTTCTTTTTATCTTCGGGAATCGATTTTAAGGCGCGGTCAAGGTTGTCGGCAACGCTTAAGAGGCTTTTTGCAAAATTTGATATTGCGTATTTGTTGTTCTTTTCAATCTCTTGGGTGCAGCGGCGTTTGGTGTTTTCCGCATCGGCGTAAGCCCGCAAGTAATCTTCTTTGAGTTTTTTGTTTTCTTCCTTCAACTGTTCAAGTTCGTCAATCTCTTCATTCATATCCGCAACTTCGGCTCCGGAAATTCCATCTTCCAAGGTGGTTTGCTCCCCTCTCTCTTTGTTCTCTTTGGCGGTTTTTTCCTGCTTGTTTGCTTTGGTTTCTTCTTTACTTTCTAACTTGTGCTCAGACATGTCTTTTCCTCGCTAAAAAATTTGACAACATTATTCACTTTCCTTATATTAAAACTTAGTTTGTCGATGGTCTTAAGTCAAGAGCTAATACAAAGTTTGTTAGGGAGATTTTGGGAGTTTGAAAAAATATGCCGGTGAAGCCTAAAGTTGTTGATGTTGTAAGTGAAAAATTGTTGGAAAACGGGTTTAATAAATCAAAAAAGCCTCCGGTTTTTTTAGCTCCTAAAGATAAATATCTTCATAAAATGCAGAATTTGGCCGAAATGCAATGCTTTGGGCGCACATCTTGGCCCGAGATTATAAGTTTGCGGGCGTGGATGATTAGTGCCGAAACTTCTTATTTTATGAAAATGGGCGGGCTGGGAATGGTGGCCTCGGAACTCCCCGAAACTTATAATCATGAGTTTGGTGCTAAGGGGGATGAAATTGTTGTCGTTACGCCTTTGTATGTCGGTGATACAGGAAAGAAAAAAACTTCTTTTAATCATCAGACTTTTGAATATTATGGTTCTGAGGGGCATTCGGCCTTTTTGAAAAAAGTTACAACGATTGAAGTGGTCTTTATTCCCGAAGGCGAAAAGTTTGTGAATTACCGCGTGGGGGTCTATACAACCGAAGTTAACGGTGTAAAGTATATTTTTCTTGAAAATGAACATTTTTTTTCCATTAATCCTCATCGGGAAAATCCTTCTGCTCAAGACGGGTGTTATGTTTATAATGAAAACGGCGTTAATGAGGTCGAGCGTTTTGCTTTCTTTTCTAAAGCCGTTTTTGTTTTGCTCAAAGATGTGTTTCAAAATAAACAAAACCCTTTGCAAAAGCCTAATTTGTTAATCGCTAATGATTGGCACTGCGGTGCACTTGCTCCGTTGTTGAAATATGAGGTGTTGGCTCAGCAACAAAAAGGTTTGCTTGATGATAAGACTGCCGATGGGCTTTTATCACTGCCGGTGGTGCATATCGTGCATCATCTCGGTTATCAAGGGTGGGATTATCCTAATACCAGACGATTGCTTAATTCTCTCTTTGCCTATGATGCCAAGCTTGTGTATCGAAACGCAAAAGCTATTAAAAACTTTAATCCGCGTGTGGTTTCTTCTTTGATTGTGCATGATAGCTATAATCAGGCCGCGGGGCATATTAATTTGGCTGACAGGGTCGTTACCGTATCCAGAAATTATGCTGATGAACTTTCCGGTTTCGTGGAGTTTGGTTGGGATTTTCGCGATATTCTCAGAATCAGAAGAGACCACCGTACCTTTTCGGGAATCGTTAACGGTTACGAAAAATCTAAAATTATTCCCAGTGCTTCAAAAATTGAGCATCTCAATGCATTCTTTAAAAATACCGATTTTGCGGTTTATGATGAAAATTCTCTTCATGTCAAAAACAAAAATAAAGCTGAGTTTATTAAACTCCTCGGAAAACTTTCTACCGATGAAAAATATAAACAGGAAGTTTTGCCGTTGCTCGAATTTTATAAATTTGATAAACTTGATATTGAAAATCCAGATAAGGTGCCGGTGTTTTGCGCGACAAGCCGTATGGCTGAGCAAAAAGGTTATGATATTGCCGCAGATGCTATCTTGATTTTAACGCAGGCTTATTTGAAACAAAAAGAAAGCGGCGTTTTGCCTATTTTTGTGATGGGCGGGGCCGGTAGTGCCGAAATCTTTGACTATTTGAAAAAACTCAAAGATAAAGTCAGCGTGCTTAATCCGGAAATGGGCAAGCGGATTTTTGTGTTTCGCGGCTATAAAGACGAGTTTGCTTATGCTATTCAACTAGCGGCTGATTTTTATATGATGCCCTGTCGTTTTGAGCCTTGCGGTTTAACTCAGATGGAGGCTTTTGCCAAAGGGGCTTTGCCGATGGCTATGTCTACCGGCGGGTTGGTCGATACGATTATTAACGGTGTGGATGGTTTTCGTACCGAAGTTTTCTTTGTTGATAAAACCAGAGTGTACGGCGGAAATCTAGCCGGAAAGCGTTTGACCAATAATGTTAAGGCTTTTGCCGATATGATGGTTAATGCTTTAACTTTATTTTATGATAATCCTGATTTAATCTCGACTATGAAAAAAAATGCAATGGCTAAAGATTTTAGTTGGAATAAAGGAGCGTTAGACCAATATTACAGGTTGTTTCACCAGGGTGTTTAAGGGAAGGTTTGCTATGCGGGCGGATAATCGTGGAAATGATATGTTAAGGAATGTGCAAATTGTTCCTCATTTCAATCCTTATGCCGAGGGTTCTTGTTTGATTAAATGCGGAAATACACATGTGATTTGTACCGCTACGGTGGAAGAGAAAATTCCGTCTTGGTTGGAGGGAAAAGAACAGGGCTGGATTACTGCCGAATATGCCATGCTGCCCAGAGCTACGTCGGTACGCAATAATCGCGAAACGCTTAAGCCTTCGGGACGTTCTCAAGAAATTAAGCGGCTTATCGGGCGGGCTTTGCGCGCCGGTGTGGATTTAGCCAAAATGCCTCATGTTTCTATTATTATTGATTGTGATGTTATTCAAGCTGACGGTGGTACGCGAACCGCTTCGGTTACCGGTGGGTTTGTGGCTCTTTATTTGGCTTTGGAATCGTTGGTGAAGAGCGGAAAACTCTCTGAAAATCCGGTACGGGAGTTCGTGGCAGCCGTGTCTTGCGGGATTTGTGCCGGACAGGAGGTTTTGGATGAAGATTATATGGAAGATTCAAATGCTCAGGCCGATACAAATTTTGTGCTGACCGAAAGCGGGAAAATCGTTGAAATTCAAGGAACGGCCGAACAGATGCCTTTTGACGAAACTCAATTTTTGAGTTTGTTGCATTTGGCTAAAAAGGGAATCCAAAAATTAATTCAAATACAAAAACAAGCTTTGGGGATTTTATAAAATGAAACCAGTTATTACTAAATTGCTTATTGCCAGTCATAATCTCGGAAAAGTTAAAGAAATCAGAGATATGCTTGCTCCTTATAATGTTGAGGTGGTGTCGGCAGAGGAACTTAAAATGCCCGATGTTCCCGAAACAGGCAAAACTTTTGAAGAAAATGCCAGATTGAAAGCGGAAACCCTTTGCAAAATGAGCGGCTTTTTTTGTTTGGCCGATGATTCCGGTTTGTGTGTTAATTGTTTAGGCGGACGCCCAGGGGTTCTTTCTGCCAGATATGCTCCTGACAGAGATTTTGATAAGGGAATGGATTTGCTTTTGGAGGAAATTAAAAATTCCGGTTCTGTTGACCGAAGTGCTTATTTTGCCTGTGTTTTGGCTTTGGCGAATCCTAACGGAAAAACTTTGATTTTTGAAGGGCGTGTTGATGGGCATATTGCCGATAAAAAATCCGGCAAAAAAGGTTTTGGTTATGACCCGATTTTTGTTCCGGATGGGTTTGATAAAACTTTTGCAAACTTTTCAGAAGAAGAAAAAAATAAAATTTCTCACCGCGGGAAGGCTTTTTTGAAATTTATTACCGAGGTCTTTTAACTTTAATTATTGGTTGTTTTTGGGAAAACCGAGCTCTTTATGTTCGGTTTTTTTTGTTTGAGCGTGCTTTTTTATGATTGACAGGAGCGTTTCATTCTTTAAACTCATCTCTTATGATGAAAAAGATATTTAATGTTCCGGCAAGCTGTGCCTTTGTTGATGAGGTAGCTAAACGCTTTTTGGCTGATTATGCCGAAAATCCTTTGGAGCTTGCCGATGTGTTGTTTTTGTTGCCGAATCGTCGTGCCTGTCAATCTTTGAAGGAGGCTTTTGTGCGCGCACAAGGGCTTTCGCCAACCTTGCTGCCTCAGATGATGCCGATTGGCGATGTGGCAGAAGATGAATTGATTTTTAGCGGTCTTGATACGGCTGAGACCCTTAGTCTTGTTTTGCCTGCCGTTTCGAAATATTATCGCTTGTTTTGGTTTACTAAAAAAATTGTTAAAGAATCCGGAAAGTTCGGCTTGGAAAGTTTTTCTGTCAGTCAGGCTTGTGCTCTTGCCGATGAATTGTGTTCCTTGCTCGATAAAGTTACTTATGAAGAACTTTCTTTTGTTAATTTGCAATCCCTTGTTCCAGAAGAATATGCTTCACACTGGCAGCAAACCGTTGATTTCTTGTCCGTTATTACTCAGAAATGGCCTGCTTATTTGTCGCAAGCGGGGGTTATTGATGCCGCCTCTCGTCATATTAAACTTTTGGAAATTCAGACCGAGGTTTGGAAAAAATCTAATACCGCCAAGCGAATCGTCGTGGCGGCAACAACGGCTACTTTTCCTTTTATGCGGCGGCTGGTTAAAGATGTTTTGGAATTGAAAAACGGTGAAGTTATTTTGTCCGGCTTGGATAAGTTTTTAGATGATGAAAGTTATGCGCAGATTGATGAGACTCACCCGCAATTTGAACTCAAAAGACTTTTGGATTATTTAAAAATTTCTCGTTTTGAGGTTAGGGATTTTTGTTCTTCCAAAAATGTTGAACGTGAAAAATTAGCCGCTGAAATTATGCGTCCGGCGAAAGAAACTCATAAGTGGCGTGATATTAAAGCTCGAAATATTTCTTCTTCGGCTTTGGATGGCGTTGAGGTTCTTAAATGCGCCGATATTCGCCAAGAGGCTCTCGCTATTGCTTTGATGATGCGTCAATCTCTTGAAACTCCCGAAAAAACCGCCGCGCTCGTTACGACGGACAGAAATTTGGCCAGACGCGTGGCTACCGAATTGTTGCGATGGGATATTAAGGTTGACGATAGTGCCGGAAAACCTCTTTATTTGTTGCCGGTCGGTTGTTTTTTGCGCTTGATTATTCAAGCTTGCCAAAGTGAACGTGCCGTTGATGTTTTGAGTTTGATGAAACATCCTTATTTTGCGTTGGGCGAATCTTATGCTCTTATTCGGCGCAAGGTTCGCGATTATGAAAAACTCGTGTTGCGTTCTAAAACCGATGACGCGGCCGCTGAGGTATTGAATGTTTATAATTCTTTGCAAGAGATTATTGCGCCTTTGACGGCGTTACTCTCTCAAGAAAGTGTTGATTTTAAGACCCTGCTTGAATGTCATATTCGTGTTGCCGAAGAGTTGGCTAAAACTGATATTAAAGTCGGGGCTGCCGTTTTGTGGCGCGGTGAAGACGGAGAAGCCGCAGCTCAGTTTTTGGCCGATTTGTTTGAATATGCCGATATGCTTGATAATATCAAGGGCGAGGAATATTTAGGCTTATTGGAATTTCTTATGGCGCAAGTTACCGTACGGCCGAAATACGGTACTCATCCCCGTCTTAAAATTTTGGGTCCGATTGAGGCTCGTTTAACCCATTTTGATTTAATGATTATCGGGGAAGTTAATGAAGGGGCGTGGCCTAAAGCTTTGTCCTCTGACCCGTGGATGTCGCGGCCGATGAAAAAAGATTTCGGTTTGCCTTTGCCGGAGAAAGATGTCGGCGTATTGGCTCTTGATTTTTGCGGGCTGTTTTGTGCCAAAGAGGTCGTGCTTGCGCGTGCCGCCCGTGTGGAAAGTACGCCGATGGTGGCCTCGCGCTGGTGGCTCAGATTGAAAACCGTGCTTACGGCGATGGGATACAAGGGATTAAAATCTGTCGGGAATCCTTATTTTTCTCAAACTGCTCTCTTCTTGGAAAAGCCCAAAAAGTTTCAACCTTTGCCGCCGCCGAATCCTATGCCCGATGTCGATAAACGGCCGCGCAGCCTTTCGGCCAGCAATATTGAGGATTTAATGCGCGACCCTTATATTATTTTTGCTAAGAAAATTTTGAAACTCTTTCCTTTGGAAGATTTGGACAGAGAGCTTAATTCGGCTGATTACGGGAATATTACGCATTTGGTCTTACAGCGGTTTAATGATATGTATCCGGCTAAGCTGCCTCCTAATGCTCGTGAGATTTTACTGCAACTAGGCGAACAGGTTTTTCTTGAAAAAGGGATTGAAACCGAAACGAAGGCTTTTTGGTGGCCGAATTTTGTTAAAAGCATTGACTGGGTGTTGAAACAGGAAGAAATTTGCCGCCCCGATATTAAAAAAGTTCATAACGAAATTAAAGGAAGTTATCACTTTCTTTCAACTGCCGGTGATTTTGAGGTTACCGCTAAAGCCGACCGTGTCGAAGAAACTTTGGATGGCGGTATCGGTATTGTTGATTACAAAACCGGAAGTGTACGTTCTAAAAAAGAAATGTTGTCCGGTTATGCTCCTCAGCTGCCTATTGAAGGGCTTATTGCTCAATTGGGCGGTTTTCCAGATATTCCTTCTAAAAATGTTACTAAATTGGCGTATTGGAAGCTCGGTGAACGTGAGGTTTGTTTGGGGGAAGTTGATACCCCCAAGGCTTTGCAAACTACGTTTGATAATATTCGTGTCTTAGTTGAAGAGTTTGATAAAAAGTCTACGCCTTATTATTGTCAGCCGAATCCGGACTATGCTCCTAAGTATTCGGATTATTTGCAACTTGCCAGAGTTGCAGAATGGCGTGTTACGGAAAATAATTCTCAAGCTCAAAAAAATGATGAAAAAATACGGAGCGGAAATGGTTGATTTTAGTGAAATTCGGCAACAAAGAGGACAACTTGCCACCGCACAACAACGGCGGGCGGCTAATCCTGTCGAATCGGTGTGGGTTGAGGCTTCTGCCGGTACCGGAAAAACTAAGGTTTTGTCAGACAGAGTTTTGCGTTTGTTGCTTAATGGCGTGCCGCCGGCTAAAATTTTGTGTTTGACTTATACTAAAGCGGCCGCGGTCGAAATGAGCAATCGTATTGCCAAGCGGCTTAGCGAGTGGGCGATTGATGATGAAGAAACTTTGGCTAAGGAGCTGAAAAAGCTGTTGGGTGAATTGCCTGATAATCTGAAAGACTATACGGCGTTAACCGATAAGGCCAGACAGCTTTTTGCTTTGTTGATGGATACTCCGGGAGGGATGAAAATCCAGACTATTCATAGTTTTTGTCAGGGGGTGTTAAGCCGTTTTCCTCTTGAGGCTAAGGTTTCTCCTTATTTTTCTATTTTGGATGATCGCTGTGCGGCGGAGGCTATTGCCGATGTGCAGAGTGAACTGCTGGCCAAAATTGAAAGCGAGCCGGATAGTGCTGAGGGGCAGGCTTTGGCCTATTTGACCGAACGTGTTGAGGAAGACGGTTTTGCCGATATTATGAAGAATATTGCGGCTGACAGAAACAAAATCATTCGTCTGTTTGCAAAATATTCTTCCATTGATGAGGTTATTGCCGATTTGGCTGAGCGTCTTGATGTTTGTGTTGATGATGACGAAGAAAAACTGCTGCAGGCTTTTTGGCAGAATACGGATTGGGCGAATATTCGCAAAATTATGGAAGCTTTATCCCACGGTTTGAAAACTGATTGTCAGAATGCGGCAGTTCTTGCTGGTTTTTTGAGTGGCGAAAACAGAGATTTTGACCAATATGCTCGTGTTTTTATTGCTAAAACAACCGGTAATATTCAAACGGCAAGCAAACCTGCCGTGGCTTTTTGGGGCGGGGTCGATGATTGTATTCAACTTGAAGCTCAGCGCATCAATTCCCTTAAGCGCAAAAGAATTTCTTTGCGGGTGTTCTTGTCTACAAAAGCTGTCATTGTCTTGGCTTTGGCGTTGATTAACGGTTATATGCGTTATAAGCATTTGCATTCTAAGTTGGATTTTCAAGATGTGGTGGTGTTGACGCGGCATTTGCTGGAAAGCTCCGATGTGGCTCAGTGGGTGATGTATAAACTCGATGGTGGTATTGATGCTGTTTTGATTGATGAGGCTCAAGATACTTCACCTGACCAATGGGCTATTATTAAAGCCCTGACCGAAGAATTTTTTGCCGGAATCGGCAATGGTGATGCTAAGCGTACGGTGTTTGTCGTGGGCGACAGAAAGCAATCTATTTATAGTTTTCAAGGGGCTGACCCCGATGCATTTGAGACTATGCGGCAATATTTTAAGTCTGCCGATGAGAACTTTCAAGAAGTGCATTTGGATGTGTCTTTTCGTTCTACTTCCGCAGTGCTTGAAAGTGTCAATAAAGTTTTTGAAAACCCTATTGCCAAAGACGGGGTCGTGTTGTCCGGAGATGCGGTTAAACATTTGCCGTTTCGCATGGGAGAGGCAGGAAAAGTTGAAATTTGGCCTTTATTGGAGTCTAAAGAGGGTGAAAAAAATGATGCGTGGCGGCCGCCCGTGGAACGTGTTGATACTGATTCCGCCAGTGTGCGGTTGGCTCAAAGTATTGCCCGAAAAATTAAGCATATGGTGCAGTGCGGCGAGATTTTGGAATCGCAAAACCGCCCAATTCAATATGGTGATTTTATGGTTTTGGTGCGGCGGCGTAATGATTTTGCCGATGATTTTGTTCGTGCCTGCAAAGCGGAAGGAGTTGAAATTGCCGGTATTGATAAAATTAAACTGATTGACCAGATTGCTATTCAAGATTTGCTCGGAATCGGCAAGTTTTTACTTTTGCCGACCGATGATTTGACTTTGGCTGAAATTTTGAAGTCGCCGATGTGGGGGCTTGATGATGATGATTTAATCGAACTTTGTTATGGTCGCAGAAATAAGCCTTTGTGGACGCGTTTGGGGGAAAATCCTAAATACAAAGCTGTTTATGACGAATTAAAAAATTTAGCGGATATGGCTGATTTTGTGCGTCCGTTCGAACTCTATTCTTACATTCTCGGTAAAATGGACGGGCGGCGCAAATTCGTTGAACGTATGGGGGATGAAGTTACGGACGGTATTGATGAGTTTATTAACAAAACACTGGCTTTTGAGCAAGAATATATTCCCAGTTTGCAAGCTTTTGTTGATTGGATGAGCCATGATAATGTCGAGGTTAAACGTGAGCAGGAGCAGAGTGGTGCCAATTCGGTGCGAATTATGACCGTTCACGGTTCCAAGGGGTTGCAGGCTCCGATTGTGATTATGCCCGATACGGTCGGTGTGCCGATGGTGAAAAAAGAAGGAATGCTGCTTTGGGATGAAATGATGTTTTATCCTTTGGAAGCTGCTGATTATGATGATGTGTGCACAGAAATTAATGCCGATATGAAGTCTAAAAGTTTGAGGGAATATCGACGCTTGTTGTATGTGGCTTTGACCCGTGCCGAGGACAGACTCTATATTTGCGGTTTTAAAGGCAAAAACAAAATTAACGATGATGCTTGGTATGTCTTATGTGAAAAAAATTTGGCTGAAGTTTCCGAAAATGGCGAAAGTGAGAATATTGTTATTTCTTCTTCTCAAGATATTGATATTGCTCAGAAAAAATCTGATGATGATGATGAATATTTCGGCGCGGTTGAGGTTGTTGATGAAAATTGGATGCATAATCCTGCTCTGCCGGAAAATCCCTTGGCTAAGCCTTATACTCCTTCCAGACCCGATGATGAAGATGAGGAGCCCGCTATGCTCTCTCCGATTTCAAAAGGTGATGAAAAACGCTATTATCGCGGACGCGTTATTCATAAATTATTACAATTTTTGCCGGATGTATGTGCGGAGGATAAAGGTTTGGTTATTGAAAACTTTTTGCAAAACAACGCTCCCGAATTATCTGCGGCTGCTAAAAATCAGATTAAAAATGAGGTTTTGCGTTTGCTGCATAATGAGGCTTTTGCTAAACTCTTTGGGAAAAACTCCAAAGCCGAAGTTCCGGTTATGGGCGAAGTTGAAGGGAAAATTATTTCCGGTCAAATTGACCGCTTGGCCGTTGATGATGATGAAGTTTTAATTGTTGATTTTAAAACGAATCGTCCGGCTGCCCTCAATATTGCCGATGTTCCGACTGCCTATTTGAAACAGCTTAGGGCTTATCAACAGTTACTGGCTAAAATTTATCCTCAAAAAGCGGTTCGGTGCTTTATTTTGTGGACGGATACGGCTGTGTTGATGCCTATTTGCTAATTTTTATAAGAAAAGTCTTTTATTCTGTTTTTTTATTAACTATATTATATCTATTATCTTAAAAAAGAAAGGTTATTGAAAATGAAAGCTATTACGGATACGGATTTTGATTCTGAGGTATTGAATGCCAAAGGCGTTGTCTTAGTTGATTTTTGGGCTGAATGGTGCGGTCCTTGTCGGCAGATGCTCCCGATTTTGGAAGAAATTTCTAAGGAAATGGGCGACAAAGTTAAAATTTGTAAGGTTAATGTTGATGAATCTCCCGATAAGGCCGCCGAACTCGGTATTCGCAGCATTCCTTCCATCTTTTTGTATAAAGACGGAAAGCAGGTTGATGTTAAGGTGGGGTTGAACCCAAAGTCAGCTATGGTTTCTTGGATTGAAAGCAATCTTTAGTTTCTTGGGGTTTATGTGATGAAAGGGAGCAGCTGCGCGGCTCTCTTTTTTTATCCTTAGCCTTGTTTTTGGCTTTTTCGTGATTATTTTATTGAACATAATTTTGGTTGTTTACTTATTATTTTCCTTTCGTGGAGACAGGAACCGGACTTTGAACTTGGACTTTGGCTATGTTTTTGTATGGGCCTTTTCCCTCCGCTCTGTTGTGTGTACAGATTTTTTTTGGAGGATTTTTTTATGACAGACACTTCAGTTAAAAACATTGTGAACGATTGTACCCAAATTTTGGATGATGATGCTTTTGTGTTGCTTGCTTTGCAATCGCAAATGCGTTCTAAAGTGGCGACTTTGCTCCAAAATGACGGGGTTTCTTTAGATGAGATTTCTTTGAAAACAGGGATTGATTTGCAAAATTTGCAAAAAATGAAAAATGGTGATGCGGGGGTTTCTCTGCAAAATTTGCGGCAGCTTCTTGATGCTTTGGACTTTTTTATTCCGGACAAATAAGCTGCTCTACAATTGTATTCATGACTAAAAATCCTTTATCGGTCAGTTTTAGGTGTGTTTGGGTATTGTCAATGAGATGCATTTTGCTTAGTCTTGCCAATGCCGGTTGATTGATGAATGAGTCCAGCGGTATGCCGCAACGATTTAAATACAGTGTTTTATCTATGCCCGTTTGCAAGCGTAATCCCATAAACAGCAATTCTTCGGCTCTGTCTTGGGGACTTAAATTTTCCATTTGACAGGGGTGGGTCGTGGCATATATTTTTCCGGCTTGGGTTTGTATTCTGCCGTGTGCCGATGGGCCTATTCCGATATAATTGTCTCCCTGCCAATAAAGTTTGTTGTGGCGGCTCTCGTATTGTGAGGAGGCGAAATTTGAGACCTCGTAGCGTGGGTAGTTGTGCTCTCTTAAATATGATACCGTTTGTCGGTACATGTTGGCGGCAATTTCTTCTTCAAGTTCTTTGATGCCTTTTTTGGCGAAAAACGTCCCCTCTTCAATGGTTAGTTGGTATAATGATAAATGCTTGAAACCAAATGAAACGGCTTGTTGCAATTCTTCTTGCCATGATTTGAGACTTTGGTTCGGGCGAGCGTAAATTAAATCCATGGAATGATTATCAAAGGTCTTAAGCACATGGTCTATGCTCTTTAAGGCTTGGGATAATGTATGTGTTCGTCCTAAAAATTTGAGGTCTTTGTCGTTGAGGGACTGGACTCCTAATGATAATCTGTTTATGCCTGCGGATTTTAAGTTTAAAAACAGTGTTCCATCATCCGTATTCGGATTGGCCTCCAAAGAAATTTCGACCTTTGGTGATATGCACCAATGTCGGGCGATGTGGTTGATGATTTTTTCGATTAACTGCGGTTTTATCAGCGAGGGTGTGCCGCCGCCGAAAAATATTGATGTTACTTCCTCTCGGGCGGTGTAGTCGTAATAAAAGTCAAGCTCTTTTATGTATTCATCAATAATTGCTTCTTGATTAATATGCGGCTTTACCTGTGAAAAAAAGTCGCAATAGGGGCATTTGCTTTTGCAATAAGGCCAATGTATGTAAATTCCGAAAGGGCGGCAGGTGTTCTCTGCCGCCTTGTTTGGTTCGGAATATCGTTTGGGGGAAAACGTCATTTTACAAGATGAATTTTGACAGGTCGGAGGCTTTGGTGTATTTGCTTAATTTTTCTTCAACCATGTCTGCCGTGATTGTTTCTGTTTGGCCGCTTAAGTCAGAGGCGTTAAAACTTATATCCTCCAGCAAAATCTCTAAAACCGTATGCAATCTTCTGGCTCCGATATTTTCTACATTTTCATTTATTTGAACGGCTATGTCGGCGATTTTTTCAATTGCCTCTTCCGAAAATTCGAGCTTGAAGTTTTCGGTGCCGAGAAGTGCTATGTATTGTTCTATTAAGTTGGCTTCCGGTTCTTTTAAGATTTTTATGAAATCTTCTTTACTTAAGGCCTGAAGTTCAACGCGGATGGGAAGACGTCCCTGTAATTCCGGCAGTAAGTCCGAGGGCTTGGATAAATGAAACGCTCCCGAGCATATAAACAATATGTGGTCGGTTTTGACTTGTCCGTATTTGGTGTTGACGTTGGTGCCTTCTATCAAGGGCAGTAAATCTCTTTGTACGCCTTCTCTTGATACATCTCCTCCGCGCCGGTCGTCTTTGCCGCAGATTTTATCTATTTCATCAATAAATACAATACCGTCGTTTTCGACCGACTTTATGGCTAAGGCTGTAATGGCATCATTGTCCAGCAATTTGTCGCTCTCTTCTTCCATGATGATTTTTTGTGCTTCGGATACTTTCATTTTACGGGTTTTGTATTTATCTCCGAACGGTTTGCCCAGTAAGTCGCCAAGGCTTATCATACCCATTTGGGCTCCCGGCATTCCGGGGATGTCTATGGTCGGCATTGAATTGCTACCGTTATCAATGATTTCTATTTCTATTTCCTTATCATTTAGAGAACCGTTGCGGAGCAGTTCACGGAATTTTTGACGCGTTTCTTCTCCGGAATCTTTGCCTACAAGGGCTTTTAAAATTCGCTCTTCCGCTGCCGTTTGGGCTTTAACGCTGACGGCTTTGCGCTGTTCTTTTTTGGTGGTATTGATGGCGACTTCTACCAAATCACGAATTATTGATTCTACATCGCGTCCGACATAGCCGATTTCGGTGAATTTGGTTGCTTCCACTTTTACAAAAGGGGCTTTAACCAAACGCGCAAGACGGCGCGAAATTTCGGTTTTGCCTACGCCGGTCGGCCCTACCATCAGAATATTTTTCGGGACTATCTCTTCTTTTAATCTGTCGGATAGCTGCATTCTTCTCCAGCGGTTTCTTAATGCGATGGCTACGGCTTTTTTGGCTTCCGATTGTCCGATGATGTAGCGGTCAAGTTCCGAGACGATTTCTCGCGGTGAAAAGTTTGCAGTCATGGTTATTTACTTTCTATTTTTTCTATTATTACATTATGGTTGGTATAAATATCTATATCTCCGGCAATCTTCATGGCTTTTTGTGCCATTTCTTCCGGTGATATGTTGGGAATATCGGCCAAAGCTTTGGCGGCGGCCATGGCGTAATTGCCTCCCGAGCCGATACCGATAATGCCGTCGTCGGGCTCCATTACCTCTCCCGTGCCCGATATTACAAGCGAGGTGTTTTTATCGGCTACTATCATTACTGACTGCAATTGTCTTAAGTATTTATCCATTCGCCAATCTTTGGCTAAGTCTACGGCGGCGCGCTTGAGTTGGTAGGCGTTCTTTTCCAGTTTGCCTTCCAATCTTTCTATCAACGTTATTCCGTCTGCGGCCGCTCCGGCAAAGCCTGCAATGATGCTGCCGTTGCCAATGCGGCGAACCTTTACCGATTTTGATTTAAATATTACCGCTTCTCCCAATGTGGCTTGTCCGTCTCCGGCCATGACAACTTGGTTATCTTTTCGGATACAAAGTATTGTGGTCATTGTTTGCCTTTCTTTAATATTTTTATTCTGTTGTTTTATTTAGGGTGTTATTTCTTAAATTGCAATAGATTTTTGGTACTTAAATTTTATCATTTTTAGCTTTTGTTAAGCTGCTTGAAGTATATTGGTTTTAGTCTATCTTTTGAGGGTGAGCGGAATTAAAAATGTGTATTTTTAATGATTTGAAAATTTATGCCGATAAGCGTATGTTGGTTATGGTCGGAATGGGCTTTTCCAGCGGTTTTCCTTTGATGTTGGTCAGCGGTACGCTCAGCTTGTGGCTCGGCTCTGCCGAAGTTGCTCTGACTTCTATCGGGATTTTTTCCTTGGTTAAAATGCCTTACAGCTTTAAGTGGCTTTGGTCGCCCGTGATTGACCATATCAGGCTGCCGCTGGTTGGGCGTTTGGGGCGACGGCGCGGTTGGGCTTTTTTTTGCCAGTTCTTGTTGATGCTTTTTATTGTTCTTATGGCCGTTCTCGATCCTAAAACGCAACCCCTTTATTTAGCTGTTGCCGCGTTTTTGGTGGTGGTGGCGTCGGCTTCTCAAGATATTGTCCTTGATGCTTTTCGAATCGAATCTTTTACTACTGAAGAGCAAGGTGCTGCCGCGGCAATTTTTGTACTGGGGTATCGTTTGGGATTGATTTTTTCCGGTGCCGTGGCTTTGATTTTAGCCTCCGTTCTCTCGTGGCGCGAAGTGTATTTGATTATGGCTCTCGGCGCGGTTGTCGGTATGGTTACAACTCTTTGTGCCAGGGAGCCTGCTAAAAATGAGGCGTATTTTGAACCCGAATTTCGCGGAAGTTATGTTTTGCGCGTTAAAGAATTTTTGCAAAATGCCGTGGTTGCGCCTTTTGTGGATTTTGTTAAACGTCCGCACTGGCTCATTATCTTATGGTTTGTGTTCTTTTATAAAATGAGCGATGCTTATATGGGGCCGATGGCGAATGTGTTTTATTATGAAATGGGATTTTCTTTGGCCGAAATTGCCTCTGTTTCTAAAATATTTGGTATGTGTGCAACAATTATTGGCGGAATTATCGGCGGAATTGTCGTCAGTCGTTGGGGACTCTATAAATCTCTTTGGATTTGCGGTATTTTGCAGGGAGTTACAACCTTGGTTTTTGTCGTGCAAGCTTTGGTCGGACACAATATCTATGTTTTGATTTCGTGTATTACGCTTGATAATATTTCAGGGGGAATGAGTGTGGCTGCTTTTGTGGCTTATCTTTCTTCTTTGTGTTCGGTGGCTTATACCGCGACGCAATATGCTCTTTTGTCTTCTTTGATGAGTTTTGCCCGCGATTTGGTGGCGGCAAGTTCCGGATATATGGCGGAGGCGGTCGGTTGGGAGATGTTTTTTGTGTTGACTTCTCTTATGGTTGTTCCGGGGCTAATCATTTTGCGGGTACTCTACAAAAAAGGCGTTATTCTGCCAACGCCTTTGCCAGATAAGTCATAATCTTATTTAACTTAAGCCTTTTTCGGAAGTTTGGCATAAATCCAATCACTTATGCAGTTGGGCAAAATCGATATCAGCCATGAACTAAAGCGCAGAGGAAACGGAAATGAGATTATGGCTTTGTTGACACTTATGCCTTCCGCTATGATTTTGGCCGCCGCCGAGGCTTCCATGAAAAAGGGCATCGGGCAGGTGTTTTGGTCGGTGATGCGTGAACGGACGAATCCGGGGCAGACGACGTTGACGTTTATTCCTTCCGGTTTGAGTTTGACACGGAGTGCTTCTCCGTATGCTTTAACCGCAGCTTTGCTCGCGCTGTATGACGGGCAGGTGGATAAACCGTGGTAGCCGGCAATTGAGCTGATGAGAACAATGGTGGGTTTGTTGCTGGCCGATGTTAATGGAGTTTGGCGATAAAGCTCTATGGCTGGTAAAATCGTGTTTAGTACGCCGTAGAGATTCGTGTTGAATGTATTATATATCGAATCGGGTGTTTCACCTACCGAACTTGTGCCGGCGTTGGCAATGACTAAGTTTAACGGAGATATTTGGTGGCAGTCTTTTATCCAATTTTCCATTTCTGCGCGGTTGGTTACGTCTAAAATTGCCGGATGAACTTTCGCTCCCAGTGTTTTGCAACGGCGGGCGACATCTTTTAGACGCTTTTCGTTTCTTCCGCAGATGAAAAGATTTTGTGCCGTGCTCTTGGCGTATTGTAATGCTAAGGCCTCTCCTATGCCCGATGAGGCTCCGGTGATTAATACGTTATGTATGCGCGAAGTTTTCATTATTTTTGCAAATCCTTGTTGAAATATTTTTGATATAGTTTAATCTAGAAATATTGAAAAAGAAAATATTTCGTTTTTGGGATGTGTATTTTCTATATAGTATCTTTTTTTCGGGCATAAAGGGGGATGATTGAAATGAGCGGTGCGATTAACTATTTGAAAAGAGTCAGACGCGGTGCAATGTTTATTATTGAAGGGCCGTCCGGTACCGGAAAAGGTGCTGTTTGCAAAGAAGTGTTGGCGAGGGATCCTCATATCAAGTTTTCGGTTTCCGTTACAACGCGTGCACCCAGAGAAGGCGAGGTTGACGGCGTTGATTATCACTTTATGTCGGAAGAAGAGTATGACCGTTTGATTTTGGAAGATGCTTTTTATGAGCGGGTTAACTCTCAGTACGGACATCGATACGGGACGTTGCGTTCCGAAGTGGACAGTTTTTTGAATGTCGGTGAGGATGTGTTGTTCGACATGGATTGGTTCGGTGCGCAGCAAATGAGAGAAAAAGCTCCCAATGACGTGGTTACCATTTATCTTTTGCCGCCTTCCATTAAAGAACTCAGAAAGCGTTTGGAAGGGCGTAATACCGATTCAAAAGATGTTATTGAACAGCGCATGGGACAGTTTGTTGATAAGGTCAGCCATTGGCGTGAATTTGATTATGTGCTGATTAACGAAGATTTGGAAGATACCATCCGTAAAGTGCAACGTATTATTTCCGGTGAGAGAATGAAACGTGTTCGTCAACCGGGGCTGCAGGAATTTGTTGAAACTTTGGTTGAAGAAGCTCAAAAAGCTTAATTATTAATTGTGTTAATGTTCGGCGTGCTTTTTCTATTAAAAGCACGCTGTTAATTTAGGGTTCCTTTTTCCTGATAAAGTTGTTCACGCTGCTGCGGCGTCATCACTTTATATATCTTGGCGGCATTTTCTTTGGCCTGCGGTACATTGAGCTTTTCGGCTTTGCGGTAGAGGCGAAAGGCTTGGTTTAGATCTAGGTTGACCCCTATTCCTTTGGCATACATATAGGCATAGATTTCGGTTGCTTCCGGATCGTCTTCGGCAACGCGGTCCTTGATTTCTTTGAGTTCTACAGGTGTTACACGATTGTCTTTGACCGCTTGAAGCGTTTGTTGCCAAAGTAGAATCTTTGCCTTTTCAATCCTTTCTCTTACCAGACGTTTGTCATCAAAATTTACTTCAACGTCTTCAGCGTCTTCCGGATAGATGTCTTTATTTTCTTGGGCTTTTATTAATTGTTCATGGTCAATTAAAAATTCGGGAGCGTTGCGGTTCTTGATATATGTCGGCAAATATCCGGCATTGTTCGAGCGAACCAAATCTCGGTACATTTCATCAAGACTTGTTGACTGCGCCTGATTGATTGTTGCGCAAAAACTGCATACTAGCGTCAATGATATTATTTTTAGTGTTTTTATCATTTTTTTAGCTTTATATCCTATCATTTGATGGTATCATACCAAAATGCATTGATAAAAGAAGTTTATTTTGTTCTTTATAAACAGTATAGAGGAAAATAATGAAAAAAATATTTAACAGTGTTGCGGAAATGGTTGGTCATACCCCGATGCTTAAACTTAATCGTATTATGAAACAATTAAAACTTAAAGCGAATTTGCTGGCTAAGTGTGAGGCCTATAATCCTGCTTTTTCTATTAAAGACCGTGTGGCTCTTAAAATGATTGAAAATGCCGAGCAAGCCGGAATTGTTTCTGATAAAAGTGTTTTTGTTGAGGCTACTTCGGGAAATACCGGTATCGGGTTGGCGGCAATTTGTGCCGCTAAAGGCTATAAGCTGGTGATTACAATGCCCGAAAATATGTCGCTTGAACGTATCAAACTTATGGAACTTTTTGGTGCTGAGGTTATTTTAACGTCGGCTGAGGAGGGAATGAGCGGGGCTATTCATAAAGCTGAAATTTTAGCCGAGAAAAATAAAAACGTTATTATGTTAAAACAATTTGAAAATGACGCTAATCCCGATGCTCACCGTTTGGGTACCAGTATGGAGATTATGGAACAAACCGGCGGAAATGTTGATGCTTTGGTTTGTGCCGTCGGTACGGCCGGTACTTTAAGCGGTATTGCTTCCGCTCTCAAAACATGTAATCCCGAGCTTTTTGTGGCAGCCGTGGAGCCGCTTTCCAGTCCCGTATTGTCCGGCGGAAAGGCTGCTCCTCACAAAATTCCGGGGATTGGTGCAGGTTTTATTCCTAAATTCTATGATAAAAAACTTGTTGATGAGGTGTTTGATATTGCCGATGATGAGGCTGCTTCCATGATTAAGTTTTGTGCCGAAACCGAAGGATTGCCTATCGGTGTTTCTGCCGGTGCGGCTTTGTGTGCCGCCGTTAGGCTGGCAGAACGTCCGGCGTTTAAGCATAAAAATATTGTGGTTATTTTTCCCGATGCTTATGAACGTTATATGTCTATGGCTCTTTTCTAAAAATAAGGAGTGAATTTTTTCGTTGCGTTTGCTTTGGTTTTTGTTTATGTTAATATCATTCTTTAATTTAGTTTTTTTGAGTTGAGATGAATCCGAATTCTATTTTAGGACGATATTTGATGCGGCAGATTGTTTGGAACTTTATTGCCGTTTTGGTTATGGTCGTCGGTATTGTTTATATGTTTGAGATTATTGATTTGCTCAGGCGTGTGGCTGACAGACCCGATATCGGTTTCGGATTTGTGCTCGAGATGGCATTCATGAAACTTCCTAATACGCTCGAAATTGTCTTTCCTTTCGTGATGATGATTGCCGCCATGATTACATTTTGGCGATTGAGCAAAAACAGTGAGTTTGTTATTATTCGTGCCGCGGGGGTTTCTTTGTGGGGATTTTTGACTCCGGTGCTGTTTGTGGTGTTTTTGGTCGGAGTGATTAATGTCGGGGTTATCAATCCAATTTCTTCTTATATGAATGAATTGTATGAGACTTTGAATTATCGACTTAAAACAAAAAACCCTGATGCCGTTTTGTTTACAGATAAAGGTTTGTGGCTCAGAGAAGCTGGTGAAAAGGGAAATACGGTTGTTTTACAGGCAAAGTCCATTCACCAGCAAGATGACGACTTGTTGTTTTTGTATGATATTGATATTTTGGAATTAGATGAACGTTCGCAAATCTTGCGCCAAGTTAAAGCCTTTATGGCCGTGTTGGATAAAGGATATTTTGAACTTAAAGATGTCGTGGTGTTTGAAACCGGAAAACCAAGACAAGAAATTGCTAAGGTTAAGTACAAGACTTCCATAAATTTGGAGCGTATTAAAGAGAACTTTATTGACCCGACGGCGATTTCTTTTTGGCATTTGCCTGATACAATTAATTTTTACAAAAAATCGGGTTTTTCGCCTTTGCAGCATCAAATGCGGTTTATGTCTTTGCTTGCTTCTCCGTTCCTTTTATGTGTGATGGTGTTGGTGGCGGCGGTGTTTGCTTTGCGTCCGAATATCCGCAAAGGCGGCGTGATGATTTTAATTGTCGGCGGGGTGGCCTCGGGGTTTGTGGTGTATTTTGCCTCACAGGTAATTTATGCTTTTGGTTTAAACGGCTATATTCCTTCCGTTATGGCGGTGTGGACGCCGATTTTGATTACCGCTTTGGTCAGTATTTCCGCTTTACTTAAGCTCGAAAACGGGTAGGTTAAAATTTTGTTGACTTTTGTCTAAATAAACTGTACTTTGTGTGCAGTTTATTTATTTTTATGTTTTACTTATTTTTTTATTATGGAAAATATTCAAGAAAAAATCCTTATGCAAATTGTTTATGAGGGATTTGAGTTATCAGAAACACCGATTGAGGGCAAAAAAGCTATCGGTATTTGGGTGAACGGAGTTATCTTTTTTGATGAAGCACCCCGCAAAATGGGGTATTCAAGTGCCAAGAAGTATTGTCGTAACTTCAGAAAGTCAAAACCTTATCCGAGTTTGGGGACAAAGTCTGATTGGAAAATGCTGTTTAAGCGTGGAACTTTAGGTATGTTTAACAGTCTTTGCGAAACAGTTGGGTTGAAGCCGATTGATTTTGATACCCCTTATTGGTTTGAGCAAAATCCAAAAAATTGCTATTTGGCATTTGGTGTGGATAGGCGTTTGTGGAGCGTTTCTTTGGAAATATATCCGTTGTATTGCGTTCGGCCGGTAATGCCCTATCCGTTGGATAAGTAAGAATATGCAGGTTTCGAAATTTTCCGAAACCTGCTTTTTTTTTGCTTGCTATTTTAAAAATTTATGTTATATTCCTTGACAATAGTTGATTGTATTAGTTTGAAAGTGGGGTCAAAAACCCCGCTTTTTTGTTAATCTGAAAAGGAATCGATAAATGGATAAACATCCTTTGGAAGATTTGTTGATGCCCGTGGTCGAAAAACTTGGCTATGAGTTGGTGCGCGTGTTGACAATAGGTGCTAAAAACCCAACGCTCCAAGTTATGATTGACCGTTTGGACGGCAAAGATGTTAATGTGGATGATTGCGCTAAGGTCAGTCGGGCTCTTTCCGATGTCTTGGATGAAAAAGACCCAATTGAAAACCAATATTCTTTGGAAGTAAGCTCTCCGGGGATTGACAGGCCTTTGACCAAGCCGGAACACTTTTCCCGCTTCGTCGGATATGAAGCTAAAGTTGAAATGTCTGTTCCCGTGGAAAACAGAAAGCGTTTTAAGGGGAAAATTTTAGCAATTAACCCACAAAACATCGTTTCTTTCGAAATGGAAAATGTGGTCTATTCTTTGCCTTTTGATGAAATTTCAAAAGCTAAAATCGTAATAACCGATGCGTTGCTGGCTCAATTTGCCGCCGCTCAGGATGATGTTGATTTATAATCTTTTTAACCAAAATATTATGAGGATTGAAAATGGAAAATATTGAGAGCATGCCCAGACCGGAAATCATTTTAGTGGCCGATACCGTTGCACGTGAAAAAAATATTGATAAAGAAGATGTTTTTGTCGCGATGGAAGTGGCCATTCAAAAAGGTGCTCGTTCTAAATATGGTGCCGAACATGATATCAGAGCTAAAATTGACCGTAAAAGCGGTGCTATTTCTTTGTCTCGTTATCGCGAGGTGGTTGATGATGATGCCGTTATTGAAAATGAGGCTGCTCAGCTGCCGTTGTCTTTGGCTAAAAAGTATAAAGCAGATGCTAAGGTCGGCGACTTTTTGATTGATGCTTTGCCTCCGCTTGATTTCGGGCGTATTGCAGCTCAGACCGCTAAACAGGTTATTATGCAAAAAGTGCGTGAGGCCGAACGTAACAAACAATTTGAGGAATATAAAGAAAAAATCGGCACCATTGTTAACGGTACCGTTAAAAGAATCGAGTTCGGCAACGTTGTTTTGGATATCGGCAAAACAGAAGCTATTTTACGCCGCGATGAGATTATTCCCAGAGAAAAATTTAAAAACGGCGACAGAATCAGAGCTTATGTCTTGGATGTTCGCCGCGAAAACAGAGGGCCGCAAATTTTCTTGTCTCGTACTTGTCCTGAATTTATGGCTAAGCTCTTTACTCAAGAAGTTCCCGAAATTTATGACGGGGTGGTTAAGATTATGGGGGTGGCTCGCGACCCTGGGTCAAAGGCGAAAATCGCCGTCAAAGCCGAAGATGTTACCATTGATGCCGTCGGTGCTTGCGTTGGTTTGCGCGGTATTCGTGTACAAGCCGTTGTGAATGAATTGCAAGGTGAAAAAATCGATATTGTTCCTTATTCCGAAGATAAAGCTCAATATATCGTCAGTGCTTTGGCTCCGGCTGAAGTTACCAAAGTTGTTCTTGATGAGGAAAATAACAGAATCGAGGCGGTTGTTTCTCAAGACCAGTTCTCGCTGGCTATCGGCCGCAGAGGACAAAATGTTAAACTCGCTTCTCAACTCTTGGGATGCGATATCGACGTTTTGACCGAAGAACAAGAGCAAGAGCGTCGCTCTAACGAAAATAAAGTTCGTTCTCAGCGTTTTATGGATGCGTTGGATGTTGATGAAATGATTGCTCATCTTTTGATTGCCGAAGGTTTTTCTACCGTTGATGAAGTGGCTTTGGTTGATATGTCAGAACTTTCGGCCATCGAAGGATTTGATGAAGATGTCGCCAAAGAATTGCAATCCAGAGCTAAAGAGTTTGTTGCTAAACGTGAGGCTGATTTTGCCGATAAAAAGAAGTCTTTGGGTATCGAAGATGATTTGATGAATGTGGCCGGTCTTGATCAGGATATGATTATTACTTTGGCTGAAAAAGGTATTAAAACTTTGGATGACCTTGGTGATTTGGCTGCCGATGAGTTGGTCGAAATGCTCGGTGATAATGTTATCTCTCAAACGGAGGCCAACAAAATCATTATGGCTGCTCGTGAACATTGGTTTTCCGATGAAGAAAACGGGCAATAACTGAGAAATTCGAATTCCGAAGGGGTTTCCCTTTCGGAATTCGGTTATGTATTCGGGTTGGAATTATGGAAAAAGAAGTTACGCGTAAATGCATTGTCTGCGGCGAGGTTAAGCCTAAGAGCGAATTGTTGCGCTTTGCCGTGGTTAATGGTGATGTCTTGCCTGATTTTAAGAAAAAATTGGCTGGAGAGGGAATTTATGTTTCTTTTTCTAAAACGGCTTTGCAAACCGCCGTTTCTAAAAACTTGTTCGGCAAAGTTACCAGAGGCAAAGCTCATGCCGATGCCGGTTTGGTTGATATTGTCGATTTGGTTTTGAAAAAAAAGTGTTTGGATATGATTAGTTTGGCTCGTAAAGCCGGTTGCTTGATTACCGGTTTTGACAAAGTTAAAGAGGCGTTGGCCAAGCATAAAGCCGCTTTTATTTTGGAGGCTAAAGACTGTGGCTGCGACGGACATCAGAAAATTGTATCCTTGGCTCAGGGATTGGATGTTTTTGCTTTGTTTACCATAGAGGAGTTGGATAAGGCACTTGATAAAATTAATACAGTTCATGCCGCTTTCCTGATTGGAAAAATGGCAGATGCAGTGAAAACAGAGTTGGAACATTATATGCAATTTTTGGATGCTTAATTTTTTTATTGGAGATGTTACTTAATGACAGAAGATAATGCAAAAGGCAGGTTAACATTATCAAGGAAATCTACCCTTACCTTGAAAAATTTGGGTGATGCCGCTCAAAGTCGTCATGACGGCAAAAAAGTCGTACAAGTCGAAGTACGCAAAAAAAGAATTGTCTCGGGGCAAAAGTCTGAGGATAAAAAGGTGCAGATTGATGAGGCTACCGCCGCTAAATTGAAACTTATTGCCGAGGCTAAAGAGCATGAGGCCAGACGTCGGCAGGAAGAAGAAGAAAAAGAGCGTTTACGCTTGTTGAAAAAAGAGCAGGAAGAGGCTGAAAAAGCCAAACTTCAAGCTGAAATTACCGCTCAGGCTGAGGCCGAAGAAAAGAAAAATCAAGCTGTGGCCGATGTTAAGGAAAATGATAAGAAGCCCGTTTCTAAGTATGAACATAAATCTCAAGAGATTAAAAACAACGCACCTGCCGCTGCGGAGTTTAATCCTGAAAAGGCTGCCGTCGAAAATGAGCGGGTTGCTAACTTTAAGGCTAAAGATAAAAAAATTCGTGATTTTGATGATGACGATGAAGATGATGAAGAGCGGGGGTCTTATCATAACGGCTCGAAAAAATCCATGACTAAAGAAGAGGTTTTTGAGCAAGAACGCAAAAAAATTACGAAACGAAGCTTTGAACCTCAACGCCGCAGCGGAAAAGTCAGCCTTCACAGCGTTATGGGAATGGCGGATGATGATGACGATGATTATGGTTTCGGTGCGCCGCGCAGACGTTTTAAAAAGAAACAACCTAAACCACAGCAAGCTCCGCAACAGCCACAGGAAAAAATCGTTAAGGAAGTTGTTATTCCTGAAATTATTACCGTGCAGGAATTGGCTAACCGTATGGCCGAGAAAAGTGCCGAAGTTATTAAAAAATTGATGGCCTTGGGTGTTATGGCAACCATTAACCAGCCGATTGATGCCGATACGGCGCAAATCGTGGTTGAAGAGTTTGGCCATAAGGTTAAACGTGTGGCTGACAGCGATGTCGAGCAAGGTTTGTCCGGTCCTCAAGATACCGAAGATGATTTACAATCCAGAGCTCCGGTGGTTACGGTTATGGGACACGTCGATCACGGCAAAACATCTCTTCTCGATGCTTTGCGTGAGACAAATGTGGCCGCGCGTGAGGCCGGCGGTATTACGCAACATATCGGTGCTTATCAGATTGAAGTGGCCGGCGGCAAAAAAATTACCTTTATTGATACTCCGGGGCATGAGGCGTTTTCCGAAATGCGTGCGCGCGGTGCTAAAGTTACCGATATCGTGGTTTTGGTCGTGGCGGCGAATGACGGTATTATGCCGCAGACCGTTGAGGCTATTCGTCATGCGCAGGCGGCGGAAGTGCCTATTGTTGTGGCTATTAACAAAATCGATTTGCCGGGGGCTGACCCGATGAAAGTTAAAACCGCTCTCTTGCAACATGGAATCGGTGTTGAAGAAATGGGCGGCGACTGCTTGTGTGCCGAAGTTTCTGCTAAAAAGCGTATTAATATCGACAAGTTGGTCGAGGCTATTTTGCTTCAAGCCGAAATTTTGGACTTGAAGGCAAATCCTAACCGCTTGGCACAAGGTGCCGTGATTGAGGCTAAAATGGAAAAAGGCCGCGGTTCGGTGGCTACCGTTTTGGTGCAAAACGGAACACTTCATGTCGGTGATATTTGTATTGCCGGAAAAGAGTGGGGGCATGTTCGTGCGATGTTTAACGAACATGGCAAAAGATTAACTGAGGCTGGGCCGGCTACGCCGGTTGAAATTCTCGGTTTGCAAGGAACGCCTGCCGCCGGTGATGATTTTGTGATTGTTAAAGATGAAACGCAAGCTAAAGAAGTTACTGGTTATCGTATTCGTAAGGAACGTGATGCCAAATTGGTTAAAAGTGCAAAATCAGCGATGGAACAAATGCTTGATAAAATTAAGTCCGGTGAGGTTAAACATTTGCCGGTTATTATCAAGGCCGATGTTCAAGGTTCGATTGAAGCGATTGAGGGTACTTTGAAAAAGCTTTCTAATGATGAAGTTACCGTACAAATTCTTCACTCTGCCGTTGGGCCGATTTCGGATTCAGATGTTACTTTGGCTAAAGCGTCTAATGCGTTTATTATCGGGTTTAATGTTCGTGCCATTCCGCACGCGCGCGACCTTGCTCGTCAAGACGGTGTTGATATTCGTTACTACTCTATCATTTATGACGTGGTGGATGATATCAAAAAAGCTTTGGTGGGTATGCTATCACCTGAACTCAAAGAAAAAATCATCGGTTATGCCGAAATTCGCAATGTCTTTAATATTACCGGTGTCGGCAAAGTCGGCGGATGTATGGTTACCGAAGGGTTTGTTAAACGCGGAGCCAAAGTTCGTCTGTTGCGTGACAATGTGGTTATTCATGACGGTGCTCTTGCTCAGCTCAAGCGTTTCAAAGAAGATGTTCGTGAGGTTAAGTCCGGTTATGAATGTGGTATGAGTTTTGAAAACTACAACGACATTCAAGTGGGCGACTTTATTGAATGTTATGAGGTGGAGGAGATAGCTCCAACCCTTTAAAAGTTTGTATAATGGTCGATTAGTGCGTTGTCTGCGGGACAAAAGTGTCCTCACGTACTAGTTTGTACGCTCCGGTACTTTTGCCCTTGACGCCTACTACTCGACTCATTCTCCAAACTTTTTGAAAAAATTTGCTCTGTGGTCGACTAATACAGAATTGTCGGATAGAAAAAATGCTCATGTACTTCTATGTACACTGCGCTTTTTTCTTCCTAAATTCTTATTATTCGACTCACATATCAAATTTTTGCAAAGTTTGTTTATCTAGAGGCATTTTACGTTGTCTCGAAAAATTCACCTACTTCTATGTAGGCTAAAATTTTTCTCGCAACTAGAAATGCCTCTATCTGTACTGTTCTTCCCAGTTTTGTAAAGTTCGTATAATGTTTTTTAGCTTTTCTGTTTATGCTTTTTCCAATGTTTAATGTTTATATCAATTTTTGAGTTATACAACGCGGCGACGAGGGCGACTTTGTGCAAAGAAAAATGTCTTCCCTGTTCTATTAATTCAATTCTTTCGATTGAAATTCCAGATAGATTTGCCGCTTCAGACAAGCTTAAACCTTGCATTTCTCTTTGGGTATGCAACTGTTTGCCGATTTTGCGGCGCATTTGGAAAATGTATTGTGTGATTTCTTTGGTTGGATTCATTTTCAGCTCCTTATTTTGGTTTTTAAGATAAAAACAAAGCCTGCCTTTAAATTAGGCAGGCGGAGCTCAAAACTGTCCATACACAGTCGCCGTTATTCAATATATTACCGGCACTCCGCCTTTTCAGACGGAGGATTTATTTATATGGAAGTGTTTTGAGACACCGTCGGCTACCTCTAACCGACAAGAAAAAGTATAAGAAAAAATGTTGCTGTTTGTCAATTAAAAGTTCGTATAGTGGTTATCTCATACAGATTTAGTGGACAGAAAAATGCTCACTTACTCCTATGTTAGCTCCGTTTTTTGTGGTTGACAAGTTTTGCTTTGTGGCTTAAAAAGAGCCTGTTTTGAGATTTTTATTTATATTATTTTAACTTATATTTTTATGTTATGAAACAAAGTAAAGATGCGGCTGTCGCAGCCATTTTCCGTGAGATGTTGGCAAAAGGTGTTGATATTGCTGATTTGTGCAAACGTTGGGGCGGAGAGTTTGTTCCCGAAAAAGGGGCTGAAGTGATTCAACCTTTGCCTTTTGATATTTTATATCAATCAGGGGATATTTATTCCTACAAGATTTTAGATGAAAAGCCAATTGCTATTTTGGTAGAACGGTGCTTTATTTCTCTTTGGGATTTGCCAGAGAAACAATCTTTTTTAGATGCAATACAGAAAACTGAAAAAATTAAGTTTTTCAATCGTCCGGCTAATATGGGTGTGCGAAAAATTTGGGATTTTTTGTTTGAAAATGCTGAAGTCGTTAACCAAGAAATTGAATCTCTCGGTGGGCAAAAAATTGATTTCTCTTCTGCTTATTGGATTTATTCTCATAGTGGGAGAAGTGTAGGGCTTTGTGTTGAGAATGGTATTGAAAAAGCAATTCCTAAATCAAAAGAACTGAATGTGCGTCCCATGCAATTGTTGTCGTAAAGTTTAATAAAGGTTTTATCTTAAGGGTAAAACCTTTTTTGTTGACTTTTGTCTAAAAACATTTTATATTCTGCCTGTTTTATGAGTTATTATGTTTTACAATTAATTTTATCTATATGAAAACAGAATTATCAGCTAAGCAACTGTTGATTAATGATATTAAGCAACAGATGAAAGATGGCGGAATTTCCATTCAGGAATTGGCCCACGCATTTGATGGATTATTTATGACCAAAAAGCCTACGTTTGAGATTATTTATAAGGATGGAACACGTTCTTGGAATATTCTCAAAGGTAAAAAACCCGTAGCCTTTATTGTTAAAGGTTATGCGGTGGCGGTTGCTCGGTCTGTTCAGTATTTTAATTGGCAGGATGCGCAAAAGTATTGTGCAAGTCAAAGTTTTTTGGGACAGGTTTGTTCTCTCGGTTCCAGAGAATTTTGGTTTGAAGTATTTCTGCCTAATCTTTGGGATTTTAACTTGCAGCTTGCTCGCTTCAAACTACCGGAGATTAATCCGTTTGACATCCTATGGACGGATACGGAAATTGCGCAAGGTCAGGCGGCGGCCATTGCCTATTTTTTAGGTAATCGCTTTATAGAAGCCAGCGGAAAACTTAATGCTTATTATGCACGGCCAGTGGCAAAATTAGCGTAATATAAAAAGAGGTTTAGGAATGTTCCTAAGCCTCTTTTTTTTGCGCAAAGTATTCGCTGAAACCCTTGTCCAGCCTCGAAAATTTCTATTGAAAGGATTTTTTTCTTGTGGTATAATACGAGTCGTGGAGACAAATGTAATTAGAACTTTTTACGAGGTGTATTATGATGAAAAAGGGTTGCCTTTTGCTGTGTGCTACAGCATTAAGCTTGGCTTGTTTGGATAATCAAGTTCAGGCATCAATTAATTTTAATCTAAAAGCACCTCCCGTTCCGAGCTATGCTAAATTACACACATCGCATACTTCACACCTCATAGCTCGACATTTGTCTCCCGAGAGTTTTGGTGAGCGGCCGGAAGTTAAAGTCGCTCAAGTTTGTTGGATAACTGATACCGAAGATTGCGGCGGGGCGGACTTTGTCGGTACGGATTTGGAAGGCGGCACACCGGAAGTTATACCCCCTGGGGGAGGAGATGCCGAAAGCTGTATCCGAATGGGGTATACTTTATCATCATGTCCGAGCGGTTATAAGCCTAATAAATATTGTCCGCTGAATAATAAATATTTTGCCGAATGTATTCCGGACTGCCCGAGTAATTACGTAACTTGTGAATCACCGTTAAAAGGTGTCGGTACGGTTTGCGGCAATGGTTTATACAAAGACTGCTGCACGCCGACGTGTCCGGCGGAATACAAGTACACATTGGGTTCTATTCCCGATGGTTATGAAGCGGACGGCGAACCATGTGTAGAATGCGACGAAGGCGGATTGAAAATCAAGGAAAAATACAAAATCAAAGAGAAAGACTGTTCGGGATTTTTAGACTGTGGTGAACGAGGCTGTAAAGAAGGCGCGACGACATGCAGTACCGGAGATAAAGTAATGTGTTCGGAGTGTCCGCCTTGTCCAAACCTCGGTACGGAGAGTGAATGCCCGCCGTGTTCGGTCTGCACGTTTGAAGAATGCTCGAATTTATACATTGTAACCGGCTGTAAGTCTGGTTGCACCGATTGGTGCGACTATTGCGCTTTTGAACAATAACTTAGAACTTAAATTATTATCAAGGAGAAAGAAAATGAAAAAATACTTATTTTTAACATCAGCTTTGGTGGTGTTGAGTGGTGTGGCTGAGGCAGCGTGTATCCAAACCCCGAGTTGTTCAAGCTTGGGTTATACTTCGAGTTCTTCCTGTGACGGCGGTATTAAATGCCCGTTCGGCAATGCATGGAACTGCACAGGGCCCAATAATACAACCGAAATAAACAAGATTAAAAATGAAATTACTAATATTAAAAACAAAATTACGGAATTGGAGAATAACTCGGGTTCCGGTTCCGGCTCTGGGCCTCGTTGTGCTGATTGTGAGGTAGGGGATTTTGTTTGTGGCGGACAATGCTTATCTGAAACACAGGCAACTTTTACTGCCGAATACTATAATAGTGGAAGTGATACTGCACGTAGTTTAAGCGGAATTTATACATTTTGCACAGATGTCGTTGTTGAAAAAACAAATGGTGTTTGCAAAAAAGCACCTACCAAATATTCAGAAAACCAAACAAAACGTTTGACTTATGATGAATTTATGAAAGGAGCAACCATAACGAAGGATGATAATGGAGAAATTATAAGCGTATTCAATGAAGAAGCACAAGTAGCTTTATCTGCAGGATGTTTTGCGCCGGATAAATTGCGCATATATGCACGTGCTTTTTATGGATTTTTTAAAGAAGAATCAACAGGACGTACAGTAGCTTTAGGGATGACTGTTGATACTCCTTCCGACTATTATATTGACTCAGCTTGCACCACGGAGCATCAAGATATAAGGGGAACCTCAGTTTTAGACGCGATGAAGAAGTATATACCGGCAGAAGGAATAGCTATACCAAACGTAACGACATTTTATTAATATAGCATCACAAAAGCCCGCTTGCAAAAAGCGGGCTTTTGTCGTTTAGCAGGTAGAACCTTATTTGCGTTCCGACTTGTCTAACGGTAGAGGTTCTTTGCTGCCGGTGTTGAACAATATCGCCTCGCTGATGGTTTCATTCTTCGCCGGCAGGTCTTGTATCTGCTTGCCGCAGATTTCTAAACCAAGGCTCTTTAATGCGCTTGATATCGGCAAGAAGAAGTCGGTGTTTTCCTGATTGTCATTGCCGGAATGTGCCAAGCCGGTAATTGTGCCGTTCTTGTCTATCAACGCACCTCCTAATGTTACATTTTGAACATAGGTGTCAACGATGATTTCGGTACCTTTTTGTTCGCTGTAACGGTAGCCCGTTATCTTGCCCGCATCTTCAAGGTAACCCTCTCCGGTGTCAAAATCCAATATTCCTAATGTCAGATAGGTCTTTTGACTGATTGCCGGTAAGCTTAAGTTGAGCGACAACGGTGTGTATTCGGTCTCTTTGTCAAGGTACAGCAAGGCTGTGTTCTTGTTCGGATTGATACGAACCGCGCGGCCGGTGAACTCTCCGCCGTTAATCGTTCTGAGCTTGTAATTATTGGTGTTGGGTGAGATTAAGTCTGCCGATGTTAATACAAATTGTTCGGAGACTATTAAGCCTGCACCCTGCTTGCCTTCGGCATTGGTTATTGATATAACCGATGCTCGAATCTTGTAGACATCTTCCGGCGACATCGGGGTTTGATATGGTGCTCTTTCTACTATGCAAAGCATGTTTTGCGCCTCTATCGCACTCTTGTCATCCGTCGGTACGGCTATCCAGCTCTCTTTGCTGATTGAACCGATGCTCTTGACGCCGCCGTCTTCTTCGATATTGGCTTCTTTTATCTTGCACTGATTGCAATCGCTGAACAGACCTTCGCACTCATCACATTCTTCGGTGAGCTTGTTGTCTTCGCAACCTCTTAGGGTCTTGTTGTCTTCACATATGTCGGTTAGGCGATTGTCTTCACAGCCGCGATGAGTCTTGTTGTCGCAATCGCAGTCCGGACCAAATAAGGTCATGTTGTGGCACTCTTTCGGCGGTTCGGGCAAAAGTGATGCAACGGCTGCAACCGGTGCTAACGGTGCGGCCAAAATGTTTTTCAATGTACTTGATTCTTCTTGCGGTTCTTCTTCGGCTTTGCCGGCATAGCGTTTTTCACTCGGTTTGGGATTCATGGTCGGGTCAAACGGTTCCGGTGCCGCTTCTTTGCTTAAAAGAATTTCGCTCGACTGGATACTTTCTTGCGGTTCTTCTTCGGCTTTGCCGGCATAGCGTTTTTCACTCGGTTTGGGATTCATGGTCGGGTCAAACGGTTCCGGTGCCGCTTCTTTGCTTAAAAGAATTTCGCTCGACTGGATACTTTCTTCCGGTATTTGACTTGTTGTACCCGCCTCTTCGATATTAAGATTGTTGATGATTATTTGGTCATCTTGCGGGGTGGCGGCGGCAACTGTTGCCGTTATATTTTCGGCAGGTGTCGAACTTGTAGAATCGATAGTTGTTGTAATCGATGATGTTGTTGGTTGCTCTGAGATTTGTGTTGTTGTGGTTGGTGCGTTGCCGTCCGTTGTTATGGTTGTTGT
>CALXPT010000004.1 GCA_944390355.1 uncultured Alphaproteobacteria bacterium | reverse complement strand
GAAAGGCGAGAGCTTTATTGCATAAACAATAATGACACCCTCTCAAACGACCGCTCACGATTAAAAGAAATACATCTTTCAAACGAAGGCCAAGAGCACCAACCGGAGGCAAAAGAGTCCCCTCTACGAAAGGCGAGAGCTTTTTTTACTTAAGCTCAGCTGTGCATTCTCAAAATCTATCTGTCTTAGTGCCTAAGACGGACAAAACCAAAGACCGGAGCTAAAGCAAGATGTCAAATTTGCACGCTTGTATCTGATTGAATTCCCTTTTCAAAAAGAAACATTTCAAATAGTAGAAACTTTATTTTCTTCGAACCGGAAAGGTCTCAAAAAAGTAAAGTAACACCAGCTTCTGCTGTCCGCAAGTAACATTGTCCCCAAACAAAGCACCTGCACGGTTATTTCTACAACCTCAAGCGTTATATCATACCGAAAGAGCCGAAAGCAATACCCCAAATTAAAAACAATACATCGAATTTTCAAAAAAAACATAAAAAGCATCAAATCTGAAAATCGAAATTTTATTTTGTAATCCAAAGGACGCTTAGTTTCAAGAAACAAACGGAAATCCGTTTTAGTATCATTGAGACCGACCATGGCATAATATAAAAAACTTCAAAATAATAACCATCAAAATTCGAATAGGATAGTAGACCATAAAAAAATAATTACAACAGAACATATTAAGAACATTGCAATTATATTTCTTGACATAGAGTCTCTAAAGAGTCGCACGGATTCCAAGAGATTCGGCCATATAAAACGCAAAAACCAGAGTCCCGAACAATAAATTCAGGATTCTGGTTTTAACTAAAAAAACGTAAAAAATTACTTGGAAATAGATTTCAATTTTTTAGCAAGACGAGAAACGATGCGTGAAGCCTTATGTCTTTCAACGGCACCTTTTTGAGCAGCTCTTGCCAACTCGGATTCTGCGGTTTGGAAAGCTTTTGTAGCAGCCTCAACATTGCAGGTCAAAATAGCTTCCAAAGCCTTTTTAACAAAAGTACGTACACGACTGCGGCGCGCACTGTTAATGATGTTTCTTTTATTATTTCTTTTAATTCTGGTTTTTGCCGATTTATGATTGGCCATAACATTAATTCCTATTCATTTAAAGTTAAAACATTAAAAATAAATTCTGAATAGTTTTATAACCTCTTGGCATATTGAAAGTCAACAACATTTTTACAAAAAAAGTCAATTTTGACCAAACTAAGGCTGCTTTTGAGCAAAATTTTTAAGATAAGCGCGAAAATCATCACTGCCGGCAATAATTTTAGCGCGCATAATGGCCTCATCGATTCCTGTATTGTAAGAGGGATTCTCAAAAGCTTTCAGAGTCTCTTTAAGGGCGATAGCGGTAAACTCGGGAGATTTGGCGATAATCTCGGCTGTCTTGAGTGCTTCATTTTCGAGTTCGTTGAGGGGAACAATCCTGCTGACGAGTCCTGTTCTTTCGGCTTCATCAGCCATCATGGCACGTCCGCAAAGCAGCATTTCCATGGTTTTTGCGCGCCCGACGGATTCGATGAGCTTTTTTTCTAATCCGATTCCGGGGACGATTCCCAAACTGGCATCAGGCACGGCCAAACACAAATTATCGGCGGCTAAAATAATATCACAGTTAAGCAAGAGTTCGATTCCTTGCCCGAGGGCATAACCTGCGGCAGCGGCAATTAACGGTTTTCTTGCTTCTGATAAAGCAACAAAAGCATTTTTCTGCCGATCTAAAAGTTCGGTCAAATGTTCGATATTGTTTCCGAACTCGCGCAAATCAATACCGGAGGTAAAAAATCTGCCATTTCCGAGGAAAAGAATTGAGCGAATACTATCGTTATTATCGAAATAATCCACGGCCTGAACAATTTCTTCAAGCATGAGCGTAGAAAGGGCATTATTCGATTCGTCATGGTTCAAACGAATAATGCCTGTGCTGTTTTTCGATTCTGTAATGATAAGATTATAAACCATTTCGCTAATTCCAAGATTTTACGGTAATTCGAATAACAAGAGGATTTTTGCCTTCTTTGGCAATTTCGAGCAGTTGATTATCGCGCCTAAAAGATAAGACATTATTATTTTTGCCGCTAAATTCCCAACCGAGCTGAGGGAGAGTATTTAAGTAAAAATTATTAACTTCATCAAAAGAAACATTTCCTTGCAAATAAGCTTCGGTCAAACTGGTTTCTGCATTTCCGAACGCCACATTATCGGATTCGATTTGCTTCATATTATCGGGAACGGGGATATCTTCAAACCCTTCCACAAAAGGTGCAGCCCATCCTGCTTTAACGAGGAGAGCGAGAGTACAAAAACAAATACAACAAAATTTCATCATTTTACAAAAACTCACTTTTGCAGAACCGGACAATAAAATCCGGAACGTCCGCCTTGTACGACTTTGCGAATTCCGCCGGTTTGGGCAATATCGCAAACACAATCGGGACAACGCTGGCCTGTTTTGTTATAAACGCAGTGCAGAAACTGAAAATATCCTTCGCTTCCGTCAGGCTTATGATAATCCCTAAGAGTAGAACCACCGGCCCGAATAGCTTTCTGTAAGGTTTGATAAATACATAAAGCAAGCCTGCGGCATTCTTTCAAACCTAAGCATCCTGCTTCCCGAAGCGGTGAAATGCGGGCGGCATATAAAGCCTCCGATGCATAAATATTTCCGATTCCGGCAATAATCTGCTGATCTAACAAAGCCATTTTAACCGGAATTTTTTTATTTTGGAATTTTTTATAAAGATATTCAGCGGAAAGTTTATCATTAATCGGGTCGACACCGAGTTTTGCAAAGAAACGACATTGAGAAAGCTTGTCAGTCGGTTCAACGGTCAACAATCCAAAACGCCTTGGGTCATGATAAACCAAGTTTCCGCCGCTTGTTTTAATAAGAACATGGTCATGTTTTTGCCAAACTGGCTCGGATTCGCAGATTTTGATACGTCCGCTCATGCCCATATGCCAGATAATGCTGAACTGGTTTGATAAATTAATTACGATATATTTAGCGATTCGCCGATAGCTTAAGATTTTAGATGCGATAACTTTTTTGCCAAAATCATCGGGGATGGGAATTCTGAGTTGATTTTGATTGATAATCACATCATCTATAGTAGAATAACCGATAGCTTTTTGCAGGGCGCATTTAATCGTTTCGACTTCGGGTAGTTCGGGCATATCAACACTCCTTAACCATATATAAGAGAGAGTATAAATGATAACAAATTTTTTACAATCACTAAAAATAAAAAGCTTATCGAAACAACTTTCCCGAAACGGCTTGGCGGAAGCCTTAAATCCGGCACGGATATCCCCCGCCCCCGAAACATTTTCATCGCGTTTGCAAAATTATTTAAACAAAGCCGACAATCTTCCGCTGCAAGTGTTTTTAACCGAATTTAACTATTGGTGTCTCGATTCGACATTTCCTTATCCCCGAGAGCCTGTAACTTCGGTCATTTCGAAACAAACGGCTGTTTATTGCGCCATATTTCGAAAAGCTTTGCAAAATAATTCTCACAATTACGCCGAAGCATATAAAACTTTTTGGCACCGCATGGATATGCTCGCGGATTCTCGACTGCAAGCCTCGGAAATAGAAACACTGCTAACCGCCGAAAGCAAAGAATATAACCCAAACATATTGCCTTATGAAGTCGATTGGACGCAAACCGACAAGCAAAACCTGACTTTAATTTTGCCGCCGACAATCTGCTTTGCCTCCGACAATCTGCCTTCGGATTTGCAAGCCAAAATCGCCGCACTCTGGGGTGAAATTTTGTTTTTATCCTCAAAGTTGCTTTTTGGCTGGCAGGATATTATTTACAATCAAAAAGGTGAGGTTAATTTTTATCTGCCGGACTATATGTTGCCGATTGATTCTCAGCTCAAAAATTTTGCCGTCAAATATCTAAAAACAAGGGCAATACCGCAAAAATACGCGGAGTATAAATTCGTAGCGGCCTTCACCCGCCTGAAAAAGCTTTGCCCGAAGGTTGATTTTTTTGACTGTTGGCAAAGTTTTATAAACACGGGTTATCATGAGACCTATGAAACGCAGCCCAATTCGGAATACTTGAAAAACTTGCAAGACAGCGGATTAACGGCCGTGATTGATACCCCGTTGGAACTCAATTCGCTAAAAAAAATCAAAGCACTCCAAACGCCGAAAAATATAACAAGCGGCAAACGATTTTTGAATAGCTCGCCGATTGTAATAATTATCATAAGCATGGCAATTTATTTTTTATTGAAACATTTTTAAGTTGTGCGTTTTCGTACTTTGGGTTAGAATGAACATTTGAGAAAAATAAAACAAAGGCCGGAAGAACATGATCGCGCGCAAACCTCGCCCAAAAAAATATTATGCCCCGCAGCATGACGGGAAAATTGAGCATAAGTGCGACCACCCCGGTTGTCATGAAAAAGGGGAGTACCGCGCGCCCAAGGACCGCAAACTTAAAGAGTATTATTGGTTTTGCCTTAAACATGTTCAGGAATATAATGCCAAATGGAATTACTATGACGGCATTTCCGCGGAAGAACCGGAAGATGACGCCCAGCCCAAAATGCATTTCAAAGGATTCCGCTCCCGCGTAAAATATAGCCGCGGATATAATTTCTTCGATGATTACGACTTTTTTGAAACCTCCTACCATAGCCACAATGATTATGCCCCGATGGATGATGTGTATTATACCTACGAGGAACGCCGTTATCTTGAAATCATGGAGCTTAACGCGGAGGGTTTAACAATAGAAACGCTGAAAAAACAATATAAAAATATGGTAAAAAAATATCATCCGGATGTTAATCCCGACAACCCGAAAGAGGCTGAAGAAAAATTCAAACAAATCAGCAATGCCTACACACATTTGTTGGACAAATTGAAACGCCTTTTCGGTGATGTGAAATAAAACCTACTTGCTCAAGTCATCTATAAGTGTTTTCTTGGCAATAATCTTATTAAAATTTTTTTGTGCCCGCAAGCTCGATGAGGGTTTCTTGCTTTTAAGCTTTTTGCGCCCGCTTTTGGCAAAAATTTTGCGAAGAGCTCGCGTAAAAGAAGATTTTTTCTTGTGCTTTTCAACAATACGAGTGATTTTTTTATCTGAGGTTTTGACTTTTCCGGCTTCAAGAACTTGAGATACGGTCATACTTTCAATAATTCTTTTATCTTGCGCCGCAGTTTGCAGTCGCTTGACCCCGACGCAAAATTTCCTGATTTCCTCTAGTTTAACCGGACTTCCGCGTCTTCTTTTGAGATGAATTTTTTTAATAATATCGCTTTGGGCCGCGCGTTGAATAATATCCTTAGGATTCGCGGAAACGCCGTTCATTGTCTGTACTTTTGTCTTTCTGCTCAAGCGTAAATTTCCGCTCTGTTGAGCTAAAACTTCGGTATCGTGAAGAGCTTTGAGTTTGACGGCATCATTTTGCAATTTAATGTTTTCGCAAGTTTTCTCTCTGGCGCGGAGTTTCTTTTTCTCATCATCATCCAAAGCATTATAAAGAGAATTATTCTGCGGATTACTCAAATTCGGAATAAATTGAAAATCATTATCCTCATCGTCTTCCTCATCATCAAAAGCATCTTTAATATTTTTTCTGATTTTGTTTGGTAAGGGGGGAGGCGATATTTTTTTTAGTTCGCGCGGAGCCGATTTTTCTTGAGATTTTTGGAGTTTATTCTCATCAATTCGTCGTGAATTGCGCTGATTAGGCTCTGTTTTTTTCTTTTTCCATTCAATATTGGGATTTTCACTCATAACTTATTGAACCACCTTGTTTACAATCATCACCGAGCCGTCCGATAATAAAGCCGAAGTAACTTCAATTTTGGTGCCGTCATTTTTTGTAAGGATAAAAGATTTAGTCGACATATTCAAGATATGAGAAATAATATCGTTTTTGAGTTCATCCCAATTATCAACTAACGGAAACGTACCTTTAACGGCTTCGGTCAGTTCAACCAAAGTCGGTTCGTTTTGCAAAAATATCTCCTGATATCCCCACAAATTAAGATAAGCTTGATTATATAAAGACAATCTTCCGTTTGGCGCAATAATAAAAACAGCATCTCTCAAACCGTCCAAAATCTCTTTTTGAACGGCAATCAAGTCGTTATAAGCACGTCTGGTAGCCAATCTGTCGGTAACATCTTCAAATGCAAAGAACAGCCCTCCGGTGGGGTGCTGAGCGCGCACGCGCCGGAGCGTTCGCCCGTCCGGCAAATGCAATAAATCTTCTTTTGCCTCCAAAATAGAGTTAAACGCCTCTTGTTCTCCTTTTTTATAGAGGATAAAGTCGGGCACCTCGGGCAAGAGTCTTTTCTCGCGAATTTCATCCAAAAAGGCAGAATAAGAAGGCTGTCCGTCCAGCCAAGTCGATTCGAGCTGCCACACGGCGGCAAAAGCCTTATTATAGAAGGCTAAATTTTTCTTTCCGTCAAACACGGCAAAAGCCGTACCCAAGGCTCCCAAAATTTCAAGATGAGCATTTTGATGAATTTTCAAGTTGCGCTTCAAGTCATCTAATTCGGTAACATCGCACATGGAACCGACGCTATAAATTTTATCAAGACTTTGTTCGGCGTGGAAAGGAATTTCGGTAATTTCAAAAGAACGGCGTTGCCCGTCTTTAATAAGGCTGACCTTTTTCTTTTTGGTTTTAATGGTAGCATGAGCGGAAGTAGCAAGCTCAAGTGAAATACTTTCGCCGTTAGCATCCAAAATTTCCACGCCGTGTTCAATAATTTCATCACGACTGTTTTCCTGCACATAGTCCAGATAGCGTTTGTTAACAAATTTGAGATGCAAGTTTTCATCTCTGAGCCAAGCGGGATAGGCAAGGTTGTCAATCAAATCATTCTGTTGCGTGATTTTATCCAAAGCCTTGTGAGATTCGGCTTCCAACTCATCAATTTTATTCGATTCGTCGCTGATATCTCTGCCCCAAATCACATCGCAATAAACATTTCCTTTTGCATCGCTAATCCGACTACCGGCAAGTTTAAGGACGCGTCCGTTATTTTTTGTCGCAAAAATCTCTTCAAAAGGCACGCCGTCATCTCTAAGCATATCAATGTATTTTTGTAGTTTTTTCGCATCATCTTTATAAAAGCATTTCAAAACATCATCAAAACGAGATTCTCTGCCGTTATTTAAAGCCAGCATCACGGCCAATCTTCTGGAGCAAAGCTCGACGGTTTGTTTTCTGGGGTCATTAATGTTTGTATCTGGGTAGATAAAAGAGAAATAGCCGTCTTTAGAGGCATAGAGCATTTCGATGCAACGCTCACGGTCGCGGTTTAAAAAATAATTTTTTTGACGTATTTTCAATATATTGATTAGAAGATAAAAGATAAAACAGAGCAAGAAAAACACCACCGCCCCGATAAAGTACCAAAGCTCCGGCGCGGCATAATACATATTAAAAAGAAGATTTTGCGACATTTTTTTTAACCATACGCTGAAAAATCGTTGTTTCTTGACAAATTCTATAATATAAACACAAATAGTAAAACTCAAAAAAACAGGTAGTGAATAAAAATGTACACATTAGCCTTTGACACAACGGCGGCAGGCTGTTTCATAGCCTTGTTAAAAGATGATAAAATCTCGCAAATATATAAACAAGACATGGATTACGGTCAGGCAGAAGTTTTAATGCCTGAGATTAAAAATATATTGATGAAAGAGCGTATCGGCTTTAACAATATAAATCTGGTGGTTGTCTGTACCGGCCCTGGGTCATTCACCGGCGTACGCTCATCGGTTGCGGCGGCGCGTACATTCGGATTGGCAAGTGAAAAAATAACCGTTTCGGGAGTTTCGGCATTTGATGCCTATGCCAATTCGCTGGAAATGGATGAACTGGCGGATTTGAATGCGGTTATTATTGAGACAAAGAGGGAAGATTTTTACTATCAAATCTACGATTCCGGACTCCGCAAACTAACGGAACCCTCAGCCGGCATGCGAGATGAAATCATATCCGAACTCCGCAATAAAAAGGTCAGCTTGATAGGCGATGGCGTGGAACGCTTTCTAAATACGCCGAGCGGCTTAAGTCTGCATACAATCCGAATGGAAAAACATCTGGATATAGAGATTTTGGCGCAATGCGGTTTGGAGCGTTTTTTAGCCAAGAAAACCGACTTTCCGAAACCCCTGTATTTAAGAGCACCGGACGTTTGCATCCAATCGGTTGATTAATCAAATTCGGCTTAATCCGCATTATTTTTGTGAGAGGCAATGTCGGCAACAATCTGATGAATGTTATCATCAAGATTATCTTCAATAATCCGAATAATTTGTCGCTCATCGGCAGAAAGTTTTTGTAAAATTCCAATCTTTTCCAGATAAGCAGAACTGTCTCTTTGCCATTGAAAAGTCTGCGGATTATCATCGCCGTAATAAAGCGCAAGTTTATATTTGGCATTGGCGCGCATTTCGGTATAATTAGCATCATCTTCGGGAGTGTTTTCTAATATTTGGTTATAAATAACGGCCGCTTGATGAATGTTTTTCAATTTAAAATGTATATCGGCAATACGCGAGTTTATCATCAAATCATCAACTTCCGATTCCATATCGGTAATATTGTTAAGATAGACAAGGGCTTTATCGGGTTGTTTGATAGCAGCCAAAGAAGCAAGGCAAAGAGCGGTTTGAATAAGAGCATCACTAATTTTTTCTTGCTGCCGTATATCCGAGAGCTGAAATCCATGCACCAAAGTTTCGGTATAAGCCTCTAAAATATCCACGGCCGAAGCTGGATTTCCGTGAGACAAATCGAGCAAGGCCTCTGTGGGAGAGGGAATATTTTGATAGTTATCATACAAATTTTGGCAGTTAACGGAAAAGCAAAAAGTCATAAATTGTCGAATGGCGGCAATAATGTGCAAAATATCAAAAGGGCATTCTTTTTCATTGAGTTGGTAATAAATAACTTGAGTAATTTTGGCATCATCCGCACCGCGGTAGATTAAACTGAGAATTATTCCGCATAAAGAAGCTAAGCTGATTTCTGAGTTTTTTCGTAAAGGTGCGGAGGCATTATGCTTGCCGGAAGTCTGAACTTTTGTTTGCTTGTCCCAATCCAATTCAACCAACGAATTTTTTGTCGGAAGTTTTCTTCGGAATAAAAAAACATTTGCACCAAAACTGCCGTCTTTGCTTTTGAAGAGAGAAGGCGGATTTTGAGAGATGGAAGAATAATCATCATGGGAAGAAGGATAAAAAAACTCAGAAAAATTAGCATCATCTGCGGTTGGCGATTCTTTGTTAAGATGAATAATGTTTTTATTTCTGTACCAAAGGATGACAAGGGAAAACAGTGCAATCAATAAAGCCAATGCAATCAGAAAAAAAGAAATAAGAACTTTATTTTCCGGTGTTTCAAAAAACATTTTCACCCAATTCAAAAGTTTTTCCAAGATGTATAACCCTCTAATAAAGATTGCATTAAGAAACTAAAAGAAGTATAAAATAAATATCAAAAAAATCAAATTACAAAATTAAGGAAAAATGGGATATTTAAGCCAAAAAAAACGGCAAGAGCACATAAATATATTTTTGAAAACATCAATTTTTGTTGTTTTGTCAGCAACAATATGCGCTTTATTCGGCCGCGAAAGCAAAACATTAAGTTATTTCACGGACTGGTACTTTCAATTTTATTTTTTGTTGCTGTGCGTATTTGTCTTTGCACTTTTTGTGCGCCGCTGGCTGTATGCATTTGTTTTATTTCTGTTTATTGTTATAAATTTTGTTTTTCTGTCATCATTCATCAATATTTTTCTGAACTCGACGGCGCAAGGTACGGATAATCTGAATTTAGCCTACCGAAAGCGGGGAGCAGATATTTTATCTTCTGTGCAAACGGCAAAAGAGAATAACATTGAAGTTTTAGCTATAAATACCTTAACGGAAATCCCCCCGATAGAAAATGAAGACTACTATATTTCTCCGCAAGATGTAACGAAAGAAAAGAGTTTTATATTATCGCGCACGGCACCGAACCAAGGAGGAAAGGTCTATTTCTCGTCAAAAAAAGAAGCCTCATATATGATTATTCCTCAAGGCAATAAAACCATTTTGGTATTAAATATTGATTTTTCGGATTTGCAAGAAAAGGAAGAAGAAACGGTATATAACAATCTGGCAAAGTTTGTTCAACAACAAAATATGCCGATAATCATAGTCGGAGATTTTGGTCTGGTTCCATGGTCAAAAAGTTTTCAAAAATTCTTAAGAGAGAGTGGACTGGAAATCAAAAATCGAGTTATTCTGAGCAACGGAACCGAGAAAATAAATATATTCCGCCGCCCGACACTAAATGTCTTGGGATATAAAACACTCGGGCTAAATGAGATAAAGATTTTATCCGAACCGACAACGGGAGATTACCTGTTTTTATTTAAGCTTGTTCTCTAGCTCATAAATTTTTTTCTGAATAAAAGCCGTCAAATCGTTTTCTTCAAAAGCACCGGCAAAGTTTAAGGCCGTTTGAAAAGTTTTGAGGGCTTGCTGCATATGTCCGCGGCGATTTTCAATCAAGGCAATATTAATATAATCCGTAGCCGCACCGGCAAAACGTTCATCTTTTTGTTCAATGGAAGCGGCCGTCAGGAATAAAGACTTTGCCCGCGAGAGGTCGTTTTTTTTCAAAAAAATAAGCCCGAGCAAATTGTAGGCATTAGCCACATGAAAGCAGGAGTTTAGGGCGATGTTTTTGTCGGTGCATTTTCGCAGCAGAGATTCGGCTTTTTTAACATTTCCCAATTCAAATTCGGCATTAGCCCAAAGATAAGCCGATTCCAACAAACAAGAAACATCCAAATTATTTTTTTGATAAATCAGATAGGCTTCTTGGGCGCAATCGCGCATTTTATCCCATTTTTTTTGAGCGGAAAATAAATAAGCTAAGATTTGCCAAGCAAAAGCTTGCCCGTTTTTATCATGCAATTTTTTTTGCCGTTTAAGTGCGCGTTTAGCAGTAGTTTCTGCCTTGCGAAAGTTTTTAGCAAGGAGTTCGACCAAGGCCGATTGAGTTAAAACATAAGCCGCGGCGGATTTGCGGTGATGAGTTTTGTTAATTTCAAAACTATCTTTAAAATAGCCGAGGGCGGCCTCAAAATTTTCGCGCAATGTCCAAAGCATACCCAAATTGGCATAAGCATCAGCCTCACCGGCAAAGTTGTGAAACGCCCGAAACAAAGTTGCTGCTTTGCGAAACATAAAATGAGCCACATCTTCGACGGCCGAGATTCGAAAGATGGTTCCTTGGAGCAAATAGGCATAAGCTTCTTCAATATAAGCATGAGACTTTTTATAATTAACTGCGGCGAGTGTAGCCGCATGGGAGGCCGATTCCATATTGGCATCAAAGAGAAAGAAATTAGCCTCCAAATAAGCTTTTTTAGCCTTGTAATAAGGGGTTAAATTTTTATCTGTAATATTCTCCAAAAAATTTTCGGCGGCTGCCTTGTCATTAAGCATAAAGCAAATATCGGCACATTCGATTTTTGCGGCATTGGATTGAAATTTTTTTAATTTTTCCAAAGCTGATTTAGGGTGAACATAAGCCTCAAGAATAGCGGCTTCAAAGAGCAAATTTTTTGTATTGCAAAATTTGACGGCGGCCTCAACTCTTCCTGCCAATAACGAAACCAAGGCCGTTCGTGCGCTTTTAAGCGGAAAATAAAAAACGAGTATTTTAACGATTCGCATTAAATTAACGCTGGATGCAAAACAATAAAAAGAGCGTCGCAACTGTCTGGCAATAAGCATGGAGGAAGCAAGTTTACAGCAATGGTCAACCCGAATTTTATAAAGAGAGAAGCCAAAGAAAGCAAAAGCCCAAATTAACAAAAAAAGCCCGATATAAATCATGATGTTTACACTAAATTTATTATTCCGAAGTAATATCTGAACACAAAACATAATATATGGGAAAAACAAAAATGGCTATTACAAAATTAACTCCGGAAAAACTTTACAAAAAATGCGATTCGAAAAAATTCACGTTTGCCTCGACGGCAGAACTTGAAGAACGTTTATCGGCATTAGGGCAAGACAGAGCAATCAACGCGGTAGAACTTGGGATTAACATAAAATCCAAAGGCTACAACTTGTTTTGTTTAGGGCCGGAGGGAACGGGAAAAACCAGTTTGGTAAAGCGCATTTTGGTCAAAGAGGCGAAAGAGCGTCCGACGCCGGATGATTGGGCCTATGTCTACAATTTTGAAGAACCGTACAAACCGCATGCAATAAGCTTTCCGGCAGGCACGGCTGCAGATTTTGCCAAAGACATAGATGAACTGATAGCCAATTTTTCATCAAGTATCCCGTCTATTCTTGAGAGTGATGAGTATAAAGCCGGATTAAACATAATACGAGAAAAATATTCGCAGAAAAAAGAAGAATATATCCGTATTTTGCAAAAAAAAGCGCGAGGCAAAAGTGTTTCATTGTTGCATATGCAAGCCGGATTAGTTGTTGCGCCGACCCGCAACGGAGAAGTTGTATCACCCGACAAGTTTGACCAGCTTCCCGAAGAAGAGAAAAAAGCCCTGATGAACGATTTAAACGCCATGCAGGAAGAAATAGAAAACGTTGCGCAAGAATTGCCGGATTGGGAAGAAAAGCAAAGAGAAGAAATCGCCGGATTAAAAGAAAAGTTTTTAAAGATAGCTGTAAAACAGCCGATAGACGGGCTTCGTAAAAAATACAAAGGTCAAAAAGCGGCCATAGAGTTCCTCAAGAGTATGCAAAACCACATTATCAACAACATAGATGACTTTATGCCCGAGCCGGAAAAATCCATGGGGGAAGAGGGAGACGGACTGGCCGCACTGCTTTCCAAAATGAATAAAAATGAAGAAGACAAGTTTGCAAAGTTCAAAGTAAATGTTGTTGTCAAAAACGAGCCGGATTCGGGCGCGCCGATAGTTGTGCTGGACCACCCGACACAAGGAAATTTAGTAGGTAAAGTCGAGCGTATTCAACAATATGGTGCACTTTTGACCGACTTTACGTTAATCAAGGCCGGAGCATTGCATCGAGCCAACGGCGGATTTTTGTTAATGGATGCGCGCAAGTTATTGTTGCAGCCGTTTTCATGGGATTCACTTAAGCGAGCCCTGTCGTCAAAGCTGATAAAGATAGAAGCCCCCTCGGACGAAACATCGTTTACGACGATTTCACTTGATCCGGAGCCGATTCCCTTAGATGTAAAAGTAATATTAACCGGAGATGAGGCGTTATTTGAACTTTTGAGCGAACGCGACCCCGATTTTTCGGATTACTTTAAGGTAGAGGCTGACTTTGGTGTTTTAATGGATAGAACACCGGAAAACGAACAAGAATATGCCAAATTAATCGGTTCATTATCTAAAAAGAAAAATCTGCGTTCATTAAACAAACAAGCCGTTGCCAGAATAATAGAGTATTCTTCGCGTTTGGCGGAGGACACCGAAAAACTGACGGCGCATATAGCCTCCATAGGAGACTTATTGAGAGAGGCAGACTATTGGGCGCGCAAATCAAAAGCAAACCAAATCGGCCAAAACCACATAGAACAGGCAATAGAAGCACAAAACTATCGTAATGACCGTATCAAACAAGCTATGTTGGAACAAATTGATAAAGGCACGATTTTCATTGATGTCAAAGGCGAGAGAGTAGGGCAAATCAATGGCTTGGTTGTTTACAATTTTTCGCGTTTTTCATTTGGAAAACCAGCGCGAATAACGGCACAGGTGCGTATCGGCCGCGGAGAATTTTTGAACATCGAGCGTGAAGTCGAAATGTCGGGCCCGATACATACCAAAGGAATGTTGATTTTGCAATCGCTCCTAGCCAATCGCTTTGCCAAATATACGCCGTTGTCATTAAGCGCATCAATCGTATTTGAGCAGTCATATGGCGGAGTAGATGGCGATTCAGCTTCCTCAACGGAATATTATTGCCTTTTATCGGCAATAACCGAATTGCCGATAAAACAAAATATTGCCGTAACCGGTTCTGTTAACCAGTTTGGCGAAATACAACCCATCGGCGGTGTGAACGAAAAGATAGAGGGCTTCTTTGATGTATGTAAACACGGGGGCTTAACCGGCGACCAAGGGGTAATAATTCCGCGCACAAATGTCAGTAATTTGATGTTGCGAGAAGAGATACGCCGCGCGGTAGAAGAGGGAAAATTCCATATTTATGCAATAGATACGGTAGATGACGGTATTCAAATTTTAACCGGAGTACCGGCCGGAAAAGCCGATTCCAAAGGCAACTATCCGAAGGGTAGCGTAAATTACAGAGTAAAAAAGAGCTTGGAAGAATACTACGAACACTATGTGAAATATGCCAAAGAGACGCATGGATGTTTGGCCGGATAAATTGTTTAAGACAGCCGATGTATAAAATATTGTTTGTATGTACCGGTAATATCTGCCGTTCACCGACGGCAGAAGGAATCATGCGCCGCCTGATTGAAGAGACAAATATGGAAAAAACAATTGAGGTCGATTCGGCCGGAATATCCGCCTATCATCAAGGCGATGCACCGGATTCGCGTTCGGTAATTTGTGCACTTGAACATGGAATTGATATCAGAGATTTGCGTTCTCGCCCGCTGTCGGCAGAGGATTTTGCCAAGTTTGATTTAATTTTGGCGATGGATGAGAATAATTTGGAAGATATCTGCTATCGACGTCCCAATGGGGATAAACGCTATGAAAAAGCAAAAGTAAAACGGATTCTCGAATATGCTCCCGAATACGGACAAAATGTGCCCGACCCGTATTATCATAACGGATTCGACCGCGTTTTTGAAATGCTGGAGGCGGCCTGTCAAAATCTTTTAACGACGTTATCCAATTCACAAAATAAAGAGCAAAAATAAATACAATACCTTAAAAAGGTTTGCTTTTGCGCGTAGCAACGGTTTTTTGATACATCCCGCCCCAATAAGTATTTTTCCGCCAGCTAAAATCGGAAGACTTTGTTGCATACATATCGATTCCCCTTTCCCAAAGCTTTTCAGCAAAGGGCTGAAACAAGCGGTTAAACATTCTGATAAAATAGCGGAGAGGATTCCATTTTGAAGGGTTGTGGTAATCAATAAAAATAACTTTTCCTTTAGGTCCGACCAGATTCAAAGCACTATCAACGACTTTGATTTTAGATAAAGGAGGGAGCTCATGAAGGAGGTTATAGCAAATAACGCGGTCAAATTTCGTATCGGATTTAAACCGCGAGGCATCGGCTTTTTCAAATTTTAGTTGCGGATAAAGACCATAAAATTTATTCTCGCAACGCTTAATTTGTTTTGCGTTATTATCAATCACCAGATATTTGCCATATGAGGTAATTTTACGAGCAATCAAGTCAATTTGATTTCCAAAAGTAATTCCGAATTGAATAACATTGGCATTCATGGGAATCTCGCGAGCCAATTCATAAGAGAGTTGACGACAAGCCCCGAGAGTCAAAATATCGTTAACATATTGCTTGTCAAAAAACTCAGACATTTTATCGGAATCATACAACCAAGAATAAAACCCCTTAATGTTTAAAGGCAATTTTACGATTTGATTCTTATCAGTGCTATTTTCCATTTTATAAAAACCCATATCAAACAACTAAAAGCATTTTGCCTCAAAAAGAAAGAATAAGTCAAGCCAAAGTTAGAACTAAGAAGAGTGTACATCCGAAAACAACCCGAGTTTAGTAGCTTCAATAACGGCAGAAGTTCGGTTGAAAACATGAAATAATTTTAAAATAGCAGTAACATGCAACTTAACAGTACCTTCGGAAAGGCCAAGCTCAAAAGCAATTTGTTTATTGGATTCGCCTTGAGCCATAAGCTTCAAAACATCAATTTGTCTAGGAGTAAGTTCAATTGAACTTTTAGATTTATCTTTTAGCTCGGAATCATTGAGTAAAACATCTCTAATCTCCTCGAGCTGATGATTAGATGCAAACTGAACAAGCTCAGGCGGAATATAGATTCCACCGGAAAGCACTAAATTGATTGCACTTAGGATAACTGCATTGGAGGATGTTTTAGGAATATAACCTGAGACGCCAAAATCAAGAGTTTTTTGTACAATTTCTTTATCAAACACGGCCGATAAAATAATAACGGGAGTTTCGGGAAGATTTTTGCAAATTAACTCAATTTCGTTTTGCCAATTTCCGCCAGGCATAGCCAAATCGGTCAAAATCAAATCAAAATCATTTTCCTTAGTTAAAATATTATGGATATCAGTATACGAATGTGCCGTAACAAAAACAATATTATCAGCAAAATCATTTAATACAAATTGAAGCCCTGTCAAAAACAAATCATGATCATCAGCAATTAAAATCTTCATATTATATTCCTTATGTTTATATTCGCCAGTCTCCGGCAATGGCTTGCCAGCAAGCAAGAGCAGCGACGGCGGCCGTTTCAGCGCGCAAAATACGTTTGCCGAGACAAACACCGGTAGCAAAGTCCGAATTCCGCAGCAAAGAAAGCTCCTCATCGGAAAAACCGCCTTCGGGACCGATTAAAAAGGCAGCTTTTCGAATACCGGAGCTTTGGGCATGATTAAAAACCTCATAAACACAGTCAGCTTGAAGAGTCTCATCCATAAAAAACAAATGAAAGTCTTTGTTCCAAGCCGAAACAAGTTTGTTTAAGGAAACAGGTTCTTTTATTTCAGGCACATCAAGCCTGCGGCATTGTTCGCAAGCCTCAATGGCTTGAGCCAAGAAACGCTGAGTTTTGGCTTTTTCGGTGATAGAAAATTGAGTAATAACCGGCACAATGCAGGTAGCACCGAGTTCTGTAGCTTTTTGGATAACAAAATCGGTTTGGTCTTTTTTGAGAGGAGCAAATAAGAGCCAAGTATCCGGAGTTTTAATAAACGGCCTTGTTTTTTCAATTATTTTAACGATGACGGATTTTTTTGAAATTTGAGCAATAGAAGCAATAAATTCACCGTTGACGCCGTCAAACACCAAAATCTCGTTATTAAGAGAAATTTTCATGACATGACAAAGATAATGGCTCTGGTCAGCCTCTAAAGCAAACACAGAACCAATACTTAAATCATGATGACAATATAATCTGATTTTAGATTTTTTTTTCATTAGATAACTCGAACTTCCAAAATTTTGGAGGCAACGACGGCCATACCGGATCCATTAACGGAGATTAAATCAAAATTAAGTTTGCTGACACCGACGGCAGTTGTGCGATAAAGCATAATGAGAACATCGCCTTGTTTTTCTTTCTTAACGAATTCGAGTCCGCGAGCCGCTTTTTCAAAATTCCATTGAGTATTAGGAGCTTCAATGACGCGAACTGCAACAAATTTTCCAAACTGAGCCGCCACGGAAGTTTGAAAGTTATCAATATCAACTAAGACAATACGATTATCAATACCATAATCAATATCAGGAGATGCATTACTCGTATTTTGAATATTGCTGTTATCAAGATTATCAGATAATTGATAATTAAATTGAGGACGAGCTTGAAAAGGCTCATCTTCCTGAACTTTTTTAGCTTTTTGCTCTTCAGCCTTTCGCATTTGAGCCATATCCGGTTCAAAAATGGAGCGGCCTAAAGCACTACTGGAACTTTCCACTACAAAGGCTTGCGCTTCAGCTACAAGCCAAACGATAGAAAAAGCCAAATAAACCATAATATTTCTAATCGTAATCATGATAATACCCTCCGCCCGATATTTTATAGATATATACAAATAAAATATAGAGCAACTCATCAAATATACTTGTATAATACCACACTTATGCTAAAGATTAAAGCATAATTATATTAAACTTTTGTTACGAAGAAAGATAAAAAATGATAATTACGATAGACGGCCCTGCCTCAGCAGGCAAAGGCACGCTGGCCAAAGAAGTTGCCGCGCGATATGGATTAGCCTATTTTGATACGGGAATGATATATCGAGCAGTCGGTCTGGAAATGTATTTATCACACAAAAATTTAGATTCGGAAGAAGAAGCGGAAAAAGTAGCCAAAGATTTAAGTTTTGCCAAAATGATATCGCTGTCTGAAGATGCTGATTTCCGTAGCCCTCTGGGTGGAAAAAATGCCTCAATCGTATCCGCCTATCCGAAAGTCCGCAACACACTTTTGAAAATGCAGCAGGATTTTGCAAAAAATCCGATATTGCCGGATGGAAAAATAGCCAAAGGAGTGGTGTATGACGGACGCGACACGGGCACGGTAGTCTGTCCACGGGCGGATATAAAACTATTCATCACGGCAACGGCAGAGGTGAGGGCGCAGCGTCGTTATAAAGAATTCCAATCAAAAGGACTGACAATAAGCTACGAAGAAGTATTAAAAGACATAATAGCGAGAGATGAAAGGGATAGCAAAAGGTCCTCAGCCCCGTTAAAGCCGGCGGAAGATGCGTTTATAATAGATACATCATTACTCACGATAGAACAAGTACGGGAAAAAGTGTTTAAAATAATCGATTCTCACTAATTTTTTCTTGCATTTTAGTAATTTATCTGTATAAAGAAGAACGAGAATTTATCTGTGGCGCAACAGATGAAAGTTTTCTCGTAACCTTGCGCAAGTCCGCTCCGATAGTGAGGTCTGGCATATTTTGAATAAAAAAGTATATACTTATGATGAATGCAGAATTAAAAATTCCCGAAATGACCGAAGATTTTGAAGCCTTAATGAACGAACAGTTCGGCGACAAAGGGATAACCGGTTCGGTTGTAAAAGGAACAATCATTAAAATAACACCGGATTTTGCAACGGTAGATGTCGGTTTGAAATCGGAAGGCCGCATACCGATGCGTGAATTTGGTCAAAATGCCGAATTAAAAGTCGGCGACCAGATAGAAGTTTATGTTGACCGCTATGAAGATAAAGACGGCAACATTGTTCTTTCCAGAGAAAAAGCCCGCCGTGAAGAAGTATGGCAGGATTTGGAAAAATCCATGAACGCCAATGAAAGAGTAAATGGTGTCATCTTTGGTCGTGTCAAAGGCGGCTTTACGGTAGATTTGAACGGTGCAATAGCTTTCTTGCCCGGTTCACAAATTGATATTCGCCCAATCCGCGATATTACGCCGTTAATGGGTATTTCACAACCGTTCCAAATTTTGAAGATGGACAAGGTCAGAGGCAATATAGTTGTTTCTCGCCGTGTCGTTTTGGAAGAAACCCGTGCCGAAGCACGTTCGGAACTCATCAAAGACCTTAAAGAGGGCTCAGTTCTGGACGGCGTAGTCAAAAACATCACCGATTACGGTGCATTTATTGACTTAGGCGGAGTAGATGGCTTGTTGCACGTAACGGATATTTCATGGAAGAGAATCAATCATCCTGCAGAGGTATTATCTGTTGGTCAAACCATTAAAGTTAAGGTAATTAAGTTTAATGAAGACAATCAACGTATCTCTTTAGGCATGAAGCAACTTGAAGAAGATCCGTGGCAGCATGTAGCAGACAAATATCATGTTGATGAAATTTACACCGGAAAAGTAACCAATATCACCGATTACGGCGCATTTGTAGAGCTTGAAGACGGTATAGAAGGTTTGGTACACGTTTCAGAAATGAGCTGGACCCGCAAAAATGTACATCCGGGTAAGATTGTTTCAACCTCACAAGAAGTTGAAGTCAAGGTATTGGAAGTTGATGCGGACAAACGTCGTATATCTTTGGGCATCAAACAATGCACGCCAAATCCTTGGGCGGCATATGTTGAAGAACATCCGGTCGGTTCCGTGATTGAAGGCAAAATCAAAAACATCACCGAATTTGGATTGTTTGTAGGCTTGTCAGATGAAATTGACGGCATGATTCACCTTTCGGATATCTCATGGGATAAATCTGGAGAAGAAGCCGTTAAGGATTATACCAAAGGCCAAGACATTGAAGCTAAGATTATAGACGTTGATGTAGAAAAAGAACGCATCTCCTTGGGCATCAAACAATTAACCGAAGATACCGTTTCGGGTGCTTTGGAAGGTTTGAAAAAAGGCGATGTCGTTAGTGCCAAAGTTATCAGTACGGATGAAAAAGGATTGAACGTAGATGTCAATGGTATTTCAGCCACAATCAAAAAGGCTGACTTGTCAAAGGACAAAGCGTCTCAAAATCCGGATAACTACAAAGAAGGCGATGAAATCGAAGCCAAAATAACCTCAGTTGATAAGAAGAACGGCAAACTTGGTTTGTCCATCAAAGCTCTCGAAATTGAAGAAGAAAAGAAAGCTTTGGAAGAATATTCTTCAACCAACAATTCAGGTTCAACCTTAGGCGATGCTTTGGGTGAAGCTTTGAAGAAAAACGCTTAATTTGCGCTAAGAAAACAAAAACCTCTGAGAAATTTTCTCGGAGGTTTTTTTGCATATAAGCAATAGATAATTGACAACGAATTGTTTTTTATCTTTAATACACGCATAAGGTAAACAGCAAAAAAAGAGAAAAACATGAAAGTTGGAATTATCGGAACAGGCTATGTCGGTTTGCCCACGGGCGTAGGTTTGGCAGAACTTGGAAATGAAGTAACATGCATCGACTATGATTCTAAAAAAATAGAGACGTTGCAGTCAGGCAAACTGACAATCTATGAAGATGGCTTGGAAGAGTTGTTTTGCAAAAATGTAGAAACGAAACGCTTAAAGTTTACAACATCGATGAAAGAAGGCGTTATGGGAGCAGATGTAGTGATTATAGCAGTAGGCACGCCGCCGCATCCGGTAACCAAAGAGGCCGACATGAAGTATATATATTCAGCCGCGACCGAGTTGGCGGAATATTTAACCGACTACACGGTAGTTGCAACCAAATCGACAGTTCCGGTTGGAACGGGAGATGATATTGAGACCTTGATTTCAAAGAAAAACCCGTTTGCCAATTTTGATGTCGTATCATTGCCGGAGTTTTTGCGCGAGGGATACGCTATTCACGACTTTTTCGAACCGGACAGAATAGTCGTTGGCGCAAATAATGAAAGAGCTAAAAACGTAATTAAAGAATTATACAAGCCCTTTGTAGGCAAGACCAAAATGTTGTTTGTTAAACGTCGGTCATCAGAAACAATAAAATATGCCTCGAACGCGTTTTTAGCCATCAAAATACATTACATAAATGAAATGGCAAATTTCTGTGAGAAGACGGGAGCCGACATAATGGAAGTAGCCCAAGGGATGGGGCTGGACAGTCGAATTGGCCCAAAATTTTTAAACCCCGGCCCCGGATATGGAGGGAGTTGTTTTCCGAAAGATACAATGGCGATGGCGTTTATGGCGCATAAAAACGATGTCGATATGACGTTGATAAAAGCGGCGATAGAAGGCAATCGGCAGCGCAAGAAACAAATGGCCGAGCGGATTTTAGAAACAGTAAAAGACATAGAAAATCCGAAGATAGCAGTGTTGGGATTAGCTTTTAAGAACGGCACGGATGACTGTCGAGAGAGTCCGTCCATGGATATTGTGAGTGAATTAATCAACCAAGGAGCAGACATAATCGCCTATGACCCCAAAGCCATGCGAACTGCTTGTATCCGTTTAGGAAACAAGATTCAATATGCTGATAATATGTATCAACCGTTAAAAGATGCGGATGTTTTAGCCGTTTTAACGGAATGGGATGATTTTCGCAAACTAGACCTGCACCAAGCGGGGCAATTAATGAGACATAAAAATATAGTAGATTGTCGCAATCTGCTGGATAAAGAAGAGGCAAAAGCGAATGGCTTTAATTACCAAGGAATAGGGCGATAACAATAAAAAAATAAAGCTTTCGGAAAGAAAGCTTTATTTTTTTGTAAATGGCGTCAGCGGCGGGACTCGAACCCACTACCCACAGTTTAGGAAACTATATAAACCAATGCTATAATAACTTGATAAGATATTGATTTACATTGTTTTTATTAGTATTCGCAAGCTGATAGAATTTTCGGTGCCTTTCTAGTGCCTAGATTGCGAAGTATCTCTACTCCAAATATTATGTAGTTATATTAGTCAATGATACTTAAAAATCAAGGATTTTATGATGGTCTGCAAAGAGGTTTATTCCTTTTTTTATCAATAAAACATTAGACGAATAGTGTTTTCTTATTGGGTTATGCTTCATAATCCTTTAATAGCCATTCAAGCAAAGATACTATCTTTATACCATCTTCTGTGCTGCCAACCAACATTTCATCATTCGTTAAAACCATTTTGGGATGACTATCACGAATCTGCTGTAAAACTCCTAATTCGCGACTAAATGTTTTGTTGGCATCCATTCTATCATTTACTTGAATATATAGCTTTTCATCTTGTTTGGTTGCAATAAAGTCTATTTCTTTATCTTCATACTTACCAATAAAAACCGTATAACCACGTCTTAAAAGCTCAAAATAAACAATATTTTCCAGAATCCGACCATTATCGGAAACTCGGTTTAAAATACGATACCGCAATCCATTATCAACAATATAGTATTTTTCCAAACTTCGTAAAAGTTCTTTTCCTTTAACATCATAGCGTTGGACAGGATAAAAAATAAAAGCTTTTTCTAATAAGCCAATACAATCATTTACATAAGCATTATTTTTACTTTCGATACTCTTTTCATTATATAATGTGTTCGTAATACTGTTAACGCTGCTTATGTTGGCAATGTTATCAGCTAGAAAATGGATGATTTTTTCAATTACTTGGGTATTTGTATTCTTAGCTCTAGAAGCTACATCTTTTATCAAAACTGTATTATATATACCATCAAGAACTTCATAAGACTGTCTTTCGCTAAAATCAAAATCTTTTAACGATGGCATTCCGCCAAATTTAATATATAAGGCAAATTTGCGTTCCATTGACATATCATTAGGAAATTTATGAAAAGTCAAAAATTCCTTAAAAGATAAAGGAAGCATTTTTATTTCTACATATCTTCCTGATAAGAAAGTAGCCAATTCTGAAGAAAGCATATAGGCGTTTGAACCGGTTAAATATAAATCAGCATTCTTTCGCAAACGTAGAGATACAACAGCTTTTTCCCATTCAGGTATTTTTTGCACTTCATCAAGCATAATATAAGTCATTTTATCTTTATTTGCTTTTAGGCGGCTATCAATCATATCGTGCAAAGTTTTTGCATCGGAAATTTGCTCATCACCCATTTCTTCAAAATTCAGGTGAATAATTTGTTCTTCAGTGATTCCCTGTTCTTTTAATTTCAAGGCAAAGCTATCTAATATTCTAGATTTTCCGCATCGTCTAATACCTGTAATGACCTTGATAATATCTTTATCTTTCCAAGACATTAACTTATTTAAATATAATGGTCTATCTATCATAGCAAATCCCCCTCATTATCAATATATATAAAAAACTTCTATATTTCAATAAGTTTTTTAGAAATTTATAAAAAAGTTTTTAAAAGATTTCCTTTTTACATAATATTCATCAAAATCATTGCGAAAACTTAAAAATGTAAAGATTTGTTTGTTTTGATATTTCTTTTGGCCGCGAATGTTTGTCATTTAAAATAGAAAAATATCTTTAATTAAAAGATAATTAGTTGATTTTTAAAGATAATTGTGTGTCGTCGTTATTTGTTGTGATGTTATTGAGTAAATTATTTGCGTTTCATAAACAAAAGAATATACTATTTATGGTTACAACAAAGCAAAGGAGACTGCAAATGGTTGAAAATGGCAAAGCAGAAAATGCTCTATTGAAGTTAAAAAGATTTTCAGAGAATGGGTATGATGAATTTATAGAGAAATATAGATTGCTACATTGAAGATACTTTGAATCGTTATCAAACACCAATAGAATGTGTAAGTATTGGAACTATAAATATATTTGATTATTTTGATTTCGATTTTCCTAAAGAATCATCTGATGAGTGTGATTATTTTGTGTTAAAAAGTGTTTATGAAGAAATTTTTACCTACTATTTAAGAATGAATCAATTTGTAACAAAATTAGTTGGAGATTCAAAAGATTTTATTTCTTGTATGGCTTTAGATAGTGTATCCGTGAAGGGTATCTTATTAAATCAATGGATACCCACGGCCGCAGAATGTTAGAACTAACCGACAAACCATACTTAACCATTTCTTGCGTAGATTTAAGCAACGTTGATAAACGCATAATCCTGCAAGAAGCCCTGAACTTTCAACGAGACGCCGAATACTACCAAAAACAATACGAATTTGAAAAATCACGAGCCGACAGACTTCTTGCCGAACTCACACAGATAAAGCTAGAATCACAACAAAGGCCACTGCAATGAGTGGCCTTTATGCAATAATGTTAAAAATATTCATATCATTCCTACTCTATGTAATTCTTCCAAAACTTTTCTTTTCCCATCTTGTTCTTCATACCAATAGTTTATGGTTTTTATGATTCTTTTTGGCAAACGTTTTCCATATATTATATCAAATCTTACAATAGAATACTTTTCATCTAGAAAGACTTTATATGCTCCATCAGGATTAGTTGTTTCTATATGAAAATGAAGCGGTGGATGGTCATTGGTATTAACAATAAATTGCACATTTTTATACCCACCTACGGTTCTCTCTTCACAGAAATAAACTATATTTTTATAAAAATGATACGGTCTATTAAAAAGCTCAGTTAGTTTTTCTGATAACTCAGGAATTTCTATAAAATTAGTTCTCATTATCTTCAGTTTCTTGAAAGAATGTTTGGTCTTCATAAACTTTGGTAATTTTATAAACAGGTTTTGATTTTCCTTCCGTAAATTCAATATCTACAACATAGCACAAATCCTGCCACGGCTTATCTAAATGACTCTCTCTTGTCATATAATTTTTAACCTTTTCGTCATCAAAAATGACATTATATGGATTTGGTGATATTTTTCTGCATATCCCTTTATAATTAAATGGTTTTGATTTATTAAATCGTGCTGTGTCCCAATAAAAAACAACCGTTTGAGAAATAGTATTTTCAACTTTTTTGTGTTCTAATAACTTCTCGTTTATATGCTTTTCAATTTTTTGAGATTTTGTTTTATCAAAGCTTGACAATGTCTCTCTTTTTTCATCAAGGGTTACTATCTATAACAAAATCTTCCTTTAAATATTTTAAATCAGATAAATCTAATTTTTTCGTTGCTAAATTGATATTATTAGCTCTTAATACAATATTATTGCTTTTATCTGTTTCTTCGTTTTTAGAATACGTTAAAGTAAAAAGGTTGATTTTTCAATAAGAATATCTGTTTAATTGTAGAAATAATTACTTTCTTTATCCTATTTGTTATGTAATCCCCAGATGGAGATAATAACGATAGTTTTTTCTTATTCCTATATATGGAATATGCCGCAGTTTAATCTTTGACTAATTAAAACAAAGAGCAAAAGATGGCTTAAAAATATATAATTTTAACTTGCTTTTTATTTTTTTTAATTATAATCAAAGGCTAGGTAGTCAGCGTAGCTCATCCGGATAGAGCACTGGTTTCCTAAACCAGGGGTAGTGGGTTCAAGTCCCGCCGCTGACGCCATTTATTTATATTTGTTTATATATTCATCTAAATCACATTTCTTATAAAAAACTTTACGGCCTATTTTGGTTGCTTTGGGGCCTTTCCTTTCACAACGCCATCTTTCCAAAGTATTTTGTTTTACATGGAGAATCGTGGCCGCTTCTTCAGTCGTATATAGATTGTAATCACCTTCTTTGACAGGTATTTCAGGAATCGGCATATTATGAATATTTATGACGGGCTGTGAAACCTTACTTCTCATAAGCTCTTCGTATTTGTTTACTTCATCAGCATATAAGTCAAAAGAAGAGCGTTTGAGCGAATTCTTAAATATTTCCAAGCATTTTAGAAACTCAGTTCTTTTTGCTCCTGTGAAGTTAAGGTTTGACATTTCAAACTTCTCTCCGAATGAAGATTTTGTCATCCAAAACAAATCCCCAAACTCTGTATTTTTAAGAAAGCCAACAAGACCAAAGTCCCTACCAAAGAAAGATGTCTCAGTTCCAAACTTAACATTGTTGAATTGAAGACCGCTGAAAACATCACTTTCTCCAATGGCTTTATCTACTTTGAAGCTGACTTCGCCTTTTATATTGGGCTTGATTACATTATTAAAGAACTCCAAAGTGCTTTTAAATACAGTGTTTATAAACAAAGTTTTGCCATGGAAGGAAGAGTTCTTAAAAGATACAACTTTATTAAATATGGATTCGCTAAAGTCAACTTCACCCGCAAACTTACATTCATCAAAAGATATAGTAGCGTTAAAAATCTGTTTGGTTGCTATAAGAGATTTGAAAATACATTTTTGGAAAACAATCCTTGGAAAATCTAAAAGCATAGTCGCTAATATATCTTTATTATCAGAAGCAGAAAAATCTATGTTTTCAAAGTAAGCATAACCTTCTTGCTTAAATTTGTTTAGTTTCAAATGTTTTGTTGGGTTATAGGGCTTGCTCATCTTTCTTTCCTATCATTTTATTAACGGTTTCATTTAGTTTTTCTCGTAAATCATCAACTTCCAGATTTACATAGATTTGCGTGCTCTGTAATGATTTGTGGGTGAGGGCTTTTTTGACCATAAAAGCATCAGCCCCATTGGCTAATAATGATGTCGCAAAGGTATGTCTTAAATCATGCAGGTGAAAATTGGTTATTTTTGCTCTCTTTAAGATTCCTTCCCACGTCTTTCGAACTCCGCCAATATGTCCACTTTTGGATGTTGTCGAGAAGAACACATATTCATTGTATCTCATATCTTTTAATTGATTGAGAATATCTATTGCTGCATTTACTAAAACAACATTAGCGTCATTTTGGGTTTTTGTTTCGGGAATCGTCCAAAGCTTTTCTTCAAGTTTAATGTCTTCCCATTTCATTGAAAAGACATTACGTCTTCTTGCTCCTGTAAACCAAAGCATCATAATTGCAAATTTTGGTATAGAATCCTCAGTTTCATTGATAGCATCTCTAAACGATTCTAATTCATTTCCGCTTAGATGCCTTGTTCTTGCGATTTGCTTATTAAGCTGCACGGCATTACCCGGATTAAATCCCTGATATATGTTTTGTTTGATGAAATGGTTATAAATGGTTCGCAGAAGAACGATTGTTTGATTTGCACAACGCTTACCATTGTTCAATGTCAATCTTTTATGAAGTATCTTAAGTTCGTCAGGTGTTATTTGGGATATTTTCTTATTGGCAAGTGTAGATAGATAACGTTTCCACAAATCCTTATAATATTCCATTGTTATCGGACGGATATGTTGTTCTTTTTCATCCATAAAACGAGTATATAATTGTTCAAGAGAGGATTCGCCCGTTATCTTTTTTCGTTCCTCAATAGGGTTGATACCTTCTTTCATATTGATTTTGGCCTTACGAGCGGCTTGTCGGGCATCGTCAACACTCATATAGGAAGGCTCTCCGAGCTTAACGCGTATTTGTTTTCCTAAAACAACTCCTCGGTAGTAAAAGCTCTTCGCTCCGTTTGGGGTTATTTGAAGCGACAAACCAACCTCTATTGTATCATAAACAAAAGTCCTTTTTGTCGGAGCTGGTAAGTTTTTAATATTTGCATTTGTGAATTTGAATTTCTTATCCATGTGTCTATTCCGTGCCTACACAGTGCCTACTTTTTTATCTATTTTGAGAAAATCAAGAAAAGCAAGCGATGAAGAAGCATTATTAAATTTCTATGTAAAACAGTATATTACAATAAGATAAAAAGGCAAGCTGAAATATTAAAAAATAACGAGCAACAGTTTAGGAAACTGTTGCTCTATCCTGATGAGCTACGCCGACGTCTACTTTTTTGTTATAATTTAAATAATAAAAAAGCAAGTTAATTTTATATAATTTTGATAAAAAAATAAAGACGAGTAGAAATTTTTGAGGAATAGATTATATCAAAGGCAACCGACTAAAGTAAGGAAGAATAGCCATGAAGAAAAAGTTAATGCTTGGACTGGGACTGGCTTTAATAAATATAGATGTGGCGCAAGCCATGGAATTTAAACACGGCCCATGGACATTAAACGCCGGAGTAAATGCAACGGTGTTGTATGGATATAATAAATACCCTAAAAAATATGAGGAGCAAAACGACAAAGATGAAACATTTTCCTCTGTATATGTAACCTTATCAGCGGCTTATAATTTTAATGAGGACTACCGGTTAGGGTTATATTATTTGCCCAATAGTTCCGGTACGGAATATTTGAAAGACTATGAAGGCCATGAGTGGATAAATCAAGGATACGGAGCACTACAAACCCCTTACGGACAAATCCAAGTCGGCCCAAATTACAACGTAGCCTATCAATTTTACGTCGGAGCACCTGCTTTAGCTCCGTTGTATGTGAACAATTCGTATATAACAGATTTTATAGACAATCCCAACTGGGACAGAGACGGCGGCCCGACAGCATTTTATCCGACACTAAATTCCACACAGTTAGATTCGGATAGTATAAGCAACAAATACAGCTATATATCCCCCACCATACATGGTACGACATTTGGTTTTTCCTATATGCCGAGAGCCTATAATAACCAAGGGATGATAAGTAAATATGCGCCATATCACAACGATTCGGCATATGTATTTGCACTATCGAATCAATACAATCTTGGAGACATAACCGTTTCATCATATGCCGGATATGGAATTTATGTAAACAGCAACGAGGATCTAGGCTTAGGATTGAGTATCGCATATAAGGGGTGGAACATTGGAGGGTCATACCGACAAACGAACGTAACCGGCAGTGATGATCCGATAAATGTTCAAATCAATCCGAGTCTGACGCCGGATTATTACGATGGTTATCGCGAAGGACATGCATGGAATATCGGAGCGAGTTATACATATGAGAACTGGACAACTGCTTTGACCTATTTTGAAACCAATGCCGACAGGACACCGAACAAAGACCGGTATATACAGTTTTTGAATCAGTACCAGATAAACAAACATTTGACGCTATACGCTGTCTTAGCGCATGTCCGTTTTCGTGGTATGGAGAACAGTCCATCGGATAGTAATAAGGGCTACAGTTTAATAGGTGGATTTAGCATAAATATATAAAACATCTGAGTAAAAAATAAAAATAAGTATTTTGCTGTTAAGCAATTTGTGATATACTCCTCTCTAGAAGTAAAGATATGGGGGAGAGTTATCATGAAAAGAATTATAGCCACATGCTTAATAGGATTAACGGCGGCCTGCGCATATAACAGTGAGCCGGTGCAAAATTATCCGTATGGGATGACGGAAAAGGAGTGGAATGAGTTATCGATTAAAGATAAGGCAATGATTCGTCGTGATTTTTATTTTGTTGAAAAGGGGAACATGGGTTTTGTAAATCCCGAGATTAATATTGAAGGCAAGGAACAAGAAATTCCGTATATCTATAAGCAGAATTACAGACAACAGCAACAACAAAACAATTCCCCAAAATATAGTAATACACCATCAGACTATGTTCCTTATTCGGATATTCCGGAAGCACAAATACCTCAGTTGAATCAAGGCAGTCCGGAACTGTTGACGAGATAAAAAGAGAACATAAGAGAGAATAGCCTGTTTGAAAAAAAAGCAGGCTATTTTTTTATAAAAGAAAAAATCAATTCCAATTTTTTATGCAAAAGAGTTCGCCCAAACCCTTGTCCAGCCTTGAAAATTTCTATTGAAAGGGATTTTCTTTTGTGGTATAATACGAGTCGTGGAGACAAATGTAATTAGAACTTTTTACGAGGTGTATTATGATGAAAAAGGGTTGCCTTTTGCTGTGTGCTACAGCATTAAGCTTGGCTTGTTTGGATAATCAAGTTCAGGCATCAATTAATTTTAATCTAAAAGCACCTCCCGTTCCGAGCTATGCTAAATTACACACATCGCATACTTCACACCTCATAGCTCGACATTTGTCTCCCGAGAGTTTTAGGGGGCGGCCGGAGATTAAAGTTGCTCAAGTTTGCTGGATAACGGATACGGAAGATTGCGGCGGAGCGGACTTTGTCGGCACGGATTTGGAAGGCGGCACACCGGAAGTTATACCCCCAGGGGGAGGAGATGCCGAAAGCTGTATCCGAATGGGGTATAATAAAACCTCGTGTCCGAGCGGCTATAAGGGCAACAAATATTGCCCGCTGAATAATAAATATTTTGCCGAATGTATTCCGGATTGTCCGAGTAATTACGTAACTTGTGAAGCACCGTTAAAAGGTGTCGGTACGGTCTGCGGCAATGGGTTATACAAAGACTGCTGTACCCCGACGTGTCCGGCGGAATACAAATACACACTCGGTTCAATTCCCGACGGTTATGAAGCAGACGGTGAACCCTGCGAAGAATGTGATGAAGGTGGCTTCAAAATCAAGGAAAAATACAAAATCAAAGAGAAAGACTGCACCGGCTATCTTGATTGCGGGGAAATGGGCTGTGTGGACGGCGCAACCGCTTGTCAAAGCGGCAATACAACCTTGTGTTCGGAATGCAAAAAATGCCCGAACTTAGGTACGGAGAGCGAATGCCCTCCGTGCACGGTTTGCACGTTTGAAGAATGCTCGAATTTATACATTGTAACCGGCTGTAAGTCTGGTTGCACCGACTGGTGCGACTATTGTGCTTTTGAACAATAGTTCAAGGCCAAGGGAGAGGGAAACAACCATAATTATTAACAAAGCGGCGGTCTGGCCACAATGCAAAATTGATGGCAGTAGGCCCCGCCTACAGGAGAAAGAAAATGAGAAAGTTTTTATTATATTCAACAATTTTGGTGGCTTTTACGATGAGTGGTGTGGCTGAGGCAGCGTGTATCCAAACCCCGAGTTGTTCAAGCTTGGGTTATACTTCGAGTTCTTCCTGTGACGGCGGTATTAAATGCCCGTTCGGAAACGCTTGGAACTGCACAGGGCCTAATAACACGACAAAAATAAATTCTATTAACTCAAGTATAACCAATATACTTAACCGAATTACTAAATTGGAGAATAACTCGGGTTCCGGTTCCGGTTCAGGGACTGGCTCTGGGTCAGGAACTGGCGGGTATAGCCAAGCCTGCAACGGATGTCAAGTGGGAGATCTTTACAATGGTTCTAGTTGTTATAGTTTTTCATTAGTAACAGAGAATGGGGGATATTTTGTTTATGCAAAAGAAAATGGAAAATGTAAAGCTATGTCTCTCCGAGAGGTTAAAAGAATGACTTTAGAGTTTGTTAATAGTCAAGTGTATGATACATTTCGGGCAGGACAACTGATTTGTACTGCCTTGAATAATAATACACATTTGTATGGATATTTTACTGCTCCTTATTATGACCCGTTTGTTGTTGAAGAACATCCAGATGGAAATGTTTATGTGGCTATACCGCGTATGTATAGGTCATGTAAAAGAGAAGATATGAATGAGACTTATTATGGTAATAGAGCTGGGTTGGAACAATTTCTAAGTCAATTTTATATGCCTAAAATGATTACTTTTTAGGGATATACAAAGCCCGCTTACAAAGAGCGGGCTTAATCTAATTAAAAACAAGTTTTACTTATTCAAATCTTTAGCAAGCTTGTCGAGGAAACGGGTTTGAATTTCGGCAATTTGCTTAACACTGTCAACTTCCACATATTCGCCGTTAGCGTGCATACCTTCACCCGTGCCCGAATGCATAATCACGATTGACCCGCGAATGGCAAAGGAGCGAGAGTCCGTTGCCCCGCCGATATGTTCAAACTCAATTTTCTTGCCTAAAATATCTTCGGCAAACTGCTTATAATCCAAAATATAAGGATTCGCTTCATCCATCACCACCGGCGTGCTGTCGGAAACAATTTTGTAAGTAACGCCGCTTTCCATACATTTATCCAGATTCTTTTTGAGGTTTTCAACGCTGGAATTTTCGGTTAAACGAAAATCAAGCAACGCCACGGCATGATTCGAAATCACGTTGGACACCTGCCCCCCCTCAATCTTGGCAAAATGCACGGTGTCAAACCAAGTATCTTTGGGTTGAGGGAGCTCTTTGGAATAATAAGGATAAATTTTGCGGATGTTCTGCCAAACCTGCATCAACTTTTCATTAGCGTCGATTCCCTCCCAAGGCGTAGAGCCGTGCGCCTCTTTTCCTTCGGATATGATTTTAACAAACACGGGGTTTTTGCATTTTGTAACCAGTTTAAGAATATCACCGCCGACATCGTTGTCCAACACGATTTTAGATTTCAGATTCGGATGCGCATTCATAAAAGCATGCGTGCTTGCGCTGCCTTTTTCCTCATCGGTAGAGAGAATGACGGCAAATTTAATCGGCAGCTTGTTTTGCAACACATGGAACATGGAGTTAAACGCCACAGCTGCAAAAGACTTCATATCCAAAGTTCCGCGGCCGAACATTTTTCCGTTTTCGATATAGGGATGAAACATTTTTTCATCAGCCGGCACCACATCCAAATGCCCAAGACAAACCACATCATAATCATCGGTGTCAATATTTCGGACAAACAGCACCGGAGAGGCGTTGTCAAAGCGGCAGATATCGACTTTCGCCTCAGTGCCGTCAAACAAATTTTTGGCATAATCCAAACACTTGTCAATTTCTATAGTGTTTCCGGTTTCGGTTCTAAATTGAATAAGTTGTTCAATTGTCTTAATTAAATCCATTTTTATCATCCTTTAGCAATTTTTTTACGCTTTATAGATATTATTACGCATAAATATAATAAGAAAAGATTAAAAAAACAGCAGAGGAAGAAATGAAAACGATATGGTTGGCAATAATCACGTTTGTTATGTTTGTCATGACGGTAGGAATGGCAAATGCACAGGACAAAGAAGAAGGGGAGGAGAGCGGATTAGCACTTCCGCGCATGGTTTCGCTGCGTTCAAATTTAATTAATGCCCGTTCCGGCCCCGGAGCGCGTTATCCGATAGAATGGGTCTACCAGCAAAAAGGCGCGCCGGTTGAAATCACGGCCGAGTTTGAACTTTGGCGCAAGATAAAAGATTGGGAAGGTTCACAAACATGGGTTCATAAATCAATGTTATCGGGAACCAGAACCATAAAAATGACGGCAAAAGGCGAGAGTAATATTTATGCATCGGATGACTATCAATCGCGAGTTGTAGCCAAGGTTGAGGATCAGGTCATTGGTCAGGTCAAAAAGTGCCCGTCTGGGAGTTCTTTTTGCCTCATAAAATTTGATAATATAGAAGGCTGGGTACCGCGTCGCAATATGTTTGGCGTATATGCGGACGAAGTGATAGATTAAGAAGAAAGGGCTCTGGACAAATTTTCAGGGCTTTTTTCTTGCACAAAAAAATTTTTGTGTTAGAGTAGCGGACGAAATTTTTATCATTAAAATATTATTGCGTATGGAAAAACATTTTTATTTATGCCGCCACGGCCAAACCAATGCCAATTTACAGGGGCTATGGCAGGGAACAAGTGTTGATTTAAGCTTAAATGACACAGGTATTGCACAGGCCAAAAAGTTGCTTGAAAAACTCAAGGACAAGAACATAAATCTGGTTGTCAGTAGCGCATTGAAACGAGCCAAACAAACCGGTAATATCATTGCTTCCGGACTTAATATCGGAAATTTGATGGATGCGCGTTTAAATGAATGCAATTTTGGCGATTCTGAAGGCCTTCCGATAGAAACCATAAAGGTAAAATACACCAGACTGTATGATTTGTGGATTCACCCTGCACCGGATACATTTTCAACCAAATTCCCAAGGGGCGAAACCCAACAGCACGCATATAACCGCTTTATGTTTGCCTTAAAAGATATGATGAAATTGCCGGAAAGCAACATAGCAATCATTTCTCACGGTGGCTTAATCGGTTTGGTGAAAGCTTCACTCAAGCAAAAAGAATGCATCATGTCAAATTGCGAATTTTGCCATCTGACATATGACGGAAACAAGCTGTCAGTCATTGAAGATTAAAACAAACAAAGAACCGAGAGTTAAAAAGACTTTCGGTTCTTTTATTTTATCTCTCCAAAGATGCTTTTGAAAAAGAAAGGGGAGAGCTTATTCCGGCATATTTTTTGAGCTTTTCGGGCATATTGAAATCAAGGTTTATCACCGAGGACAGATGATAAGTTTTGCCGTCCCTTTCAAACGAAGTATAAGCATCTAGGAGTTCTTGAAACATCAAATGCTTGCTATCAACCTTACGATTTTTTGTAATATTGTTATATTGGTCGAGTTGTGAAGCAAAGTCGCTGCTCTCATCTTGATAATAGTGCTTTTTATTTTCATCTTTGAGCCAGTTTTGCTGTATATCACGCACAATTTTTTCCATATCTTCTTGGGTGGTTGGATTTTGGGCAACGAGCTGTTCTTTGGCAGAGGCAAAAATTTCATCTGCAAAGCGCAGTTTCAAAAAATCTTCGGGAGAGAGTTTTAAGTTTTCAAATTTTTTATGTGCCTCAAGAAAGGCCGTCCGGTTGTCCAAATGTGTGAGTTCATGCGCAACCGAAAGAGCCGGATTCTGCGCCTTGATTTTTTCAAAATGTTTAACAAAAGCCTCAATTTTCTTTTGTTCTTGAGCAGATAAAGATTCTTTAAGGCCGTCATCAATTGCAAGCATATATCCGTAAACCGTAATTTGCGGAAAGCCGACATCTTTGAAACCGGCGAGAGTTTTGGGTAGCGGCTGATTTTGATTGGAAATATCTTTCAACACCAGTGAGCCGTCTTTTTCATCCCGCTTAATGGTATAAACCATAGGGTAATAGAGTAAGCGCACGCCTTTATCCTTTTGCTTTTGAGAGATGAGACTGTCGGGATAAGAAAATTCATCCGACCACACCAAAGGTGAAGTACTTTTGGCGATATAAAAAGCATCTTTTCCGCCGCACTTGTTTTTTAGTCTGTTAACAAAAGGCATAGAGCAATATCCTCAAACATTTTTTTATATCATAGCACAAAAAAAATCTCAGGAAAAGCACCTGAGATTAAAAAAAGTTACTGACCGATTTTAATCTTTTCAATAAGCTCTTTAACCGAGGGAATACCGTTACGATACAACGGGTCAGTCGCAAAACGATAGACCTGATGACCGGCAAACAACAAATGGTCTTTGACGCTGCCGCCATGTCCGACTTCATAAAGTGTTTTATGAATGCAATAAGACCGTGGGTCAGGGAGCTTTCCTGTTGTGCCGCTAGCCCGCGACCAAGTAGAGAACTGGCATTGAGACAAACAGCCGACACAAGCAGCACGATCTTTTTTCATCTGCGCCACTTCTTGCGGCGTCATGAACACGACGGTAGAATCAGGCGTTTCTTGAATGTCGGTAAAGCCGGCCGAGAGTTGCTTTTCTGCTTTAGGTGCATCACTGGGTTTGATATAAACCAAGCGGTGTTCGCTGATTTGCAGCGGATGAGAAAATTCGGCATCGGCATCGTTTTTGAAAGCGACTTCGCCGTTTTTGCGCTCAATCAAACGCTCCAAGAAAGTATTTTTGATTGCGGAAGAGAAAAATCCGGTAGGGCTGAATTTTTGCAAAATCACATCGCCCTTTTTGACTTGCATCATCACTTTTTTCCAAGCGTCGCTAACCGGACTTTCTTTAGTAATCATCGGCCGTGTTCCGAATTGAAAAGCGATTTTGCCGATTTCGGGGTTATCGATATAATCTTTCCATTCATCCAAAGACCAAACGCCGCCTGCTAAAATGATAGGCAAATCTTTGAGGTTAATGGAAGTCAAGAACTTTCTGAGTTCGACCAACCTTTGATAGGGTTTCTGTGGTTGATTAGGATCTTCGGCATTAGACAAGCCGTTATGCCCGCCGGCAAGCCAAGGGTCTTCATAAACCACGCCGCCGAGATAATCGGTAAATTTTGAATAAGCCCTTTTCCACAAAACTTGAAAAGCGCGAGCCGAAGATACGATAGGATAGTAATAAACCCCGAAACGAGAGGCCAATTCGCCCAAATGATAAGGCAGCCCCGCACCGCAGGTAATTCCATGAATAAGCCCTTTAGCCCGTTCCAACACACCAGTAATAATCCGTTCGGAATCAGCCATTTCCCAAAGCATATTCATATGGATACGTCCGTTTCCGTTAGAAATTTCATGAGCTACTTCAGCTTGAGCCACCCCACCCTTAATTGCATATTCAATCATTTCCTCATGACGGTCTTTTCTGATTTTTTTCATAAAAGTCTCAATAACGACATTTCCTTTATCGTCATAAAAATCAGGAGAAACGCCGGAAAAAGTTCCAACACAATTTTCTTTAGCCCAAGCACCGGAGCTAAAACCGTTGCTGGCATTAATCCCCTTTCCGCCTTCAATCAAAGGGAGAACTTCTTTTCCGGAAATCATAATCGGATTCAAATTAATCATGGATAAATTCCCATATTATCAAATTAAAACTGGAGAGAGAGTAACATAAAAAAATCATTTTGTGTAGTTTAAATATCAATTTTTTAAACGATTATAAGGCGGGGAGGAAAATATCCTGAGGAATTTCGTTAAAAAAAAGGAGAGCCACAATCAAACAAATAAAAGCATAGACCTGCAACATCTGGGTCAAACCGCGGTTTTTAAGCAACGGGAGCTTTTTTTGATAAGTACGAATAAAGCGGTTAATGGCAAACATAACGAGCGTGATAATAAAAGCTTGCGCTGCAAAGCCGATATTTTTAAGCATATCGGCAAGCGGTTGGAGTATTTGGAACAACAAACCGAAAAAAATGAAATAAAGAGCAATACCTGCTAACGTGATTCGTTGAATTTTGATTGCGTCGTGCCTTTTTTTTGCGCGGTCTTTTTCCATGCTTTCAACCGACAAGGCCGAAATCTCCATACCGCGGAGAGTTTGCGGGGTGTGTATTTTTTGACTTTCGGCCTGTAAACGACCGCGAAAACGCTCCTCAGCCACACATAGACCGCATCCTTTTGCCGTAAAATAAGAATGATCCTGATTTTTAGGGCAAGGTTTAAGATTTTTGAGAAGATAGTGCAGATGTTTCTGCCATTCTTCTGCACTCGGACGTTTTCCTCCGCGGACAAAAGCTCTTTCAAATAGCTCCAAAGTTTTAACGTCAAAATATTCATGGATGGAATAAGGGTGGGGAGCTTGATAAGAATCAGGCCACAAACCATAGGCATAATGATATTGCTCGATTCGGTTTTGAATAGTCAACATTTCATCGTCTTTTTTTCTGGGCGTTCCGGAAAAGGGATGAATACCGTTATTTAGGAGTTTGAAAATAATAACGGCCAGAGCAAATTTATCTTGTTCTTCGCCCATATCTTCACAGTCAAGTTCCATACCTTCGGGATAAATATATTCTTCGCTGACAAATTCTGCCGGATAACGATTCCCTTTTTCACCTTTAATGGAAAAACCGTCGCAGTCAACCATGGCAACAATCATGGAGTTTTTGTAAACCGAAACGTTAGAAGGTTTCAAATCCACGATATAATGCCCTGCACGGTGTAAAGCCGCAACCATAGCCGCCACATTATAGGCTGCAAACACGCGGTAAGAATATTTTTCGGACAACCCGAGTTTATGGCGAATGGCTTTTTGCATTAAATGGTCAAGAGAAACGGCTTCATCCATATTGACAAAGGGCATGAGATATCCGACGCAAAAACCGTTTTCATCATCCAAAATAGCTTCTGGCCAAGCAATTTGCACATACTCGACTCCGTCTTTAACGGCCGGAGGAAAATTAGGCCGATTGAGCAACATCGATTCGAGTTTTTGGCGATTTGTTGCGCTTTTACTTTTAGAGTGAAAGATTTTGGCAACATATTGAGGAAATTCCTTCACACGATAGATTCGCCCCGCTGCCCCGCCGCGGTTAATGAGTTCGCCCAATGTAATACGCTCAAATTTACGATTAGAAAAAATTGCGGCAAAAGGCATACCTTCAAGATTTGGCTGTTCTTTCATAATCATGACAGCCTCGCCCAGAGCAAAGTTTTATCATCGGAATTAAGGCGTTTGGCAATGGGCGTATTAAGAGTATTGCTCAACGCCCGTTCAGCTTTTTGCTTGGTAATATCCTGAATCAAAAAATCATTAATCGGCAACAAAAAGCCTTTTTCAATTTGTTGAAAATCGGGTGTAAAAGCAAAGTTAGTAAGACCGTCGCTCATTAAAAACAACGTGTCCGCCTCATCAAAAGAGGTAAAACGAAGAGAATGCCGCCAATCATCCATGGTATAAAAAAAGGTTTCACAAGAGAAATTTCCGTTTTCAGGTCTGGTAGCAATGAAACGGTCATATTGATTGCTGTGTAGAGCGATTCCGGCACCATCTCCGATATGAAAGAAAATACCTTTTCCCTGATGATAAACAGCCCCGACCAAGGTCGCGGAAAATTCCATCATACCGTCAGCATCTTTTGTTTTATTAAAGCGATGGCGCAAAACTTTTGCGCGAGCCACTTCAACAGCCTTAATGATGTGTTGCTTAATATCGGCAAATTCGCAGTTGGCAAGCAAGTCGACCATAGTGTTGCAAATGATATTTGCGCCGATTTTGCCATACTTAGCCGACCCCGCTCCATCAGAAACAACGGCCACAAAATTTTTTTTGCCGTTTTTATGTTTGAAGCAATCTTGACAGGGGAGTTTTTTATAACGATGCATCGGCCCGCAAACACTTGCAGCCACGACCTTAATTTTTTTATTCTTCGTCATTCCAATCGCCAGTATCATCCAACAAATCGGGAACATTAGGAGCCGCCTTGGAAACACAAGACACGCTGCGAGATAACCACAAGAAAAATTCGGTAAATTTAAGACCGGTCAAACGTTTTGGCGCAATGGTAGAGAACTTAGCGAGTTTTTCCAAATTAGCCCCTTGAGTACCGACGGCGTGAATAACAACTTTTTTGTTCATCTGAGCTTCGCGGCACTTTGCAGCAATGATTTCCCAGTCATAATCGGTCGGCTCGCCGTCGCTGATTAAGAAAATCCAAGGCCGTTTGGACGTAATACCGCAGCTGTCATATAAAGCTTTCTGTTCCTCAATTTTTTTGAGAGCTTCATCCATGGCTTTTCCGAGTGGCGTAAGCCCGCCTGCCTTCATAACCGGAGCGGTAAAATTCATGGCATCGACCCAGTCGGAAGTTGTTTCGGTTTCATCTTTTCCAAACGCTTTAATGATAAGGAGCTGTACGCGAGACGAAGCGTCAATATCATCCTTAAGCTCTTTTTCAAGGGCTTTCAGTCCGGCATTAAGCTGCTTAATCGGCTCGCCGCGCATAGAACCGGAACAATCCAGAACCAGCACACAAGGCGTACGTTCATTCGCGTTATCGGCAAATTCCACATAAGGAATCATTTCATCGGGAATTTTAGAATGCTCATCAACCATAAAAGTTTAACCTCTCGGATAAGAATGCGGATAACCGGACCCTTCATAAGGAACGGGATTCGCCATTTTGCCGCAAGCAGACATTGCCACTACAAACAAAGCCGCGACCAATATACGAATAAAATTTTTCTTCATTATTTAGAAACCTTTATTTGTTATGCTAACACTATATACACATTAGTCGTGAAACACAAAATTTATATTTGAGTTATCAAGATGATAAAATATTTCGTAGCAGCATTTATACTATTATCGGCCACCTTTGCAGTAGCGCAAGCCTCGCAGGGCGGAGCCAATATATTTGAGGAACCGCGAGAATTGCCGACACGGGAGTTTATGCGCTCAGACGGAACATTTGTAAAACTGACGGATTTCAAAGATGAATTTGTAATAGCATTATTTTGGTCGCGCCACTGTGGCCCGTGTTTGAGTGAATTAAATACGCTGCAAATTTTTGCGGATAAGACCCACGCAGACGGCATCAAGCTGTTGTTAATATCACCGTCAAACGAGTGGAAGTCGGTGGACGAACAAAAAGAGTTTTTAGCTCGTTTTGGAGTAAATAATCTGGAGTTTTATATAGACAAGGCCAGTAATTTGGCGGCTGACTTTGGGATATTCACCTCACCGAACGCGGTATTGATAAACCGTGCCGGACAAGAAATCGGACGTTTAAGAGGATCGGCAGATTGGAGCGATGAAAGAGTAATTGAGTATATATATAAAATTAAGGCATTGCACGGATAGAACAAATGTCAGAAAAATATTACATAGATTGGCCGACGTTTCACCAAGATGTAAAACTGTTGGCAGAAAAGATAAAAGCGAGTGGCAGTTATGATAAGATAATAGCGATAAGCCGTGGAGGCTTGCTTCCGGCGGGCATTTTGGCATATGAACTTGATATTCGCAATTCACAGGCCATAAATATTTCGAGTTATGACAACGATTCGCGCCGAGCAGATGAAGAGATAGAGATAGATTTTAATATTACGGATGTAAACGAGCATACATTGATAATAGACGATTTATCAGACACGGGGCGCACGTTTCGCTTGGTCAGAACACTTATGCCCCAAGCTAAATTTGCGGCGGTTTATGCGAAAGAAAAGGGCTTTAAGGACGCAGACATCATTGCTCGCCGCCTTCCGGAACAATGGGTTGTTTTCCCGTGGGACGTTGAATAAAGAAACTTATTAAATCATTTGAAGATATGCCATAGTCATCAATCTGAATTAGCATTTAATAATTGACAATTTAAACAAAAAAGCATATCTTAACTTCGAAAAAATATTATTAATACTTAAATATTATGTTATGGAAAATTTTTATTTTAATTTACATCAAGAGTTTTTAGACACACGCTTGATGCGCGCTTTTCTAAGCAAATATTTGCGAGAAAACGGCTACTATTGTTGTGATGTGTTTTTTGCACAAGTTCGTTTTAATCCCGAAAATAAACCCAAATTTTTTGACAACAGCCTAGGTTATAATTTGGTTTATGAAACAATTGCCTATAAACCGAAATCTGGTTGGTGTTGGGAAAAATTGGTCAAAGAATATGCTAAAATAAAGCAAAATTCTGAACCTAAAGATGATTTACGCTCTATTTTAGAACAAATCCCAGGTACAAATACCATATTTACGGCTCTGACCGATAAATATAGTAATAAAAATTGGGAAAATAGTTGGCTCTCCTTTGACAATAAACTAGACGTCATCAAGGTTTATTTTGATGTTATGTCTGGGCAGATTTGCTTTCGCGATTATGCAAATGCCGTAAGAAATGATGAAATAAATTACGGCTTTTTAGAACGCAAAAAGCCAAATGAAAAACGAAGCTTTTGTAAATGGCTGTCACACAACAGCGGAGATGAGCAAAGCGCTTTAACCGGTAAATATGAGGATTCATGGTACGAGGAATGTATCTATGAGCCGATGAGTTTCCGGATAGGAGCAATCAACTTCTATAAAATAGAGCATGAACCCTATTATGAAAAACAACATCAGCTTTTTAAGGGAGATGAATGTCTCAAACAAAGAGTTTATGATTGGGAGGTTCAAGCCTCATCCTTACTATCACCATTAGAAATAGTCCATTATTTATATTGGCATGTTTACAAAAAAAATGGAGAAAAGGGAGATTATGATATTGATAATCATCTAACGCTTGAGATGTCGTCAATGTTCGGTGAATTTGTAAAAGGAAAGAATGATTGGCTATGGATTGAGCGTTTTGTTAGCCCCAATACAACAGAATGTCCTAATCGAGCTTTTTTCTACACAAGCAATGTACTGGAATTACTAGCAGATATGAAAATGGAGTTTTCAAAAGCGTTAGCCTCTCTTAGTAAATATTTTGCGGAATATGCACAAGCAACAAGCGTTTCCCTCAATCAAGTTAAAGAAACAATAAAAGACATATATTGGAAAATGTATCTAAACAGACGATTCCAAATAGAAGAGAAATGGGAACATTTTTTCTTTCTTGCCTCTCAAACCGGTATAAGAGACGCGGGAGCAGGGGGATCATTATTAAGGCTTTCCTCAGGTGAAGTTCCAGCCGCATTGTTTGCTGACTTATACGGACTTGATGGAGAATCAGACGGTTTTGCCGATGCAGTTGATATAGCTTGTGTAAAAGATAAGAAAAAACTGAAAGTTGAAGGAGAAAAACAGATAAAAGATTTATCTGCAAACAATCAAAAGCTTCAACAGTTCACCCTGCAAAAATATCGCGAATATTTGCAAAACATGAACAAAATTTTGCAATTTAAGCAAGAGTTAGAAGTTTTGAAAGGCAAAAACAAACTTCCTACACTTGATGAATTGCAAAAAATGCAAAAACTCTTGGATTAAAAACCAAAAACACCGACTTTTATCAAGCCGGTGTTTTTTTGATAATATTATAATATAAACAATTAGATATCGGGGAAAAGCTCAATACCTTTTTCCATACGCGTTTTTTGCAGTTCAATGGTTGTTGCAAGATTGAGTTTTCCGGTTTTAATAATACCTCTGACCTGATCACCTTTGGTTGTGTCAGGATTCGCGAGCAAATAAGTAATTTCCGGATGCTTGGCCGCGCCGACGCCGACCAAAGTTTGGTGCAAAACCACAAGCATACCGCGCGAAAACAAATCGTAAGCCAATTCTTCGGACATAGAGGTGGAAGAAGCATATTTCACGACAGAAGTAATGGCATCGGTAACGTTATTTCCGTGGATGGATGAAAGCACCAAGTGTCCGGAAGTAGCGGCACGCAAGGCCTCACTAGCCGTTTCAGGGGTACGAATCTCACCAACCAAAATATATCTCGGTTTAGAACGCAAGGCAGACTTCAAACCAGCCCCCCAGTCGCCCTCAGGCGGAATATTTTGCTTGCAAAGACCAAGCCCGCCTTTGCTGGCATGATACACGCCGTCAAGAGGCATTTCGCAAGGGTCTTCAATCGTATAGGCAAACCCACCTTCGGTTTGCAAATATTCTTTCAACAAAGCGGATAAAGAAGTCGTTTTTCCTTGTCCTGTAGGACCGGCCCAAAGAATTAAACCGGATGCATTTGAGAGAGACTTCAAATAAGTAACCAGTTGAGGCAAAAATCCAAGAGAAGAAAGCGGCGGCACTTGCTTAGGCATCTTACGACCGCAGTATTGCGGTCCATAAATGCTCAAGGTGCGTTCAATACGATAAAACACGCCCTCATACAAGAGCGAATAGCTAGGGTTATCGCCATCCCAAGCATCTTCAAGCTGTTTGTAAAATTCATCAAAATCTTCAGCATCTAAGATAGCCAAACCATTCCGTGTTTTTCCATCGGGAATAAAAGCTTTTCTGTCTGGAGTAACATAAATATCCGAGAATTTAACATCATTAATTTTAACCATTTGTAATCACCTAACGTAAACAAATAAACCTAAGTATAACTTTAGCACAGATGTATTAATAAAATATTGAAAAGGCGTTTCATCACAAAAAAAACCGCTTGTTTCCAAGCGGCCTAGGTATTGGCAAAGGAGAAAAACTATCTGTATTCCCAAGTAATGGAATTAGCATTAGTTTCTTGATCACACTCAGACGCAGCACTAGCGATGGATAATGGCAAAGAAGCATTATCTTTACCACCCCAAGTATGAGCAGTCTTATTGTTAATTTGTAATGAAATCAAGCCGGAAGAAGCAGCAGCCCCCCAGTCGGCCAAAGCAATACTTTGACAAGTATTTTTATCAAAACCAGCATAAGTTACCTTAAATGAAGCATTTCCAGTTCCTGGGGTAATTGTAATAGCTCCGTTAAAAGGGTTTACCATGGCAGTTCCGGCAGCATTAAGCATATCACCGGTTGGAATACCAAGAGCAATAATATTGGCCGTAGTAGCATCAGCAAAAGAAGTTTGATTGACAAACACACTACGAATATTAACAATCAAAGTAGAAATCTGATCCAAACATTGGTTGATTTTATATTTAGCCATAGCCTTAGAATAACCGGAAATACCACCGACGGACAAAACGCCGATAATTGCAAGCACGCCAAGCATTTCCACCATAGAACGACCGGATTGTTCCGAAAATTTAACCTTATTAGCTTCTAACATTATTTCACCACCTAAATTTAAAATAACCTATAGCACCATTTATAACGTATATATATTAACAAAATGTTTAACGAATAAATTTTTTTATAAAAAAAGGACGTTTGGTATTCCAAACGCCTTTACGAAAGAGAAATCAGGTATTTTATCTGTATTCCCAAGTAATAGAGTTAGTATTTGTATCATTAGCACATTCCGTAGCCGCTTTTGCAATAGATAACGGCAAAGCAGCATCAGTACCGCCCCAAGTATGTGCGGTACTATTATTTATTTGTAATGAAATCAAACCGGAAGAAGCCGCAGCACCCCAGTCAGCCAAAGCAATACTTTGACAAGTATTTTTATCAAAACCAGCATAAGTTACCTTAAATGAAGTACTTCCAGTTCCTGGGGTAATTGTAATAGCTCCGTTAAAAGGGTTTACCATGGCAGTTCCGTCAGCATTTAACATATCGGCAGTCGGAATACCAAGTGCAATAATATTGGCAGTAGTCGCATCGGCAAAAGAAGTCTGATTAACAAACACACTACGAATATTAACAATCAAAGTAGAAATTTGATCCAAACATTGGTTGATTTTATATTTAGCCATAGCCTTAGAATAACCGGAAATACCACCGACAGACAAGACACCGATAATTGCAAGCACGCCGAGCATTTCGACCATTGAACGACCGGACTGTTCCGATTCAACGAATTTCTTCATCTTCTTTCTCCCATTAGAATAATTTTTCATAAATATCCTCATAGCATAACTTTATCGCAATTTTAGTACTTTTACAAGCCTGTCTTTAGACATATTTCCATGACTATATCCTTAGTTATAGAATAAACAACAAAAGTAAATAATAACTTAATCAAATATCCATATACATCAAAAAGGGAATTAATTTTTTCAAAAACATTAAAAAAAAATATCATTATTTATTCAAAACTCCAAACAATAAAATTATTATTCATGCATATATTTTCCGCCATATTTTCATGGATTGGCAGCCTATTCAAACCACTCCACCCAAATTCAGCAATTAATATACCTTTTTCATCAAAAACCGCAATATGTTGCAACCCCAAATTTTGTTCATCGCTAAATTTATGAGCCAGAAGAGCAATACATTGAATCCGATTAATATCAGGATAAATCACGTCAAAGCCGTTTTCCCCAGGCATAACCACGTCACCGTTAACACCTTGTCCGACATAAACCTTTCCACCCAAAGAGTGAAAAGCAACATTATTTTGGATTCGTAAACCTTGAAACAAACCATTTCGCAATGCATAATTAGTTTGCAATCCCCAATAATTAGGTTTTGTTTGATAAAACTTCCGAATATTCTCAGCAACTTTCATAACTTGTTGAGCCGCCAAATCAGCTTTCTTTTCAGAATGAGGGAGCAAATAAATAACTCCGATGATAACAATCAAAAAAAGCAAGACACATAAAGCCTTCTGCCGCTTCCACAGAACTTGAAAGCGAGATAATGGAGTCTTCTTTTTGAAAAAAGGAAATTTCATAAGCTTAAATTCCCATTGAGCTGGTAATTTGGTCTTGCATTTCGAATACACCGAATACGGCCCATGCAATAATACCGGCAACAGTCAAAATAGCCACCATATTTAAGATAGCAGCTTTATTTTCAATTAAGTATACACTTTCATCCAGCCATTCGTTTGCTAAATTTTCCAGAGCTTCTTCAAAATTATCTAATTCGGAATAAATTTCCAAATCGCTGATGATTTCTTTGTCAGGAAACTCTAATCCGGTTTTCGACAGTGCTTTTCCAAGGTTATCACCGTTATTAATAAAGAGCAAAGTCTTATCGATTCTCTCTTGAAGATAATGTGTCGAATCGCGTCTCAAAGCACGCATTGCGGTAGAGACGGGAGTTCCGCTTTTAACCAACGCCGAAAGAGCCAAGAGCCAACTGATACCGGTAAAAATTTTATACAAAGACCAAGGCGGAATACTATCAAACAAAGCCCGTAACCGTCCCGTCCAAATACCAAGAGTAAGATAAATAATAATACCAACAACCGGCAACACCGAAAAGGCCAAAAGCCAATTATCTCTAATCCAAGCTGACATATCAACCAAAGTTGCCGCAGTTCCTCGCCAAATAACATTTGGAGCTGCCTCAAGCATAGGAGGCACCATATAAACACCAATAGCATAAATAATCAAAACTGACATCATAAATAGAAACGATGGATAGGTAATAGCACCGACAATTGGACGAATCATTTTGGTAGAGCCCTCAGAAACGCGAATCAAATTCATCAAAGCACTTTCCATATCGGAAACATCACCAACCGAAAGCATTAATCTTTCACGGTCAGGAGCCCACCCTTTTAATGCTTCAGAAAAAGGCAAACCGTTTTGCAAAGCTTTGCCCCAAGAAGCAATGGCAATAGCCAATGGCTCTCCTGGATTTTTCCCTCTGTTACTTGCAGAATTGTGCAACAAATCCAAAGCATTCATTAATGAAAATCTGTTTCTGAGTAAAGATGCCAATTTACGATACAGCTTCAAACGCGTCTTATTGGACGTACGGCAAATAATTTTTGCATAATAAACCTCAATTGTACCAAGCCTTTTCATAGCCCTGTCAAGAGAAGTGGATTTTCTATTTTCTGCCATAATTAACCTCTTTCTTTTCTATTTTAATAAGCCGGACGTTGATCAAGCAACCCACACCATCTTTCGACTTCTTCCAAATCAATGTAGCCTTTAAGCATACGTTCAATAGCGGCATCTTTAAGTGGTCTACCATTTAAATCGCTAGTCCAATAATCAATAGCCTTACGAGTTTCTCCCGAAATCATTAAATCCAAAAACGTAGCATCTGGTAAAATAATTTCAGGCACACACATACGTCCGCGAATACCCGTATTATCACAATATTTGCATCCTGAACCGCGAACATAAGTATTCTCCACCCCAAAATCACCAAGAGCAGTACGTAAACGTTGAACGGCAGGGGAATCGAGCATAGTTTTAACCGAAACTCTGCAGTGAGGACACAATCTTCTAAACAAACGTTGAGAAATAAGGCCTTTAACGAGTTCGGGGTCATTAAGCATAAAAGTTTTAACGCCCATATCCCGCAAACGAGTAATGATAGCAGGAGCCGAGTTAGCGTGCAAAGTCGTCCATACACCGTGTCCTGACAACGCCCCCTTAAAAGTCAATTCTGCCGCAGCAATAGAGCGCACTTCACCAATCATCATAACGTCAGGGTCAGAACGCAACGCCGCCGACAAAGCTTTTGTAAATTCTTCATCTTTTTCTTCTTCAGTATTAGCATTGGTAACCGGCATTTGCCTTGCCCCTGGAATCGGATACTCAGGAGGGTCTTCCACGGTAATTAAGTTAATCTCGTAGTTCTTTTCTTGCAAAAGCTTAATCATGTTTCTTTGCAAAGTCGTACTTTTTCCGGAACCGGTAGGTCCTGCCACAATACTTAATCCTGTCGGAACGGCTCGCAAACGATAAAATAAATTTTCTTCATATTCGCCAAAGCCTAAAGACGCCAAATCACCAGAACCTTCAGGGTTATCATCGGCATAAAGCAAGCGCATAACCAAATATTGCGTACCAAAAGCAATTGGATTAAATTGCAAACGAATAGCCAATATATTGTGAGGCAACATCAATTTTCCTTTAGAACCACGTAATGGTGTTGCTCCCAGTTTTTGTGCGCCCTGAAATTCGTTTTGAGCATAGTTTGAATCGGAAATATCTGCAGAAGCAAAAGCCGCACGAACAAATGCTTCACCCCAGTCTTTGTTATATTCCATAACGGTCGCCATCATTCCGTTGACACGAAACATAATTTGGGTGCTGCTACCAACAACGATATGAATATCAGACACCTTTGAAGAAGCTGCACGAGACACCACATTAACAAAGTCCTTCTGCATTTGCAATTGGGCTAAGTCTTCATCAGCTTCAATATTAATATTTGTTCGTTCACCGATAGCATAAACAGCATTCAGCTCATTTTGACTGACATATTGAGGTTTGCTGATACTTAGTTTTTTCTTTCTTGCTAAAACTTCAAAACTTAAAACACGACCATCAAACTTATGCGTTTCGGCAACTAAAAAAAGTCCGTCAGAAAAAAGTGCGACTAAACGTCTGGTATCATCGTTAATTACAAGATCAGGATTACTTGGTAGAGTTAACAAACGATTTCCATGCTGAAAATAAGACTGAATTTTATTGGGTGCCTTCTCAGCTTGCACATCATAGCTGTCAGTATTTTCAATATCGGAAGAAACTGCAGGTTTTGCATCTGCAGTTCCTTCACTATCAAGCAAATTCTCTTGTTTTTCGTCCGTATCTTCTGCCAAGGTTTTTACTCCGGCTACTTAACAAACATACTATTTCCTAAGCTTGGAAGAGAAGATTGAATCAAATTCCCTCCGGGGGTTTTAGCCTTAGTGCCACCGTCTTGAGTATCTTTGTTTTCGGCCAAACTATTCAATACATTGCTGGATTCTGGCTCATTTTGCAAAATACCGCCGGCTGCGAAATAAAGATAATCTTTTACGCCGTCAATATCACCGCGAACATAAGTTTCAGAAATTTCATCAACGACATGCCCGCTCTGTAATACGGTTCCTTCCTTAACCAAGAAATAATCGCCGTTTTTATTAATCAATTTAGCAACTAAATTTTCACCTTTACCGACAATTTCCATGACGGCATAAACATCGGCGAGCCTAATCTGTTTTTCTGCCGGCAGTTGAGAAAAAGGGTTGTCCTTTTTGCAAGCTGCCCGCTCTGCTTCCAATCTTGCTTTAAGAACAGAAATCTGCATCTTCAAAGTTGAAACATCTTTCTCATGACGTTTCTTTGCATTTCCTGCCTCAACCACGACAGCCGCAGCAATACTACGCAAATTATTCAATTTTCTCTTAAAATCACTAATAATAAAAGCTCTATCCTTTTCAATCTCCTCTATTTCTTTATAAACCTTTTGAGTGTTTTCAATCCATTTCTGCTTTTCAACAAGCATTTGGTTCTTGTAGGCCTTAACAATTCTCTCTTGACGAAGCCGTTCCATCTTCATCTCAAGCTCTTTTCGTTTTTGCTCTCGTTCAAAACGAATCTTCTCCTGAGCCTCTTCCCATTCACGCTTTTTTCTTTCTCTTTCTTCTAAAGCGGCTATTTCCTCCGCTTCGGCTTTTTTACGTTGAGCTTGAATAGCGGCAATTTCGCTTTTTATTTTTTCTCTTCTGAGTTCCAAAGACAGTAAAGCTGATTGTTTCTCGATATCAGACATTTTAGAGAATAAATTATCATCAAATTTATTCAAAATATTTTCTCCGAATTCATTGTCTGGCATCGGATCTAATGAAGGATTATAAGAAGAATCAACTACTTTAGAAAGCTGAGGAACGTCATTTCCTTGATTCTTAGACGCCAAAGGAGAAGGTGCTACTGCAGGAGCTTTAGCCGTATCATTATTAGCATTTCCTTCCGACACATTAGCCATTACTTTAGAAAGCTGAGGAACGTCATTTCCTTGATTCTTAGACGCCAAAGGAGAAGGTGCTACTGCAGGAGCTTTAGCCGTATCATTATTAGCATTTCCTTCCGACACATTAGCCATACCAAGCAAAGGATCCGCATTCTGAGAACTTGCATTGGGCAATACAGGATCACTGGGCGTAATAACATTATTGTTAACAGGAGCCCCGACAATCCCCCCCGGTTGCGCAACAGTGTCCACGGCACTTGCAGGTGAAGACATTGCTAAACCTAATATCAAGGCTAAAGCTGTTGTCGATAAAATATTTCTAAACTTATAACGCATAGATGACTCCTTCATAATCCCACAAGTTTCCATTATTATTATATTTAATCATACTAATCTCAAGTCCTGAAAATTTTGTTAACAAATCTTTCCATACCATAGGATTGTTAACAGATGAAAACTTAAACTTAATGAAACGATAAATATTTTTCCTATTAGAAGTATATTCACCATCCATTAGTGCAACATCATGATTAATTGCTTGGAAAAAATCGTTGAGAGTATTTCTCAAGTCATTAATATTCCTGTTTGGCTTGTCATTTCTAACAGAAATATCCCCAATCGAAACACTTGCCGCAAGCACATTTCCTTCAGCATCAAAACTCTTAGATGCAAAATTTAAACCAGATTTCTCCATAGCATCATTAACATACAGAATACGCCCAGTACTTCGTATCCACGAAGTAGATGCTCCTCCGGCATTACACGTAATCTCACTCATAACCCAGCCAGGAGTTGAAATTTGAGCCAATGCCGCAATATTATTATAGCATCTCTCTAAAATACTGACTGGATCTTTTAACTTCTCCCACGGAATATCTTCCGGAGGCAAAGGAACTTCTTTTTTTACAATAGCCTTTGGTTGAATAGGCTGAATCATTGGTCTCTTAGGCGGAGCTAAAAGAATATTATTAATAACAGCAGATATTAGCCATAAAGCAACAATTGAAGAAATTGCAATAACCATATACAATTTTGTTCCTCGTAAAGCCTTTATCTTTTGTAATTTAACACGAACACCTTTGCTCATCAACGAAGCAACGTCAACATCTTCTGTCCCGTCAATCCCCCATTCCTTAGGCGCAATTTTTCGTCCCCAATCAGGCACGGCAAGCATAGAAACAAATTGATCCTTAGCTTCTTTCTCATTCAAGAAAACAATATCACCATCAGATAGAATGATATCATTTCTGACACATACATACCACCAACCCTTGTCAACTTTAAATACAGCAACAAAAGAAGATAAGTTCCCTAATGCAGTTGAAAGGGTTACTGCTCCGGCAAATTGCCCCGTCTTATAACCTTGAGATGAAGCACAAATACCAAACTGCGGAGCCTTTCCTTGCTTTATGCAAAAAAGATCTGCACCTTCTAAAATACCGGAAGACGCATCACTTACCTCGCTAACCGGATCATCAGTATTTTGCAGAGGCTGCCAAAATAAACCTGTCGCATAGGTAACGTCTCCAATAGTAATATGAGGAGAAACTCTCGTAGTATTGGATTCGTAATCTTGGTCTAACAATTTAGCATCTTCTAACACGGTAAATATCCTTACGAAAATTAAATGCTGTTCGTGACTCTTGTTTCAGGATTCAAAGGGGATTCCAAAACAACGGGCGTTAAGATGATAACCAAAATGCTACGTTTTCTGGTAGCTTGCACGGAACCACCTAATAAAGAATTAGTTGCCGAGCCAACACCTGCCTTATCAGCAGAATTCTCAACTCTTTCATATCCGGTCAAAACCAAGGATTCGCCCGACTTCAAAGCAACTTCTTGCGTAAAACCTCTAGATTCGATAATCGGGTTCTGGATATATTGACCATCATCATTATTACTCAAAGGAACTCTCTCCAAAGAAATCAAATCAGACAAGGTCAAATTAAACATCAAAAGCAAACGCCCGTGTTCCAAAATTCTAGGCAAAACATCTAAAGTAAAACCTGTTTCAATTTCTTCCGTTTCCGTAGAAACATCATAGTAATCCCCATCTCCGCCACTATTTGTCTTTGTAATTTCGGAAATGTAGTTTTGTTTACGAACAACCTGGATAGGAGCTGGCTTATTGTTTAATGTTGTAATTGTGCCGCTTGTAACCATATTCGTATTTCCTTGAGTAGACAAGGCAGTGATGCTTGCATTAATATTCCAATTTCCTGGCATAACACGCATTTCCAAATTATTAGAAGCATCACTTGAGAGTACGCTGTTCGGGCTCAAAATAGAAACGCTGGATTTTCCATCATCAAAAGCAGCATTAAGATTCAAGCCGTAAGAATCCCCGTCATCAACGGAAACTTGCAAAACCTTAACGCTAATGGCAACCTGTCTTGATAATCTGGCATTTTGCTCATTGATAAACTTAGCAACCTTTGCAATATCGGTAGGTGTAGCCGTTAACGAAATTGTGCCGTTTGCAGAATCGATCGTTAATTTTGCGCCCTCGGAAATCATTGATGTAATGGCTTTTTCAATATTTCCCCATAATTCCACTTCAGCTGAACTTGACAAAGTCAAAGCAGAGTTTCCGCCGCCGCCTTCTGCAGAACCGCCGACATTAACACTCAAGGTTGGTTTTGTCGGCAAGCTATACAAAACAAATGTTCTTGTCTGGTATTTATAGAAATAAATTTCTTTTTTATCATACTTCCACCAAATACCAAAACGAGAAGCTAACTCATCTAATAAGCCGCTTAATGGGCCTCTGTAGGAGACCAGCATCTTTGTTGGTTCAGCCCAATCAGAATTAACAGTCTCCAAATCAGGTTTATTTTCCGCGGCAACAGACTGAATATCTTTTTCCAAGGAAGGAGCAAATCTGACTTTCAAAGAAGTAATTTTATTAATCATATCGCCGATTTCATAAAGAGAAATAGGTCGATTACTAATCAAAGTAATTCCTTCTTTTCCTTCAAGATAAGACGGAATAGGCTGTCCTTCATACTCAATTTCGCTTGAATCTCCGAGCCAAATATCATTTTTCACACGAACGACATCATCAGGCGCAATATCCGTCGGAGCTTTGGCAACTTCTTGTAACGTTGCTGCATTCTTTACCTCTTTCTCTAAAAGAGCATCCATTCCAGTAGACATTGAGCATGCGGCGGCTATAGAAAAAAATGCCAAGCATACGCCATATTTTATAAACCCATTAAAACGCATTTTCATCCTCCAATGTCTCTACAACTAAAACTCTGTTACCTTTGTAAAATGTGCCGATAGGAGCAGGCTTTGCGCGAGCAAAGGCTCTAATTAAAGCAGAACTGACATCTGCAAATCGTCCTCTAAACATAGCACCTGCTGTTAAAGTATAATTACGGTTAGATTTCCATATCAAACGCCAACCGGATTTTTCACTCCATTCCGACAGCAAAGCTTTCAAAGACTTTCCTTCTTCTGCCAACCAGTCATCGACAGGATCTTCAACATTATATCCGCTTTCACTACCGGCAGAAGCATCTCCGTCAGGATTCTCATCAATTAACTCTTCCTCATAATCCAAATATTCATCATCGGCGCGAGGGGGAATTGAGGCAGAAATATTATTTCCCGCACCGGCTTGAGTAATATATTGATCACGAGGAGCTCTTTCACCAAACTCTCTGTAGTTACCGTCTGTTTGCGTATAATTAACAAGCGTGGCATCATCACTGGAAGGAGCAAAATTGCCGCCAGACATTTCTTGATCGCAAGGGACAACCTGAACGACTGGAGCTGAAGAAGCACAGCCTGAAAGAGCAAACAAAATCAGCCCGAGTGCCGTTAAGTTTGTTTTTGCATTCATTTTCATATTCCTTAAGCAATAAATTCTCATGTTCTTAATACCTATAATACATGTTGAAAACAATTAATCAAGCTCGAGACGCAACTTATAACCAATACAACCTCACCACTTTCTGTAGTAAATCGAAGCAGGGTCATAGCGCTTCTTGTCACTGTCTTCGCCGGCTTTCACGACGCGGAGAATAAAAGTATTTGCTCCTCTGTGCGTGAAAACTGTATTGACTTTGCTGTATTCTAATCCCAAATTAGTTAAAATATTGTATAACAAATTTAATCTTTTTTGCTGGATATCGATAGAACTGGTTCCGTCAATACGAATTTCCAAAATTTGATCGCTGTTGGTTAAAGCTTTCTGTCCGAATGCTTTAATCCAATCAAGCGTTTTTCCGGAAATTTCAGCTTTTCCGTTTTGAAAAGACAATCTCATTTCTGAAGGAAGAATTTTCCCGTTAGATCTGATTTTTTCTTGATTAGAAAATCGTTTGGCATGTTTCTGCGTGGCGAGTAATCGTTCGTTATTTTGAAGACCTAAGGAAACACCTTCCTCGGATGTATCGCTTGAAGGGGTGAAAAAAGACGCGATACTTTGAAAAATGTTTTTTTTCTCACCTTTTTCATTGTTGGATTCGCTGTTTTTATTTTCTTCTTCGCCGATAAAAGGAACATCATCATCTTTATCGGTATAAACAGTGCCGGTTTCTTTGGCTAAAAGTTCATTCTCTAGTTTTTTATTGTCGGGATCAGAAACCAAATTGGGCATTAAATCTTTGTTATCTAAAATATCTTGAGGAATAGGAATTAAAATATTGTCCAAGACTTCGCCGGCAACTTTAACCTCATTGGGGGTAGAGCTGTTTTTTTTATTCAAAATTCCTGAAATTTTCTCCTCATCGGCATCTAAGTAATAAGGTTTATTGAGTATTTCGCTGTTTTTAGGAAATTTCGTTCCTTTGACAGCGACCCAAGGAGATGAGGAAGTTTCGCTGGATTCGCTAAACGATGTCGAAGCTTTTTCACTATCGGGTAATTTGTCTGAAGTCAGAGTGTCGACTTGAGAAGTATTATAAATATCTTTAACTTCTCTCTTCTTTATTTCTTCACCGGAGATAGAGGACATGGTCTGCCATTTTGTCTCTTGAGCTTGTTGGGACTTTTTTTCTTCTTTCTCTTTGTCTATAATTGAATCAATGGGTTTGTCAAAATTCAACATAGCCACTTGAGCATCGGCAACATCGGTATTGATATGAATTTTTTTTGATGCGAACTGAGGTAATGCTTTGTTTTTTTGCAGAGGAATTAATAATTCATTGGTTCTCACTTTTTGAATGAGCTGTTTGGGTGTATTAATGTTTTCGGCAACTTGGAATGGTTGAGCCCGCATGGAAACATCTTCATCACTTGCCGATCCCGTAGAGGCTTTGCTTAGAACGATAGGTTGAGAGAAAGAAGTTTTAACATCTACCTTAATCATGTCGGTATCATCTTCATCATTAAAAGAAATCTGATGATTTTCTTCTTCTGTGTCCGAAAGAGCTTTGACCGAAGCTAAAACCATTTGAGAGCGGTGTTCTTTTTCGGAAACAATATTTAGTTCTTTGCCCTCATTCTCTAAGAGGGGAGGGGCAATCTCGTTAGAGGAAGTAAAAGTACTTGTATCATTTTCTTTGGAGGTATTTTCTTTAAGATTATGCAGATTTGCCTTTTCCTTATGAGCAACATCATTATCGGCGAGGGATGAAACCAAAATATCATTTATGTCTGCTTCAACAATATCGTCGCGGGATGCGGGCGGCAATAAGGCTTCGTCAGTAGAAAAAGACGATTTAAATAAATTAATTTTATTTTCAGAGAGTCTGCCCCTCTCATCATGAACCGTATTTTTCTTTAAAAAAAGAGAGATATTTCCTCGAGGAAGGGATGTTTCGGCTTTTTTTTGCGTAGAAAAAAAAGCCTTGTCTATACCAAAAAATACAAACAAAGACAAAACAAAACTGTAAATAAAAGATGTCAAGCCTGTTTTTATCATTATATTCCTCTAAAAAACTAAATAAAACAAAAAGCAAAACTTGGCAAAGGCTTTGTCATGTTATACCCAGAATTTTGCGGAAATTAATATTATCAAAAAATTTACTTTTTTATGCTAGAAAAAGAATAACATTTACGATTGAGATAATGTTAAAGTTTTGTTTCAAAACAAAATATCGTGAATATACAATATGTTGCTATGTATTGTGATAATGAAAAAAAACTGGTCAAAAGACCAAGAATAATATATCATAATAGATAGGTATGTTAATAAGAAGGAGAAAGATGATGCAATTCTTAAAAAATAATGTATGGACATTGTCGACGCTGATATTTGCATTTTTGAGTTTAATATCGGGAAATGCTTTTGCGGCAAGTGGTGATACGGTGATGGATACGGCAGCCACCAAAGTCGGTAATGTGTTTAGATCGGTTAAGACGATTGTGTATATTTTAGGCGGCTTCGGTTTGGTCGGTTTGGCATGGGCTGCAATTTTCAAGAAAGTTGACTTTAAGTGGCTGGCAGCTCTGGCAACCGGTTTGGCAATTTTGGCCGCTGCAAGTGCAATTGTAGAATATGCAACCGGTTCAAGTGCTGCAACGGATAAGTTGGGAACATCATTCGGTAATTTGTAATTCCAAATCGAATGAAATAAAAACAAGGGGAAAGAATATGAAAAAGGTCAACCTAAGAGAACTTTCTGGTATTCTTTCCCTTTTTAAAAATATAAAAATAAAAAGAGCATATAAATATGTATTAGTTGTTGCGTTGTGCTTAATGGTATCAACAACAAATGCATATGCCTTATTTGAGAATTTAACCCAAAGCGGTTCCGAAATTTTTGAGGGGCTAAAAGGAATTATATTTGCCGTTACTGGATTCGGAATTGTAGGTATTGCCGTAGGGAGTTTTTTCGGCTCGGTTAACTGGAAATGGCTCTCGGCCATAATGATAGGCTTGATGATAATAGCCGGAACGGCAGGATTGTTGAAATTTATCGGCGGAGATGACGCCGCCAGTTCGATTGCCATACAAGATTCTCTGGCAAATGCAAACTAAAAATTTAATCTACACAAATAATTAATAAGTTTTTCATAAAATAAAGCTAAAATAAATAAGGTGCATAAATGACTTTATGATTGCGCCAAAGTTTTTGTTTGGCTATGTTGAAAATAACAAGGGGAGGCAAAATGCGGGAAGGAATATTAAAAGCAGTTGCAAACCCGCCCAGAATTTTGTGGGCGTCGGCAATGCCGGCTATGATAAATTTATTCGTGCAAATGCCCTTAATGTTTATGGCAATCGGAGTATTTGACTTAAACCCGTTAATATTTTTAATTTCAATAATCTGCGTTCATACGGCAATCGCAATTTATAGCGCCAAAGAGCCGCATATTTCAACAATGATGCAATCTTATGGTGAAACAAGACGAGTAACGCAAAATCTCTATAAAGTAAAGGGGAGTAAATTTGAGCCCTGATTTTAGTTTTTTTAGTGTTTTTGTGCAAGGTTTAAGCACTTTAGAAGTCTTCGTAGCCTTTATCGGAATAATATCGGCGGCGGCTTTTGCCGGATTCTGGGCGACAAAGCTTGGGCAAAAGATATTGCCGCAACCCTACGAATCAAGGGTAGCCGACTTTTTGCCGTTTAATAAGCTTATGTCTGACGGCATAACCATACGTTGCTATAATGGAGCTTATGCGCGAGTATTTCGTGTAACGGGGGTTGATTTGACCTTTGCCACGGAAGAAAAAAGTGAATCCATGTTTGAGGCACGGAAGTCATGGATAGATAACATGTCGGATATGCAGATAATCTGCCGAGTAATCACCATGCGGGAACGAATATCTTTGGAAGAAAACCAAAATAACTTCAACAATCCCTTGTTAGAGCAGATATCTCATATTTGGGAACAAAATCTGGATAGAGTATATACCAATACACATTATATAATATTATCGGTATTAGATCGTCCGGATGCACTAAAAGATTTGAACTATGCCTCGCAGGCTTTGTTGGCAACATTAAATGATTATGGCATACAAACTTTATATGAAACGGCAGATAGTGCCGCGAAAGACAGCCCGTTATATGTTTTTTCCAAAATCTGCAGCCCGATAACACAGCCTGAACCCAAAGTCAGAGGAGCAGAGGGCTATCAACTAAATGAGTTGTTAACGGCAGACCATATTCATTTTACGGGAGAACGAGGAGTAATACACTTTTTCTCCGGAGATAAATCGGTTTACGAAATCAGCATGGGAATACGCTCATCGGGAGATTATATGGATGAGTCTATGATTTCGACATTGCTCTCAATCGATTGCGAAATGATACTCATCCATAACATCAAGCCGTTATTTAAGCCATATGCGCGGGCATTGCTCCTGCAACAGCAGCGCATGGCTCAGGTAACCAGCTTTTCGGCCGACGTAGTTGAACAATATAGCGAAGCATTATCGGCGATTGAAGATAGCTCCGGAGATCACCAAGCGTTAACCGAATATGCAATGACCATAATTCTAAAAGGCGAAAGTGAAGAAGAGATTGATTTTGGCGAGGGAGAAGTCCAACGTATATGTCGCTTGTTTAGTGTAACGCCGGTAAGAGAAGGCTGGGTAACACAAGCTTCGTTTTTCAATCAGTTTCCGACCTACGAAACATACCCCAGAACGTACCGTTATTTGTCACGAGTAGTAGCCGCCGCGGTATGCTTTGACAAACCGTCGGAAGGATTTACAAAGAGCGACTGGGGTCCTGGAGCAATTACGGTTTTTAAGACGGCAACCGGTTCGGCATACCGCTTTCAATTCCATGTTTCGAGTGAGGAATCAGCCGTAGCCCACTGTTGTATTATCGGTCCGACCGGACAAGGAAAAACAACTTTGCTGACATTTTTGGCAGGTCAGGCGATGCGTCATGCAGACTTAAAAGTATTTTTCTTTGATCGTTATCGCGGTGCGGAAATTTTTACGAGAGCAATCGGTGGAGCATATGTCGGCTTTGACGGAGATGAAAAGAATGTTTCTCTAAACCCGTTTGATTGTAAGGATAATGCCGTAAACAGAGCATTTCTGCAACGCTGGATGAAATCAATAACTTTGGTGGACGATGCCCTATCTGAAAAAGAAATAAGCCGAGCGGTAACCACAGCCTTTGACTATCTGAAACCCGAAGAGCGGATGATGAGCAATCTTTACAAGAGTTGCTTTTCGCCGACGGGCAATATGCGTCGAGAGCTTTTCCGTTGGGTTAATCCGGAACAGTATGGCAATATTTTTAATTCGCAGAATGATAGCTTGGATTTACATCAAAAACGCTTTTTTGCCTTTGACTTTACCCATATATTTGAAGATGAGAGCTTGGCACCGGCCGTTATCAGCTATATCATGCACCGTATTCAAATCGAGACGGGAGAAACGGGTGTTCCGTCATTAATCATGATAGATGAAACGGCACCGATGTTAAAGCACCCGATGTTTAGGGACTATTTTACGATAGGTTTGCAAGAAGGTCGTAAAAAACGCCAAGCATATCTTTGTGCCTTTCAACAGCCCAATATAATAGATAAATTAGGCGTAGGCGAGGTGATTCGCGGACAGTGCCAAACGATAATTTTTTTCCGCAACCCGCAAGCCATGCCGGAAGATTATGTAAATTGGAACTTAACCCAAAGGGAACTGGATTTTATTTTCGGTAAGAGTTATCGTGATTTTCCGTATGCGATTTTGCTGTCAAGACCGGCAACGGGAGAGTCGGTAATTTTGGATGTAGATTTAAGCGGCTTAGGCCCATATCTGAAATTGTACAATTCGGGTCGTAAGAATGTGCTTTTGGTAGAAGAATTGATAAAAGAATATGGTGAGGATAATTTCGTAACCAAATATTTAAATATTGCATGATATAAATTCACACAACTGTAACAAATAATATGCTATAATCAAAAGAATAAGGCCGAAAAGGCAGATAAAAAGATTATTGGGCGGCGGAGGATAAGATGAAAAAATCCAAAAAATATCTTAGCTTAATGTTAAGTTGCGCGTTTTTTATTGAGGCGTCGCCAAGCCATGCATTTGCCCCGATTCCGACGATAGATGCGTCAGCAATAGCCGAAGGAATAATGACCAATATAGAGTTGGTCAAACAGTCCAAAATAGTAACCGAAGCCACCAAAGAGGCGGGAGAAATCAAATCGGCGATAGGCACGGCCAAGTCATCATTATCAGATTTGGAGAATAGCGAAGCTGCCGAAGCAATTGAAAAGGCCAAAAAAGAAAAAGAAAATTTTGAAAAAGCCAAAGAGGCGTATGAAGAATATAAAGAAAAATATGAGAGTGCCAAACAAGCAGCCGAAGAAAACAAAGAACGTTTACAAAAGCACAAAGAAGAACTTGAAAAAGGTATAAGCGAAGCGCAGAGTGCCTATAGCCAAGCCCAAGAAACATATACAGCGGCAACAGAAACGCTTGATTCGTTGGAAAATAATACCGACAGCAAGAATACGGAGAATAAAACAGGTAATTCCGCCGGAACAAACCAATATAATTACGGAGGCGAGAGTAATTATCAGCCGACAGAAACTTCAAGAAATGAGAGTAAAACGGAAGAAATAACGCAAAATAGCGTACCGACGCAGATAGAAATTAATACCCCGCAAAGTACAAATTCTTCTCAGAATTTGGCAAATGAAAAAACATCGGAAGAAGAACAAGAATTGCAAGCTGCATTATCAGAAATAGAAATGCTGAAAGCGCAGTTGGCAGAATTAATGGGACAAAATAACACACAAGAATATGTTTCGCCGGAAGATTTAAATGCAGCAAAAAAAGAAATAGCTAAATTAAAAGCAGAGCTTAAAAAATACAAAGAGCAGGAAGAAGGTTTATCAACAAATTCGGACGGGGAATTTGAAGAAACATCATCAAACGATGGATTGCCGACAGAAGAGGCATCGGATAATCCAACAGAAGAAACGAGCGATTTGCCAGAAACAATAACCGAACCGAACAAAGAAAACACCTCTAGAGGATTTAGGAAAATTCAAACAATTGATAAAAATGAAGTGTTTGACAGGAGAAGCGAACTAAATTCGAAAAAAGAGATTTTTACGGCCTCGTATTCAAGAACGGAGACATTAAAGTTTGCAAAAGAAGAGACAACGGATGAAACAACGCCTTTAACGGATGCGCCGACCGGAAAAAATGCCGCAACGGACGAATATATAATATCCGATGAATTGGCTCAGTATTGCAATTTGAATATAAACAAAGCAAGCGAAAGTGAAATAAGAGATTGTTTGGAGAAGCTGATAGCCTATCAGTCGGAAACGAACATGACGACAGCCGAAAAGGGTAAAAATTTTGTATATAGCGTGTTGTATGATGCCGCAATAGCCTTGACGGCAGAAGCCGCATATTATAAAAATGTCGCCAGCAACTATAAAACCGATGTACTAGGACCTAAAAAAACAGATGAAAACAAATCTCAAACAGATACGAGAGATGATATAAAAGTTTTATCAAGCAATGTAAAATTACTTCAGGCACTAATGGCAAATGTAAATAAAATATATGCCAGCAGATTACTTTATGAAGGACTAAATGAAGCCACACAATACCAACTTAAAGATGTAAATTCGAGCACAGCGGACACAAGCTCCGGAACCGACGAAAAAACAACGGAAAAAGGAGCGTAAAAGATGAAGAAGCTGGGGGCAATAATCGGAATGATAATATGTTTCATGCTAATGAACATACCCTCAGCGTATGCCGACAAAGAAGTAATACAGTCAGTGCTGAAGAAAATGGATACAATTGAACGCTTTGCCATAAATTTATTGGAAGAGTATCAAAAGGCCAAAAGATTTTATCAAAGCACATATGCCGGAATCAAAGGAACACTCAGCTCCGTAAAGAATGTTGGTACGGCAATAAAAAATGGCGACATTTCAGGAGCAGTTGCGGCGGGAACGAGCGCAGTTAACCAAGGCTCAACATTAGTAACCGGAGAAAATGCATTAAGTGATAAACAAGTCAATGCGGCAGCATCTGTAGCCAATGATTTAAATGGTCTATCAACCAATCCGATGGAAACATTAAAGACCCAAATTCCGAGTTTCATGTCAAATGTAAAGAATTTGACCCAATCTAAAAAAGATGTTGAAGAAAACACAGTACCGAAAAATATAACAACCGAAAATCCGACTGCCTATGCCAAACAAATGGAAAAGATTTATGATATCATGCGCCAAAATATATCAACCATGTATGCAAAAGCGATGGTTATGCGAGTGGCAATTGCGGAAGAAAAGTCCGCTGCGCAGCCGGAGATAGACACAAGCAATCAACGTATTTTAATTCAAAATACGGCAGATGTATCGACACGAGCAATAACAAGATTAACCCGAATTTTAGAATTAGAGGCAGATATTTTAGAATATGAAGCAATGAGAGGCAGTAAAGAGTTTATAGATAAATCATCAACAGATGAAAGTAGCCAAACAGGCAGCAAAGATCCGATATTGGGAGATTCGGAAAAAACAAGTAATTCGCAAACAGAAAGTATTTTGCCGGAGGAGACAGGACAATGAAAAAAGTAATTATTTTGACTTCCTGGCTCATGATGTGGATGATATCCGCAAATATTTCAGAAGCAAAATTGAAAATAGATGTAGGAAATTCGCCCAAAACGGTTGTAACCGCGGTAAGCAATTTTTTTGATAATGCCAAAAAGACAATGGATAATGTCGGCAATTCGGCAGTTATCAAAACAATAGGTTCGTATGTAGAAGACGCCAAACAAATGCAAACAATCATAAATGATGCCAAGACAACAGCCGAACAGATTAAAGAAGACCCTCTGGGAGCAAGCATAGATTTGGCAGAAGAAAAATTAGAGGAACAAGCTCAAAAGGAGCAGGAAGCAGAAGAAGATGGCTTTGCCACAAACTTAACCGAGAAGATAGAAAAAGTGCAAAAAATGACAGATTTGGAGCAGCAACAACAGGAGCTTTTAGACCAAATAAACACCAAAAGAGAAGCCAGCAATAAAGAGTATCAAGGAAAGATAGAAGCACTGCAAAAAAACAATCAAGAAATACAAAATGAAATAAAGGAACATCCGGAAAAGAAGGAAGAATTAACCAAACAGTTAGAAAAAAACAATACCAAAATAAAAGAGTATCAAACATTAATGCTGGCAACGGAAAAAGAGGTTACAAGCGAAGATGTTGCCAAGCTGACGGATGTAAACGCTGCGTTGACAAGCATGAAAGCAGCAGCGGATAAGCAAGCACAAGAGTGGACGCAGAAAGTAACGGATAAATTACTCTCAGATGTAAAATCATTTAATCCGGAAGAAGAATTAAAACAAAATACGGAAAAGAACTTTGTAGCAGACGGCTCACCGGTAGATCAAGAAAGCATAACATCGCGCCGAGCCAATCGGACGAATACGGCGGCAAATACGGCAGTAGATACGTTTATACAGGCAGCCGTAATTAAAAGAGATTTGAACGATGCCAAAATATTAACCCAAAAGTTGGCAAATCGAACCGACACAACCGATGGTTCAATCGGAGCAAATGCAACGGATACGCAAACGACAATCATGATAATTAAAGAGCTTGCAAAATTAATAAAACTGAAGACTATGGACTTAAAGTTAAAAACTTCAGCCGAAATGGCTAAATTTGAAAAGATAGATAGCGCGGTAGATTCGGATATAGCAACATTTACATTAGATAAATACATATGCAGCGAGACAACGGATGGAGGCGGCAATGAATAACAGGTTTGTAAAAATATTTTTCATGGCCGCAGTATTATCTCTTGTATCCAAAACAAGCGGAGCTTTCGGTTTTATCGGCGGAGGCACCTCGACATTGGATGCCGTAACGGATGCCGGACAAACGACCGTAAACATTGGTACGACATTAAAAACAGGATTTACGACATATACCAAAAAAATACAGAGCAACATAGAGTTGTTAAAGTCGAAATATGAACAATATAAAAATGATTATATCGGGGTCATGAATGGGGAGAACAAGCCTCCGCTTAACGGAACAAGAACGATAGAGGATTCCTCATTAGCCAAAGCAGATGATCCTGTAGCAATACAGAAGGCGGTATATGATTTGTTCATGACCTATCCTTCACGAGATAAGGCCGTACAAAACAAATGCGACCAAAAGATAAGCCAGTTTTATATAGACACGATGATTGAATTAAATACGGCGGCAATAAAATTGGAGGAGAAATTCAATTCGGAATTGCAGGAAAAAGTTGATAATATGCCCACCGATATTCTAAGTGGAGAAAATGGAGCCGAAGTAGGAGATAGTGAGAATGCAGGCTGGAAGAATAAGTACAATGTATACAAAACATTAGATGATTTGATGCAGATGTACGAGGAGTTGGTTGCAATGGAGGCACAGTTTATAGCCGCCAAAGCCATGCGCAACGAAATCCCGAAGTTAGAGCCGATGCCGGATGGCACATATCGCCAAAGCTCATTAAATCAACAACGAGAGCAAATTCAGCTAGCAGAATACCAAACCCCGCTTTATAAATCGACAATGGCATTTGGTCAGTTAATGAGTGGTAACGAAGTTTCTCAAGAAGAGAGTTTGGATGACATACTAAACAATATGGGTTTGACAGAGAAGCAGGAAGAATATTATCAGCCGACAGAGAGCTACGAAAACCGGAATATATCGGATTCGGATGCCGAGGAAGGAGTACCGGAAACGGATGCATCAAAATATAAATTTAGATACGATGCGGCCAGCCAGTCAAATGTTTCATTTATGGATATGCCGTCATCAGATGAGGGGTCTCCATATTCGGAAAATCAAGAAGCAATAGAAGATTTAGCGGCAATTGATCCGACATATCATAAAATTCTAGCGGCAATACAAGTACATAACATGATACAGGGATTGCCGACGAAAAGAGATATATTTAATAAATATCATCAATATGAAAAGCTGCATGAAAAATTGGTAGAAAGAGTAAAAACATCCGACCAATGTGTAATGAATTTCATCGGCCGATATTACAAAGAACCGGAAAAGACATGGTATGGAGATGTTTATATCGGCGATCAGATTACGGATTATGACTTGAGAGAAGGACTGTCCCGTTGGGCAATAGACAGCTACGAAACAGCTAAAAGCGAAAAAGTAGATGGTGTCGATAAAGAAAACTTCGCCGAAATGGAAATTAATCCGGATATTATGACCACGGAAAGTTATGTAAATACATCCGAGCAAGAGGAAGAGGTTAAAAGCCAAGTTGAAGAAAAAAATTTCAGCGGACATAAAACCAAGACAAAGGAAGAAAACACAAATGAATCCGAGCGAGAAATATCCTTGTTGGCATGGAATATCGGTTCGGAAGCAACCGAAATGCTGGCAAAAGACCAATATTTGGAAGAACCGCAATGGGGCGAGGTGATTAACAAATTTCCGGTCTGGACCGACCAAAAAAATTTTTATGGTCAGTATATAGACGGCAAATACGATAACATGAAAAAAGTCGTTGAACGAATGGACTTAAGGGCCATAGGCGTTCAGATAGCCATGTACTTGAACGATAAATCAAATGCGAGCAAATTGGTAAAAAAAATAATAAATAACCAATTAAGTTCAATGTATGCATCGCTTAAAAACAATCCGATTCTGGAAGAAAGCACGCAAGAGGATGATTTTACAATAATTGCAGGAGAGAAAAAAGAAGCAATAGAAGAACTGGATAAAAATTTCCAAAAGATATTAGCCCAAATGGCAGAAGGCAGAAAAGTAACGGTAACGGAGCTGGATTTGGAGCAAGAAACAAAAAATAATTTGTCCTCGGATTTAAATAGTGGCCAAATTGAAGGGCGAACGGAAGATATTATAGATGAAACGGTTGATATTGACGGAACAAAAGAAGATATAAAAACACAAAATGAGAAAATTGCAGAAAAAACAACCGAGCTGGATAATATAGATGCCAAAATTCTGGAATACCAAAAAGAATATATCCGCAAAGAGCAAAAAATTGAACAACAGTATGCTCAAGCACTTGGTAATATAGCACGACCTCTATCTAAAAAGCTGGAGGGAACGTTAAATGCCGGTATAGGGGGCGAAATCACGCAAGAAATATTAAATTTGGCCATGCCTCGTTTCGTGTCTTTGATAAGCGAAGCAAACGGAATAACAACAGACATAAAAAATTATGCAATAGAAGAGATAGAAAAGGCAAGGACGGATATATATGCAATAGGAGATGAAATCTATTTGACATCGGGCGGAGAAAAGGTTCTCGAGCGTCATAAAGAATTAATAGATTCGTTAAGAGGAATTTCGCTGAATCAGATAGCCAAACAAAAAGACAACGTGAAACAAATAATAGATTGGAGCGAAGGAGCATCTATTGTAAACCAGATATTTACATCAGCATTAATCGGTCAAATATGTGAGGATAACAAATGTACGGAGGCTGATGAAGATTATTTTGTAAGCATGAACGGCAAGTTTAGGGATTTTGTGGGGCCGAAAGCAGCACCGGAAACCACCACGGCACCTGCACGAGAAGTTGTATATCTGGATTATATAGATTACAACAATATTCCCAAATTGGCAGATGGAAGCATTTCCAAAAAGGGATTGCAGGAATATGGGCACAAAATTCCGCAAGTGTGGCAGTATATGCTGAAAAATCCGGCCTATGTCGAAAAGGATATAGACTTAGAGAGTGCATTGTCGGTAGATAAAGAAGATTTATATTTCCTTCGCGGAGGGAACTTGCCTTGCCACTATAATGGTACTTATGGTATAGATGCAGATGTAGACAAGAAGATGTATACAATATTTCAAAACAATAAGGACTATGGCTTATTAGCCTGCACGGGACTGACTATAACCCAAGCTCGAGTTAAAGATTTGGAATTGGAAAAAAATGATACGCAGGTACCAAGTTTGTCATCGGGTTTGCAAAGTGGGGATAAAAGTGAATTAGGCACTTTTATGACATATGAAGATAATAAGTTTATGTATAGACCATTAGCAAAAGAATCTTATGATTTGGCAACCAGAATATATGTTGAACAAGATGAAGAATATGAAGACAACATAAAAGATTCGCTTTTGTTAAAAGGAGAATATACCAAGAATCAAATCGGCGATTTTTTGGAATTTATGGACATGGAGCAAGAAGCCAAACAAAAATTAGATGAAATGGAAAATAAAATACAAGAAACCAAAGAAGAATTAATTGAAGAATTATCTAATGCGGGTTTTAGCGTTTCCGAAGATTTGGATTTGACGGATGAAAAAGAATATACTTCGATAGTAGAAAAACTGGACGAGTTGAAAGCAACATGGATTAAATCGGCAGAAGAAGATTTATCAAAAATAAAGACCCAAGGAAACGTTGTCGTTGAAGACAGATTGGCGATTCTGAGGAATTTGTTATTGGCACTGCAGCTAGATAACAAGGAGTTGTTGACAATCTCCGAGGCAACACAAGCAGATTCTTCGTTTGAGGAAGATCTGAAGGAGGAAGAAACCAATCGAGCCGCGGCCAATGAGTACCAAAAGCAAGCCGACGAAGAATTTGAAAAACAAATGAATACGCTGCCCGCGCCGTATTGTGCGACATATTAAGGAAGACGAATGAATAGCGAACCGCAGTTAAATAATGTTAAGACATTAGGTATTGAAGATAAAACCCCCAATCATCCTGATTTCATAGAACAGGAAGAAAAAAGAATAATCACCGCAAAATACCATTATTACAGATGGTTATCTAGAATGTTTATAATGTTTGCGGTTCTGTCTTTGTTGCTGTTTTTAAGTGCATCATTGTCATTGTTTAATTTGGCACCGCAGGTAACGGTAGAGCCGTTTTTGATAATCAAGCAAGATACATCGGACGGAATTGTGCGCTATGAGCCGATAGCCAAAGACATGGCCTCCAAAAAACAATTAATGGAGCTTTTCGTAAAACAATATGTTATTCTCCGCAATACCATTATAAGGGATGAGCGAGAAATGATGTTGCGCTGGTACCCCGGAGGAATGATAAACTTTTTATCATCTGAATATGTATTTTCAAAATTTGATGAATATCGCGAAGAGATGTGGCCTCTGATAATAAAAAGCAAAATGGTCAGGGAGGTTGAAATAATATCCATAAACAAATTGGGCGGAGAGAATAGTCCGATATGGAAAGTTGATTTTATAACTTATGATTTGTCCGACGGTAGCAATGATAAAACCAAGGGCATGACGCTTTCGGTAGGATATTGGACGGCATCGGTAACGGCATTTTTCTTTCCTGAACGCCAGTTTGTCGGACTAAGGTTGATTAATCCGTTGGGTTTCACTGTAACCAGATATTCACAAACAGAAGTTTCATTTTAAAAAAATAAGAATTAATTAAGATAAGTTGGGGATTTTATGGGCTAGCGTCTATACAATTGAAATAAAAAAGTATATCAATACTAATAAGTATACTTTTTTATAATTAAGCGCAAAGCGGAAGGCCTCGAAATGTCAAAAAAAATATTAATCATTTTATCTGCGGCTTTGTTGACAGCCTGTGGTATATTTGGCTCATATTACGAAGCGGAACCGATAGGAGTAGGAAAAGGCATAGATGAACTAAAACTTTCTCCGTGCTCGTGTTTGCAATTAGATTTGCCTAAAAATCTGCCGGATTGGTATATCGAAACAATTTAACCGAGAGAGAAAGCTCAGATGGTCGACCAAATCGGTGAAAATAATACCAAGCAAAAACTCATAGGGCAAGCCCCGCGCGAAAAGCTAAAAATGCGTGAGGATAAAGATATCTTTGTGAGTAATGTAGGTGAGAAACGCTATCTGTGGACGGCAAGAGCTTTTGCAATCATAACGGCAATCAGCTTATGTTGCAATATAGTGTTGCTGTTGGCGATAACACAGGTATTGCCGTTATATAGGGTTGAGCCTTTTTTGTTAACTTTTCAAAACAAAGAAGAACAAGTTTATAATATCAAGCAGATAGAAGGAATGGAAGATGAAAACGCCATTACCGAGGTTTTTGTTCGAGAATATGTTTTGCTGCGAAGCACATTTGAAAGAGATGTCCCCGAGATGGAATCACGCTGGATGCCGGGGAGCATGCTGCAGGATATGTCGTCTCAGGCAGTTTATGATGATTTTTTGAAGAATACGGCAAAACCCGCGCTTGAGATTATTCAAAAACGTAATCTGGAAAGAAAAGTTCGCATATTAACGGTAAATGAGCTTGGTCGTGGGTTATGGCAAGTCGAGTATGAAACGCAAGACATGTATCCGGAATCAAAATCACCGGATATTAACTATTGGACGGCCAGCTTACGTATAGCCTATCGTCCTAAAACGGTAAAATATGGAGAGAGATTAAAAAATCCGGTAGGGTTTACGGTTTTGCAATATTCATTAACCTATAATAAATTAAAATAAGATTCAAAATTAAGGTGTCGTGAAAATGGTTTCTAAGTTCACTAAATATCTCATTCTAGGCGTAGCGGCGGTAGCATTAATCAAGCAGTCTTTTGCCGAAGTAACAATGAATAATTTGGATCAAAATGCCGACCAAAGCCAAGGCTCATACGCTCCGATGAATATGGACTATGCTGGTTTTAGTTCGCTTGGAATGACACAGGCCGCTTGGCTTGACCCTTTGCAAAATCTCGGAGAAGGACAGAGCCGTCCTGCCTATTCAAAATACTATTGGTCTCCGGATTTGGTTTTGCCAATTCGCTTAAGAGAAGGGATGATGACACTGGTTAATTTTCCGGATTGGGAATTAATTGAGGATATGTATATAGGCGATAATGCAACGATTGACGGCCAAATCACGGGGCCGAACACGATTCTCTTATATCCTCGAAAAGGAGCGAATGTAGGTGTAGATACCAACGTGATTTTATTTGGTCGTTCCGGCAATCGATATGTATTTTATGTTAAGAGCGAGGGCGTAAATACCGAGCGTTTGACCAATTCAATAATTGATATAGAAGTTCTGGAAAATGGTAGCGAGGGCGGCAATCACGCTTATGGCAATAGCCGCGGTGCAGGAAATTATTCGGCATCTGGAAAATCGGTAACATCCAAGCTAACCAAAAGGAATCAAAGAAATAATTGGATTGAAGAAATTCCGGTAGACCCGTCAAAATTCAGATTCGATATAGAGATTTATGTTCCAAATCCGGACGATGTAGTGATAGCACCGGAACGAGTATGGAGAGACGACATTTTCACCTATATTGATTTAGGGGCAAAAGCATTGAATATGACCCAACGCCCGATTGTAACGATGATAGTCGAGCGTTCGGAAGTACCTGTCGGATTCCGCACCAAAGGTCCGAATAATCGCTTAATAATTGTTGAAGGAATAGGCGACATGGTCTTGCGCAACGGCAAGAGGATTGTCTGTTTAAAAATGCGCCGTTCAGATGATGTCGGCATGGAAAATGTCAGCTATGCAGACGATTTATTTGAGAATGAATGGTATGTTCAAGCACCGATTCCGGGGAGGAACAGCAAAGAGCGCGGAGACGGAAATATATTAGACGGCAGAGGACCGACAACACCGGAACTTTCAGGCGGAATGCCAGGAAATTTAGGCTACCCGACGACCAACGGCGGCGGTTATAACGGCAGTTATAACAGTACGGGAGATTTTGGCACGGGCGACGCTCACTTATCGGATGCTAATGGGTTTGACTATGCAAATATGCAGCATATAGCAAATAATAGGCATTATCAAAACAATCAATTTGCCGGAGCGGTCGGCTATGGACAAGGGCTAAGCGGAGCCGGTGACGGAGATGTTTCAATAGAGTTAGGTGTCGATTCAAATGTCGAAAATCTTGAAGCATTATGGGCGGATTTAACCAAAAAATACCCGAGCTTGTTAAAAGGGTATGAGCCGTTTTATTCGGTAGACACACCGGCAGACGGACATGGCAAAGAACTGTTTCATTTGAGGATAGGGCCGATAGGCAAGTTGGATGAAGGAGATTTAATTTGTAGTCATTTAGGCAGAAACGGTGTATTTTGTAGCGTAGTAAGAACCCAATGAGTAAAGAAGTCTTAACACATTCAGAAGCGTATGTTAAGAAAACCAACCGCATAATGCTTGTGATTGGCGTAACTTGTTTATCAATTTTTTTGTTTGGTTTGTACTTATTAGCCACCGGCGGAGAAGAAACAAAAGATTATACTGACCCGATTTTTACCGATAATGATGATGCGCTGAATATTGGAGCCGTCAGCCCTTTAAATTCCGACATTATCCAATTTGGTGATGTCGAGGATGCAGCCTTGCCGATAACCTTGACGCCAAATCCCGTACCGTTAGGGCAAGTTGTGTTAGGAACGTCCGCCGACAATGTTTTAACAGTAGGAACAACCGGAAAGAGTACGATAAAAATTGTTTCGGTGAATCTGGCAGAACCTCCGGCAGATGGTTTTGTGTTTAATGAGGAGTGTACGGGAGTTACGCTAACTGGCAAGGAAACGTGTAATATCGTAATGAAATGGACGCCGGTTATCGCCGGAAACGTGCAAAATAATTTCATCATAAGTTGGTATGAAACCAATTTGGGCGAAGCAAACACAAAATCAGAAAAAGTTCCGGTCATAGGAAATGCTATCAGAAAAGAAGATTGTAATTTTTGTGAAGGTATAACCGAGGGAAATTTAACCGCCAAAGATGTGAATAAAGATTATGAAAAAATCAGTATGGCAGTTGGACCTGATGGCAAAGAAATCGGTTGGGTTGACAAAGAAGGCTACGTCCGCGACAAGAATGGAAATATAATCGGAAGAGTTAATTCTCAAGGCTTAGTAGTAGATGCGGATGGCAATGTAGTTGGTGTTGCATCCAATAGTCAAATAGGCATAGATAAAAATGGCAATGTCCTAGGATATATAGGCTCAGATGACATAGTCTATGATAAAGAAGGAAAAAAAATAGGCAAGAAGCTTCCGGACGGCAGTATAGTTAATGACCGAGGAGAAATCATAGGAAAAGCCGTAGAAACAGGTTATGTTTATGACAAAGACGGCAATATAATAGGACGAGTTTTAGCCGACGGCACGGTTGTTGATATGGACGGCAACGTAATTGGTCGCGTAAATGAGAATGGCGAGGTTGTCGACCTCAATGGTAATATCATAGGAACAATTTCTAAACCAGGGCGCGTGGCAGTCGATGAAAATGGCAATCCCATAGGTGTAGTTATGCCGGATGGAACAATTGTAGATGCCAATGGCAATATAATAGGGCGCATAGGCGAGAACGGCAATGTTACAACGTCAGAAAAGCTTGGAAAACCGAGCATCCAACGAAGATTAGCCTATGACAAAGACGGCAATGTAATCGGCTATATAGATGAAAACGGCAATGTCGTTGATTTTAACGGCAATATTATAGGAAAAATGCTGGAAGACGGAACGTTGGTTGATAAAGACGGCAATGTGATAGGCCGAGCGGGAGAAATGGTTCAATTAGCGGTAGATGAAAATGGTAATATCATAGGCTATGTAACGCCGGATGGCAAAGTAATTGATAAAAACGGCAAGGTTATCGGATATGTAGATAAAGACGGCAATATAGTTTCAACCATTCAAAGAGAAATCGGTTCATTGGTATCGGTAGACTTAATCCCGATAACCCCGAAAGGAGAAGTTTTGGGAGAGGTTAAAAACGACGGGAGCGTTGTTAGTCCGACGGGAGATGTTTTAGGCCGCGTTTTATCAAATGATTTGGTAAAAGACGCAAATGGTTCAAAAGTAGTAGCGCGCATGGTTAAAGGCGGATTGGTCGTGGGTTATGGTTGTAGGAATGTTGGATTTTTAGAAAAAGACGGAAAGATACGCGATGCGCAATCACAAGAATTGCCGTATAGAATTATGCCCGAAGGTATAGTTGTCGATGAGAGTAATAATTACATAGGAGAGGTGGTTCGTACCGGCCCTGCCTTTGACAATAATTGTTACTATATCGGAGAAATTCAAAATGATGGGACGGTAAGGAATAAAAAAGGTGAATATGTCGGCTGTATAAATCCGGATGGTACGGTTTTAAATGATAAAGGAGAGATAATCGGCGGAGCCAAAAAAGAAGGAATAGCGGTTTCTTTTGACGGCGAATATCTTGGGCGTGTTTCAGATGACGGTTTAATAATTAATGCCGCCAGTCTGCCGGTAGGTTGTATCGGTGCGTACGGAGATGTTTTTAATAAATCCGGTGGTTATATTGGGCATATTCAAACACATATCCAAGGCTATGATATGGATGGCAAGTTTTTAAATACGCTGGATAATAAAGGCGAATTAAAAACCAAAGATGGTACATACCACCTCCTTTCAAATAATGTATTGGTAAATGATGCAAACCAAATAAAGGGAGTAGCACTTAATCCGCAGACCATAATAGTCGATTCTCAAGGAAGTTTTATCGGTCGTGTTTTTCCGGATGGATTGGTATATGATGCCGGAGGCAAATCCGTAGGGAACATAAAAGGAGATGGCTTTAATTTTTATAATGGTATTTTGGGAAAGTCGATTCCGACCGGAATGGTTGTTGATTTCTTTGGTAACGATTTGGGTAAAGTTGTGTATGACGGTATAGTGCTAAGCCGCTTTGGAGATACGCTGGGAAGAGTTGACGCACAGGGACGTTTTATCGACAATAAAGGCGAATATAAAGGCGGTGTAATATCCAAAGGTCCTGCCATAGGATATGACGGAGCATTTCTGGGAAATGTTGTCTCGGATGGTAGCGTCATTTCACCCGAAGGCAAAAAAATCGGTAAAGCCACGTCAGATAAACAAGTAATTAATAATAGCGGAGAAATCATCGGCGAAATAATACCGGAAAATATCATGATAGATATATGGGGAACCTACAAAGGGCGGATGAATTCTTTGGGCAATGTGTTGGATTTGAAAAATGATAATATAACGGCAATTTTGCCCGGAGGCTCCACGGATAAAGATTTAAATATCTTAAAGCGGAGTTCATATATAGATTTTAAGGGAAAAGTAAGTGGAGCGGTTATGCCGGACGGCACGGTTGTGAATGAAGATAATAGCAATTTTGGCCGAGTTTTATCGGATGGCAGCATCGTGAATAAAAACGGCAAACTTTCAGGTGAGTTAATAGACGGCGATATTGTTATAGATAATAAAGATAAGTTTGCCGGCTATGTGATGTTGGACGGCACGGTAAAATCCAAAGACGGAGTTGTAATTGGGCATTTACTGAGCAATGAGCTTGCAATTGATGAGAAAAATAATATACTCGGAAGAGTATTCAAAATCGGAGCAACAATTTTGAGTAACGGCGGGGAATACATCGGCCGATTGGCAGCAGATGGCAGTGTTTTAAGTAAAGAAGGAAACAACATCGGCTATATCAAAAATAACGGCTCCTATATAGATTTAGATAAAAAAGTTGCAGGCTATGCCTTGCAGGAAGTCGCAAAGAACCGGAGGAATTAAAGGTTGGAAGTCCAAAGCAAAAAAATATTAAAAAGATTTTTGGTGAGTATGCTTGGAACGGTACTTGCCCTAAAAACGGTTTCTGCGGCGGAAATCACCGCGATAGATTTTAACGGCGACCTAATCGGCAAGGTCATTCCGGATGGAAAAGTTGTCAGCTATGAAAATGAGTTAATCGGCAATGTAACAGCCGACAGTCTGATTGTCAATTTTGAAGGAAGCTTAATCGGAGGGGTTGTCCCGCAAGGAATAGCCATAGGCGTAGACAACAAACTTTTGGGTAAAGTAAATAATGACGGCACGGTTCGTTCATCATCGGGAAAGATAATCGGCAAGGCATTGCCTTCGGGATTGGTAGTAGATGATTATTATAAAGTCATCGGCGGCGTTTTGTCTCCGGGGTTGGTTTATTCGGATGAAGGAAAAACCATAGGGCGTTTGACCGGAGACGGAGCCTATATGAATTTGGAAGGCGAAGTTGCCGGATTTATGACGCCGGACGGATACGCCTACCGCCGCATGGGAGGAGAAGTATCTCTGGAAGGAAAACTAATCTCAAGCAAAATGATAATTTCGCCGAAAGGTGAGTTTATCGGCAGCATGGTCCCCGGAGGAAAGATAACGAATTTTGAAGGCGAAGAGATAGGATTTATACACGCCAACGGCATAGCATATAACGAAAAAAGCGAAGTAATCGGCAGAGCCGTAAAAAGCGGATATGCCTTTGGTATAAATGGAGAATATATCGGATTTGTAACCTATAACGGTGAGGTAACTAACAAGGGAAAGGTTATCGGCTATTTGCAGCTGGATGGACAAATAGCGGATAAAGAGGGCAAGATAATAGGCTACTCTTTGGATTTGGCAGCGACTTTAAATGATGAAAACGGCGAGTATGTCGGCCGTCTAATGCCGGAAGGGAAAATTGCCTTATCAAGAGAAATAATCGGTTCAATCGGAGCACGCGGAACCGGAGTAGATAAGGACAATAAAGTTATGGGATATATAAATATCACAGGGCCGATATTTGATTACAAAGGCACAATAAAGGGCATATCATCAAGGAGCGGAAAAGCAATTTCTTTGGAAGGAGCCCCGATAGGTTTTGTGAATTTTGACACCGTGTATGAAAGTAACGGTCGCATGTTGGGTAAAACCCTAAATTACAATCAGGTATATGATTTAAATAACAAACCCTTGGGAATAGCCGGAATTCAAGGAAAAATAATTGATGGCGAAGAAACCAAGCAAACCTCGCCTTACGGTTATGTTTATAACGGAGACGGAACAACGGGCGGGCGTTTATTGCAAAACAGCTTTGTCTTTGGTCAAAATGGATTGAATGCGGCAGTAATTTCGGCGGATGGAATGCTATCGCAAAACGGTACGAAGATAGAAGCGCACATGACACAGTCAGGAGTGGCCGTACGGACAAATGGCAATATCTTAGGCGGTATAATATCCCCGAAGGCAGCATTAACATTCGTCGGAAATTCGCTGGGACTGTTAGGTGGCGGTAATCGCATTTTAGATACAAAGAACAAAATATTGGCAAAGATATTGCCGGATAATTCGGTGGTTAGCACGGATTCGGAAAGTTCAACGAATTTTTCGCCGTCGGTAGGGCAAGCACTTAAGAGCAATATCGCGCTGGATTTAAGCGGTGCATTGCTTGGATATATGAATGAAAATGGTATAATAAAGGACTTAAGCCGAGCTGTTATCGGGCGAGGAACATCCGATAAAACGGTTGTAGACAATAATGGAGCAACGATAGGCGGTTTGGTGGATAATCGAACGGTTGTTAATGATAATTGTCAAACGGTCGGTTATGTAGATACCTCAGGAGAGGTTAAAAATTTCCGCAATGTTAAATTAGGGCGAATGCTTTTAAACAATCAGGCGGTAAACGACAGCGGTACCTATATAGGGCACAACTTAACGGAAGGTATTGTGGTCGGCAACAATAAGGTATTGGGAACAATAACCGCCGAAGGAAAAGCCTTAGATTCGGAAAACAAGCTGCTTGGCTGCGTAAATAAAAGAGGCTTTTTGATTTCGCAAAATCAAGAGGTATTGGGAAGTCGCCTTGTATATAGCACGGTTATGAACTTTAATAATAAAATAATCGGACGAATTATTTTAGATGGTTCAATCGTAAATGACAAACAGCAGTTAATCGGCCGTATTTTGCCCAACGGCAATGCAATTAACGATTCGAATGTCGGTATAGGAAGAGCATTTCGCTATCGTTATGCTTTTTCGAATAGCAACAAATTTTTGGGGCGTGTCGCACCGGATGGTAATGTTATGTCCTCGGAAGGGAAATCAATCGGCAAAACAGATGTAAAAGGTTTTGTAAGAGATGAAAAAGACACACCGATAGGTTATGCGTTGTATGATTTGTATGTTTATGATAATAATAACAATACGAAAGCCGTAATAGGTTTTGACGGTTCGCTGAAAGCCTTGGACGGAACAAGAATAGGTAAAATATTAAAAGGCTTTTTCGTAAACGGCGAAGGCGTGGTTCAAGCTCGAGGCAACAGAGACTATTTTATATTGGACGATAGTAATAATGTCTTGGGCGAACTACAGATGAACGGCGACTTTGTATCAATGCAAGGAGAGGTACTTGGACATCTTGGAAAAGACGGCAATATTTTTGATTCGGAAAATAAATTGATAGCAACCGCCAACTCACTGCAATATTATAGCATTGAAGACGGGCGAGAAAAAATATACGACGCAAACGGCAATGTCATCGGCTACAAAGAAGGGAATACGGTTGTTGACGAAAATAATAATATAATCGGGACGATAGATGAAAATGGTTTGGCATATGGAACGGACGGATCAATTTTAGGTGGTAGCGGAACAAATTGGTATGAGCGAATAAAGCCGCAAAAGTCGCAAAAAGATTTGCCGGAAGTGGGCGAATATAAAAAGAAAATGAAAGACGACGACATTGAGTATAAGAAAGAAACGCTTAATTCAATCAACATCGCCCTATCACCGGATGGAACATATTTGGGAGATATATTGGAAGACGGAACGGTAGTTGATGAGAATGGCAATATCATCGGCCGTGTAAATTCCGACGGATATGTAATAGATAATAATGGCGACTACATTGGCACGCAAACACCAAAAAATATGTATGTACCAAAGATACCGATTTCACCGGAAGCCTATATCTCAGGAGACAGAAGGATTAATATCGGCCCCGGAGGAGGCACCGGTCCCGGAGAAAGGTATGACCCGCAACGAGCCGCAGCATTAGCCGCTGCCCAAAATTTGAGGCGAGAAAATATACAGGTAGGACATGTCGCAAGCAAAGTAAATCCGTCATCGGTAGACGGCTATCAAAAGAACTGGGATGAAGAAGGTGTAACCAAAGCCGTATCATCATGGCGGGTAGATTTAAGCGAAATGATATTTTCGGATAAGCCTATACCTGCGGTAATAGCGCGCTCAATAGACACCAATAACCCGACGCCGGTAACAGCGATAGTGGAGAGGAATGTCTATGCGGAAGAAGGACGTAACGTAATAATACCTGCCGGCAGCCGCATAATGGGAACAATCAATTCGATGACCGGTTCAACAGAAAGCACGACGACATCGGCAAGGGTACAAATAACATGGGAACGCTTGGTTCGTCCGGACGGTGTATTATTTAAGTTCCAAGGAATTACGGGTGATGCGATGGGTCGAGGAGGAGCGTTAGGCTATTTGGACCAGCAGTTGTTTAAGAAATATACTTTGCCGGTAATGACCACGGCCTTAACAAGTTATAGTGCATATCTGATGGCACCTAAAAGCAATAGTTCCAGTGAGACGGAAACGCCTAGACAACAAGCAGCCAATGATGCCCGCGACAATTTTTTGGAACAAATGGATCAAGTGTTTAATGAAATTTTGCAAGACAAAAGCAACATCCAACCCTTGACATATGTACCGGCCGGCACGCGCATTATAGTTTATCCGAATATAGATTTGTGGATGAGAACGCCGGAAAGAAGTGATGAAGATTCCGAACTTAATCGCCGCAATATTTTAATTGATGACAAAGAGGTTGAGGCACAAGCCGCTAAGGAAGATGTATCCAATCGACCGACAACGGGTGTAAGTGGCAGTAATAATCAGGCACTTTATCAAAATAATGGAGAAGAAGCGGAAAGCAAAAAGTTTATTGACGACAGTGAAATGGAAACATCAAACAAAAGAAGTAATATAAACGGTTCCGTACCGCCGCCGCCTTCAAGCACAGGCTTAGTTCCGGCAGTTCCAATGAGCAACACGAGTGGCCCCAAACCCGGAATAAACCAAGACAGCGGCGGAACAAGCAATCAAACACCGGAAACAGACGATAGCGTCGTCAAGCTCATTTAAGGAGAAAAAATGACCGACAGTTTCAAGGTATTAGAATCAGTCTTAAGACCACTTTCATATTGGTACAACCAAGACAACATAGAAGAGGTTGCAATAAATAATGCCGGTACGATATGGTTGCGCCTGCGTGGCAAGAGAGCATATCCGTGGGTAATGTATAAAGATGAAAAACTTTCCAAAGAATATCTGACGGACTTGCTTTATATTATAGCCAATACATATGAACTACCGTTTGATCCGGTTTCGGGAACACCGGTAGTTTATGCCAGTATCCCCGGAGACCACCGTTTTTCGGCAGTTTGCGGCAAAAATGTAATGTATGATGAAAATGACTTAACCGGAGGCATAGCACTAACCATCCGTGTTCATGCCGATGACGTGGCATTTGGCTTGCAGGATTACGGGATAAAGCAAGGAGAAAATCTGCACAAGATAAACCCGCTTAAGAACATAAAAGACCCAAGTGATCCCTATGAGCGACTATTGTTAAGCATAAAGAGAGGCGACCATATTTTAATAAGCGGAGCAACATCGACGGGAAAAACAACATTTTTGAACAATTTGTTGAAGATACTTGATATAAATAAACGTATAGTAACAATAGAAGATACGAGAGAGTTGATAGTTCCGCACCCCAACAGAGTGCATTTGGTGATGTCCAGAACCGACCAAACCAACCAGTTTGATTATGCCAAAATCATAGACTTGGTTGTGAGGTTTACGCCGGACGCAATTATCGGGGGCGAGATATCGACTCAAAATGCGGGCGCAATATGGGAGCTTATGGGTTCGGGCCACGACAACTGCTTAGCGACCATCCATGCTGAGAGTTCGGAAGCAGCCTATGAAGCATTTATGGATAGAATTTTGCATACCTACCCGACGGCAGACCGCAATAAGACAATACAAGAAATGCACAGGAGACTGCGCGTAATCCAAATCAACCGCGAAGGCAACTTAAGAGCGGTAACGGAAATCACCTAAGTAAAACCAAAACAGCCCCGCTTTGTGTTACGGGACTGTTTTTGTAAAATAAGAACAAACTAGTCTTTAACGACAATCCCCTTATAAGTCAAGAAATCGGGAGTCTTGTGATTAAATGTATTAAATTTTTTGACAAGCTCAATAGCCTCTCTGTCTTTAACGGGAGAAACAAATTTCTGAAATTGAGGAACACGACTTTCATTTTGCTTATTTTGAGTTTTTTTGTCGATAACAGGATTCTCAGTACTTTCTGAAGATAAAACCTTAGCGGAAGATAGAGCTTTTTCGGTATCGGCAGGCAAAATTTGCTGAACTTCTTGCTCTTTGTTCTTATCAACTTTAACTTCTTGCGGAGCTTTAAGAATTTTATCAAGAATATCCTGAGTTTCTTTGGAGCGACGATTAGTATAAACAATATTTTGTTTATCGGCCGGCAAAATATCTAATACTTTGACCAAATTTGCGAGTTGTTTTCTTTTTTTGATAAGATTAATATCATCAACTACCAAGATATTAGTTTTGGAAAGGTCGATTTTTTCCGATTCGAGCAGCTCAACCAACAAATCGGGAGAGCCAATAACAACATTAGCTTCGTTATCAATATTTTCTTCTTTATCTTTGATGGTAGCTTCATTAATTTCGTGATATTTGTTAAAAATAGCCAACTGATCGGAAACGGCAACGGATTGCTGAGAATCAGGTGTAATAATCAAAATGTTAGGACCTTTTTGCGACTTGTCGGCATTAGCATTGCTGATAATATCGAGCAAAGGGAATACATACGAGCAAGTTTTTCCGCAGCTCTGCGGTGCAATGGTAAAAACATCTTTTCCGTCCAAGATGGAGGGAATAACATCATTCTGAACGGTAGTCGGTTCGACGATTCCCAATTCATTAATAGCCTTAATGGTTTTTTCACTTAAACCTAAATCAATAAAATTCATGATATTTCTTCAACGATTGTTAACAACATTTTAAAGCAGTATTAATTATTTTAAGTAGATAGTCAACACCTTAAAGCAAAGGAAAGCCCTGATGTTTATAAAAAAAGACGATTCCCAGCTATTGATTATTGATGTGCAAGAGAGATTGGTGCCTGCCACGGACAACCCGCGAGAAGTAATAAACAACTGTGCGCGACTGGTTTCGGTAGCAAATTTGTTAAGTATTCCGTATACGATAACGGAGCAATATCCGAAAGGTCTGGGGCAAACGATAGTAGACATAAGACAAGCGGCCGGAGAGCAAGCACAATATTTTGCCAAACAAGAGTTTTCGTGCTGGAAAAATGAGACGATAAAAAAGCGGCTGCAAACATTAGGCAAAAAGCAAGTTATCATAGCCGGAGTCGAAACACATATTTGCGTGTTGCAAACGGCACTTGAATTAAAAGAAGAAGGGTTTGAAGTATTTGTAGTAGCAGATTCTTGCTCTTCGCGCAAAAACTTGCAACACGTTTACGCATTGCAGCGATTGGCGCATTGCAATATAGAAGTCGTAACCTACGAGATGATAGTTTTTGAGTGGCTTGAAAAAGCCGGTTCGGATGTATTTAAGGAAATCAGCCGTAAATATGTAATATAAAAAAACCTGCCTTATGGCAGGTTTAAGGGGGATAAGAAACGAGCTAAGCCCGTCCGTAAATATCATCAAAACGAACAATATCATTTTCATCAAGGCTGTCGCCGGCCTGAACTTCGATAAACACGACATTTTCGGAAGTCTCATTTTGAATGCGGTGTTTTGTTTCAACCGGAATATAAATAGCATCGTTGGCCTTTTTAACAAACTTTTCATCCCCCAAAGTAACAACGGCCTCACCTTGAACAATAATCCAATGTTCGGCTCTGTGATGATGAAGTTGCAAAGAGAGCTTTCCTTGAGGGAATACGGTAATTTTTTTGACGCAAAAATTTTCGCCGCCGTCAATAACTTCCCAAGTACCCCAAGGTCTCGTGTCATGATCACCTTTTTGATATAAATTAGCCATGAAAATAACTCCTCTTAAGAAAAAATTTAACCTTAATGAGAGAGAATATAGAAAATAAAAAAAGAAGTGCAAGCAAAATTTTTAGGTAAGAAACATGCCCAAAGATTCGGAAAGTCCCGCATTTAGGATTCTAAAACTTTTAAGACAAACGGCAGATGAACAAGAACATATATCTGGACGTCTGAACGTCATAACAAAAATCATTTCAAAAGAGATGCATTATGATAGTGTGTCATGTTTTGTCATGCTTGAAGACAACAACTTTGAGCTGTTTGCCTCTGCGGGATATAATGAGGATTCGCTGCACAAGGTATCCGTGCGCCAAGGGGAAGGATTGGTCGGAACGGTAGCCAAGAATTGTCGTCCTCTGGCCTTATCGGATTCGCAATCGCATCCGAAATTTGTAACCAAAGAAAAGTTTTCCGAAAAAGAGCTTAAATCATTTTTAGGTGTGCCGCTGGTTTCTCGTCATAAGGCAATAGGCGTTTTGATAGCCCAAACAAAAAAGAAACATGAGTTTTTACAAACAGAACAAGAGACGATGGAAACGTTGGCGATGTTCATTTCCGACATAATATCGTCAGATGAAATGAGTGAATATAAAACGGAACTCATAAAGTCCAGAGGATTAATGTCCAAGGACAAAATAAGGGGCATATCATTAAGCAAAGGATTCGGTTTGGGACAGGCCGTATTGCATCATCGCCGCCATGCAGTAAGCAAAATTTTTGCAGAAGACAAAGAAAAAGAATTAGATAGGTTGACAATCGCCCATCAACAAATGAATGATGATCTGGATTCGAAATTTAATTCAACCAAATTAGGGCTGGGAGAGCATGTAGACATTTTAGATGCCTACTTAATGTTTGCAAAAGATAAAGGGTGGTTTAAGAAAATAGCAGATAATGTAATGGGCGGCTTAACGGCGGAAGCGGCGGTAGAAAGGGCTTATGAAGACATGTGGAATCGTCTCTCGTCCACACAGGACGGCTACCTTAAAGAACGTTTGCATGACTTGAGAGATGTGTCAGACCGCCTATTGGCATATTTGAACGGAGATTTCGGGCAAAGTGCCAAAATAGCACAAGATAGCAAGGATATAGTAATCATAGCGCAGACCATGGGTCCGGCAGAGTTAATGGATTACGATTACACCAAAATAAGAGGCTTGCTGTTGGAAGAAGGAACGCCGACAATGCATGTGGCAATAGTAGCAAAAGCCTTGAATATACCGGTAATTGTAAAGATTAAAGGCTTGTATGATGAAGTCAAAAGCGGCGAGCTGATAGCCTTGGACGGCAATGAAGGCTATGTCTATTTGCATCCGAGCGAAGATACGCAGAAAAGGTTTATTGCCAAACGACAGGAATTAAAACAGCAACAAGAAAAACTCGCTAAGCTAAAAAGATTGCCGTCGCAAACGCTTGATGGGGTTCGTATCGGACAATATATCAATGTCGGCATGAATTTCGATTTGGATTATATAGAAAGTACAAATTGCGATGGGATAGGCTTATATCGAACCGAAATACCGTTCATGGCCTCAAATGAAATGCCGAATGTAGAACAACAAATCGGCTATTATAAAGAATTAATGGACAGGGCAGGTTATCGCAAAGTAATATTCCGCTGTTTGGATGTCGGTTCAGACAAGCTTTTGCCCTATTGGGCTGGCTTAGATGAAGAAAATCCGGCCATAGGCTGGCGTTCGATTCGCATAACGCTGGACAGGAGGGCGATTTTGCGTAAGCAAATTCATGCGTTTATCAAGGCGGCAGAGGGAAAAGAATTAAATGTTATGTTTCCGATGATATCAAACTTATCTGAGTTTGAAGAAGCCAAAGAGACATTAATGCTTGAATACGAAAAAGTAAAAAAGAACACGGACAAACTACCGGCCAAAATGAACGTCGGTTTGATGATAGAAGTCCCTTCCGTAGTTTTCCAGTTAGACGAGATATTGGAACAGGCGGATTTTGTTTCGGTAGGAACAAATGATTTAGCCCAATTTTTCTTTGCCTGCGACAGAGGCAATCCGCGCTTATCCGAACGTTATGATGTATTATCGGCACCGTTTTTAAGGTTAATGGGAACGATAATAAAAAAGGCGAACAAGCACAAAGTTTATTGTTCCGTATGCGGAGAAATGGCCTCCGTACCGGTAGAAGCATTTGCCTTAATAGGTCTTGGGTATAGAAATTTATCATCATCGGGAGCCACATACGGGCGTGTAAAGAGTATGATAAGAACCATAAATGTAGCAGAGGTAGAAGATTATATGACCCAATTGCTGAATTCTACCGGCAAAACGCTACGTCCGCAAATATATGCATATGCAAATGACCACGGAGTTGAAATTTTCTAAAAACTGTGTTTAATTAACAAAAAAAACAAATTTGGAGCATAAAAACAATGACGCCAGCCAAAAAAGATAATGTTGACCAAAAAAACACCAAAGAAACAAACAAGAAAATAAAAAAGGAAGAGCGAAAGAGCGATTCTCAAGAGACAGAAAAGGTGGAAGTCCCAAAAGAAGACAAAACCTTGGATAACGACGGACGAGTGGGAACAATGTTGAGAGAAACCCGCTTAAAGAAGGGTGAAACATTGGAAGAAATAGCTCAAAAGCTACGCATTAGGGAAGCTTACTTGTCTTCAATTGAAAATAGCAATTACTCAGAAGTACCGGAAGCACCATATGGTCTGGGTTTTGTCAGAAGTTATGCCGCCTATCTGGGGTTAAACGCAGTTCGGATGTCGCAATTATATAAAGAGGAAACCGATTCTAAGAATCCCGATTCCGAATTATATGTACCGGAGCCGGAAACGGAAGCAACTGCCCCGAAATTAAAATATATCATAATCAGTTTATTGATAATAGCGGGAGCATATTTTGGTTGGAATTACTATATACAAAACTATAAAGACCTGATTGAAAGCAAAATACAAAAAGAAACAAACGAAAGCGTAGAAGCCTACCCGCTAAAAGTAGAAAATGACAAGGCAGAAGAAGAAAAAACACTCTCGCAAGCATCGGAAGAAGCATTACCGATAATAAATGCCGATTCGTCAATAGAAAAGGAAACGAAACAGGTCGTTATGACGAACGAGAGCTTTTCTGAAGAGGTAATTGAGGACGGAAAAGCAAAAGTTGAAGAAGCAAAGAAAGAAAGCTCGGCTAAAGCAGAAGAGCAACCTTCTCAAATAGCAGAAAAAGAAGAGGTTAAAGAGGAAGTTAATAAAGAAGAAAATAATAAAGAAACAACGGAAATAAAAACAGAAAGCCCAAATTCCATAGATACGGATGTAAAAGTTGTGATGAAAACCAGAGCCGAAACATGGATAGAGGCAAAAGATGCGGACAAGCTCTATATCAGCAAGGTAGTTGAGGCCGGTTATACATACAATGTGCCCGATGCCAAAGGAATGATAATTTCGGCCGGACGCTATGATGCTGTAGATGTCTATGTATTTGGCAAAAAAACTCCGGTCTTTACAGCAGACAAAAAAACTGGTATTAAGGTTGATGAGATAATAGATAAAGCCTTAAACCATTAAAAAAAATAAAATAGGTTAAAGAAAATAGCAGGTTTTATCTTGCTATTTTCTTTTGCATTATAAGGAATAAGCATATGGATAAAATAAAACGCCGCAAGAGCCGTCAAATAAGGGTTGGAAATGTTTTAGTCGGAGGAGATTCGCCGATTTCGGTTCAGTCCATGACGAATACGCCGACCACAGATGTAAAAGCCACGGTGGAGCAAATCAAACGTCAGGAGAGGGTTGGGTGCGATATAACGCGTTGCTCATGTCCGGACAGGGATTCGGCATTGGCGTTGAAAGAGATAACAAGACAGGTAAACATTCCGGTAGTAGCGGATATCCATTTTGATTACAGATTGGGAATTTTGGCGGCGGAAAACGGGGCGGCATGTTTGAGAATCAACCCCGGAAACATCGGCGGAGCAGATAGGGTTAAAACGGTTGTTCAAGCAGCCAAAGATTATGGCTGTTCGATTCGTATTGGAGTGAATGGCGGTTCATTAGATAAAAAACTTTTGGAAAAGTACGGTGAACCTTGTGCGGACGCTTTGGTGGAGAGTGCGTTGGAACAAGCCAAAATGCTTGAGGACAATGATTTTAGAGAGTTTAAAATAAGTGTTAAATCGTCCAATACCTTAATGATGATAGACGCTTATAAAAAACTGGCTGAAAAATGCGATTATCCGTTGCACTTGGGCGTAACGGAAGCCGGCGGGCTGAGAGCGGGTACGGTCAAATCGGCAATGGGCATAGGCGCGTTGCTGATGGAGGGTATCGGCGATACCTTGCGCGTGTCGTTAACGGCAGATGTTGAAGAAGAAGTTAAAACCGGTTATGAGATATTAAAAGCTCTGGACTTAAGACATAGAGGGGTTAGGATAATTTCCTGCCCGACCTGCGCAAGAAGAGGCTATGATGTCCAAAAAACGGTTGAAGAGCTTGAAAAAAGATTAAGCCATATTGCTGCGCCGATAACTTTGGCGGTTATGGGCTGTGTGGTTAACGGCCCCGGAGAGGCCTCACATTCTGATTTCGGCGTGTGCGGCGGACACGATGACAATATGCTGTTTGTCAAGGGCAAGCCTTATAAAAAAGTAAAAGATGAAAATATCGTTGATGAATTGGTCAATCTTGTAGAAGCAAAGGCCAAAGAAGAAAAATAATAAGGAATAAAAAAATGAGCAAAATGCAAAATGTCCGAGGGACTTATGACTTGTACGGCGAGGCCAAGAGAAAGGCGAAAAGAGTTATCGCCGAAGGTTCCAAAATCGTTGAAAAATATGGCTTTGAGGAAATAGAAACGCCGATATTTGAGTTTACGGAAGTTTTTTCCAGAAATTTGGGCGATACGTCGGATATCGTAACCAAAGAGATGTATTGCTTTGAGGACAGAGGCGGAGAGAGTTTGACCCTGCGTCCGGAGGGAACGGCAGGTGTTGTCAGAGCGTTTATATCCAACGGCATGCAGCAAAATCTTCCGGTAAAGATGTATTATGCCGGTCCGATGTTTCGTTATGAACGCCCGCAGAAAGGCCGCCAAAGACAGTTCACCCAGTTTGGGGTCGAGTTGCTGGGCGTAGAAACACCGCAAGCCGATATCGAGGTTATCGCCATGGCTTATGAATTTATGGAGAGCTTAGGACTGAGCGGAACGGTAACGGTTGAGATAAATTCTTTGGGAGATAAAGAGAGCCGCGCCGCATATCGTGAAAAGTTGGTTGCTTATTTGCAGGAAAATTATGACAGATTATCGGAAGATTCCAAGACGCGTTTAGAAAAAAATCCGTTGCGTGTCCTTGACTCTAAAGAAGAATGTGATAAAGAAGTTGTATCAAACGCCCCTTTGTACAGAGATAGCTTGAATGAGGCCTCAAAGAGCTTTTTTGAAAATGTACTCAAAGGTCTGGATACGTTAGGAATAAAATATCGTGTGAACGACCGCTTGGTTAGAGGCTTGGATTATTATTCGCATACGGTGTTTGAGTTAACAACCGATAAGCTTGGCGCGCAAGGAACGGTTTTGGCCGGTGGTCGCTATGATGGCTTGGTTGAACAAATGGGCGGCGGTGCCGTTTCGGGTATCGGCTGGGCTTGCGGCGTTGAAAGATTGTCGATGTTGCTGGAAGAAGATGTGTCTTTGCCTCGCCCGATAGCGGTTATTCCGGTTGGTGAAGAAAATAATCTTAAAGCGATTGAAATTGCCTATAAATTAAGAAAAGCCGGATTGAGAGTAGAGCAGGCATATAGCGGCAACCTCAAAAAACGTATGATGAAAGCCAACAAGATAAATGCCTCA